>CAJUQV010000003.1 GCA_910588335.1 uncultured Ruminiclostridium sp. | reverse complement strand
ATACATTGCGATTGGCTACCGCATGGTCTCCGTAATTTTATTGTAGCAAAGGAGTTTATATGAGTGCAAAATACGCAGTACTTATCTACCCGACCTTTTCCCTTCAGGAAATCACCTGTCTCACCTCATGCCTGACTGTCTGGTTTGAGGAGAAAATCGACGTCATTGCCTCGGAAAAAAAGCTGTACGCCAGCGAAGAAGGCTTTTCCATAATGCCCGACAAAACCGTTGACGAAGCTGAAGTTTCCGATTATGAATGTCTTATACTCCCCGGAACTATCTTTCCATTGGCTCCTCTGTACGACGATAAGCTGATAGATTTTCTGAAAAGAGGAAAGGAAGCGAATACCCTTATCGCTTCCATTTCCTCCTCCCCCATACTCCTCTCAAAAGCGGGACTGCTGAAAGGGAAGGATTTCACGTCGGGATATTTTATGCAGATGGCGGAAACTTTTTCCTTTGTGGAAAAAGAACATTTTGTGCATAAACCCGTTGTGGAAGATGGAAATATAATTACGGGAATAGGAATGTTTTTTCGCGAGTTTGCCGAAAAAGTGCTTAACCGCTTAGGCTACGACGTGGGCGAAAACTTTATGGATACAAGCGGAAAAGATTATACCGAGGAAGAGCTTACGTTTTACTGGAGCGAAGAGGACTATAAGGAGTTTCAGGAGGAATTGAAGGAATACGAAGTACGGTAAGGAGGTATACGATGAACGAGGAAAAATTCACGGGAAAAGCCGATTTTTACGATAAATACCGTCCGTCTTATCCCGACAGTCTTATTGATTGGCTTTACGAAAAGACAAACGCGGATACCGTAGCCGACATAGGCGCGGGAACGGGAAAGTTTACCGCCTGTCTCCTGAAAAAGCCGTGGAAAATAACGGCGGTGGAACCGAACCCAGATATGTCGGAAAAATTAAGCCGTCTCAAAGGAATAACCGTAATAAACGCTTCCGCGGAAAACACGGGGATTGAACAAAGTTCAATCGATCTTGTAACCACCGCACAGGCGTTCCACTGGTTTGACGAGGAACTGTTCAAAAAAGAATGCGGTCGCATTTTTAGGCTCCACGGAAGATTGGCGGTGATTTTCAACGAAAGAAATTACACGGGCTGCGGTATTTCAAGATTACGGGACGAAATATGCCAAAAATACTGCGGCGCTTTTCATTCGGGGCACGTAGGAAAAAGAAGCCCCGAGGAAGGCGATATGTTTTTGAAAACCGAATACTTTTCGGAAACGGAGTATTTTATCGCGGAAAACAACATTGAAATGGACGAATCGGCCTTTATTGGCGACACTCTTTCCCGTTCCTACGCGCTAAGCGAAGCCGACGCCGGTTTTTCCGACTTTATGCGTGAGCTTAAAAGCGCTTTTGAAAAATACGAACAAAACGGGAAAGTTGCGATAAAATATAACGCGAAATGTTATCTGGGAAAATTCTGAATTTTATAAGGAGGATCAGCCATGAAAATCAAAACAATCAAAGAAGAGTTAAATTCCCTTGAATACCACGGCAGAGGTATTCTTATCGGGAGAACCCCCGACGAAAAAAAGGCGGTAATAGCCTATTTCATTATGGGCAGAAGCGTAAACAGCCGCAACCGCATATTTGCGGAAGAAGGGGAAGGAATACGCACACAGGCCTTCGATCCATCAAAAATGGTTGACCCCCATCTTATCATATACGCCCCCGTCCGCGTAATGGGAAACAAAACCATTGTCACCAACGGAGACCAGACTGACACAATATACGAAGGAATGGATAGCCAGCTCACTTTTGAGCAATGTTTGAGAACAAGAGAATTTGAAGACGACGCTCCCAACTACACGCCGAGAATTTCGGGAATCGTACACATTGAAAACAACGGAATGAACTACGCCTTAAGCATTTTAAAAAGCGACGACGGTAATCCCGGCTCCGTTCTTCGTTACAATTACGCCTATAACAATCCCATTAAGGGCGAGGGAAGATTTATACACACCTATAAGGAAAACGGCGATCCACTCCCCTCATTTGAAGGCGAACCGAAAAAACTTGAAATACCCGACCTTGATTTGGATGGCTTTACAAAGCTTGTCTGGGAAAACCTTAACGAAGACAACAAGGTTTCTTTGTTTACCCGATACATTGACCTTGAAACGGGCAAATACGAAAGCAGGATTGTAAATAAAAACAAGTAGAATGAAAGGAAAAAACAAAATGAACGAACTTGAATTAAAATACGGCTGCAATCCCAATCAGAAGCCTTCCCGCATCTTTTTGGAAAACGGAAAGGAACTGCCCATAATCGTCCTTAACGGAAAACCGGGCTATATCAACTTTATGGACGCCTTTAACGGCTGGCAGCTTGTAAAGGAGCTGAAAAAAGCCACCGGACTTCCCGCCGCAACCTCATTTAAACACGTTTCTCCCGCAGGCGCGGCGGTAGGACTTCCCCTCTCCGATACCTTAAAGAAAATTTACTGGGTGGACGATTTAGGCGAGCTGTCCCCGCTGGCCTGCGCTTACGCGAGAGCCAGGGGAGCGGACAGAATGAGCAGCTACGGCGATTTTGTGGCACTTTCCGACAAGTGCGACGTCTCCACCGCGAAAATGCTTCAAAGAGAGGTCTCCGACGGAATCATCGCCCCCGGCTACGACGACGAAGCTTTGGAAATATTGAAATCAAAGAAAAAGGGCAATTACGCCGTCATTCAGATCGACGAAAATTATATACCCGAACAGATCGAGCGTAAGCAGATATTCGGCATTACCTTTGAACAGGGAAGAAACGAGCTTAAAATAGACGATGAGTTTTTCGGCAATATAGTTACCGAAAACAAAGACCTGCCCGACAGTGCGAAAATCGACCTTGCAATATCCATGATAACATTAAAATACACACAGTCCAACTCCGTAGCCTACGCCTGCGGCGGTCAGGCTATCGGTATCGGCGCGGGACAGCAGAGTCGTATCCATTGCACAAGGCTTGCGGGCACCAAGGCGGACAACTGGTGGCTTCGTCAATCACCCAAAGTAATGAATTTACAGTTTGTGGACAATATCCGCCGCCCCGACCGCGACAACGCCATAGACAACTATATAGGAGAGGACTATATGGACGTTATCGCCGACGGCGCGTGGGAAAATATTTTCAAGACAAAGCCTGAAATATTTACTGCGGAGGAAAAAAGAGCGTGGCTTGATACCATGAACGGCGTTTCTTTAGGTTCGGACGCTTTCTTCCCATTCGGAGACAATATTGAAAGAGCGCACAGAAGCGGCGTACAATACGTTGCCGAGCCGGGCGGTTCAATACGCGACGACCATGTTATAGAAACCTGCAACAAATACGGCATGGTAATGGCGTTTACGGGAATAAGACTTTTCCACCACTGATAAAGACATAAAGGAGAACAAACCGAAATGAGATACGAACTGACAAAAGACCTTGAAACGGGCAACGCGCTTATCGACAAAGAACACCGTGAGCTGCTGAAAGCGGTAAACGACCTGTTGGACGCCTGCAGCAAAGGCGAGGGGCGTTCTTCGGTACAAAAAACAGGATCTTTTCTTTCCAACTACGTAAAAATACACTTTACCCACGAGGAACAGCTTCAGCAAAAGAACGATTATCCGGAATACACTCCCCATAAGGCTTTTCATGACAAGTACAGAAAAGACCTTAACTCTGTGGTGGAAAAAATTCCCGCCGATGAAGCAAGTATAAGCGACCTTGCGGCACTGAACAATCAGATAGGAATACTTATATCGCATATCCGTTTTGAAGACAAAAAGCTGGGTAAATTTTTACAGGGTAAGTAATAATGCAAAACCCGCTGATTTGTTGTAAACAATGAAAGGAACCAAAGTGAGGCAGAATATTTTTGACAACGAGAATTTTTTTAACGGCTATCGTAATCTGAGAAGACGTGACACTTGTTATAACAATCTTCTCGAACAGCCGGCGATGGAAGAAATGCTTCCGGATCTGAAAGACAAGAGCGTTCTTGATATAGGCTGCGGATATGGTTACAATTGTTTGGATTTTATTAAAAGAGGCGCAAATAAAGCCGTAGGAATTGACATTTCCGAAAAAATGCTCGCGGTGGCAAAAAAAGAATCCTCCCACCCCAATATTGAGTACAGGCGAATGGATATGTCGGAAATCTCTTCCCTTAATATGAAATTCGACCTTGTTTACAGCTCCCTCGCCTTTCATTACGCCGAAAATTTTAAAAAGCTGACGGAGGATATTTTTAATCTCCTAAACGATTGCGGTGTTCTTTTATACTCACAGGAACACCCGATTATGACCGCGCCGATAGACGAGGATATGGGGCACTTTAACCTGGATGAAAACGGAAACAAGATTTCCTACACTTTTTCCGACTATAACCGAAGCGGGTTAAGAAAAGTACACTGGCTCGGCGAGGAGGTTACAAAATATCACCGCCCCATGGGGGAAATACTTACTTCAGTAGCACAAAGCGGATTTATCATAACCGATGTAAAAGAGCCTTTGCCAAAGCCTTGGGCGCTGGAAAAGCTTCCCTCGATAGTCAAGGAATACATAAAACCGAACTTTCTTATTATAAAAGCGGTTAAAAACAAGTCTTAAAAAATTTTTAAAAGGAACAAACAAAAAATGAAAATTTTAACGGTAGGCGGCGGCGGACGCGAACACGCCATAATAACCGCCTTAAGCCATTCAAAAAAAGTCGATAAGCTTTACGCCGCTCCCGGAAACGGCGGCATATCCGCTCTTGCCGAATGCTTTCCCGTAAAGGCGACGGATATTGACGGAATCCTTGAGCTTGCCGAAAAGCTTAAACCCGACTATGTATTTGTGGCTCCCGACGATCCTCTGGTAATGGGAATGGTGGACAAGTTAAACGAAGCGGGCTTCAAAACCTTTGGTCCCAAAGCCAATGCCGCTATTCTGGAGGGAAGCAAGGTATTCTCCAAAGCGCTTATGAAAAAATACGGAATCCCCACCGCCGAATACGAAACCTTTACCGATGCGGAAAAAGCTATTGCCTATATAAAAGAAAAAAACAGCTTCCCCGCCGTTATAAAGTGCGACGGCTTGGCGTTGGGCAAGGGCGTTATCATAGCGGAAAACCTTGAACAGGCGGAAAACGCGGTAAAATCAATGCTCCTTGACGGAAAATTCGGAAAAAGCGGAAGCGAGATAGTTATCGAGGAATATTTGACCGGCCCCGAAGTAACCGTCCTGGCTTTTACCGACGGAAAAACAGTAAAACCTATGATTAGCTCCATGGATCACAAGCGCGCTTTAGATGACGACAAAGGGCTAAACACGGGAGGCATGGGCACCATTGCTCCTAATCCCCTTTATACCGCCGAAAAACAGGCGGAGTGTATGGAGAAAATTTTCTTCCCTACCGTAAGGGCAATGGAAAAAGAGGGCAGACCATTTAAAGGATGTCTATACTTCGGTTTAATGCTCACCCCAAACGGCGCCAAGGTGATCGAATATAACTGCCGTTTTGGCGACCCGGAAGCACAGGTGGTACTTCCTTTGCTGGAAACCGATCTTGTGGATATTATGGAAGCGATATGGGAAGAAAAGCTTGATTCGCTTGACGTAAAGTGGAGCGATAAGTCCTGCGCCTGCGTGGTTATGGCAAGCGGCGGTTATCCCGAAAAATACGACATGGGAAAAGAAATAAGCGGACTTAACAAAGAAGGACAGCGGGAAAATAAGGACGCTTTTGTATATCACGCGGGAACAAAGCTTGAAGACGGAAAATTCCTCACATCCGGAGGAAGAGTTTTAGGAGTAGTTTCCACTGCCGACAGCTTAAAAAATGCGCTTGATAACGCATATTCGGCAGTTGGGGAAATTTCCTTTGAAAAGGCGCATTTTCGTAAGGATATCGGTAAAAAAGCTTTAAAGAGCTGATGTATTTATTTTTTTCGAGACTGGCGTTTTGCGGCAGTCTCTTTTTGCTTTTTAAACTCAGTATAGATGAATTATAAATTTCGCCATAAAATCCTTTTCGCTTCCCTCCTCTGTATGCGGGCGAAATTTACCCCTTTTATTTTTTGTTAATTTTGCGCAAAAGCATTGCATTTTTTTTAAAATTATGCTATAATATGTACAAGAGGACAACTCTACTGCAAATATATTTTACTTATGTTCTCACTTTAAAGGAGGAAAGGTTATGAAATTACAAATTACAGCTAAGAAAATGCAGGTTCCTCAGACATTTAACGAGTACGCCGACAAGAAGCTGACAAAGCTTGACCGCTTTTTCGGCGACGAAGCCGACGCAAAGCTCACGGTATCTACTCTCAAAGACGATATTATAATCGAGCTTACCGTTAAATACGAAAATTTGATCTTCCGCGCGGAGCAAAGAGCCAAAGACAAGAACGACGCTCTCGACGCCTGCGTTGATAAAATAATCCGTCAGATAAGAAAGAACAAAACTAAAGTTGAAAAAAGACTCAAAGCCAACGCTTTTGACGTTCAGGAGAGCGAGACGATAGAGGAACAGAGTCGCTACGAAATAGTAAAGCGCAAAAAGTTTACCCTTCGCCCTATGAATGAAGAGGAGGCTATTTTACAAATGAACATGCTGGATCATAATTTCTTTATGTTCAAGAACGGCGACACGGGTGAAATCAACGTAGTTTACAAGCGCGACGATGGTAATTACGCTATATTGGAACCGAGTAAGGATTAATTTGCAAAACAAAGGGACTGCCTTCGGGGCAACTCCCGTAAAGAAGCCACCACCCGCTGGAAAGAAGTTGCTTTTCAGCGGGTGGTGCTTTATAATGAACTCATCAACAAATTGCAATTTGGAGGTGTAAATGATAAGTATGTGCGAATGGTGTGATTATAAAGAATACGAATGGCTACTGCATAAATCATTACATTGGTCTGTTTATTTAGCAGATGTACAGGATTATGTAGGTAGATGTATTTTGGTGTTGAATAGGCATTGTGGAAGTCTTTCAGAACTGGATATTTCTGAATGGATTGAATTAAAAACAATTATAGATAGATTAGAATATATCTATAAGGACATATTAGGAGCTGAATTAAGTAATTGGAGTTGTTTATTGAATAACTTTTACAAAGAAGCAACACCAAATCCTCATTTGCATTTGCATGTGAGACCACGATATAAAAATGCAATATTAATTAACAATCACTCATACATAGATACCGAGTTTGCTCATCACTATGCTCTAAAAAAAGAGGTTCTATTACTTGATGATGATAAACAAACCTTGTATGCACTAATGAAGAAACATTTTATTTTATAAATTCCAATTTATCGCTCTCTCCCACGGGCACTTTCCCCGAAAGCGTCATAGTGGGTTACACTGTATAGAATAAAAGGCAAGACAGACCGTTGTGGCCTGCCTTGTCTTTAACTTCTTTATGAAGCCTTACCTCGGGCAATCCCTTTGTTTTATTTTTATAAATGCGTTTATTTTAAAAGGTTATCAACATTAACAAAAAAAGAATAAATTTATTACGTTATACAAAAAAGATAGTATAATAATATAACGCGCAATATTACATATTTATAATAAGCCTTTTGTAATGAAAAATGGAGATTACCCCCGAATTTTATTTTTTTATAAGTCCTCCGTTAAACGATATCGCGGGCTGCGGCATATTCTCCAAGTACTCCTCCCTTACGGCAGGCACATAATACCCTCCGTAAATTCTCTCGTCCCTCTGAAATTCTTCCTCCGGAATAAGCACAAGAAACCGGTAAAAAGGCATTGCCGTCTCATATCCTATTCCGAACCTGTAAATCAGCTCGACAAATCCGATCTCCTCATCTCCCTTTAAATCGTAGGGAACCGACGTCAGATAATTTCCGCTTTGGAGAAGTTCCGCTGCCTTATCCACCGTAATAATCGGATAGTCCGCTATTTTTTCACAGCATTTATAACCGTCGTTTATTCTTATAATATCGACCTTATTGTTATTTCCGCCGAAGCTTACGGTTTTTATGCTCTGGTTGGCGATACTCTCCGCGTCGTTTTCCCCTCTTTCGTAGAATGTTACATAACCGTCATAATCGGGATCGGAAAGTACTTCGGGATTTTTCATATCAATAATATCGGCGTATTTGTCAAGAAGATACCTTCCCGCCGCCTCAAGCTCTTCCGGCGTGGAATCGTCACCGAAACGATATTCAGAAGGAAGCACGGTGCCGAAATATTTTTCATCATCGTTTTCGGGTACGTAAAAGGATATATCAATTCCCATTACGGCATTTATGCTTATTGAAATAAGCGACTTGCGATCATCATCACGCAGATACGATGAAATATGCGTGTTTATACGCGAAATTTTCAGCATGCGTTCTATCTCCTCCTCTGGAACTCCGTTTTCTTCAAACTGCGCCCTGAGGGACTCCTCGTCGGTAATATCTTCCATTATTTCAAGATCGTCATAGTCTAGATTAAAATAATCCGTAAGCTCCTTGAATCTTGTCTTTATTTTAT
The DNA here is from genome assembly GCA_910588335.1 of uncultured Ruminiclostridium sp. Classification (GTDB taxonomy): domain Bacteria; phylum Bacillota; class Clostridia; order Oscillospirales; family Ruminococcaceae; genus Ruminiclostridium_E. Next base: position 136,778 of record CAJUQV010000003.1, on the reverse strand, counting down.
CAACGTCGGGATCGGCGGAATATGTTTTATATACGGGCATTTCCCTTATTTTAAAATTCTGACCCAAAAGATTGGTCTTTTCCTTTTCCACAAGAGAGGCGCTTAAACCCTCGAAGCCCATTCCGCCGGGCAATATATTTTCCGACACGGCTATTTTAGGCAGCTCCGGAAGACCTGAATCAATCTGACGCGGTATAAGGTTAAGACCAACCGCAACAGCCGCAGCGGCTGCCGCGGTAATTATTCCGGCTTTAAGAAAAAGCTTTTTTGTCCTTCCGGCTTCGTCCGTTCCAACTATCAGACTTTCATCCACATCGGACATTTTCTCTAACATTTTATCTCCGTTTAAACTCATAAATTGTAACCCTCTCTTTCAAGATACTCTTTCAGCTCGTTTCTGAGCCTGAACAATACGGTTTTTACATTGCTCTCCTTAAGACCGAAGCGCTTGGATATGCTTTCCATCGAGTCCAAAAACCAATAGCGGCGCATAAAAATTCCGCGTTTCTCTTCGGATTTCGTCATCAGAAATCCGCTTATCTTTTCGGCTAAAATATCGCCGTCCAGCTTGTCCGCTATATTCTCGTCCGATGGAATACACTGCTCCATTTCCTCTGACAGCTCAACAATATGGGCGTTTCTTTTCAGCCTGCTTCTGCTGCGGCAAATGCTCAGTGAAATATTCCGCGTTATTCTCGCCAGAAAAGCATAAAAATAAGTATACGGCTCCTTTGGTGGGATACTTTTCCATGCCGTAAAATAAGTGTCGTTTTCCACCTCTTCGGCGGCGGAGCGGTCGGCGGTTATGTTATATGATATCCTTTGGAGCTTCGCGCCGTATTTTTTTCTGCTTTCGGCAATGGCGTTCTCGTTTCGCGCCAAAAACATTTCCACAATGTCCTTGTCCTCAATGCTGTTCATAACAGTTCCTTTCATTCCGGAATTTTTGATATGAGATTTTTGTCTCTCACCCTATATATCGCTTTTTAAGGCGTTAAGGTTTCGGATTTTTAAAAAATTTTTTCCGGATGGCATTTATATATTGAAAAATTTTTTAAAACAAGTATAATATATTATAGGATCCATTGATAATACACGCACTATTTCTATGCAGACAGATTCACGGCTTGTCATCAATAAAACGGAGGACATCATGAAAAGCTCAATGAAAAAATTCTTCAACTCGGCAGCGGCTTTGACGACGGCGCTTATAATAGCTCTCTTCTCGTCGGCATGCTCGGTAGGAAACGGTAATAACGAAGGCGCGGACGGAAAAGCGGTCTCGGAAATCACGGACGGCGTTATTTTTCACGCGTGGTGCCAATCCTTCAATACCATAAAAGAAAGTATGCGTGACATAGCCTACGCCGGCTTTACGGCTATTCAGACCTCTCCCGCAAACGAGTGTGTGGTCGGAGGAAACGGCGGAATGCAGCTTAACGGTGAGGGAAAGTGGTATTATCACTATCAGCCCACCGACTGGACTATCGGTAACTATCAGTTGGGCACGAGGGAAGAGTTTGCCGCAATGTGCGAAGAAGCGCACAGATATGGCATAAAGGTGATAGTGGACGTGGTACCGAATCATACCACCCCCGATCTTGAAAGCGTGGGTCAGGGACTTATCGACGCGGTAGGCGGGCTGGATAAGCTTTATCACGCCAACGGAAAAAATGAAATCGTTAACTGGTCCGACCGCCTTGAATGTACCACTGGCCAGATGGGAGGTCTCCCCGACGTAAATACCGAAAACAAGGATTTTCAGGATTATTTCATAAAATATCTGAACGATTGCATAGCCTGCGGCGTCGACGGCTTCAGGTACGATACCGCAAAGCACATAGGTCTTCCCACCGACCCTACCGACCCCAATTCAGAAAAAAACAATTTCTGGGAAAGGGTAACCACCGAGATAAACGAAGCCAACCGTATTTTCAACTACGGGGAAGTGCTTCAGGGAGACGGGGAAAAGATTGAGGAATACCAGAAAGCGGTGGGCGGAACCACAGCCAGCGCATACGGCGAGGCGGTAAGAAACGCCGTAACTTCCCGAAAGTTAAACGCCGCCTCCCTTACCGACCTTAAAATCAATACGGAGGATCCCACTGCGGTCACATGGGTAGAATCTCACGATAATTACTGCAACGACGGCACGTCCGGCTCCCTTTCCGATAAGCAGGTAATATTGGGCTGGGCTGTAATTGCCGCAAGAGAGAAGGGAACCCCTTTGTTTTTTGACAGACCCTACGGCAATACGTCGGGCAATATGTGGGGCACCATGAATCATATAGGCGCTATGGGCAATCCCTTCTATAAGGACGATACCGTGACGGAAGTAAACCGTTTCAGAACCGCCATGAAGGGGGAAACGGAAAAGCTTTTTAACGCCGATGAGGAGGAAAGCGTTCTCCTTATCGAACGCGGCTCAAAGGGACTTGTGATCGTAAACGGCGGAAGATACAGCTATACGCTCAGCAACGCCGTTTCCCTTCCCGACGGAAAATATGTGGACAGGATAAGTGGCGAAACGGAATTTACCGTTGAAAACGGAGTCCTGAGCGGGCTTGTCTTTGCCGAAAGCGCGGTTGTTCTTTATAACGAGGGGTATGTTGAAAAGGATCGTTTGGGAGCAATGTGTGTGGATACCGATGGCTTTATTCTTACCGAAAACGAGCCCGTGACCGTTACCTTAAGAGCGGAAAACGCGGGAAAGACATTCTTTTCCGTAGACGGCGGCGAGTATAAGCCCTTCAGCGACGGCGACAAGCTGGAAATAGGAAGCGGTGCCGAAAACGGAAAGCCCTTAAAGCTGACACTCAAATCGGAGGACGGAAGCGGCAATGTTCTATCCGTCATGAGTTTTTACTTTACCGTTCAGGGCAAGCGCAGCGTTGAATCGGGCACAACGGTATATTTCCGTAAGCCCGACGACTGGAAGGACACAATCAGCGCCTATGTTTATGACGAGAGCACCGGTACGGTAAAACAGGCAGCCCCGTGGCCCGGCGTTCCCTGTGAGCTTGGTGAAGACGGACTTTATTCCTATACCTTTGACGAATCATGGGACAATGTTCTGATTATTTTCACCGATGGCTCAAATCAGATTCCCGGAGCGATGGAACCGGGACTGGTGGTTGAAGCGGATAAGATTTACGGCGTGGGGTAATTGTAACTCTATTTACTGATTGTAAAGTTTGAAAGTGTTTTTATCGGTTAACAAGTGCTTATAGCACAATCTTTAATCAAGTCTGGCACTTGATTAAAGATCGGTATTATACTAATTCCCGATCGGCAACAAAATTTGTCTATACTTTGATCGGGAATTAGTATTAAAGTGTAATCGCTGTGAATATCTCTCCTCCCCATAGAGGGGATAGTAAAAAAGTTTTTACCGTTCGGGGTATATATCCGAACGGTATTTCTTTTATTTAAGGCAACACCGCGCAAAGACCGCGCTGCGCGCTTTGCCGCGCATACGCTTGTATCTTTTCCGTCATTTTTGCCCAAAACTCCTTGAAATAGGCCGGTATTCCCGCGTCGTTTCGGACAATTTGACAAAAAAGCTGACTGCGCATCTGCACGACAATCTTTGTGCGGTATTGCCTTAAGTCTATAAATTGATTAAAGATTGCACACGAATCACTAATCCAACAGTTTGAAAAGGGAAGGTTATTTCAAAATATAAAGTTTGTCAAAACCAATGGCCGTATCGCCTATTTTAATAATTCTGTTTATCTTGTCAAGCAAGGTAACAATACCTTCCGCCGTCAAATACTCTCCGTCGCAATAATATTCCGCTTTCACCGAATCGCCTTTTTTCAGTTCCGACAGTATTTTATTAAGCTTTTCGGAATCGTCCTCGGACAACTCGCGCTTTTCCGTTTTCATCATTGCCCTTTCCGTTTCCGTCAGCGCTTTGTCCAGTCCCGCCACGGCTGCAAAGGGGCTGAATTGCTTTGCTCTCTCGGAGATTGGCATGGGCTTTCCGGGCTTGTTTCCCATTTTATACAATCCTTTCACAAAGGGCTTTGGATTACCGACATGCGCTGCGGTATTTTCTTGGATTGCTGAAAATAACATACTGTTTTTGTATCCGTGTTGATATAACCGCTGTCGGATGTTCTCCGCATCCCGCTTGTTTAAGCTGCGCTTTAAAATTATCGTTACGCCCCCTCACCGCTCTTGTGCCCCCCTATCTGCTTGTTCCTCTCTATTGTTGTTCCCGCCGCCTCCAGATTCATTCCTTTAAGCATGGAATTTTTTCCGTACTTTTTTTTCATCGCGGCGATGGCCTTCTGAAGATTTTTGTTTTTCTCATCACTTTCGGGATCGGGATCGAAAAAGCTTATTTGTCTTGTTCCATCGTCGGCGGTGATATTGCCGCAGGTGATATTTACCCGTCTCATTAGCTTGTCGCCGTCGGTTATTCTGTCGTACAGGCTTATTACCTCCGGAATGATTTCCTTATCGGAGGAAGTAGGATTCCGGAAGGATACCGTTCCCTTTGCCGCCGCGGAATTAAGCGCGTTTGAGTAGCCTATATAAAGAGTTACCGATGATGTGACCGTATCCTTTTCCGCCAGCTCAAGACAGATAAGATCCATCATTTCTCGGATTATAAGCCGGCATTCGTCTTTGGTATAGTCGCGCATAAGCACCTGACCGCTGGAAATACAGTTTGTTTTCGGCTTATAGGCCTTTATATCGGATATTTCCGTGGGTTCGCGTCCCCACGCATGATCTATCAGCAGTTCCGCGTCTATTCCGAAAACGCGGTAAAGCGTATTCTCGTTTGCCTGCGCAATGTCGCGCATTGTAAACAGACCGTGTTCGTTAAGCTTTTTTTCGGTGCCGTGTCCTATCCGCCAAAAATCGGTGAGCGGCGTATGATCCCACAGCGTGAGCCGATAGCTTTCTTCGTCCAGTATGCCTATAAAATCCTCCGAATGCTTTGCGGTTATGTCAAGAGCTATCTTAGCCAGATACAAATTGGTTCCTATTCCGCACGCGGCTCTTACTCCCACTTCCTTCATCACCGCGTCCATAAGCATCTCCGCCATTTTCTTAGGAGAAAGCCGATAATATCCAAGATACTCCGTGACGTCAATAAACGCTTCGTCTATTGAATAAACATAAATATCGTCTTTTGAAATATATTTTAAGTACACTCCGTATATTTTCGCGGCGTAGTCAATATATTTTTTCATTCTCGGAGGGGCGGTCAGATATTCTATTCCCTTTGGTATCTCGAAAACGCGGCAGCGATTTTTTACTCCAAGTGCTTTCATAGCGGGCGAAACCGCAAGACAGACGGTTTTTTCCGAGCGTTCGGGGTCGGCTACCACCAGATTGGCTGTCATAGGGTCAAGCCCGCGCTCCACGCACTCCACCGAGGCGTAAAAGGACTTAAGATCTATACAAAGGCAGGTTTTCATCGCTTCGACTCCTTTCCGCGTGTTCCGGCTATTTTATACCAACCCTTTTTAAAATATGGATTTTATCCATATTTTAAAAAGGGTTGCACCCAAAATACTAATCCAACAGTTTTAAAAGGGATTAGTATTACACTCGCCCTATTACCTTTCCCGCGCAGGAAATTATATCTCCCTCGGAAAAAAGAATATCGCCGTATTCGGGGTTTACGGATATAAGTCTGTCTCCCCCGTTTTTCTTTATGTATCCGCTTCCGTTTACCACAAATATTCCCGTTTCCCCTATATCAACGGCGGACTGAGCTTTTACAAGCACTATTTCTCCGTCGCTGTAAGCGGGCTCCATGCTGTCTCCCTTTATCGTAAGAGCGAAATCCGCTTTTCGTGATTCGGGAGTGTCGGGGATATCTATCTCCTCCCACTCGTCCTCGTCGCCCAAATCAAATCCCCTGCCCGCCGATACCTTGTAGAAGCTGTGCCTTATTTTTATAAACGAAACATCTTCGTTTTCGCTGCATCGGCTGTATTCCTCGTCGATGACAAAGTCCACCACTCTCACCCCGTGTTCGTCGAGTCCGCGGTATTTATCAAGAAGCTCCGACTCTTTCGGGGTTATATGCTTGTTTTCTTTATCGGAAGCTTTTGTTTCGTTTCTCTTGTTTTTTTGGGGAGTAATATTGTCTTGGTATAAAAAATTAGCGTCGCATTCAAGAGCCGAAAAAAGCCTGAATAGTATTTTTTCGTTGGGGGAACAAAGATTGCTTTCGTAGTTTCCTATGGTACCCTTGGAAACGCCCACTATTTCAGCCAGTCTCGGCTGAGTGAGCTTCAATTCTTTTCTGCGCTGTTTAATTCTGTCACCGATGCTCATTTGGGTTCCTTTCCGTTTTTATTTTTATTTTAGCACAAAAAAATTGAGTTGTCAATACAAATCTCAAAAAAATTGTGATTATACAAACATTCAAGCAAAAGTTTTGTTTTTCGGAAACATATTTGATATCATATGATATGTAATACTAATATCAGTTTAAAAAGTGGATAAAATGGCTTTTTAAATCAATATTAGTGTTTAGGGTGTAACTCTGTTTTGACTGTAGACTTTGTTATATTTTGTCTACAGTCAAAACAGAGATTATAGCAATCCAACAAAAAGATAAACAAATAGGAGCGAAGCAACTAATTGTCCTTTCCGCTTCCCTTTCGGACTCCGAAAGGGAAGTAGGGGAGTCCAAAGGACGGGGGCAACGCCCCCAAAGCTTGTGTGTTTTTTGCACTGTTGTAATTTTATTTAAACTTTTTTGGATTGCTATAGTATAAAAAGCTTTTTGAAAATTTGTTGAAAATTCTTCCAAAACCCTTTAAAATAAGCTTCTTTTGTTGACTTTGCTGTCGAAAAATGTTATAATGACTATAATTGTAATAATATTATTTAATATGAAATAAATATCAAAAAACGGAATTTTAAAGCGCAGCTTAAATAAGCCGTCCGAATTGAGAAGCGATTCCGAGGTTCATTAAAGAATTTTTGTAATCCGCCGAACCGAGTGACGGAACCCGCCGCCTAATGCTCATACCAATCTTAATCAAGTTATAGACTTGATTAAAATTGCGATAAAACAGCAATTAACAAGACAGACGGTTATCCCCGCTATTCCGCAAAATAAAAAGGAAAACAGGCAGAATACCACCCCTGTGCGCTACAATGACAATGCGAAATAGAATTACACATCGAGATTTGGAGAATGAAACCCATGAATATTAGAAAAGCAGCAGAGAATGAGTTGTTGGAATTGTGGGGATATGAGAGTATTCATACTGCTTCTTCCAATGCAAAATTCTTTTGCGGCAATATAAAAAGAGGGAACGCCGAATTTTGGACGCTCGACTATGATGGAGAACCTGTTGGAGAGTTGTACGTTTTCTATGACCTTGAGGACAAAGATTTTGCAGATGGCAAAAGAACTGCATATCTATGTGCATTTAGAGTAAGAACAGATTTCCGTGGTCGGGGATTAGGGACAAAGCTGATTTGTCACGTGATGGAACACATAAAGGATTTGGGATATCAAAGGATATCTATTGGCGTTGACACCACAGATACAGCTAATATTCGTTTATATAAGCGGCTTGGTTTTACAATAAAGGTAAAAGAGTGTATGGAAGATCCTTGCGACAGAGACGAAAATATGCAGCCGAAATCATGTCCTTGCTTTTGGCTGTTATATAAAGAGGTCTAATACCAATCTTTGATCATCCGTATATTTATCTTTACCTTTGAGGGAAACATATGGAGGAGGCTCCGCAGGCAGGAAATCAAAATCTATTATTCTTTTGTCGGTAAGGCAGAACTGCCCGACGCATAAAGCCCGACCTGTCCGGCAGCGGCTATAAAACACATTAAAATATATGAGGAAAAATTACATATGAAAATAAAGATTACAGCGTTGGCAACGGCAATCAGCCTGTTTTTATGCGGCTGCGGAAGTGAACCTTCAGACGTTCTGATAAATGCCGATGATTATCACGGTATACTTGCAGTGGAGGAAAGCACCTCGGTGACAGCCGCACTTATGCCTCCGACGGTCTCCGAGACTGTAAACACAAGTCCTGACCCAATCAATTCCGACTACACACGGGATATCGGGGAAGAGGACTCTTCTTCGACGGAAGAAACCGAAGCAAGCTGGACTGCGGAAACAACTGAATCCGAGGATTTGACTTCCGTTCCCCTTTCAGAATCCGAGACCGAAACCGAGCCGAATACCGCACCAGCCACTTCGTCCGTCACAACTTCTTCGGTCATGGAGCCTGTGAACGAAGAAACCACAGCCGCACCGGTTATAACAACGACGGAAACCACAACCGAGGCGTCGGCGGAAACAACCGCGTCAACTGCCTCCGAATCGTCCGCAACCGAGCCTTCCTTTATATTTGAAACAGTCGGCAGCGATTATAACGCTCTTAATTACAGTGAGGTAAAAGGCGTTTGGATATCCTATCTTGAGCTTACGTCTCTTTTAACGGGAAAAACCGAATCCCAATTTACCGATTCTATCCGAAAAGCTTTTCAAAACTGCGCTGCAATGGGACTTAACACCGTTTTTGTCCATGTTCGCTCTCACGGAGACGCGTATTATAGATCCGATTTATATCCTTGGTCAAAATACGTGACAGGAACCATCGGACAAGCGCCCGATTTTGATCCGCTGGATATAATGGTAAGGGAAGCGCACGCCTTGAATCTGTCTTTTCATGCATGGATAAATCCTTACAGGTTATGCGGCGTTTCCGATATCGGAAAAGTTTCCGAGGATTATCCGATAGGAAAATGGTATAAAACCTCGGAGGGTGACAGGGTTGTGGCGGAAGGCTCCTATTACTATCTGAATCCCGGTTATGCCGAATCCAATGAGCTTATATCGGCGGGAGTAAAAGAGATAGTTTCACGCTACAATGTTGACGGAATACACATCGACGATTATTTTTATCCCACCACCGACGCTTCTTTTGACAAAAAAGCGTTTTCCGCCGCAGGATACGGCTCACTTGCCGCTTTCAGGACGGACAACTGCACCAAAACAGTAAAATCATTATATAAAGCGGTAAAAGAAGCCAATCCCACAGCTCTGTTCGGCATTGCCCCGCAGGGAAATATTCAGAACAATTATGATTATATGTATGCCGACGTAAAAACATGGTGCGCGGGCAGCGGCTACATAGACTATATTATGCCGCAGATATATTTCGGTTTTAAGAATAACAGCCAGCCATATGCAGAAGTGCTCTCGGACTGGCAGGCGATGGTATCGGGCGGCGGGGTAAAGCTGATTCCAGGATTGGGCGTATACAAGATAGGAAACGAGGATTCCTACGGCGGTTCCGACGGAAAACATGAATGGCAGAACGACGGCGAGATAATAAAAAGACAGATAATTGCCGCGGAGGAGCAGCCCAATTACGGCGGCTTCGTCCTGTACAGCTATAACCATGTTTTTGCTCCCGACGCAAACGCTTCCGCTAAGTTAGCGGAAATGGAAGCAGTTAAAAATTATATAAGCTGACATAAAACGGAAAAACAATGGAAAAACGGTGAAACGGAAAAACCGGAGGAGCGTTTTAAATCATGAAGTTAAATAAAAAAATGAAAAGAATTATTGCCGCAGCTATGGCGTGTCTGATATGCCTGACTTCTCTTCCCGTCTATGCCGAGGAAGAAGCCGAAACGCAGGTACAGACAGATGAAGCGCAGGACGACGTTACGGAACAGCGCCGCGTGGTGACCAACTTCACAATGCCCAAAAATCAGCGCGCCACCATAATCACCCCTTCGGTGGATTATCTTAACGGAGGACAGACGGACGAGGAAACGGTTCGCGCGGAGCTTGACGTTCTTTTTGACAGCCTGTCCGAGATAGGTCTCAACGCCGTATACATAAATACCGTTTGCGACGGAAAAGCCTATTACAGTACGGACATGAATAATGTGGACGTGACCGACTATTCCGCCATTGCTCTTGAAAAGGCATATGAACATAATTTCAGAGCATATATGGTATTTGATATGGGCTATGCTTTGGAAAACCGAGACGAAGGCGCGGAAGTTCTGGACGGCCTTATTTCCAACGCTCACCGTTTCGCTTTAAGATACAGATGCGACGGTATCGTTATTGCCGATTACTATTCCTCAAAAGACTCCGACAGTTATGCCGAATATATGAAAAAAGGGTCGGGAGTCGGATATGACAACTATCTTTACGATACCAACGAGCTTTATTTCAAAACCGTAAGCGATGTTATACATATAACCGACAACACACTTCCCGTCGGTATGCTTGTGACGGATATGTGGGCAAATTCTTCCTCCAACGAAGAAGGAAGCGCGACTCAGGATCCCGTACAGGCGCTTTACGACGGCTTTTCCGATACAAAAAGATATATAAGCCGCGGTTATGCGGACTTTTGCCTTGTAATGGCCTACGGATCAATCACCAGCAGCACGCTCCCATTTGATGAGGTAACGGGTTGGTGGGACGAGTTGTCGGATAAATACGGCATAACCATGTATATTATACATTTTAATGAGCGTCAGGGCGAAGGCATGGAGGGCTGGGGCTCGGTGGATCAGATTCTGAAGCAGCTTTCGGTTTCAAAGGAGCTTCCTTCCTTTGGCGGAAGCGTGTTTCATTCCTGCGCGGATCTTATTATAGATACCTCGCTTAAGGAAAACATAATAAAGTTTTATGGGGATCAGATAAATGAGGACTCCTTGTTCGAGGAACTGAAAATGCAGTCTCCTTCTCAGCTCAGCTTCGACACCTACGAGCCTTATGTAGACTTTATGGGTACCTTTGACGAAAACTTCGACGTTTACTATAACGGCAAAAAGGTAACTTTAAACAGCGCGGGTAACTTCTATTTTGAAGAACCATTGGAAATAGGCATGAACAGTTTTACCTTCGAGCACAAAGACAAAGTCTACACCTATAAAATACAGCGCAAGATAATAGTGCTGACCGAGCTGGACGAATCCATTGAGGACGGCAAGAACTTAAGCGTAAACGGAGGTACCAAAATTGAGATTTCCTGCACCGCCTATAAGGGCGCGACGGTTACCGCTACCCTTAACGGAAAGACCATAAGCCTTAAGGAAAGCGAAGGTAAGCAGGATTCCGATATCAACAGCGCCTACACAAGATTTACCGGCACCTACACCGTTCCCGAAGGAATTATTTCTCAGGAGCAGGATCTGGGTAAAATCTCGGTTTACGCGGAATACAGCGGATATTCCGGCTCCCTTTACGGAGCTTCCGTAAAAGTGTTGGCTCTTCCCGAACCGCCCAAGGTTGACATAAATGTGGATATGTCGGATCAGAGCACCGCAGGCAGCGGCGAAGTGGTGGGTACTATTGATCCCATAAGAACGGAAGACGAAACGGTACAGTATGTAAAGGTTGCCAATGACTACACCATTGTATACAACGGCTCTACCGCGGGTTCAATGCCCACTCCCGATTACGCTCAGCTTCCCGCGGGTACTTTGGACTACCTGCTTGCCGCGTCCGGCGACTATTACATAACCGAGTCCGACAAACGTTTTAAAAAGACGGATGTGACCTCCTTTACCGACACCGGTCTGGGTGACAATCCTCTTACGGTAAATTCGGTAGGCAGTTATAACGGCTCCTCCTATATAAAATTCGGTTTAAAATGGAAAATTAGCTATAATATTGATTTTGTCGGGAACAATTACTATTCCGGAGGTGACGGTGGTTTTAACCTTTACGACTTTACCGCTACGCAGGTACACATAACCTTTGACAACGTTACCTCGGTAACCAAGCTGCCCACCTTTGAGAATAACTATGTTTTCAGCGGAGGAAAATGGGAAACGGTTACCGTAAACGGCATACCCAAGTTCAAGCTGGTGCTTGATCTCAGGCAGAAGGGCGTTTATATGGGCTGCGGGGCGACTTATAACGAAAACAATGAGCTTGTACTGTCATTCGGAATACCCACAAACAACCTGTCCAATATGACAATCGTTATTGATCCCGGACATGGCTACTGCAAGTCCTCAACTCTTTTCGATCCGGGCGCGGTGGGCTTTATCACCGAGTACGAGGCCAATTCGGGCATAGCCAAGGAGCTTGAAAGTCAGCTTAAGGCTTTAGGCGCCAATGTCATAAGAATAAAGACCGACAGTGATTTTGTTCTTACCGCCCAAAGGCCCGCTTATGGGAGAGGCTACGGCTGTGATCTGTTTATTTCCATTCACTCCAACAAGATTCCGGGAAATCCGTCGGTAAGGGGCACGGAGGTTTACTACTTCACGCCTTACAGCCAGCCCTTGGCGGCGGCGATTTCCTCTCAGATTGCCGATTACTTTACCAATAACGTTTACTCGGACGGCGCGGATAAGAACAGGGGCGCGAAATGGAGCTACTACTGGGTAACGCTTCAGCAGGATTTCCCGTCGATAATGATTGAAACGGGCTTTGTTACCAATGAAGAAGACGCCTTGGCTATGGCGAACGCCGAGCATCAGAAAAATATTGCTTCAAGAATAGTCAAGGGTATTCAAAGCTATATAAACCGCAGCGATATTTCTTACAGCAGCAACGCTTCCACTGTTGTGGACGGTTTAGGTTCGTTTGAAATTGAGTTTGACGATGATGAAACGACGGCAGAAACCGATGATGGTATTTCCGATACCGTCTCTCCCGAAACGACGGAGGATAGCTCCGAAAGCGAGCCGGAGGGAGAGGAAGGTGCTGAGGATAATGGGGATTGGGATGATGGTGTAGTGTTTGATCCTTTTGGGTGAGAGGATTTTGGGTTTTTTGAGGCGCAGTGAGTAGGGAGTAGCGCTTACCGCAAGGGACTTTTTCTAAAGTTGTTTTTGTTTTTTAAAAAATTATTTTATACCGCCTCGGTGCAGAACCGTTGACCATCTTACCCCCTCCGTGTGTAAGATGGTTGGCGGTTCTTTTACTCATTTATAATGCTGCCTCTATAATGCTGCTTCGGTGATTTCTATTATTTTAAGTTTTATTTGACTCTTAGATTTGTTATTTTAAAGCTCAGCTTAAACAAGCTGCCGGAATTGCGAAGCAATTCATCGGTTCAGTTGGAAATCCCCCCCCATTGAACCGAGGGACGGAACTCTACTCTTAGGCGGCAGAGTCTATTCGGCAGCATTTATATACCTTGGAGAATTATTATAGCTCTTTTAGGGGAGATTTTTTACATTTAGATATATTGTAATAAAATTTGTTCGTTGAAAATTTAATATAAAGAAATTAAAAAACTTTGATATCTTTTCACCAATCTCAAACCCGAAAATTTATGCAATATGACCAAACTTCGCCTCTTAATCCCGTTTTTAGAAAAATATTTTTTTCTTAAACAAAAATTTAACCCTGTTACATATTGCATTTAAACTTTTATTTTGGTATAATGATTATAGAAAGAAAAAGAAAGGACTGATATTTTCATGTCGGCAAGCATAGTAGTAGGTACACAGTGGGGCGATGAAGGCAAGGGAAAGATAATAGATATAATCGCTTCCCGCGCCGATGTTGTGGTACGGTCACAAGGCGGCAACAACGCAGGTCATACCGTCGTAAGCGGCGGACAGACCTATAAGCTTCATTTGATCCCTTCCGGTATACTTTACAAGGACACTCTTTGTCTTATCGGTGCCGGAGTGGTGCTTGATCCCAAGGACTTGGTAAGCGAACTGGATGGACTCGGCTCCAGAGGGATAACCTTCGATAATCTCAGGATTGACCCCCGCGCCCACGTTACCATGCCGTGGCATATCGAACTGGACGGGCTTTCCGAAAAATTCAGGGGCGGCTCTGATATAGGCACCACCAAAAGAGGTATCGGTCCCGCCTATATGGATAAATACGAGCGCTGCGGAATAAGGGTATACGATCTGGTTCACCCCGAAATATTTGCCGAAAAAGCGCGCACTACCGGAAAACTGAAAAATATGATTATTACCAAGGTGTACGGCGGAGAACCAATAGATATAGAGGCGGTAATAAAGGAATATACCGAGTACGGGAAGCGTATCTCCGAATATTTGGACGATGTTTCCGTTATCGTATACAATGCCCATAAGGAAGGCAAGACAATAATGTTTGAGGGAGCACAGGCTACCCTTCTGGACATCGACTTCGGCACCTATCCTTATGTTACAAGCTCTCACCCTCTTTCGGCGGGAGTTTGCGTGGGGACCGGCGTAGGTCCCATGATGATAAGTGATATAATAGGCGTTGCAAAAGCCTACACCACACGTGTGGGAAAAGGTCCGTTCCCCACGGAGCTTAACGATGAAATCGGCGACGCAATCCGGAATAAGGGCGGCGAATTCGGCACCACAACGGGTAGACCAAGAAGAACCGGATGGTTTGACGCGGTTATAGTCCGCCATTCCGTAAGAGTCAACGGTCTCTCAAAGCTGGCAATCAATAAGCTTGACACCCTCGGCGGAATAGGCGATCTTAAGGTGTGTGTAGCTTATGAAAAGCCCGACGGAAGCGTTGTAAAGGATTTTCCTCCAACCTTGGAGGAGCTTGAAGGCTGTAAGCCCATATACGAGACCCTTAAGGGCTTCGACGAGGATATCTCGGAATGTAAAAGCTTCGCAGCGCTGCCGCAGGCATGTAAAACATATATAGAAAGGCTGGAGGAGCTTTGCGGCTGTAAAATTGCCATGATAGGCAACGGCCCTGACAGGACACAGATAATAGAAAGATAATCCCATGAATATTCTTTTTGTAGGCGATGTGGTGGGACAAAGCTCCTGCCGCGATCTCACCGAAGCGCTGCCTGCGCTGAAAAAACGCTTTGGCGTCGACGTCGTAATAGTTAACGGTGAGAATTCCGCCGATGGAAACGGAATAACGCCCCATTCGGCGGAACTTCTCCTGAGCGGCGGCGTGGACGTTATAACTACGGGAAATCACTGCTATAAGCGACCAGAAATGTCTCCGATTTTTGAGGAAAGCTCGGTAATAATTCGTCCCGCTAATTACGGCGAGGATTGTCCGGGACGGGGGTATTGCCTTCTGGATTTCGGCGCTTATTCATTGGCGGTGGTAAATCTTATCGGCATAAACTATATGCAGGCGGTAGACAACCCGTTTTTATGCGCGGACAAAATACTCGAAAATATAGATACCAAAAATATAATAGTAGATTTTCATGCCGAAGCTACCTCGGAGAAAAGGGCTATGGGTTACTATCTCGCCGAGAGAGTTTCTGCCGTTTTGGGTACGCATACTCATGTACAGACGGCGGATGAAGGCATTATAGCTTCCCACACGGGATATATAACCGACGTGGGAATGACGGGAGTGGCGGAGTCGGTGTTAGGCATCGAAAAAAATGTCATAATAGCTCGGCTCACCACATATTACCCGCAGCGACACATATACGCAAAGGGAAGTACAACACTTAACGCCGTACTGTTGGATATCGACAGCAAAAGCGGTAAGTGCTGCCAAATAAAACGTATTTGCGAACTGCTGGACGGCAGAAAGTTCTCATCAAACGTCATAGTTTGATGAGAACGGATTCAAAAAGGTTCCCTATCATCACACCTAACTTCCTTTGACGGCGGAATTTCCGCCGTGGCACAATGGGAGCACTCATTCAAGCTTTCAATATATAACAATGGTATGTTCGCAAGAATGAAAGGAGCGTTGCATATGGATCCGGTAAAGGTTTCTTCAAGATCTGTCCCCAAGGCGGTAGCCGGTGCTATTGCCGCGATTATTCGCGAGGGAAACAGCGTAGAGGTTCAGGCGGTAGGCGCGGGCGCGGTGAACCAGGCCGTAAAGGCTATCGCGATTGCCTGCGTTTATATGAAGGAGGAAGACATAGAGCTTGTATCCGTGCCTTATTTTTCCGGTATTGACATTAACGGAGAAGAAAGAACGGCAATCTGTTTTAAAGTCGATAAAAGGTAAATAAGAATACATATACTTGTAAGATAAAGCTTTATTTTTGATTCAATATCCGAATTCTTTGCGCGGCGTATTCTGCTCAGTCCTTCGGTTTTTGCCGCAAGGACTGACGGAACGACGTTTTTTCTGTGTTTGCTGGTAATTTAATACTTTTGCTTTTATAATGGACAATCTTCTTATTGGAATGTATATCTTACTTTTAATAAATCCGAAAAGAGATACTAAAATACAGTAATAATTATATGCAGATTTTCTATTGAGAAATAGTAAACATTATATTGTATAATATATCTTAAATTATTATATCTATATTGACTGGAGATGACTGCCATGAAGCCAGCACTGACGATAGTTGAACTCATTAAATCTGCACGTCGCTTTTGTAAAATTGAAAGCCATGAGAACCACATTGAACTTATAGGTATTACTGACGGGAAAGCCGTTGGTACATATGTCGAACATAAATTCCAGAAATTTCTTCAGTCACAATATACTGTTGAAGTTGGAAGTAGTGCAAAGGGCATTGACCTGCCTGGTGCTGAAATTCAAACAGACATAAAAGTCACTTCTATTACACAGCCACAATCAAGCTGTCCATTTAAGAATGCTCGTCAAAAAATTTTCGGTTTGGGCTATAATCTATTGGTTTTTGTTTATGATAAGCGCGATACAAATGACACTTGTACATTATATTTTACACATTGTACTTTCATCAGCAAAGAAAGAACTGCTGATTACACAATTACAAGACGTTTGCGCGAAATGGTGCAAACAAGGAAGATGTTATTGGTTTTTTGCAAGATAAAAATGTTCCTGGTGATGATATTGTTTATAATGAGCTTGCCAATGAAATTCTTGATTATCCACCGAAACAAGGCTATTTAACTATTAGTAATGCATTACAATGGCGATTGCAATATACAAGAGTCATCGCATTAAATAACAGCGTAAAAGGGGTTATTAATTATGAGTGGAAAACGCGAATATGGTGATTATCAAACCCCTATTGACTTTGCAGAAAAGATTTGTCGTTATCTGAAGGATTACCATCATATTAGACCAACTGCAGTAGTTGAGCCAACTTGCGGAGTGGGTAACTTCTTAAAAAGCAGTCTTTTATTTGATGCTAACGAATATTATGGAATTGAAATAAATCCAGAATACTGTGAAAGATGTAGAAATTTCATAGATGACAGTAAAGTAAATGTGATCAATACAGATTTCTTTGATTTTTCGTCAAAAGATTTAATTAAAGACAAACGCCAAATTCTTGTTATAGGTAACCCCCCGTGGATAACTAATAGCACATTGTCTGTCCTAAGTTCTGATAATTTGCCTGTAAAAGCTAATTTCAAGAAATTAAAAGGCATTGACGCAATAACAGGGGCAAGTAATTTTGACATTTGCGAATATATTATTCTGAAATTGATTAACGAATATATGAATACGAACACCATCATTTCTATGCTTTGTAAAACATCTGTTGCAAGAAATGTTTTCAAAGAATTGAAAAGAAAATATATTGCGTTTGTGTCATGTGATATTTTAGAATTTGATGCCTCAAAGATATTTGGAATTAATACAAGTGCCTGTGTTTTGGTTATTCTGCTTTCAGATAAGCTGCTTTCATCAGATATTTGTAATGTTTATGATTTTGAATGTCCCGATATAATTAAATCACAGTTCGGATATTTAAATGGTCAGTTTTACAGTAATTTAGATACAGATATAGTAAATTTTGATGGTCGGTGCTGTTTTGAATGGCGGCAAGGAGTAAAACATGATTGTTCAAAAGTGATGGAACTAACCATGCAAAACGGTACGCTTCAAAATGGGAAGAAAGATGAAGTTCAAATTGAAGATGATATTGTTTTTCCTCTGATTAAAAGCAGTATGTTCAAATCACCTGTAATTCACAGTTTTTCAAAATTTGTCATTGTAACACAAAAAAAAGCCCGTGAAGATACAGAACACCTTGAACAAGAGGTGCCAAAAACGTGGGAATATCTGAATGATAATATAGAACTGTTTGAAAAGCGAAAAAGTTCAATTTATCACGGTGCGCCTTTATTTTCCATGTTTGGCGTGGGTGATTATTCTTATTCTAAATATAAAGTTGGGGTTAGCGGATTTTATAAACAGCCGTTATTCTCTGTGCTGTATTCAGATGATAACAAACCTGTTATGACAGATGATACAAGTTATTTTATCTGTTTCGATAGTTATGATTTGGCATATGTTGCTATGCTATTATTAAATTCAAAGAAGGTTCAAGGATTCCTTAAAAGTATAACGTTTTTGGATGCAAAAAGACCGTATACAAAGAAAGTCCTTGAACGCATCGATTTTTTTAAAATCGTTAATTCTTTGATATTTGATGAACTAAAAAGAACCGAGCAGGATTTGAATTTGCCCTATTACGTTACTTTGTCTATGTATGACACTTTTAAGTCATTTCTTAGCACTGGGCAGATGAGATTTGCTTAAAAGGGCAATGGTGAACATATAAATTTGGCGGTTTACAATATACGGTAATTTATTATTACCTTGTTCAACATTTGCAGTATAATGTCAGATTTATTTTGTTACCCTCAAACGTATCAATACGAACAATCGAGTAATATAATAATCATTATTGCTATAATGGATAGCAAAGTTGAGAAAAGCTGTCATTGGTAACCGTTGTACTATGTATCTTTAACAACTTTTTCTCACATATTATAGTTTTTCTTTATATGTGTCCATATCATTTTATATTATTACATATTTTTTGCAAAATATAAGCACCAAAACAGCCCAAATTAATGTAATGTTAAGTGCAATAATAAGCGATAAGTATGTATTTGCATGGAATTGTGCAGTATGAGTCTTATTTATAGTGCAAATTGAATATTTTAAAATATATTTATACTGCTAAAATTATAATGAAATAGGGAAGGAATGAGAACCATTAAAAAGAAAATACTTGCTTTTACTACCGTAATTCTGATGGTGCTATGTTTTGTGTTCGCAGGCATTGCCTTTGACGGAAACGACTACGGAGGAGACGGAGGAGACTGGGGCGGCGGAGATTGGGGTGATTACGACAGCGACTGGGGAGGGAGCGATTACGACTCCGACGGTTCCGGTCTGGAAATCTTCGGCGGCTTTCCACTTGTTCCCATAATAGTGTTGGCGTTAATAGTAATTCCCATACTGCTAAACAACAGTAAAAACAAAAAGGGACAAACGCCTCAGGTTCGTTCGGGACAGGGTTCGCAGGGCGCTAACGTATTTTTGCCCAACCGTAATGATCAGATTCAGGCGATCATACGCAAAAATGACCCCAACTTTACCGCAGACGACTTCATTACCTTTGCTAAACAAGTTTACGTGGACATACAGATGGCGTGGTGCGCCCGTGACATGGCGCCCGTAAGACCCGTTCTGCACCAGAATCTTTTCAATACCACCCAGAGACAGGTGGAGGAAAAGAAAAAACAGGGGATAATTTACCACTACGAGAGCATAGCCATAAATACCGCTTATTTAACAAGCTTTGTCAAGGACAAGGATTTTGAGTATCTTACCGTTTATCTTAACGCCCGCATGATCGATTATCAGGTTGACGAAAAGACCGGCAATATAGTTCGCGGCGATAAAACCACACGCTGGGATATGCGCTACAAGATGAAATTTGTAAGAAGCACCGACGCCCTCACTAAAGACAAGGTTTCCGGAACACAGGGTTATAATTGTCCCAACTGCGGTGCGCCCCTTGAAATTACTTCATCCGGCGAGTGCCCCTACTGCGGCTCGGTTGTTACCACGGGCGATTATTCATGGGTACTTACCGACTTTACCACGGTGCGCAACGATACGGTTGACGATGGTATAAGAGTGCCTCCTGAGGACATTCAATAAAGAGGGGGCAAATCTCCGACAATGAATATATTTATTGTTTTTGCGGCAATATTTTCAGCATTGGCACTTGCGATCGTTATATTGGTATTGGTTATAAAGAATAAGGTGAGCAATATTACGAGGAATTATCTCGGAATGGGACTCTCCGACACGGCAAAGCTGTTGTCCGACGGATTGGCCGATGAATGCAGACTGCCTTATTCCGTTCCAAAGCTTACTCCTCTTTATAAACCGAAAATAGAGCGTGATTTTCCCGAAATGGGATACGACAGAATGGAAAGTATGGTCAGAAACGGGGTAATTGATATTCTGAACACTTTGGAAAGCGGTGAAAACGCGGATGTTCTGTCTCATTCGTCGGTAAGGCTTCGGGATCAGGTAAACGGTATTATCCGTGACGTGCGAAGCAAAGGAGAAAAGCCGCACTATGATGATATAAAGATACACAATGTAGGGATAGAAAGCTACCGCTCCGACCAAAACACCGCTTTGGCGGTGTTTCAGGCGGCGGCCGAAAGCCGTTATTATGTGACAAAAAACGGGCATATGGTATCCGGCTCAAGAGAAAAGCCTACTCAGCATCTTTTTTCCCTAACTCTTGCCCACAATCAGAATATATCCGAAGAACGGGACGGTATTTATCTTGAGGCGAACTGTCCCAACTGCGGCGCGCCCATACCTTCGGTGGGAGCAAAGGAATGTCACTATTGCGGTTCGGGAGTATTGCACGCGGTGGATAAAATATGGCAGATTGACAGCTTCAGGCTGTTGAAATGATTAAATCAGATTGAAAGGAACGGTACTTAAATGGGACTTATTAAAGCAGCGGTAGGAGCGCTCGGCGGAACTCTGGGCGATACATGGAAGGAAGCCGTACACTGTCAGGCAATGAGCAGCAGCGTTATCCTTCGCACCGGCACAAAAATGCACCAGAATTCCGGAAGAACCAGCAACACAAAGGGAACGGAAAACGTAATCAGCAACGGCAGCAGCATTTTAGTAGAGGAAAACACATGTATGCTCACCCTTGACAACGGTAAAATAACAAATGTTGTTACCGAGCCGGGCAGCTATACCCTTGACAATTCCTCTGCGCCCTCTATTTTCGCAGGTCAGATAAAGGATTCGGCCAAGGATTTTATTAAGCGCTTTACTTACGGCGGAACACCCTCCTATGAACAGAGGGTGGTGTATATCAACCTTCAGAAGCTCCCCGGAATAAAGTTCGGCACAAGTACGCCCGTTCCTTATTTTGATCCCAAATATAATACGTCCATTGATCTTCGGTTCTTCGGTACCTTTGAGATACAGATACCCGATGCGGAGTATGCGGTAAGATTTTATCAAGAAGTTGCCAGCAAGGGCGTTTTGTCGGGTGATATGACCGTTTCGTCTATTTTTGACAGCAATCAATATAAGCAGGAGTTTATTCAGGCCATGACTGAAGCTCTTGGTATGCTTTCAACACAGGGCGTGTTTTACAGTATGATTTCCACAAGACTCACCGAACTGACAAACAATGTTCAGGCGGCAACGGTGGGAAACTGGCAGCAGCGCGGCTTTATGGTAACAAATATCGGTATGGGCGCGCCCACCCTCACCGACGAAAGCAAGAAGCTGTTAGGCGACAGACTTAAGGCCGATACCATGCTGGATCCCAACGTGCAGCAGGCGATGATGGCGGGAAGCGTAGCCCGCGGAATAGAGTCGGCTGCTTCAAACGAAGCGGGCGCCATGATGGGATTTATGGGAATGAATATGGCGCAGCAGGCGGGCGGCAATATTATGGGTCAGATGACCGCCAACGCGCAGCAGTTTAACCAACGTCAAAATCAGAATGATCCCAACGCATGGAAATGCTCCTGCGGCAATGTGAATGCCGGCGCTTTCTGTTCCTCCTGCGGCAATAAGAAGCCCGAAGCATGGGTATGCAAATGCGGTACGCAAAACACAGGAAAATTCTGTGCCAATTGCGGTACCTCAAAGGAAGGCGCGGCTCCGGCACCCAAGGTGTCCGGCGAGTGGGTATGCAAATGCGGAAAGACCAACAGCGGCAGATTCTGTGCGGAATGCGGAAGCCCTAAGCCCGAAGCGCCGAAAAAATATAAATGCGACAAATGCGGCTGGGAACCCGTTGATCCCTCAAATCCTCCCAAATTCTGTCCCGAATGCGGCGATCCTTTTGACGATGGCGACTTGGTATAAAGTATGTCTGTATATTAGTTGGGTATTGTCATATATGAATACCGCTGTTGGGAATTAAAATTTTAAATTATTTATATTGAAAAATGCCCGCAGTAAACACTCTGCGGGCATTTTCGAGGTTCAGTAGAGGATGTTTACCACTGAACCGAGAGATGTCCATTGCCGCTTCGGATAGAAAAAGCTTTTTCTATCCGAAGCGGCAATTATATTGGCTTCTTTATAGTTTTTTTATAATTTTGCTATTATTGCTACTGCTCCTCCCCGGCTATATCTTCAATAATACCTCTTATCTCCTCAACACCTTCCCCCGTTTCCGCGGAAAATGGTATCACGGTGATCTGGTCGGCACAGGGCAATTCGTTTTGCAAGGATTCCATTCTCGCTTCACGCTGCGTTTTTTTCAACTTATCTGCTTTTGTGAGTACTATTACAAAAGGAATTTCACTGTCGATAAGAAAATTTATCATATGGATATCGTCAGCGGTGGGCGGATGTCTGAAATCCACTAACTGGAACACCAGACCTAAATCGCGATCCGCCTGCAAGTATCCTTCGATAAGTCCCGCCCAGCGCTTTTTTTCGGTTTTCGCTACCTTTGCGTAACCGTAGCCGGGCAGATCCACAATGTGTATATTTTCCAGCGAATAAAAATTTATGGTAACCGTTTTTCCGGGAGTGGCGCTAACCCTCGCCAAAGATTTTCGGTTAAAGATTTTGTTTATAAGGGAAGATTTTCCTACGTTGGAGCGCCCGGAAAAAGCAATCTCAATTCGGTCGGATTCGGGTATCTGGCTGAATTTTCCGTAGGATGTCAGAAATTCCGCTTTGTTAAAATTCATAGCTTGTCACCTTTTATTCCAGGTTGTTTAAACCGTCGTAAAGTTCGGTAAAGGATTTTCCTCTTTGGCAGCGGCCAAAGGAAAGCTCCCTGTTTTCTCCGAATTCCAGAAGAAAACATTTTGTTAATTCCTCAACGGTCTGCTCCAGCGTCTCAAAAAAACCGCGGTAAGCAAAATCACGGGCGGACGTGTTTTCCTTGAAGGTGCTTAAAATCAATCCTTCCGTAAACTGATCTAAAGGATACATTTTAAGGTGCATCAGCTCATGTGCGACTACCTCTTCAAGATTTTCTTGTTTCGGATTGGTTTCGTTTAACAGGACAATGGCTTTTTTATCACAGCAGTCTATTTTGATATCCCCGGTTTTCGGCCAGTTTTTGTCTGTGACCCATTGAAGTTTTATGTCCCAGTCGGGGATAAGCCTCAGCTTTTTGCACCATTTATCAAAAACTAACGTTATTTTATCCTTGTCCACTTTAAATGTCCTTTCATAAATATATAATAATTTTAACATAGCCGAAAAGATATGTCAATAGATGAGTTTTTATTTTTAAGCGCTTTATATTATTTTTAAATCATTTTATATGCAGTCCTTAAATTCAGAAGAATATAAAAATTAGAACGTATCTGAAAAACAAGCAATTTCATACAATTTCCTTAAACGAATTTAGGGCTTGTTTGAAAAATCGAAAACGCCGTTTTTTCGTCCCAAAACGGTCATCTTCTGCGTCAAAAAGCCTCGTCAAACGACGGTTTGACTGCGTTTTTTCCTTGAAACTAACCATTTTGGGTCAAATATCCGTCATTTCCTCTATTTTCAAACAATCCCTAATATCGCTATCCAAACAACCGGCGCAAGACATTTCATGGTAACAATGATTACAACAAACCTTGCAATTCATTCTGCAAGTGACCAACATACTTGTATCATTTTTTTCTTTTGGCATTTGCATATTTTCTTGCCGCTTTTTACAAATATGAATGTATCAATCCTTATTTTATAAATCATTTTAACCTGTAAAGTCTTATCTTTGGAATATGATTTATATATTTTCTCAACTTATCTTGCCTAAAAGGTTTCCCGTGTGCGGGATAAATCCATTCAGATTTTTCATTAATTAGTATATCCCATGAATTTTGAAACGCCTTTTTATTTTCTACCCATATAGTAACATTTTTAAGACTTGGTATACCATTCATTGCGGCATCACCACAAAATATTTTATTTCCTATTTTGAGAGATATAGAGTCCGAAGTATGTCCAGGTGTAAACAAAATTTTTCCCTGCAATATGTTTTCTACATTCATTAGATTTTGGGGTGATATTTCTATAAACCTGTCGATGTATTGCTTATCAATCGCAGGAAAAAGATGTTTTCCTTTACCAATTAGTCCCATAAACTTACAAAAGACTAATGCCATTAAACTGCTACAACCGCCTACAAATGAATTTTGCCCCTTTAAAAGCGTGTACATAGCCCGATTATGTATGATAACTTTTATATCAGGGTATTTTGACAGTAATTCATTTAGGAATCCCGCATGGTCATCATGTGCATGAGTTAGAAAAACATATTTAATCTTAGATAAAGTAATATCCTGCTTATATGCTCGTTTCTCTACCCTTTTTAGGCTATGCTCATATCCTGTATCAATCATAATATAACTTTCCAAGGTATGATAAATATAAGTATTCATTACCCTGCTTCCTACATTATATATATCCATAGTTAACTCCAATTTGTTTATTCTTTGATGCAGAAAGCGTCAGCAGTTAACAGAAATTGTGACTTTTCATACAATCCATAATATAAAAGTGAAAAAAAATTTCCCGCAAGCCGAATGAATATTCACACCTAAGCGTTCCCATAAACTTCTGCTTGCGGAAAATGGAAAATTGTCATAAATTCTTTAAATGTAATTACGCATAAGGAATGTTTGCTTGTTTAATAAAAGTTTTTGATTTTTTCTTTTTTTGCTTATTTATTTAACTCTTTACTCCTCCGTATTCCATCACCAACGCATTAACATCGTCCCCCTCCAAGGGTCTGCTGAACAAAAATCCCTGTATACAGTCGCAGGATCTGCTCCTAAGATAATCAAGCTGCTCACTGTACTCCACGCCTTCGGCAATAACCGTCATGCCCAGAGTGTGCGCAAGCTTGATAATGGTATCGACAATGCTTTTTCCGCTGGCATCCTCCCCAATAACATCCACAAAG
The DNA here is from genome assembly GCA_910588335.1 of uncultured Ruminiclostridium sp. Classification (GTDB taxonomy): domain Bacteria; phylum Bacillota; class Clostridia; order Oscillospirales; family Ruminococcaceae; genus Ruminiclostridium_E. Next base: position 111,699 of record CAJUQV010000003.1, on the reverse strand, counting down.
GATTTATCTATTTTCAGCGTATCAATAGGCAGTGTTCTTAAATAACTCAGTGACGAATACCCCGTTCCGAAGTCGTCAATCGACGCCTTGATATTCATGCGTTTAAGCTGCATCAGCATTTCCGCCGTCTCCTCCACGGAATTCAGCAGCAGGGTTTCGGTAACTTCAAGCTCTAATTGACCGCTGTTGGCGCCGCTGTCAAGAAGCGCCTTGCTCACAGATTTAACGAAATCCTTTTCTCTGAACTGCTTTGAGGAAATATTAACCGACATTATTGCATCGGAACCGTAAAGCTTTGTTATCTCCGCCAGCTTTTTACAAGCTTTTTCAAGAATCCATTGTCCCAAAATCGAAATAAAGTTGATCTCCTCGGCTATCGGAATAAAAGAAACGGGACTTATATTGCCCAGATAAGGTGAATTCCATCGGATAAGAGCCTCAAATCCCCTCAGCTTTTTATTTGGGAAAAACTGGGGCTGATATACAAGATAAAATTCTTCGTTTTCAAGCGCACTGCGCATATAAGTGGCAATACGGCTGTGAAAATCAATTTCTATCTGCATATTGCGGTCAAAAAGAACATAGCGGTTTTTGCCCTCGTTTTTAGCCTTGTTAAGAGCAATATCCGCACTTTTCAGAAGCTTGGAGCAGGTGTCGCCGTCCTTGGGGTAGGAAGCGGTGCCAAAGCTCGCGTTAACATATATTCCAAGTCCATCTTCCACATTAAGGCAAGCGGAAAAAGCGCGGTAAATCTCGTCAACATATGACCTGCAATCCTCATCGGTATAATGGGAAATGCTTATTATAACAAATTCGTCCCCGCCAAGCCTTCCGCAGATATCATCGTTATCCGCTGCCAACAGCAGTCGTCTCGATACCTCGGCAAGTACCTTGTCTCCGATTTCGTGTCCTTTGCTTTCATTTATTGCCTTAAAGTCGTCAAGTCCCACAAAAATTACGGAAAACGGCGTTTTATGAGCAATAAGGTTAATTATTTCTTCTTTTATCTTTATACGATTTGCCAAAGAAGTGAGCTGATCATAAAAAGCCAGATTATAAAGCTCTCTTTCATTTTTGTCAATTATCCTTGAACTTTCCTCAACCCTTTTGTTGGCCGCGTCAGCCTTTTTCATAAATTCGTCCCGTTCCGAGCTTTCCTTAAGAATAGGACTCAGACGGCTGTTAATCTTGTGAAGTATTATGTATACCAAAGACACAACCGATACCACAGTCAAAGAGAAAATCAAGCCATAGACGGTCTCGGTATTGTTCAGCCCTCCGCCGAATGCGGTCTTTGCCGTATAATGCCCCACTCTTGCCACATTCAGAATCAGTGACAGCACAAAACCGGCGTTAAGTGTGCTTACAGTCATTGTTACCGAACCCAACGCAACTAAAAACTCTATTGCCACACAAAACAGCGTTCCGTTCTCTCTCCCCTCGAAATACTCCAAAAACGTAAGTCCCAAAAGAGTCAGCGCCAACCCTGCGTTAAGTACAACAAGCAGCTTTCTGCTTTTATCGGGCGAAGACTTTTTCCACAGTGAAATAATATTTTTCAAAATGATCACTCACATTTCTTTATAATTTTTTGGTCGCGGTAAAGTCGGTATATAAATTTATAGATTTTTTGAAAATTCGCAATTTGCACAATTTATGCTGACTGATACTATGGCATGTTTGAAAAATCAGAAACGCCGTCTTTTCGCCCCCAAACGGTCATCTTCCGGGTCAAAAAGCCTCGTCAAACGACAGTTTGACTGCGTTTTTTTCCTTGAAGCTAACCGGTTTGGGGCAAAAATCCGTCATCCCCTCTATTTTCAAACAAGCCCTAATCTTTGATCAAGGTATAGACAAATAAAACGAATCATTAAAGATTGGTATGGGACTGATTTCTGCTTTATAGGATGCCAAGAGCTGTTACTTTGGGATAACTATTAAAATAATGCCGTATTCTTTCTCTTTTTTTCTTTGAAGTCGCCACGTATTTATCGTAATTGTACAAAAATGCTTAGTTTTCAGCTACTTCCTAATTTAAAACTTAAAGTAAAGTGATTAGGATACAATTCCATTTGTTTTCAACTCAAATTGTTGACGTTTTTTAAGTTATTGGAACAGCCAAAAAGTATAGATTGCATATTATATAGGATAACATTTTTTTACAATTTTGTCAAGTAAAAAGTGCATAATTCTGTAACTTATTATAGTTATATGTACAGCATATTATACAAGAAGGAAAATAGGCTGGGAATCCGATTTTCACTTGATTAACGGCACCACACTACAACCTCGCTTGATTTTGCTTGACAAATACAGCCGGACGGTCGGATAACAAGAAAATGCGCTATGCAACCCTGCCGGGAGCATAGCGCATTTTCTTGGGTGTTATAAAAAGAAGTTTGGCACACGGATTTTCGAGCATAATTTTTCCGAAAACAAGGAAAAATTATGCAGACGAGCAGATTACGCGATAAGTTCGTCAAGAAATTTTAACGCAGTTAGTGGAAAAATTTGCCGAAAAGACGTGTGTTCATCCTATGAGAACATGTTCTAAATCCGTTTTTTCCACTAGCCGTTTTAAAGCCGTCTTGTACTTCGCACTAAACCTTCCATAATTCAGCCAAAACTGTTTACAGATAAGATTTTCCACGTTGCTGTTTGAGCAGCAGCTTGAGACAATCCTTTCAGCAGGTCGATCATTCGTCGCTCAAACGCCGGTTTTTCAATCGTTCCCGGATTGTTAATGCTTTATCCCTCGTCTGCCGGTATTATACCAAATGCTAAATTTCTGTTTCTACAAAATGCACGGTGGAATTGTTCCAATATTTTTTGAAAACACCGCTGTCCTTTTCATCAAAATTTAACTGATACATTCTAAAGGTAACTAAAAAATTTTTAGGCTGCCATTGTTCTTCATAGGAATACTGATATTTCATTCCCACCTGTTTCATAACCCCACCGCTGCGAGGATTGTTAATGTCATGTGTCGATGTGATATATGGGAGTCCGTCTTTTTTTACTTGCGCTACAACAGCTTTTCCGGCTTCTGTGACAATTCCTCGGTGCCAAAACTCCTTCCGAAGCCCGTAACCAAAATCATGACTTTCATCCATATCGACTTTTATGTAGCCAATCGGATAATTGTCCTCTTTCAAACAGATAGCATAAGCATAGGATTGGGGCTTTTCATAAGTTGCCGCATACCTTGTTTCAAAAAAAGCTCGCGCTTCCGCAATGTTTTTTAAAGGAAACCACGGTAAAAAGGTGTTGACCTCGTTCATCATGGTCGGTTCGTTTATAAACATGAAAACCCATATGTTCATAAAAACCTTTGGCAAGCGGGTTCTGTTCATTAACTGCCAATTCGTTGACTGAATAATTTTCAATCCCATACCGGATCAATGCTCTGCCCGGTCCCTTTCCCAGTTCTTCGGGTGCAACAAAAAGCATTTCAAGTTTTTGCTCCTCAATACCCATAAACGCAACAATGCGCTTATTCTTGTCCTTGGCAATTATCAAATGTGCAATCCCATTCAAGGCTTGCGGGATATACTTTTTGATTTCTTCCACTTCATTCTCAGGTAAAAACAAATGCGTTGCCTTTACGGATTTTTCCCATACAACGATTATTTGTTCTGCCAGTGACGGCGTTATCTCCGTAATTTCCAAAAGCTTCATTTGTTCCTCCGTAAAACCGTATCTGCGATCTTTTTCAAGATTTCCTGACAGCGTTCATTTGATTTTGATATTTACAGCCCGGCATCACAGTATAAATAAATACCCATTCATAATATACCTTACTTTTACAAATTTTTCAAGAGGATTTTAAAGAAGCTCTGTTTTTTTTGTTTTTTTTGTGAAACCTATGGAAATTTTAAGCAAAATATGCTATACTAATTGTAATTGTTCTCTTATATAAAACATGAAAGGTCGAAATCATGCCGAATAAATTCCAGCGCCATGAAATAGGAAAAGAAGTATTTTTCAGCAGCGTCACCGATTCGCGTTTCAAATTCAATATGATTTCCGTAAGCTTTTTAGTTCCGCTTTCGGAGGAAACGGCATCGGAATACGCCTTGATCTCCCGCGTTCTCGATAAGGCGTGCAAGGAATATCCTACCTTCGCAGAGCTGAGCAACAAGCTTTCCTCGTTGTATAACGCACGACTCGGCGGCGGAGTTATACCCTTCGGGGACTCACAGGTAGTCTGTATGGATATAGAATATATCGACAACAAATACGCCTTGGAAAACGAGAAAGTGGAAGAAGAGGCGATAAAGATACTTTTAAGCTGCCTGTTGGATCCGTTGCTGGAAAACGGGGTTTTCCCCGAAAAAACTGTTTCCTTAGAGCGCCGGATACTTATCGACGATATAGAATCGGAAATTAACGATAAACAGGCTTATGCAAACCACAAATCGGATCAGATAATGTATAAAGGTGAGCCGTCCTCCGTAAGAGCTTTGGGAAGCGTGGAGCAAGCGAAAAGATTAACTCCCCTCACCGCATTTAACGCATATAAAAGACTTATAAAGCATGCGAGGGTGGAAATAGTATGCTCCGGGTGCAGCGACTTTTCCGCCGCCGAAAAAACCGTCTCAAAAGCTTTTTCAAAGCTTGAAAGAAGCGACTTTTTCATGTGTTTTACAAAAAAAAGCCCCTTAAAACCAAAGCCGCAGCGCGTAACGGAGGAAATGCCCGTAAATCAAAGCAAGCTTGTTGTCGGCTTCAAGACCGAGTGTGAAAACTACCCCGCTTTATATGTAATGAACGCCGTATATGGGGGCACCTCAACTTCAAGGCTTTTTATAAACGTAAGGGAAAAAATGTCCCTTTGTTATTACTGCTGGTCGGGGGTGGACAGATATAAAGGCGCTTTGCTGGTGAACAGCGGAGTGGATAACGAAAATCTTGAAAAGGCGGAAAATGAAATTATCGTACAGATGGAATCGGTCAAACAGGGCGATTTTACCGACGAGGATATGGAAAAGGCTAAAATGTACCGCAAAAACGGGCTGAAAACCTATAACGACAGTCTGAAGGGCATAGCGGCATGGTACCTGATGTGCATTTATAACGACGATATAAAATCGCCGGAGGAAGCAATAAAGGAAAACGACGATGTGACAAGGGAAGAAATTATCGAAGCAGCCCGCTCGGTAAAGCTTGATACGGTATACGCGCTTGTACCGCCGCAGACCGAAAAAAAACAGGATGAAAAGAAGGAGGCTCTTGATTGAGTTATCGGAAGGAGATCGTCAAAAGCGCGGGAATAGGGGAACAGTATTTTAAAATAAAGCATCCCAGCGGCTGTACCATATGTCTTTATCCTATGGAGGGTTTCAGCACAGTGTACGCCATGTTCGGAGTGAACTTCGGTTCCATTGACGCCGCTTATAAAAATGAAAATGACGATGAGTTTACTTCGGTGCCCGAAGGAACCGCACATTTTCTTGAGCATAAGCTTTTTGAAAACAAGAACGGAAGCGCGTTTGATCTGTTTGGAAAAACAGGAGCTAACGCAAACGCTTTTACGGCCTTTGACAAAACCGCTTACCTGTTTTACTGCTCACGGAAATTCGAGGAAAATCTGGAAATACTTTTAAACTTTGTTCAGGATCCTTATTTTACCGATGAAACGGTGGAAAAGGAAAAAGGTATCATCGAGCAGGAAATTATGATGTATGATGATGACCCCGGCTGGCATTTATTTATGAACAGCTATCTGTCGGCATATCACAATCACCCCATACGAATACCCATAGCCGGCACAAAGGAAAGTATCGCCGAAATAGACAAAGAAACACTTTACCGCTGTTACAGCGCCTTTTACAACCTTAACAACGCCTATATTTCAATAGCGGGAGGCTTTGACCCCGATAAGGCTCTTGAAATATGCGACAGATTGCTCAAGCCCTCTTCGGGCCGCGCGATTGAAAGGCTTGTGCCGAAAGAACCTTACGAGATAAAGGAAAAAACAACAAAAACTAAGCTTACATGTTCTAAACCCATGTTTGAGATTTTGTACAAATTTCCCGAAAAGACCCCCGCCGAATCACAGAGGGCTTATATAATATACAGCATAATGCTTGAGGTGTGTCTCGGAAAAACCTCCTCCTTTTATACGGAAATGTATGAGCATGAGCTGGTTGACGGCGGTTTCAGCGTAGGGGCTTACGGTATGCGCGGCTTGTTTATGTGTTATATATCGGGAGACTCCAAGGATCCCGAACTGCTTTTGGGAAAGATAAACGCGGAATTGACGCGGCTTAGAACGGAGCTTCCCGACAAAACCGAGTTTGAAAACATAAAAAAACGCACATACGGAGAGCTTTTAAGCTGCTACGGCGATGTTGCCACGGTTGCCAACTCGATGCTAAACGCGGAAATAATGGGAATTACCGCTTTTGACGGTATCGAGACAGCGTCGTCGGTCACTTATGAAGATATAGTCGAAGCTTTAATGACAATTGATTTGGATAACTGCTCCATCTCCGTTGTAGAACCTGTTTCGGATTAATACTAATTCTTTTAAAAACTCCGGGCATTACGTCAATTTAAAAATGGATTGGTATAAGAACCTGTATTCAAAAGACTTGTGCGCGGGTTTTCAAGCAAATTTTATCAAATATAAGGCAAAAATCCGCAGACGGACAGCTTTCGCGATATGTTCGCAAGGATTTTTTACGCAGACAGTGACGATTTCTATTAAAAAGGTGTGTGCTTACTCCTGCGGAAAGATTCTGAGTTTTTGCTTGACATACAGAAAAAATAACAGCAGAAAGGACGGTACAGCGCCGAGATAACATAAATTCGGCGTCTGAAAGACAATTTATGCAGCTTTTAAAGGAATCGGTGGAGTTTCCGAATTTATTTTCGGGCGACATAGAAATAAACAGAGTCGCCTTTACGGTTTTCGGAATCGACATTTACTGGTACGGAATACTGATAGCGTTGGGTACTGTTTTGGCCTTTGTCTACGCCATAAAAAGGTCTAAAAAGGTAGGGCTTATATCCGACAACGTGTTTGACGCCGTTTTTATTTCGATTATAGTGGGTTTTATAGGGGCGAGGGCGTATTACTGCGTCTTTTATAACCTTATGCACCCCGACGCCGAGGAAAAGTATAATTTAATAACAATGTTCACAAAGATACACGACGGCGGTCTGGCCATTTACGGCGGAGTTATCTTCGGCGTACTTACTGGGCTTATTTACTGCAAGGTTAAAAAAATGCCGTTTCTTCCGCTGCTGGATCTTGCGGGTCCCGCTTTTCTTATAGGACAGGCAATAGGAAGATGGGGCAATTTTATAAATCAGGAATGCTATGGCGCGCCTACGGCGGGAAATCTCCCGTGGGGAATGATGGGTACGAAAATAGCGCTGGATCCGGTGGTTATAGAAGCAAACGGGCAGAGCGTATTAGATACTCTCATACTTGTTCATCCTTGTTTTCTTTACGAAAGTCTGTGGTGCATAGTCGGGTTTTTGCTTATTCATTTCCTTGTGAACAGGTTTAAGAACTTCGACGGAGAAAGCTTTTTGTTTTATGTACTCTGGTACGGCGCGGGAAGAGCGTGGATAGAGGCGCTTCGCACCGACAGCCTGTACGCAGGCAGCCTTAAGGTATCGCAGGTAATTGCAATCGCTTCCTCCATACTCGCGCTTATAATGATAATTTATTTTAAAAAAGCCGCTAAGAGATCGGGAAAATCTCTTTACGCGGACACCGAGGAAAGCCGTGAACGCTTAAACGTATATGAAAGGGATATTGTACTGAACAAGGAAAAGGATGAAGCCAAAAAAGCGCTGAAGAAAGCGGAAAAGAATCTTTCCTCCGGCGGCTCGTACGCGGCCGGCAGTACAATAGGACTTGACGATGAGCCTAAGCCGGATGATAAAGCGTAATATACCGGATAAACCGACGCAATGCTCCAAAAAAAATTAACGGAAAGGCGGATTTGAAAAAATGACATTGATAGACGGAAAGGCCGTTTCAGCGGCGGTAAAGGAACGCATAAAGAAAGAAATAGAGGAAAAAGGCCTTAAAATAGGCTTGGCGGTTGTAATAGTTGGCAATGATCAAGCCAGCAGAGTTTATGTGAACAACAAGAAAAAGGCTTGCGAATTCTGCGGTATTACCTCCTACGAATACGCGCTTCCCGAAGAGTCTACGGAAGAACAGCTTCTGAAACTGGTGGATAAATTAAACGAGGACGGCAGGGTAAACGGTATATTGGTGCAGCTTCCGCTGCCCAAGCAGATTGACGAAAAGAAAATAATCGAACGCATCAGCCCCGAAAAGGACGTAGACGCCTTTAACGCCGTAAACGTGGGCAAAATAATGATCGGCAATTACAGCTTCCTCCCCTGCACCCCCGCCGGTGTAATGGAGCTTATAAAGTCCACCGGAACCGAGATAAGTGGAAAGGAGTGCGTTGTTATAGGCCGCTCAAATATAGTGGGCAAGCCCATGGCAATGCTTCTGCTTCATGAAAGCGCCACGGTCACCATATGCCACAGCAAAACAAGTAATCTTAAGGATGTATGCTCACGCGCGGACATTCTTGTATCAGCGGTGGGAAAAGCGGGGTTTGTAACCGCCGATATGGTAAAGGAGGGCGCTGTCGTCATAGATGTGGGAATGAACAGAAATTCCGAGGGAAAGCTTTGCGGCGACGTGGATTTCGATAATGTAAAGGACAAGTGCAGCTTTATTACACCCGTTCCGGGAGGAGTGGGTCCCATGACTATAGCTATGCTTATGGAAAACACCTTAAGAGCGGGCAAGCTCCAAAGTCTATGAAAAAAGGCCAGTCTCCTTTCGTCACCGGCATAGTGCTGTGCCTTGCGGCCGTGTATTTGATTATATATTTTTCGGTTAAAGGTATGTGGAACGCAGGGACAGTGATAGCTCTGATACTTATAACGACCGTTGCCGCTTTTCAGTTTATTGTACACTTTAAATTTTTTAAAGAAAGTCAGAAAGATTCCCATGGTATAAAAAAGGGTCGGAAATAAAAAATATTTATACAGCTATAAGCTATTGATATTTTTTCAAAACGGTGTAAAATATAAGAGCAGTTTAAATAAGCTGCCGGAATTGCGAGGCTATCCTTCGATGGGGGATGGAACATGCTGTTTAAGAGACGCGGACATCCGGAAGCGGTTATATAAAAAGACATTTTTACATAAACCTTTAATCATGTAAAAAAGAACAGTTGATAAATGACAGGAGCGGGATATGAGAGTAGCAATTTTTACGGAAACCTATTTACCGGCGGTAAACGGGGTAGTAACCCACGTCAAGACTTTAAAGGAAGGGTTGGAGCTGTTAGGCCACAAGGCTATAGTGGTTACGGCCGATTCCAACGTTAAAAAGACTCAGGCTTCAAAGGATATATTGTATTGCCCCGCGGTAAAGCTTGAAAAAATATACGGATACGATGTGGCTTCCCCTATAAGCGCAGACAGGCTGAGAATGTTAAAGGATTTTAATCCCGACATTATTCATATTCATAATGAATTCGGCATAGGGCTTTCGGGAGTTCTTATCGCAAAGGCGCTTAAGGTTCCTTTGGTTTACACCATGCATACTATGTATGATGATTATGTATATTACGTTGCCAACAACGAGCTTTTGCACAAATTTCTGATGTCCGCCAGCCATAAATACGCCAAAATCCTCGCAGATTCGGCAAGCGCGCTGACAGGTCCGTCAAAAAAAGTGGAAGAGTATTTCAAAAAATGCCATGTGGACAAGCCGGTGACCGTTATACCCAATTCCGTTGAAGTTGAGGTATTCAACAGACATACCGTTTCAAGAGATAAGGTAAAGGAAATACGCGAAAGGTACGGATTCGGTGAAAATGATCTGGTGTTCTGTTTCTGCGGGCGTATGGGTCAGGAAAAAAACATAGACACTCTGCTAAAATATTGGGCCGAAAAAGTAAAGCCCGACGACGGAATGAAGCTTTTTCTTATCGGCGGAGGCCCGCAGCTTGAGGAATACAAGGAGCTTGCAAAGTCTCTTAATATAGCGGACACGGTAAAATTTTCCGGCAGGGTGGAGCATTCCGATATACCTCCCTATTACGCCTCATGCGATTGCTATATTACCGCGTCTCTTACCGAGTGTCATTCCATTTCCATGATGGAGGGAATGGCAACCGGTATGCCGGTACTTACAATCCGCGACGAGCTTAATGCCGACCAGATAGAGGAAGGAGTAAGCGGATATTATTTCAGAGACGCCGACGAAATGTACTGTCATATGAAGCATCTTAAATCTCTTTCCTTTGATGAGCTTGAAAAATTCAAGGAGGACGCGAGAAGAACCATTGTGTCTTCGGGTGCGCAGTCTATTGCCGAAAAGCTGCTTGTAATTTACGACGAGGCTATAAAAGCATACAGCCTGAAGCGGATGTACAAGAAATCACCCAGAAACGTAAAAAAAGCGTATAGGGCGCAGTACGGCGATCCTGTTTTCGGTAAAAGATCCTCTCGTCCGAAACGCAAGTTATCGGTCAAGGCAAAGAGAGTAAGCAAGGAAGAAAAACAAAATCGCCGTAAGGCGGAAAAAGCAGCTGCGGCAAGGTACAACGCCGCAAAAGAAATACGCAGGCAGCATAAAAAAAGAAGCCGCAAAAAATAAAATTTCACAGATAGAACTGGGTTTTTTTACTCATCACTTTAAAAACTGTGGAAGTAGTGTTTTGGGTGAAATCCCATTTTAAATTGACGTAATACCCACAGTTTAAAATGTGATTTTTATTATAGGTGTTGCCGAAAAAGGAGTGTTTATGTCCGATTACATTCTAAATCTATTTTCCGATTGGTTCGGGAACAGTATTCCGGCATCGGTTATTATTTCGGTTGTGTTTCTTGTACTGGGGTTTTGGGGTCTTATAAAGGGAGCTGATATGTTCGTGGACGGTGCGTCCCAGATCGCCGCCAAGCTGAAAGTGCCGCTGATTGTAATTGGTCTTACCGTGGTTGCTTTTGGAACAAGCGCTCCCGAAGCCGCCATAAGTATTACTTCCGCTTTTCAGAATAACGCCGGAATAGCGGTGGGAAACGTTATAGGCAGCAATATTATGAATATTCTCCTTATTTTGGGGATTTCCTCGGTTATATGCAGACTTCCGGTAAAAAAAACGACTCTCCGTTATGAAATACCGTTTGTAATATTGATAACGGCGGTGCTTCTTTTGCTGGGAGTGCTGGAAAACAGTCTCAGTCGTATTGACGGAATTATATTCGTTGTGCTGTTCGCGGTATTTATGATTTATCTGATAAAACTGTCAAAATCCGGAGACAACTCTCTAATGGAAGATGTTCCCGAAATCGACGAAAACGCTTCCGTGCCCAAGATGCTGCTTTTTGTGCTGTTAGGTCTTGCCATGATAGTTTTAGGCAGCGACTTTACCGTAAGCGGAGCCACGAGGATCGCGGAGGTGATCGGTATAGACGACCGCATAATCGGTCTTACGGTGGTGGCTTTCGGTACGTCGCTTCCGGAGCTGGTAACGTGTATTCAGGCGGCAAGAAAAAACAAAGCGGATATTGCCATAGGGAATATAATAGGAAGCAATATTTTCAATATACTGTTTGTTGTGGGAATTTCCGCTCTTGTATCGCCCTCGCCCATAGGGTTTGCGGATACATTTATTGCGGATTCGGCTGCCGCGATAGCGGCCGCAGTGCTTTTATTGATTTTGGTGCTGAAAAATAAACGTATTTCTCGGTTAGGCGGAGTAGTAATGCTTGTCTGTTACGCGGGATATTTCACTTATTTGTTTGTTTAAGAGAAAAAGTCGGATGGAGTATATAATCACTGCCGGAATTGTGAAGCAATTCCGGCAGTTTGTTCAAGCGCGATTTAACATTTTAACATACTAACGCAAATATGGTGTGAGCTGTACGGAATCTGGAATTTTTTTCATCAAATTTTCATTTATGTATTGATTTTCCGGAAAAAATGTTGTATAATATACTAAAATATATTGAAAGCCAAAGCTTTCAGGTTGTTTTTAGGAGGATTTTTCAATGGCAGTTTGTAGTAAGTGCGGTGCACAGATTCCCGACAATACCGGAGTTTGTCCCTCATGCGGCGCACCACAGGAAAACGGTGCAAATCAACAAGCTTATGTAAACGGAGGTAATTACATGGATCCCAATGATGTTCAGCAGAATAAGGTAATGGCGGTTTTAGCCTACATAGGTATTCTTTTCCTTGTTCCCCTTCTTGCCGCTCCCAATTCTCAGTATGCACGTTTCCACACAAATCAGGGACTTGTGCTTTTCCTGTTTGATATTGTGGTTGGCATATTAACCGCTGTTTTGGCTTTTATTCCTTTTATCGGTCTTATTGTAAGCTCCCTGCTCGGTCTTGGCGTATTTGTACTTATGATTTTGGGTATAGTAAACGCTGCTACCGGAAAAGCAAACGAACTTCCTTTGATAGGTAAGATCAGGATCATCAAGTAATAATCCGTTTGTATAAAACCGATTGTATAATTGAGTCCGAAAAAACATTAAATACCCGCCGCATTTTTCGCGGCGGGTATTTAAATTCCATACCAATTTTTAATCAAATTGTAAACTTGATTAAAGATTGATATAACTGTATTATAGTGAATTGATTTTTCTTTCCGTACTCTCGGAATTAAATGAAAACTTAACGGCAGTATCGTCGGAAATAATTTTTTTTCTGAACAGCTCCAACAGATACGAATCCATGCTTATCATTCCTTCATTTCCGAAACTGTTTATCGCGTTGTCTATCTGATGTATTTTGCTTTCTCTTATCATATTTCGGACAGCGCCGTTACAGTGCATAATCTCAAAAGCGGGAACCAGTTTTCCGTCAAGAGAGGGTACAAGCTGCTGAGATACGACGGTCTGAAGAAGCTGGGAAAGCTGTACTCTTATCTGTTGCTGTTGGTTGGGAGGGAATACGTCTATTACGCGGTCTATGGTATTGGCTGCGCCCACGGAGTGAAGGGTTGAAATAACCAAATGCCCTGTTTCGGCTGCGGTCATGGCGGTTCTTATTGTTTCAAAATCGCGCATTTCTCCTACCAGAATAACGTCGGGGGACTGTCTCAGGCTTGCCCTCAAAGCGGTGACGTACCCTTCGGTATCCGCATGTATCTCTCGCTGGCTGATGACGCTTCTTTTGTTTTTGTGCAGGTATTCAATCGGCTCTTCAAGAGTAATTATATGGGCGTTGCGGGTACTGTTTATTCTATCAATGATACAGGCGAGTGTGGTTGATTTTCCTCCGCCGGCTGGTCCGGTCACCAAGACAAGACCCTTTGTCTTTTCGGAAATATTCATTACGCTTTCTGGTATGGACATTTCTTTTGGGGATGGAACGTCAAAGGAAACCAAACGGATCACCGCCGCTAAGGAGCCGCGCTGTTTATAGGCGCTTATACGGAATCGGGAAAGTCCCTTTACCGAAATGGAAAAATCGTCGTCGCCATTGTCACGAAGCTTGTCTATGGTTCTGTCCGCAAGCTTATAGGCTTCGGAGATAAGCTGTTCCGATGTTTCCGGTAAAATCATCTCGTCATTCTGTGGTTGTATCAGTCCGTTCAGCTTATAGGAAACGGGAAGACCCGAAACGATGAAAATATCACTGGCTTGCTTTTCCACCGCGTTTTTAAGCATTGTTATAAGATCCATTTTCCTGTCCTCTTTTCTTTGTATTAAGTAAGCGCCGATTAAAATTCCCAAAGATCGATAGTGTCGTCAATGTCTGTATTCTCGTTTTTGGAAACGATTTTGCTTGAAATAAGCTTAAGTTCACCCTGTTCGGCTCTCAAAACAGTTTCAAGAGCGCGGTTTTCGTCAATATCAGTCATTAAGCTTACCGTGACTCCTTTTTCGTCGGAGGAGGCCGTACACCCCAGCCCGATTGCAGCGGAAACTATACCGGAGCTTTCCGTGATTTCCGAAAACGCGGCTTTAAGCTCTCCGCATTTTTCCGCGGCCGTTTTTTCCGCTTCGTAGTATTTTTTTGATATATCAGCCGTTTTTTTTACGGTGGCTATTTCATTTTGTGCCGATACTAAAGTCAGTACGGAAAAAATAGTCACGGTCAGTATGATAAATATAATGAGAATAAGCGAGCCGCCTATTCCCGAAGATGCTCTGCCCCGTTCGGTAGCCATTATTTAAAACCCTTTCTTTAACTGTTGTTATTGATTTGATTTATTGAGAGTAATATGCCGACTTTATGTCATATATCAGCTTGTTGTCCGCAGTCCTGTAAATTTCTACGGTGTATTCGGTGACTAAGCCGTTGAGGGTTGCCGCGCTGACCACGGAGTATACCGCGTTTTCCTTATCGGTGATGGTAAGGTTGCCGTCGAAATATTCGGTTCCCGTATTTTTGTTTCCGCTTTTTATAAGCTCCGCTTTATTTTGCGATAAGATAAGAGCGCTGCTGATATCTCTGCTTTCATTGATATCAGCAGCGGCTTTGGCAATAATGGCGGCGCAGACACAGGCGCACACGGCAAATATAAGCAGCGATATCATAAGCTCCATAAGGAATAATCCGGATTTGCCTTTTCTTTTCATATGCGACTATTCCTTTCATAATTTTTTTAAATTCATACTTATTTTTATATCACATTTACATAAAACTCGGTAGTTTTATCTTCGTTATCCGTAAATTTTATCTCAAACAAATTGTCTTTTTGCTCAAAGGAAAGCGCCTTTGCTTCCGTGAGTGCGAAACCTGCGGAAGGGGGAAGGGAAATATCGGCGCCGCAGAAAAGCTCGCGTATCATTCCGTCGTACTGGTATATATATGTGACGTAATTAACACCGTCAAAATTATCGTTAATACAAAGGGCGCTTATTCCCCCCAACTCGCCGACTGTAATCTTATCCGCTTCGTTATTGGCACGTATTTTTGCGGTTATGTAGCTGATACAGGTCTGTTTGTTAAACCGCTCTTCCATCTGTACTGAAGCGTTTCGATATGCGGCGGCGCCGGATACGGTTATAAACAGCGCCGTCATTACAAACAGGGCGAACAGGAGCAACACAAACACGGAATCTATTGAGTGAAGCTTGTTTTTCAACCGTCCACCTGCTTTCTTGCCACTGTGATATTCGGCATTATATTGGAAGCAAAAATATCATAGTACACCAAATATTCGTCGCTTATTCTTAAGCCGTAATTTTCCTTGAGATATTCTATATCGGGAGGATAACTGCCTTCCTGAGCGTAGCAGGTTATAACGGCGCGTCTTACGCTGTTTTCGGTTATGGTAAGCCCTTCGCTTTCGGAAGTGCCGTTTATATCATTTAAGGCGAAAATTACGATAGTTAATATTACGATAAAGATAATAACGGCGGGAATATATCTTACAAATGGGTGAAAATCGTTTTTTAATTTCATTGCGATATCTTCCTTTCCCGTTATTTTAAAAATCAGATTGAAGTGATAACCGACAGCATGGGTATCATTACCGAAAACAGAACGAAGCCCACTACCACCGACATTATTATTACCAGCACGGGTTCAACCCTGCTGATTTTTTCATCAATGGCGTCATTCACCTTCTTTGAATAATCCTCGGAGATTTTTTTCATGGTTTCGTCGGTTTTTCCCGTCTGAAAGCTCACGGTGAGTCTTCTGACGCTGACTCCGTCCAATATGTCTGTTTTTTTGATAGCATTGTCAAAGCTTTGCCCGCTTCTCATATATTCCTGACAGGAGGATATTTTTTTCCCTGTGTCCTCGCCGCATATTTTCTTTGACATTTCAAGAGCGTCGTCAATATCCATACCGCTGGAAATGGTCATCGCCATAGCGGAGGCGAAGTTGGCGGAGGACATTTTGTTTTTAAGCTTTTTGCCTTTGAAAAGAGAAAGCACTTTATCATGCGTACCCGGCAGCTTATAAAGTATAATCGCCAGTATTGCGACAAATATGACAATTCCCGTAATCACAAAAGCATAGGATTGAATGGCCGAGCCTAAATTCATAAGAGCCACCGACGCTCCCGACATTGAAACTCCCAATTGTGCGAAAACATCGTTAAATATCGGAAGCACCCGCGTCAGCAGCAGTATTACGATTACCGCCAGTATAACAAGTAAAATCAAAGGGAAAGCGACGGCGTTTTTTATATTTTCGGATATTTCCCGCTGTCTTGTATAATATTCGGAAAGCCCCAGCAGCACCGAATCCAGCCGTCCGGTATGCTCTCCTATTTGCAGCATCTCCTCCGCATAGGCGGGAAACGCTTTGGTGTTTTTTACCGCCTCGGAAAATTTGGTTCCCTTGGAGGTATCGCTGAGCAGGCTTTTCAGAATCGGATCGTTTTTATTGTCGCTTAAAAGCATATATATTCCGTCGTTTACGGACATACCGGAGCTCAGCGTGTCGTACAGTTCGCCGAACAGTCTTGATATGTAAGCGGGATTAAGCGTTTTTGCTGCCATTTCGTTTCTCCTTCGGGGATATTTATATCTTTAATTGTTATCAAACCTAATTATTCTGAATTATTATATCAGTTAATAAATTTTGTTGCATAGTTATTTCCGTTGGCAATAAAATCGAGTATTGACTGATTGGATTTGGAGCTTGCGGCGTAGGTGGGATCCATTCTCTGCCATCCCGTGCCGTCAAAGTGAATTGCACCTGCATATACCCAGCCCGCTTCTTTAACATATACGCTGACCCAAGCGTGGAATCCTCCGTCGGTAACGTTGCCCGATATTACCTGTGTGGGTACGTTCTGGCTTCTCAGCATCGCCGCCATTGTTGCGGCGTAATCGAGACAAATGCCTTTTTTCTGATTCACCACCTTGTAAGTGTCGCCGGCGTATCCTCCGGCTATATCCGAGGCGGCAAATTCATGGTCGTATACCACATTGTCCACAAGCCACGAGTATATCTTATCCACTTTTTCCAGCGCACCGACTGTACCGGCGCAAAGCTGCGACGCCAGCGTAACGGCGCTGTCGCCTGCGGAAAAGTTCACATACTGACTGGGTCTCAGGAAAGGTGAAAAGGGATCGGCAATATTCACGTCTATTGTTACGGTGTTGGCCAGTGCGTAGCTTTTCCCTTCCACAAGTTCCAGAACGTTCACCGTATAAGTGCCGCTGCTTCCGGTAAGAGGATAGGATTCGTAGGTTCCGTCGGATTTCAGGTTATAGTTTTGCTTGACGCCGGAAGGTGTGATTATCTGAATTTTTATTTTTCCCACCGAACCCGTATATTTTGCCATGACATAGCCGTCTGAGGAATGGCTGTAATCTATGGTGGCACGGTCGTTGGACTGTGTCAAAATACCGTCCGCCGCGGAAGTAAGCACGGTGGCGGGGGAGGGGGAAGCTGGCGGCGGAGCGGTGGTTGTCTGGACGGTGGTGGTTGCGGCCGAAGTTGTTTGTGCGGAGGAGGAAACCGAGGCGGCAGCCGGCGTCGTGGTTCTCGAAGCGGGAGGTGAGTTAACGGCGCTTTCGCCGCCGACGGACGGTTTACTCAGAGTGGTTTTCTCAATTTTTTTCGTTTCCGACGCGCTTTCCTCTTTATTGACGGATGTTTCGCTTTCCGAAGCCGTATCCGTCGATGAATCCGAATTTTCCTCAGAGCTTACTTCGGGATTTTTAGATTCCGATATCGAATTTACTTTTGATTCCTCACTTTTTTCCGTTTTGGCGCTTATCGAGGACTCGGAAGTGATTTCGGGGATAGTCTCGTTTTCGATTATTGACGCGCTGTCAATATCGTATACGCTTCCGATGCTGGGGACGGTGCTAACGGATATGTCCGGATTGTCATTTACGGTATTACAGCCGCATAAAGCGACAGATAGAGCAACCAAAACCGCCGTAAGCTTTTTGTTTTTCAAGCTATCACCTCTGTAAACGAGAAATATAATAATAAAATTTTAACATATGACCATAAAAAAGTCAACATTTCACCTTTAAAAATCATGTAAAATAACAATGACAAAAAAAGTATTTTATTATTGAAACAATAAACAATATATACGTTTTTTACGAATAAGAGTTAATATTTTTTTACAAGCTGTGAAATCAGCGCTTTGCATGTATTCATTTGAATGCAGGCGTAAAAATTTTCCGTTACTTCCTTTCCTTTTCCTATGAGAGTTGCATTGGTTGCATCTTCTTCTGTTTCCCAAAGAACAAAATCTGTCCATGTGTCTTTTTGAAGGTAATGCTCCCAGGATATAAAGCCTTTTGCTTTGGAAATAATTTCATCGTGAAGCTTTTGTGTCAGTTCCACAAATTGTTCCTTGTTTACATTTTTCTTTAACTTGTATGAAAAAATCCATGCGGTTTTTGCCATATGTGATTCTCCTTAATTATTATATGAATTAGGCAAATATATAACTTTTTTCTATTCATCAAAAGAATGTACCAACTCATTGGATAAATTTTACTAAAAGACGTAAACGATAGTATGTAAAGATGGAGCTTTATTCTTCAAGCCCTTCCGCAAGCGTGTCAACGCTCATAACTCCGCCAGCGCTTTCGGTTTTGGAGAGCATACGGGCGTCGTCGGACTCGGAGTCTTTTTTTTCGAGAACCGTCTTGTATTTTTTCGGCTTTGGATTGTCGTTCCTTTTAAAGGTCATGGCCATCATATACAGCTTCGGTTCTTTTTTTGCGAGAAATTTTATATCCTTAAGTGGAACCTTGTCTCCGTTTTGTATCCGTCTGGCTATTTTCATGCACTTTGCAATATCCAGAAAGCTGCTGCTTTTGTCGTCCTCGTCCTCTTGGTTAAGACTGTCCAAAAAGCGTTGGAGATCGTCCTTGTACTCGTCTTTTTTTGATTTGGGGGCGTTTTCAAGCTCCTTTTGGGTTTTAAGAAACTGCTGAGCCTCCTGTGTAAGGGTAAGAGTGTCGGTTCTGGGATTGTCGTTTTTTGATTTTTGTCCGGTCACGTTTCTTTTTGTATAGGTGATTGGGACCTGTCCCGAAGTGGTTATTCCGTTAACGCTCATGATAATTCCCTCCTTGTGTTTTGTCAGATCAGTATACCCGATTTGCCGTTATGTTTGTAATAGTTATTTTCGACGGTTTTCCATCTGCCGTTGGCATAGCAGTATATACAATTGTGGATGCAGGTGTTATAGGCTCCTATATCCGTACTTTCGCAGCAGCCGCACTCTTTTCGCTGGTATTTGTCTTTTTTGGTATCAAGAGATTTTCCCGTCAACGCTTCAATGCGTTTCTTATCTATACAGCTTGAATGACCTATACCGAATCGGCTCAGGTCGGCGCTTTCGGCGCAGGTGTTTATTTTGAAGCCGTTTTCTTCCGCTATTGCGGAAAAAGCTTCGGCAATTCGGAAAATTTCGGCTTCCGTAAGTTCTCTAATCCCGTTTTCCCTAAAGCGCTTTTTGGTTTTAGCGTAGCTGTCGATAAAGCTTATAACACAGCTATCAAAGTAATCCTTAAGTTCCCGTGACAATTTTCCGAACCATTCCGTATGATATTCCACGGTATATTTTTCGGTTACAAGAATCGGATCATAGCGCCATACCAGCCTTTCCCTCCCTATCTTTTCAGAAAGAGCTTTAAAGGTATCAATCAATTCACCGTTTTTTGAAGGTACGTTTTTTTCGATATCCTTACCATATGAGTTCAGCGTAAACTGAAAATAATACTCATATCTCTTAAGCTCTTCAAGTCGTTCAAGCATAGGCTTCGGGTTTTTTGTCCAGAACACGAGGCAGTCTACGTCCTCCGGTTTCATGCTTACTTTCTTCATTGCGGAATTAAAGGGATTTTTTACTTCGACATAGCCTTCCTTAAGTCTGCCGAAAAACCATTCGGAATAAAAGGCGGGTATGTCGGTGCGGCGGCTTGCGCTTATTATCATAATTTTACCTATATTTCCAATCCGCCGAAAACCTCGCCTATCTTACCCTCTATAAGCAGGTCGGCTTGGCTGTCGGCGCTTGTGGGAGACATATTTACTATCACAAGATTATTGCCGTTAAAATAATTGATAAGTCCCGCGGCGGGATATACCACAAGGGATGTGCCGCCTATTATTAAGGTATCGGCATTGACAATTGCGTTTATGGAGTTATTAAGCGTTTTTTGGTCAAGCTGTTCGCTGTACAGTACCACGTCGGGCTTTACCAGACCGCCGCAGTCACATCTCGGAACGCCGCCGCAGTCCTTTATATACTCGGCGGTATAGCTCTTGCCGCACTTAAGACAGTAATTCCTGAGCACGGAGCCGTGAAGCTCGTAAACCCTTTTGCTTCCAGCCTTCTGGTGCAGGCCGTCAATATTCTGGGTAATCACAGCCGACAGCTTTCCCTTTTCTTCCAGTTCCGCCAGTTTTTCATGGGCTTTATTGGGCTTTGCGTCAAGGCACAGCATTTTATCGCGGTAAAAACGGTAAAATTCCTCGGTCTGAGAGTAAAAGAAATCGCCGCTGAGTATCGTTTCAGGAGGGTAAGCGTATTTTTGACCGTAAAGTCCGTCAACACTTCTGAAATCGGGTATTCCGCTTTCGGTGGATACTCCCGCTCCGCCGAAAAATACGGTGTTTTTTGAGTTTTTCAGTATTTGGTTCAGCTTTTTTATTTTTTTGTCAAATTCTAATTTGTTAAAAGCGTTCATAATCAGAAGGGTTTAGAATCCTTTAATTCAACAATTCGGTTAAATACGTTCTCATGCTTCGAGTCCTTGCAGAAATAGCCTATGCGCACAAACTGGAATTTATCTCCCGATTTTGCTTCCTCAAGGCACTTTTCAAGTTTGCAGTTATGCTTCTTTTCCACCGATTCGGGATTGAGATAATCGTCAAAGGTTTTGTCTTCGGGGATTGCGTTGGTGTTTTCTATGGTGAAAAGGCTGTTGTAGATATAAACGTCTCTGTCGATACAGTTTTTATTGCTGAGCCAGTGAATGGTGCCCTTGACTTTTCTGCCGTCGACGGGATTGCCGTTTCCGCTTTCAAGATCGGCGGTACAGATGATTTTGTTTATGCTTCCGTCTTCGTTGTAAACAACGTTCTTATACTTGATTATATAAGCGCCCATAAGCCTTACTTCGCCGTCGGGCTTCAGGCGGAAGTATTTCGGGGGAGGACAGGCGGAAAAATCGTCTCTGTCAATATAAATGTTTTTGCTGAAAAGAACCCTGCGTTTTCCCGCCGATTCATCGTTGGGATTGTTGGATATTTCAAAGTATTCCTCTTTATCGTCGGGATAATTTTCTATTTCCACCTTTATGGGGTCAAGTATCGCTATTCTCCTTAAGGCGGTTTTGTTCAGCTCGTCCCTTATGCAGTGCTCCAAAAGGGCGATATCAACCACGGAAAGGCTTTTGCAGATGCCTGCCATCTCCACAAAGCGGAAAATGGATTCGGGTGTATAGCCGCGCCTTCTTAAAGCGCAGAGAGTGGGAAGTCTCGGATCGTCCCAGCCGTCTGCAACTCCCGTTTCGACAAGCTGCCTTAAATACCGTTTGCTCATTACCGTGTTGGTGACGTTGAGCCTTGCGAACTCATACTGATGAGGCGGCTGTTCAAAGCCTATATTTTCCACAACCCAGTCGTAAAGAGGACGGTGGTTTTCAAACTCGATGGAGCACATGGAGTGCGTTATGCCCTCCAAGGCGTCCTGAATGGGATGTGCAAAGTCATAAAGGGGGTAAATGCACCACTTGTCACCCTGACGGTGGTGTGACATATGAAGGATACGGTAAATGGCGGGGTCGCGCATATTCATATTGGGGCTGGCCATATCTATTTTGGCTCTGAGGGTACAGTAGCCGTCGGGAAAGTCGCCGTTTTTCATTTTTTCAAACAGCTCTAAGTTTTCCTCCACACTTCTGTCGCGGTAGGGGCTGTTTTTTCCGGGTTCGGTAAGAGTACCTCTGTACTGTCTCATTTCCTCGCCGTTTAAGTCGCAAACATAGGCCTTGCCTTTTTTTATAAGTTCTACGGCAAATTCATAGGTTTTTTGGAAATAGTCGCTTCCGTAAAACACTTCGTCAGGATTTGCCCCTAACCATTTTAAATCCTCCATTATGGATTCGACGTACTCGTTGTCCTCTTTGGTGGGGTTTGTGTCGTCGAAGCGGAGATTGAAGAGACCGCCGTATTTTTTTGCGGAGGTATAGTTTATATAGATTGCCTTGGCGCTGCCTATATGAAGGTATCCGTTGGGTTCGGGGGGAAAGCGGGTGTGAATTTTCTTTACCCGTCCCGCATCAAGGTCGCTTTCGATTATATCGGTCAGGAAATTGGAGCCGCACTCGTTTTCCGCCGCGCCGTCAACGTTTTTTATTTCTTCTGTCATTTTATAATGTCTCCTTGAATTTCTTTATTCTGTTTAAGCTTTCGTCTCTGCCCAATATCTTCATTACAAGACAAAGATCGGGGCTGTTTAATTTTCCCGTTACCGCCGCTCTTATAAAGGCGCTGACGTCCGCCACGCTTCCCTTATACGCGTCGGGATTCGCTTTATATTCTTTTATATTGGGGCAAAAGCCGTGTTTTTCGCCAATGGCCTTTACCTTGTCGAACCAGACGTTTTGTTCGTCGTCAATATCGTATTGTTCCGAAAATTCCTCCAAAATGGGAACGGTATCCTCCTTGGCAAAGCCTTCGGGTTTTTCGTCAAAT
The DNA here is from genome assembly GCA_910588335.1 of uncultured Ruminiclostridium sp. Classification (GTDB taxonomy): domain Bacteria; phylum Bacillota; class Clostridia; order Oscillospirales; family Ruminococcaceae; genus Ruminiclostridium_E. The sequence continues at coordinate 89,045 of CAJUQV010000003.1, read as the reverse complement.
CGGAAGTATTCCGGGAAGAAAAAGCCCATATAACCCTTTGCATCCTTCCATGTTTCCAGATCCTTGCGGGGCTTGTTTCCGCCTCTGCCTATCTGCAATATTTGCTTCGTATAATCCGGATCTTTTGAAATAACGCCGTAAAACTCCCCGTCAAATTCCTTCGCCCATGCCGCAAGCTTTTCATATACTTTATCGGCGGTCATTCTCGAAATAACGTTTTTGCTTACGTCGCCTAACTTGATCAGATCGAACAGCGAGCCGCTGGCGCTCATTTTCTTTATCGAAAAAGGAAAATCGTTCAGCTCCGCGTCTGGATTAGCCCTTCGCCAGTCCTCAAAGTTGCTGTTAAGCAGCGTCATGACATATTCAAGAACGCTTTCGGCGGGATATCCCTCGCTTATATAATAGCTCATACCCGCGCCCTTGTCGCGTTTTGAAAGCTTTTTCTTTGCCTCGCCCTCTTTTCTCATAAGCTGGGAAATGTGGAGGTATTTGGGCAGCTTAAAGCCCAGCGCGGCAAAAAGCTGAATGTGGTAGGGAAGACTTGAAAGCCACTCCTCGCCTCTTACCACATGAGTCGTTCTCATAAGATGGTCGTCCACCGCGTGAGCCATATGGTAGGTGGGCATTCCGTCGCTTTTCAGCAGTACGTGGTCTATATGATTTTCCGTTACCTCTATCGCGCCTTTTACAAGGTCGGTGAATTTTATTTTATTGTCGGGGCTTCCCTCGGAACGGAAACGCAGTACATAAGGCATTCCCGCGTTTATTTTTTCTTTTATTTGTTCAAGGGTAAGATTGCGGCACCTGACGTATTCGCCGTAATAGCCGGGGGTAACCTTTTCCGTTTCCTGACGTTCCCTTAAGGACTGCATATCCTCTTCCGTGCAGAAGCAGGGATATGCTTTTCCGTTTTTTACCAGCTCCTTGGCGTAGGTTCGGTAAATTTCTCTTCTTTCGCTTTGTCGGTAGGGGCCGTATTTTCCCTCTTTTACAATGCTTTCGTCAAAGTTTATGCCGAAATTTTCAAAAACCTTGATAAGGTCGTATTCGGCTCCCTCAACCTCGCGTTTCGAGTCGGTATCCTCAATCCTCAGGTAGAACACTCCGCCGCTTTGGTGAGCCAATCTTTCGCCTACCAGCACGGGGAAAAGGCCGCCGAAATGTACAAACCCGGTAGGACTCGGCGCAAAGCGTGTGACTTTCGCCCCTTCGGGAAGCTCCCTTTGAGGATAAAGGCTTTCGTAATAATCGGGAGAATTTGTCACATCGGGAAAAAGCAGTTCTGCCAGTGCGTTGTAATCCATATTTGTTGTTTCCTTTTTTGTCTTTAATATTAAGTTTTTACCTATATATAATAATAGCACAAATTCAGTAAAATTTCAATAGGTTAAAATTTTTTTGCCTTGTTTTGGATATGGAATATATAAACGCGGAAATATAACCGCTGCCGGAATTGATTTGCAATTAGTATTAAGGCAACACTGCGCAAAGACCGCGCTGCGCGTTTTGACGCGCATACGCTTGCATCTTTTCCGTCATTTTTGCCCAAAACTCCTTGAAATACGCCGGTATTCATGCGTCGTTTCGGACAATCTGACGAAAGGGCTGACGGCGCGTTTGTACGACAATCTTTGTGCGGTGTTGCCTTAATTGACATTTGTTTTTTGGTATACTATAATATATGGGCAGAGCTTAAGAGTAGGGGTGGGAGAGTATGAGCTTGTATTTCTTTAATGACGAAGAAACTCACATCGTCGCGGCCGGATTGACGAAGTATGTCGTGTGCTTTGTTCGTTTTTACTCACAAAGTTTTTATAGGCTCCCTATAGAATCCGTAACATAATTGCTGCGAAAACAGGTTATTAATATAATTTAAAATTTTTGGTATTTTTTTGTAACAAAACGCCTTTTTGCACGTCTAATCTATGGAGAACAGATTGTGAGAGGAGCGAAAGCATGGATTTTGAACAGCTTTACAACACGTATTTCATGCAGGTTTACTCATATGTTATGACCCTTTCGGGAAACAGCGGTGAAGCGGAGGAGATTACCCAGAAAACCTTTTTTAAAGTCTTTTCCGCCAAAAAGGGTTATAGGGGGGAATCGTCGCATCTCACCTACCTGTGCTCCATTGCCAAAAATCTGTTTTATGACAGACAAAGGGCGGCAAAAAAGCTTGGATCTCTTGAGGAGACCGAGAATTCAAGTCCGGCCGGAAGAACCGTTGAAGAAAAGGTCGAGGACGCCTTCGATACCTTTCGTATACATAAGCTGCTCCATGAAATGGAGGAACCGTATAAGGAGGTATTTCAGCTAAGGGTGTTCGGCGAGCTGAGCTTTGCCGACATAGGGCGGCTGTTCGGTAAAAGCGAGAACTGGGCAAGAGTCACCTTTCATAGGGCAAAAAACAAGATCAAGGAGGGAATGGAGTTACAATGAAATACTCATGCGATATGATAAAGGATATTTTATCATTATATTGCGACAATGTGTGCAGCGAGGACAGCCGTGCGGCGGTAGAGGAACATCTCAAGGAGTGCGAAGCCTGCCGCGGCGAACTGAACACGCTCAGGGACACCAAATACACCGACAGTCTGGAGCAGGAAAAGAAGAATGTTATTAATACCTACAAAAGAAATGTGAAAAAAAAGTTTTTGCTCGTGCTTTCGGTGATTTTTATGATACCCGTTATTACCTGCTTTATTGTAAATATTGCGGTTGGGCATCGTCTGGACTGGTTTTTTATCGTTCTGACCTCTCTGGCGGTGTTGGGTTCGATGGTGCTGGTTCCGCTTGCAGTGGAAAAAAAGCGGTTTTTGTGTATTTTAACGTCATTTACCGCAAGCCTGCTTCTGCTTCTGCTTACCTGTTGTGTTTACAGCGGGGGGACATGGTTCCCAGTGGCGGCGGTATCGGTGTTGTTCGGGCTTTCAGTGGTATTCCTGCCCTTTGCCGTAAGACAGATACCTATAAAAGGCAGGCTCGCAGATCATAAAGGGGTATTGGTAATGCTGATAGATACCGCTTTGCTGGCGTTGCTGCTTCTGCTATGCGTGGTGGGGGATTACCGAGGGGCGTTTTCGATAATGGGCTACTGTATGATATTGCCTTGGGGATTGCTGCTTGTTATACGTTATTTTAAGGTAAATGCTTTTTTTAAGGCGGGTATTTGTTCCGTACTGACGGGAGTGTTTTTATCAATGGCGGACGTGGTCACAGATATAATAATAAACGGCGGACTTGTTCACACCGCGGGCTTTTGGAATGCCGACCTTTATGTCTGGGATGGGGATGTCAACAGCAATGTAATGTTAATAATACTGCTGACAGGAATTGTGTTGGGTGCGGTTTTTATCGGATGCGGTATTGCTTTGGAGAATAGAAACAAAGAAAAGGGAAGAAAATTATAAAAAATAATGTGTCCTGATATCGGCGCTGCACTCCGGTATCAGGACACAAGTTTTTTGATACTAATACTGTTAACCAATTAAAAATTGGAAAAATGGTTTTTAATTGGTTAACAGTGTTTCGGGTGTAATAACCATTTTGACTATGATTTTATCCTGTGTCAAAATGGTTATTAGTATAATCTTTAAAAGGATAGACAACAAATATATGGATGATCAAAGGTTAGTATGACGTTCAATATAAATCCGGAAGTTCGTCAAGCGTGATAACATAAGGATCGTTAAAAATGTTTTTCAAATCGTCAACGTCGTTTTTATCGGTTATGAATTCGGTGTGCCATGTCATAAACCATACCCAATTCGCTTTTCCGGTTTTAAGCTGTTCCGCGGTGGGAATACGTCCGCATTCGTGGAAGCATATGGGAATATTTTCGCCGGCTGTATTTTTTACGAGATTGTAAAGATTTGCGTTTGCTCCGTCGGTGTAGGAGTCGGCTCCCGCGATATCCACATAGCTGTCTCCTGGGTACCATTTGTCATAGTCGGCGCCGTTGCCCGAAAAGCCGCAGACCCAAATGAGATTGTCAAGTCCCCAGTAATTCGTATACCTGTCATACATGACTTTCCAAAGCTTTTTGAAGTTTTCGGAGCCGCCCTTTCCCCACCAGAACCAGCCGCCGTCAAACTCATGGAACGGCCGCCAGAGCACGGGTATATTCTGCTCTTTAAGCTCCTTAAGCGCCTTTGCGGCTTTATCCATTCCCGCAATAAAGGCGTCGTATTCCTTGGTGCCTTCCGTGAGAACGGCGTTCCAGTCGCTAAGCTCGGTTTCCATGCACTCGCTCCAGCTTCCGCTGAAATCGCAGCCGCAGTGCCAGCATATGGTAACGATTCCGCCTCGATCATACCATTCTTTGGCGCGCTTGTTTACGCCTTTGAAATCGTCGTTCATATAATCCAGTCCGCGTATGGCGGGATATTTTCCCGTTTTGCCGAAAATGTAATCAAACTCGTATTGGTCGCTGCCCATCCATGTGGACTCCTGCTGTCCAGAAATAATCGCTTTTCCGTATGTATCGGAGATGTATTGATACAGCTTTTTTGCCGCTTCTGAGGCGTTCGGGTTGGACAGAGAGGAAGCGGGGATGTTCGTCTCAACTTCCGTTACGGTTTGTGAAGTTTCGGCAGGTGCGGCCGTTGTGGTGGCTGTCGCGGCGGTTGTAGTTGTTACGGCATTGGTTGTAGTTTTGACTGCGGCGGTTGTGGTAGTTAAGGCTGCGGTTGTGTTTTCCGAAACGGCCGCCGTGGTTACCGATGTTTCTTTCGGTGGTATTGTCTCGGCGGGGGAGTTGTTTGTTTCGGCGGTGGGGACGATTTCCTCTGCGGTTGTGGCGGACTCGCTTACGGTTTCGGCAGCGGAAGTATTTGTTTCTGTTTTTACGGTTGTTTCCGGAGCGTCAGAAGCGGCTAAGGTTGTTTTTTCGGTTTCCTCCTCGGAAGAAACCGTATCGGAAGCGGTTTCGGAATCCTGTGGGGCAGAGTCGGAGACGGAGCTTTCTTTTTCGGTATCATCAGCCGTTCCCGAAGAAATAACGGATCCGTCGGAAACATCGTCCGCCGAGGGAGCGGAGGAACAACCGCAGGAAAGCGTAGTTACAATAATAGATAAGATTACGGCTGTAAGTTTTTTTAATTTTTCTGACATATCGTTTACTCCTTTCTAAATTTTTTCAATATTTTAATTATACTTGATTGACAATTAAAAGTCAATACTGTATAATATTATTACACATTATATGTTTGCAACCTGCGGAAAGGAAGAATATAAAATGAACGGCGTAATAAATTCGGACAAATTTACCGACCGCTTTGGAAGAAGCGTATTTAGTCTTAATAAAGATTGGCGTTTTCTTAAGCTGACGCAAAAGGACGGTTTATCCTCGCTTAAAGCCGAATCGGCGGAGCTTGACGACGACGGCTGGGAAAGGATTGACCTGCCGCACACTTGGAATGCGGAGGACGGCGCGGCGGGAAGCTTTGAAAAGGACGAAGGAGGAGAATGTTATTACAGGGGGCTTGGAGCATATCGGAAAAAGCTGTTTTTATCCTCGGAAAAATATTGTGGAAAACGGATTTTTCTTGAATTCGATGGAGCAAATACGGTTGCCGCGCTTTTTATAAACAGCCGTTTTGTGGGAAAGCACGAGGGCGGTTTTTCCGCGTTCAGATTTGATATTACGGATTATATTGAGCTTGACGGGGAAAACCTTATCGCCGTAAAAGTAAACAACGCTCCCACCGATTACATAGCGCCTATAACGGATCAGGGTGATTTTACTAAAATGGGAGGCATATACCGCGATGTAAATCTTATTGCGGCGGAGCCGCTTCATATCGACCTTACCGATTTCGGCTCGTCGGGTATTTTCGTTACGCCGAAAAACATATCCGAGGAATCGGCGGATATTGAGATACTTGTCAGGCTGGCCAACGATGGCGGACATGACGAAACCGTTTCCGTAACGGCGGAGATTTTTGACGCGGACGGGGTGACTGTGGCTCATGCGCACGACGAAAAAATTATGAAGGCGGGACAAAAGTCAGAAACCGTCATTTCTCTATTGCTGAAAAATCCTAAATTGTGGGACGGAGTAAAGTCGCCTTATCTTTATTCGGCTTTGGTAACCGTTAAAAATGATAATAAGACTCTTGACGGTTACCGTCAGAGCTTCGGTATACGCACTTATCGGATGGATCCGAAGGAGGGTTTTTTCCTTAACGGAAGCTATCTTGATCTTCGCGGGGTGAATTATCATCAGGACAGCTATGAAAACGGCTGGGCAATGACAAATCCGCAGCGGGAAAGGGATTACAAAATGATGCTTGATATGGGCTGTACTTCAGTTAGAATGGCGCATTATCAGCATGACGGGTACGAGTACGATTTATGTGACAGACTCGGACTTACGGTTTGGACGGAGATAGGGATAGTGAACAAAATGTCTGCCGACGATTCGGAAGCACATAAGCTGTCGGAGGGCTTCGCCGAAAACGCGAAAACGCAGCTTACCGAGCTTATACGGCAGAATTACAACCATCCGTCGGTAATAGTATGGGGAATTTCCAACGAGCTTCACCAGATGACGGACGAAATATACGATTTGTACACCGAGCTGAAGGCTTTCGCGAAACGGGAGGACGAAACCCGCTTTACAACCTTCGCGGACGCACAGTTCTGGGGGAGATTCTTGGAGCTTCCCGGCGAGGTGGTTGGATATAACCGTTATTTTGGCTGGTATAAGGAGGCGGGTCCGGTTGAGGGATTCGGAAGCTGGCTGGACGAATATCACGAATCAAAGGAATCCCGTCCGGTATGTGTGTCGGAATACGGCGGCGGCGGAGCCTTGTCGCAGTTTAAGGACAATATAAACTGGCTTGAGGAAATCGACCCTTGGGGCGAAAGACACTATCAGAATTACCAGTCGGAAATGCACGAAAAAATATGGGCGCAATTTTCCTGCCGCCGCTATCTGTGGGGAAAATATATCTGGTGTATGTTTGACTTTGCCTCCAACGGAAGACATGAGGGCGATACGGTAGGTCAGAACGACAAGGGACTCGCCACCCGCCAACGCGTTCCAAAGGATTCGTATTATTTTTATAAATCCGTTTGGAATCCGTCGCCTATGGTTCATCTTACTGAAAAAGGGTTTAAGCGCCGTCCTCGCGCGGTTCCGCAGGTAAAAGCATATTCAAACGCGGAATTTGCGGAATTGTATGTTAACGGTGTTACACAGGGGAAAATATACCGTTCGGAGCTTGATCCGAATTATTCTACCGTATTTGTATGGAAAAATATAATTTTAAACGAAGATGAAACAAACGAAATAGTTGTAAAGGGCGGATTTTCGGACGGTACAATTATTGAAGATAAGGCCGAATGGGTAGGTCTGCAAGGGTAATTATACTAAAAAAGCTGTAATCTAAGTTATCCGATAGATTACAGCTTTTATATTTTTTTAAATAAACTCGTTTATAACCTCGCTTCCCGCTTTTACAAAGGCGATAAATTCGTTTAATTCAGCATGGCACAGCACGGTTTGCTCACCCTCGTATTCTTTTTTTCCGTTGGTGAGAATCCATTTTCCCTTTGGCAGATATACCTCGCGCTCCGTTTGGCTTTCATTAAGTATGGGGGCAAAAATGATGTCGCTTCCGAACATATACTGAGTGTCCAGGTCGTAGCAGTGATCGTCCTCATAGTAATCAAAAAACATCGGGCGCATTATCGGCGTTCCGGTTTCGGAGGCAATGTCCATATGCTTTACAATATAGGGCATAAGTCTTTCCCTTAGCTGTACAAGTTCTTTAAGTATCGGGTAATTTCTTTCGCCGAAACTCCATATCTCGTTGTCTCCGCCGCTTCTTTCAAGAACCTCAGGGTGCCTGTCAACCTGATTTTTAGTTTTTTGCCTTGCCCCATGCAGGCGCATAACTGGACAGAACACGCCGAACTGAAACCAGCGGACAATAAGCTCGCGGAAAAAATCGCTTTCTGTATCCGCGCCGCAGAAGCCGCCTATATCGCTGTTCCAAAGGTTGATTCCGCACATTGCCATTGAAAGTCCCGAAATTACACTCTGTCTTAGGGCTATAAAGGTGGAGGGAATATCTCCGTTCCATACTATGGCGCCGAATTTCTGACTTCCCGGATAACTGGCTCTCGTAAGCAGCACCGTTTCTTTTTCCCCCTCTTCATTTAACGCGTCATAGATCATTTTTGAGTAGTAATATGGATACAAAAGCGCGGTCTGGGCGCCGTTTCCTATATGAAATCTGAGGTTGTCAAACTGCTGAGGGAATATTTCGGGCTCCGCTTCGTCAAGCCAGAAGGTTTTAATCCCGTATTCGTAATAATTTTTTCTGATCTGTTCCCAGACAAATCGGCGGGTTGCGGGATTTGTAACGTCGATATATGTTTGTTGGCCGTAGAATGGAAAAATCCCGTACTGTCCGTTTTCGGTGCGCACCAGCATATTTTCGTCGTTCATTTTTTCGTAGTTCCTGCTGTTGGGATTTATGGTGGGCCAGATGGAAACTATCGGCTGTATGCCCATTTCCTTAAGTTCGTCGCACATAGCTTTAGGATCGTACCAGAGCTTGGGGTCAAACTGCCATTCACCCTGTTCCGTCCAGTGGAAGTAATCTATAACTATGGCGGATATGGGAATATTTCTTTTTTTGTATTCCCGTGCAACCTCCAGCAAGTCATCCTGACTTTCGTATCTGAGCTTGCACTGCCAGAAGCCCGCCGCCCATTGAGGGAATTTGGGCGCAAAACCGGTGAGCTCGCAATATTTACGCATTATATCGGATGGTTTGTTTCCGCCTATTACTATATAATCAGCCTGATACGCGCTTTCACAAAGCCACATTGTGTGATTCAGGGTTGTTTCGCATTTTCCCGGCGCGGGGTTGTTCCATAGGAACCCGTAGCCCAGTGACGAGTATAGGAACGGCATGGCGGTTTTGGTGTTGTAATGCACCAGTTCGCAGGAGCAGCCTTTTCTGTTGAAATAATCCTGCTGCTCTTGACCCAATCCGTACAGACGCTCGCCGTATCTCGCCTCAAAAATCGCTTTTATACGGTAGTTGTTGCCCTCCACATGGCGGTACTGGCTTGTTATGTCGCCTTCTCTTTTTGTCCGTAATATTTCCTTGCCGTTTTTATAAAAGATAATGTGGTATATACCCCACATCTTTACAATCTCCGCCGAAAGACAGCCGGTGGTGAGGACGCCTCTTTCTTCGTCTCCCGTAACGGTGCATTCGTCGGACAGCGGAGGGAGCAGTGTCCAGCTTTCTTCGGAAAAGCTGCCGTTTCTTGTTGACCGCACACGGATGCGGTCTTTTCCGTAGGCTTCCACTCTCACTATTTCGTCGCGGGCGGTGTAGCCGATGTATTTTTCTCCGATTACAACGTGTCCCATAAGTTTATTCCTTTCAAAAAATCATAAAATTTCAATATTTATATTGACTTATCCGCTTGGGAATAATATAATTATAGCATATAAAAATAAAAAAATCTTGCATTTTAACACCGCAAAATAACACTATATCATATTCTTTGTCAATAAAGTCATGTCGGTGATATTTTTTTGATGAAAACTCTCTTTGTTAAAAATGCCCTCAATATACGCATATTGCTCCGCTTTTTATTTGATTTTCGTCCGATTATTGCGGCAAATTTTCGATGATGATAAAAACGGGCTTTATACCAATCTTTAATCAAGTCTGCAACTTGATTAAAGATTGGTATAATAAAAGAAAGGCAGGTCATATATGAATATATCCGATCTTAAGGAAAACACAAAGCACGGTACGGATTCATTCCCGGTGGCGTTATACGATTCACGGTGGCCCATAACTCATCAGTGGCATAACGAAGATGAATTCATATATATGGTAGAGGGTGAGGCTGAATATAACATAAACGGAAAGCGCATTTTACTGAAGGAGGGAAGATGCGCTTTTTGCGGCGGATTTAAGCTTCATTCAATGATGACTGAGGGAAAAGAGAAAATACATTTTAAGGCGCTCCTTTGTAACCGTTCTTACCTTTTCGCGGCGGAGGATATTTGCAATAAATATTTTGACAGGGATATACGGGAACTTTTTCGGGATGAAATTATGGAAGAAAGGCTTATTATTGAGGCGGTAAAAAATGTATGCGCTCTGATGGAGGATAGGCCCTTCGGATATGAACTGAAGGCTAAAAAAGCCCTTATGGACATTTACCTTACCATTGCGGAAAAGGACTTATTTGAATCGGATCTGCTTCCCGCAAGAACGCCGCAGAAAAATATTCTTTCCGCAATAGAGTATATACACACAAATTTTTTCCGGAAAATATATATAGATTATCTGGCGGAGCTGACGGGATACAGTACGGCTTATTTTGAAAGTTTTTTTAAAGCGTATATGGGAAAGACTCCCTCCGAGTATATAATGCTTTACCGACTTGATACGGCAAAAAGGCTACTCGGAGAAACGGATATGAGTGTTACGGAAATCGCCCAAAGCTGCGGATTCGCCAACGTAAGCTATTTTATAAGAAGTTTCAGGAGAGCTTACCAAACCACACCTTATGGGTACAGAAAAAAACTGAATCCATAAGCTGTTATCCAATTTTTAGCACAACTTTTGTTACACGATTGTGTTGTCTGTTTTTCGTCAGCTTGTAAAAATCCAATGCAGGATACCGACCTATTCCAAGGTTGCCCATACTTCGACCGACAATTATTAGGACTCCAAATATTAAGCAAATTTGCACAATACAAAAATTTACAGTGGTTTTTATGCAAATTGCACTACTTACTTTGTTGTCGAAAAAAAATATTTTTATTAGATTTATGTTATTTTTATTCATTTTTGCTTGCTATTTAGCGATTTATGTGGTATACTATATGTACAAATAATTCGTTAAGGAGGGTGACGTTGATGGAAACTGATGAACTTAATGGGGTATATTATCCGCTGTACATAAAAGCAAACGAGATCTTGAAGCGTTTTGTACCGAGCCGTATTTTTGAGGCCGAATACGGTTGGTATAACGGTCACTACAGCAAAGATCAAAGCGGACAGTATGTGATGGATTATTTCCCCATACCTGTTGTAAGTGTGAAAGGCTTTTGTGATATAGAGATCGGTCTAGGGCAGATTACAGTATCCACAAAGCTTAAACGGAAACAGGTGATGTCTTTTTCTTTTGACGAATTTAACAATATCCCCTTTGAGGCGTACGGTGTTGAGGATTATCTTGCCGATTATTACTCTGCCGATTTGACATTCTCGCAGTTTCGGGAAAATGTTGAAAAAAGCAAAGAAAAGGAAATCGGCTTCAGTTTTGTTTTTGACCGTGACTGCGACTCCGGTATGCTGTTTGATTATGTGAAGCTGCTTAGGTGCAGGGGATTCTACTATTGATCAAAATTAAGAAAGGCAGAGAAATGGACATTTTGAGAATTTTGATCGGAAATGATATTCCCGATCAAGGAATGCTGTGGGCGAATACCTTTAAATCCGCAGGCGCTTTTGCGGTGACAAGAAAGGCTGACGGACCAAGTCTGCTTCAGTACATAAAAGATTCAATAATTCCCGATGTAATAATTATCGAAGCGAAAATGCCCGGTCTTGACGCGATCGGGTTTATAAAAGAACTTAAAAAGTTAGGCAAGCTTCCCGTTATTATTGTCACAGCCGATTATGAAATGGTATCGGTCAGGGAAGAGGCGATATATCTTGGAGCCGGAGATTTTCTGGTGAAGCCCTTTGATGTGAACAAGCTTATAAGATGCATTTCCGACGCCGGAAAGAGAATAGGTGCGTTTAATACCGATTTTGGAATTCTTAAAGAAAAACCGTCAATAGAGGATTTGGAATACATTGTTACGGATATTATGCGATTGATGGGAATACCTGCGAATTTAAAGGGCTATTATTACTTGAGGTACGCTATTATGGTTTGCGTTGACAATACCGATATGCTTACCAGCGTAACAAGACTTCTTTATCCTACCGTCGCCGCACGGTTTAAAACTACTCCCACCCGCGTGGAAAGGGCGCTGAGAAGCGTTATTGAATTAGTCTGGGAAAAGGGAAATACCGAAGTTTTAAACACATACTTCGGTCATCCTATCAGGAATACCGGAGGAAAGCCGTCCAATTCTGAATTTATTGCGCTTATTTCCGATGAGCTTCGTATTCGTATGAAGACTTCGGGGCGTATGATCAAGCTGTGATAAAAACATTTATTGCATTGGAGTAATATTATGGAAAATCCATGGGAAAAAATAGAGCTTTTTGACTATGAAAAGCATATGAGTCATGAAACCGTCGGACAGCTTCAGTGTCTCAATTCTTTAATGGAAGGTCAGCTTAACAGGTATCCCGTAAAGTCTGTAATTGTATTGGGCGTTGCGGGAGGCAACGGTCTTGAACATATTAAAAAGGAAAAGTTTAAAAAAGTATACGGAATTGATATAAACCGCGGGTATATAAACGAATGTCGGACAAGGTATGAGGATATAAGCGATATTTTGGAATGCCTTTGTATTGATCTAACGGATAAAAATGCCGTTATTCCCGAAGCGGAAATGATAATAGCCGATCTTCTGATAGAATATATAGGATACGAAAATTTTATAAATATTGTTTTAAGAGCAAAGCCAAAATATGTTTCCTGTGTCATTCAAGTAAATGAGGAAAGCGGATTTATATCTGATTCTCCGTATTCTCATACATTTGACGGTTTGAGCGCCGTCCATCGTGATATCGGAAGAGAAGAAATATCGGCAGCTATGGAGAAAATAGGATACCGACTTTTTTATGAGATAAACAAATCGCTTAAAACAGGCAAAAGTCTCCTTTTGCTTGATTTTATATCTGTCGGTTTATTGCGGGAATAGGAATTTTATTCGTATATTTTATGCGGATAGAATATATTGTTATGCCAATTTAATTGAATTGCAGATTTGATTAAAATCGTACAAAGCACCATTCTGAAATTTATCGCATAAAGTGTTATTAAAAAGGTTAGGGCAACATCGCACAATGACCGCCTAACGGCTTTGCGTGAGGCTTGCTTGCATATTTTCCGTCATCTTGCACAAATCCTCCTTGAAATACTCCGGTATTCCCGCGTCGGATTTATACAAGCTGACGAAAAATCTGACGGCGCAATCCGCACACAATCATTATGCGGTGTTGCCTTAGGAACCTGTCTTCACAGGATTTGAAGATCAGATAGGAGCACAGAGACAAGTATATGGAAGAGAAGGGCTATCTTGTAACAGAACACACGAAAACGAACCGTATTATATACGCAGACGAAGCCGCCTGCGCTCTTACCGGAATTGCGGCGGATGATCTTCTGCAATCGGATCCATATAAGGTTACGGAAGAACTTGAGGTAACGAAAATACCTTTTGATTCCACCCATTTTTTATGGATATTGGATACGGTACACAATTACATGCAAAGGCTGTTGGAGCTTGAGCGCTCCAACAAGGCTTTAGAAGACGCTTTAAGGGCGGCGGAGGATGCAAACCGCTCCAAAAGCAGTTTTTTATCCAATATGTCACATGATATACGTACTCCAATGAACGCCATTATGGGAATGACGTCTATCGGGCTGGCTCATATAGATGAAAAATTAAGGGTGCAGGATTGTCTTTTAAAGATAAAGACCGCTTCCGCTCATTTGATGAGTCTTGTCAACGACGTTCTGGATATGTCAAGAATCGACAGCGGGCGTATGACGCTTAACGAAGAGGAATTTTCAATTGCCGATCTTATTCACGATATCGTGGTCATTATGCGCCCTCAGGCGGTGCTGAAAAATCAGGATCTTCAGTTTGATATAACGGATATTTATGAGGAGAATCTTCTGGGAGACCCGCTGCGCTTGCGTCAGATAATTGTAAATATTATAGGAAACGCGGTAAAGTATACTCAGGAAAACGGCAGCATAAAGGTAAGCTTTTCACAGTATAAAAAAGACGGGACTCAGGACTGCGAAGCTAACGGTGAGAAGGTTTGGCTGCTGTTTATCTGCGAGGATAACGGCATGGGAATGAGCAGGGAGTTTTTGCAGCGTATTTTTATGCCTTTTGAACGCGTCAAAAATTCCACCATAGGAAAAATTGAGGGAACGGGCTTGGGAATGTCTATAGTGAAAAGCCTTGTGGACAGTATGGGCGGCAATATCTCGGTGGAGAGCGAGGAGGGAAAGGGGAGCAGATTTACGGTACGGCTTCCCATATCCGTTACTCTTCAGAGCAGAGAGAGTTTAAGCCTTTCGGACGGTGGAACCGTTCTGGTGGCCGAAAACGGAGATGACGGCTATTACCTTATAGAGGGCTATCTTAAAAGCGGCGGCTTGAGTCCGGTACGGGCTTCGGGAGGTATGGAATCGGTTACGTGGCTTACGGAAAGGCTTTATGAAAATAATATGCCTTGCGCGATGCTGCTTGGTCAATCTCTTTCCGATATGCCGGTATTGGAGCTGGCAGCTCATGTAAGACAGCTTGCCGGGCCTGATTTTCCCATAATTTTAGTGTCCGAGGAGGATTGGACTAAGGTTGAATACAGCGCTTCCCGCGCGGGGGTTAACGCTTTTGTTCCCTGTCCTCTGTTCAAAAGCAGGCTGCTTGATACGGTTGCCGGACTGATAAACAGCGCGGGGGCACAGAACGGCAGCTCAAGCGAGACGGAGGATTACAGCAGATACCGTATTTTGCTTGTGGAGGATGTGGAAATAAATCAGGAGATAGTTACGGAAATGCTTTCGGTTACGGGGATAAAGGTTGACGTAGCAAATAATGGCGCCGAGGCTGTTCAAAAGTTTGAGGAATCCTCCGAAGGGTATTACGATATTATTTTTATGGATATACAAATGCCTATTATGGACGGTTACGAAGCGACAAGGAGGATTCGCGCCCTTTCCAGAAGCGACGCCGCAGAGGTCTGGATAGTGGCTATGACGGCCAATGCGTTTGTGGAGGACATTCGTATGTCGAGAAAAGCGGGAATGAATGAACACTGTTCAAAGCCTGTGGATCCCGATAAGCTTTGCGAAATATTGAAAAACAGATTTGAAAAGTAACCGGAAAGTGTGGGCAGTATGCAGCGGTATCAGGAAGAATATATCGAGAATTTAAAGAAAATACGCGCATTGAATCTCCGCAAAAGCGCCGTCGGAAAAAGCTTTGATGAATACTGCGCGGAGCTGCTTCGAGACAGGGAGTGCGCTGAAATGACGATAAAGCGCAATATGCTTATTTTGCGTCAACATCTTTTTCCGCTTTTGGATAATATGTTTGATGCTGACAAAAAGGAGATTGAAGAGCTTAAGGAATTCTCTTCGGAACTTTTAAACCCTGCAATTGAGACTGATGTGGGTTTGTTTTGTCAGATACAAAGATCAATGCTGAGCTACGCGCGGCTGACTAAGGAACGCTGCGCGATGATAGAGGAGCTTTATTGGCTCGGCATAGGCTATAACAGTATGTGCGCCAAGCTTATCGGTCTCGAATATTCGGTTTGTGAAAAATATTATTCGCAAATGAGGCTTTGTTTTGCAGAGGCGGCGGCTTACCTGAAATATTTCAACGAGCTTGAAAGTACGGAAACAAAGGGTTATATACTGCGCTCAAGGGCGAATATGTCTTTGGGCGGATTTAAGTCGAACGTTGAAAAAATACGTATGGTAAAGCGTACTCTTATGATATTTCAGGATCCCGAATATAGGAAAAACGCACCCGATCTTCCATGGGACAAGTATGTTTACACCATACACCGTCAGATGGCGTCCAGCGCAAGCTATAAAAAAGAAATAGACCTTACTCCTCAGGACGTGGCTGATTTTATGGAGTCGGTATATGTTATATATGAAACGCGGTTCAGGGAGGCAAAGGAAAATAACGAGAGCGCTCCCATACGCCCAATGTTTTCTTACTGCGTAGCGGAATATTACTGCGGATTGTACGGTTTTGAGGAGCTGCTCACGAAAATTGAACAGCTTATGGATTCGGCGGACTTTAACGACCGTTCCGAGGATACGATGTACGGGATAATTTCTTTGCCCGCCTTTTATTGTCAGTATCTTGAAGAAAGTCCGGAATATTTGTCAAAACGTCTGGATTATATAGGAGTACTGAATCAAAGGGCTCTGAGTTATGTAAAGAGCTTTCCGGAACGGGAGCTAAGCGAAAAATTGTTTTTTTATCTCAGGCAGCTTTCCTTCACTTATATTGAAACGGAGAACAGTATTTCATATAAGGATTTTATTATAAAGCTTGAAATGAGCTTCGCCCCCGTGGTTTACGCCCATTCCTGCGCGGTGGGGAAGGCGGCGTCGGTATTGTGTAAAATAATAGCTGATGAGGAGCTTGATTATTTTGACGATATAGGATTTATCAGAGATATAGTAGATGTTGAAGAAAAAAAACGGGTCATTGCCGATTATGCCTTTGAGTGCGGTTTGCTTCACGATATTGGGAAAATGAATTTTATGAGTTTATATACCAACGTGGGCAGACAGTGGTTTGAGGATGAAAACGATATGGCGCAGCTTCATACGCTTGCGGGTATGGTGTGTCTTAAAAAAAGACGATCCACATCGCGCTGCGCGGCTGTTGCTTTGGGGCATCACAAATGGTACGACGGTTCGCACGGCTATCCGGACGATTATAAGCGTCTGGAATGCGAATACCGTCAGATGGTGGACGTTATAGGGCTTATGGATTGGCTGGATAATATTGTTTACAACGATACGCGAATTTTCAGGGGAGTGGAAAAGACCTTCGAGGAGGCGAAAGAATCGGCGATAGCTCTGGAAGGAAAAAGGTTTTCGCCTATGATTATTGCAAGACTCAGGGAAAAAGAGGTAAGCGACGCTATAAATGTCGCTTTGAGCGACGGACGTTATGAAGCATACAGAAATATATATGATATGGAAAATGACGGCGGAAAGGAAATACGGTAAAATGCGGGATTGGTTCACAATAGATGAGATTGATTCGGAAACCTATATCATAAGCGAATATCGGCATTGGGAAGAAACACATGCTTATTTGCTGAAAGGAAAAGGAAAAAGCCTTTTGATTGATACCGGACTTGGAATATGCGATATATCCGAGGAGGTAAGAAAGCTTACCGATACGCCTACTGCCGCGGTCGCCACCCATATTCACTGGGATCATATAGGAGGTCACAGGTTTTTTCCCGAATTTTATGCACACGGGAACGAGCTGAATTGGCTCAGCGGCGGATTTCCATTGCCGGAAAAGACCATCAGGGAAATGGTTACTGACCGCTGCGACATTCCGGAAGATTTTGATATTGAAAAATACGAATTTTTTCAGGGAACGCCTTCAAAAATACTGAAAGATGGAGATATTTTGGATATCGGCGGGCGTATTGTGGAGGTTTTGCATACTCCCGGTCATTCGCCTGGGCATATGTGCTTCTGGGAGAAGGAGCGAGGATACCTGTTTACCGGCGATCTTGTGTACAAGGACACACTGTTTGCCTATTATCCTTCGACGGATCCGGTAGCTTATCTGGAATCATTGGAAAAACTTGTGCGGCTTCCCGCGAAAAGAGTCTTTCCCGCTCATCATTCTCTTGATATTCAACCTGAAATCATCGTAAGAATGAGGGACGAACTAAAAAAACTTAAAGAACGCGGAAAGCTTTGTCACGGTTCGGGAACCTTTAATTACGGTGACTGGGCTATCTGGCTTTGATAATAATTCAAATATATAACCGCTGCCGTATGTCCTTCGTCTCTTATACCAATCTTTGATCAAAGTAAAGACCAATAATACGGATGATTAAAGATTGGTATAAGGCGGGCGGCAGCTTGTTAAAGCTGCGCTTGAATATGGACAAGCTGAAAATGAGGTGATCATAAAAATGGTAATCTTAATAATGGGCGCTTCACATACAGGGAAGACGCTTTTGTCACAAAAGTTGCTTGAAAAGTACGGTATGCCTTATTTTTCGATAGATCATCTTAAAATGGGGCTTATCCGAAGCGGCAATACCGATCTTACTCCGGAAGACGACGAAGAACTGGTGCCTTATTTATGGGGAATTGTAAAGGAAATAGTAAAAACTGCCGTTGAGAATAAACAAAATCTTATATTGGAGGGCGCTTATATTCCTTTCGACTGGAAGAAGGATTTTGAAGAGGAATATTTGGGAGAAATCCGCTTTTTCTGTCTTGTAATGTCGGAAAAGTATATAAAAAACAATTTTGACAGTATAGAAAAATATGCTTCGGTTATTGAGGAGAGAAAGGACGATCCGGAATTCCTGAATGTACATAACCTGATATGTGAAAATCTTAAGAATTTTGAAGCATGTAAAAAATACGGCTGCGACTATATTTTAATAGATGAAGTGTATTGCGTTGATATCATATTGTAAAGTAGAAAGGTAAAGACGATTATGACAATTTTCTATGAATTTGACGGTAAGCTTTACGCGAACATTACCAATAAATGTCCCTGCGCCTGTGTTTTCTGTATACGCAGGAACGGAGACGGCGTAGGGGAAAGCGACAATCTGTGGCTTGATCACGAGCCTGATTTTGAAGAAATTGTTGAGGCCTTTGACCGCTTTGACAAAACGGGGTTGTCCGAGCTTGTGTTCTGCGGTTACGGCGAGCCTATGATGAGGGCGGAGATTTTGCTTAAAACCGCCGAGTATGTTAAGGAAAAAACGGATATGAAAATACGCATAAATACAAACGGGCTCATCTCGCTGATGAACCCGAATTTTGATATAGCTTCTTTGAAATACAGGATAGACAAAGTTTCCATAAGCCTGAACGCTTCCGATCCCGATAAGTATTTTCGTCTGACTAACTCCGAATATGGGCTGCCTTCCTATAATTCAATGCTGAATTTTGCCCTGAGAATAAAAGAGTATGTTCCGGAGGTTTCATTTACCGTTGTGGATTATAATCTGGGGGAGGAAGAAATCGAGCGTTGTACGGAAAGAGCAAAGGACTGTGGTGTTCCTTTAAGAATAAGGCATTATGTAAGAGACAATAAAAAATACGAATAGCCCAATGGGTGCCGTGCGGCTAAGGAAGTGTCAATTATATCGTCTCATACCAATCCCTTTTTAAATTGACTTAATACCCACAGTTTAAAAATGGATTGGTATCAATATGTGTGCGTTCGGTTCATTGGTATTATCCTAAGCTTTCTGCGCGCTGAATTGAAATATAGCGGATGCTAAAATAAGCATAGCTATTCCGGATTCTGACGCGGCGATTTGATCGGAGAAGATAAAAATTGCCGTTACGGAGAAGAACAGTGCGGAGCAGGTACAGATAAAGGCTGCACGGTTAAGCTTTTTTAATGTTTTTTTGAGCAAATCAAGTATAAATCCGCCGGCAAGCAATATCGCCGAAGCGCAGCTTGTCAGCGCCGTCAGTAAAGGCGCCCAGTTTCCGTAGCCAAAAGGAAGCAGGTCAAAGTAAGAACAGCTTTCGTAAAATGCTTCCACATCACTGTCGGGAGGGGCGCCAAAGATCATTAAAAAACTGTCGGGCTGAGCTTCGAGAACGATTGCCGAGATTATTGCAAAAAGCGCCAAAGGCGTATATAAAAATTTTAGATTTACTTTTTCGGCGCACATTAAGAATTTCTTGCTTCGGATGCTTATTCCCAAAGCAATAAGCAATGAGCCGAGAAGAATAAACAGAATGCCTATAAAATCTGCTGCTGCCAATACTGTCGGAAGGAAAAGCAGCGCTACGCCGATTATGGTAAAAATTATCGAAATCATATTCAGTAGCAGCTTTCTTTGGCTGAAAACCTCCATTATTGCTTTATCTGACGCTTTAAGGGTATTGTTTTCGGTTTTTTCACCGTGAATAAGTTCCGTTACGGAAATGTTCAAGGCTTTTGACAGCGGCTCCAGAAGTGATATGTCGGGAAAGCCGCGTCCGTTTTCCCATTTTGACACAGCTTTATCTGTGACTCCTATGATTTCCGCAAGCTCCTTCTGAGTGAGTCCGAGCTTTTTTCTTTCCTCGCAGATAAGCTTTCCGCTTTTTTCAATGTTCATTTTATTTTAGTGCCTTTCATTGGTTTATTATGCTTTTATGCGTGATGGCTGATTTATACTGTTAACCAATTAAAAATTGGAAGAATGGTTATTAGTATTAATTGGCACTTTCATATTATCATAGGTAGATGCTTTTGTCAATCTATCTTTGGTAGAGTGGCTTTGTGAAGGGATATTTTTCATTTATAACCGCTGTCGAATATCCACTCACGCTTCTTATACCAATCTATGATATTTGTCTATACTTTGATCAAAGATTAGTATTAGGCACAGGTTGTTTAAGCTTATACCAAACCCTTTTTAAACTATGGATAAAATCCATAGTTTAAAAAGGGTTGCACCCAAAACACTAATCCAACAGTTTTAAAAGGGATTAGTATTAACAACTTGGAAAAACACTTTTTAATCGGTTAATAACGCTTAGGGTGTAATAACCGTTTTACTTTAATTTTATCCTATGACAAATTGTTATTGGTATTTTTTTATCCGCATATACGCGGGCTTCCATCTTCCCGACGCAAAAAGCGCAATAAACATCACAAATAAAAGCATATTATGGCCTATCATACAGGCCCACGCCGAAACAAGCCCATAGCTTAACAACTGAGTACAAATAAACGTCCCCAAAATTCTCACAAACCACATACCGAGCACATTAAAGACAAAAGGCGAAACTGTCTTTCCCGCTCCCTGCATAATGCCCTCGATAACTATCGGCACACCGTAAAACGGCTCCGATATCGCCACCATACGCAGTACTGTCGTACCAAGCGCTATAACCTCCGTGTCCTTTGAAAACAAAAGCATAAGGTCGGGCGCGAAAATAAGCAGCAGTCCTCCCGACAGTATCATCAGCACTATCACCAGAGGTATTGCCGCTTTAGCCAGATTTTGCAGCCGCTCCTTGTCCTTTGCCCCGCAGGCGTTTCCCGAAAGAGTTGCCGCCGCGGTCTGCATTCCGTAGCCGGGAATATAAAATGCGGATTCTACGGTATTGGCTATTGTATGAGCGGCCGTGGAGGTTTCGCCCAAGGAATTTATCATTGAGGCGAAGGCCACATAGCCCAGCGATGTGGCGAATCTCTGGAACATATTCGGAAGCGCTACTCTTAAGCAGGGCTTAAGTATTTTTATATCGGGCTTAAGGCTTTGCCCCTTCGGCGAAATTTCTTTATGCCTCCATATCCTTACCGTTATGGCAATGCCTCCGAAGGCGTAGGAAACGGCGCTGGCGATTGCCGCTCCTTCTATTCCGAAACCCGCTCCGTAAATGGTATAGCCCGTATCAAAAATTGTCACGCTCCTTGTGGGATAAATAAGGAAAAAGTTAAGAAGAATATTTATTATGTTTACAAAAATCCCCACTATCATCGGGGATTTTGTATCTCCTACCGATCTGAGCACCGTTCCGAAAATTATGTTTGCAGTTCTGAACAGCATTGGTGTGTACAGTATAAGGAAGTATCTTGACGCCATTTCTCTTATATTTATGTCTACCTGCATCCACACGGGTACAAGTCCGCTTAAAGAAGTCGTAAGAAACGTGAAAAGCAGTCCGACTATGATGACGGCGGTTACGGCCTGCCCCGAAGCCTTTTTGGCGTTATCCTTTTCGTTTGCTCCCATAGATTGGGCTATATAGGATAAAAAACCCACACCTATTGCCGAAACAGTGCTGCCCACAAGCCAGTTTACCGTGCCGGTGGCGCCGACCGCCGCCGTAGCCTGCTTGCCCAACGAGCCTACCATTGCGGTGTCTATGTACTGTACGGCCGTCTGCATAAGCTGCTCCAGCATAGTGGGCCAAGCGAGAGCCACTATAGCCGGCAGCATTGAAAATAAAGCTTTTTTCTTCAAGGCCTACTCCTTTTGTTATTATATAATTTTATAAATTACCGCCGTTTTTAAAGCGGCGGTAATGTTTTACACTAATCCCTTTTTATACTAATAACCATTTTGACACAGGATAAAATAACAGTCAAAATGGTTATTATACCTTAAGCACTGTTAACAAATTTTTCAGATTTTTAATTGGTTAACAGTATCAAACTGCGGATATTACATCGGTTTAAAAAGGGATTGGTATTATATTGCGAATGGCCAAAGATTGGTATTATTTGCACATATTTAATTTAATAATATTTTCGTCCTCGGAAAAGGTAATTACATTGTAAAGGAAAAGAAGCTGATCGTAATCCTCAAGCCGCGCCATGATCTGAAAATCCGTATTTATATATCTGAGGTCGATCATTGTGACTTTTTTATATTCCTTTGAAAGGAAGGGAACAAAGGAGTGAGCGTAGCTGTCCTTTATCAGCAGGATTGATTTGTCGTTTTTTGCGTTTTTATTTTCCACGGTAACGATAGGAGAGTTTTGACCCAAAAATGAGGAGTACTTGTCTTTAACCTGTAAAAAGCTTCTGAAATACATACTGTCGTATTCGTCATAGATAACTTGGTTTGTTTCCGTATCGTAATTTTTAAATACCGATACCTTAACTTCAGGTTCTCCCTCCATAAGCGTGTAATAATCTATTACGTCGGGCGTTATGTCAAAGTCAAGGGTTTTGGAAAACAGGGTGCCTCTGAATTCGCTGTCGGCGTGTTCTATTGTAAAATCGTCATATTTGCGGCTATCATAGCCCAAAACCTGAGATGCGGCTTCGTATGCGGCAAAGGCGCCGAAGCTGGTCCAGTGGTGGTCGGTGCGGTAGTAGATATATGAATTTCTGCGGTTCATAAGTGCGGAAAAAGCGTCTATCATGCCCTCAAAGCCCTTTAATTCCGAGTAAAATTTGTCTATATATTCCTTTTGATCGCCGATTTCCGCGTATTTGGGAACGTTGTCTTTGTAAATCTCCTGAGCGTTTGGCACTAACATAAAGTAGGCGGGTATTTCCGGATGCTTTTCGGCAAAGTCGTTTATCGCCTTAAGATTGCGTTGGTACATGCTTTCGTCATAATCTCTCCAGATTTGCATCATCATGCCGTTTTCGATAAAAACGCCGTTTGTTTCGGTTTTTCCCAGAGCGGAGTCCGTCTTGTTCTTAAGAACGATCCAGTCCTCACGCCCGAAAAAACGGTCGGAAATCCACTTGTCGAAACCGTTCATAAAGCTTTCGTTTTTATAACTCTTAAAGTTAAGCTCCGGAAAGACGGCCAAATATCTGTTTTCGTTTTCGGAAAAGGGCTTTTTTTCTGGTGACATAAAGACCAGCGTCAATATCGGAATTATAGTGAGAAACAAGGCAAACAGCGCCACCATTATTTTTTTATATAAATTCTTCATTTTTCCGCGTATTCCTTTCGTCAGAAATTAAAATAAAGAAACGGGTTGTACGTAGCGTCCGCCAGATAGGCTGTGGAAAGCACCATTATCGCCGTTTTCGCTATCGGAGTGGAATAATTTACGAGAAGGGGCATTTTTTCTTTGAGCCATTCGGCTGCGCGGGAGAAAATATCGGTGCAGGCAAAGGTTCCTATAACAAACATTACGCCGTAATTTATAAGATAGTACATTGCGGTGTTATCAATAAGCGTTCCGCCGCCTCCGAACATTGCTCCCATATAGCCTAACGCGGTGGGTATGTCCGCAGTATCGAAAAGAACCCAACCCAATATCACCAAAATGATAGTGTACAGCCATGAGAAAAAGTCGGGAATTTTTTCAAGAACTTTTCCGAGAAACAGCTTTTCAATAATTATCACCAATCCGTAAAGCACGCCCCATAGGATAAAGTTCCAGCTTGCCCCATGCCATATGCCCGTCAGCAGCCATACAACCGCAAGGTTGAACACGGTGCGACCTTTTCCTTTCCTGCTGCCGCCCAAGGGAAAATATACATAGCTTTTGAACCATGCGCCCAAGGTGATATGCCATCTGCGCCAAAACTCGCTTATGCTTTTCGATTGATACGGATAATTGAAGTTCTGCGGAAAATTAAAGCCCATCATTTTACCCAGACCTATCGCCATATCAGAATAGCCGGAGAAGTCAAAGTAAATCTGAAGAGTAAAAGCCAATATTCCAAGCCACGCGGTAAGCACCGACAGCTCGCTTGCCTCCAGTCCCTTGACCGACGTCCAGAGCATACCGATATTGTTGGCTATCAGAACCTTTTTCCCAACACCGGTTATGAATTTCAAAATTCCCTCGTATATACAGTCGAGGTTTACCGTTCTGTCATCCAGCTCCCTGGCAATATCGTCATATCTTACTATGGGGCCTGCCACTATCTGGGGGAAAAGCGTGACGAATGCGGCGAAGGAAATGGGATTTTTCTGCACTTTTATCTTTCCCATATACATATCTATTGTGTAAGACATTGACTGGAAGGTAAAGAAGCTGATTCCTATCGGCAGAGGCAGGGCATGATTAGGATCATAAAGAGAGGTTCCCAATATTATGTCAATGTTTTGCATTATAAATCCGCTGTATTTAAATACTCCAAGCAGACCGAGATTCATCAGCAGGGACACAATAAGACAAATGCGCTTTATCGTTTTGCTTTTGTCAAACCGGTATATCAAGAGCCCCGCCGTGTAGTCAATAAGTGTTGAAACTATCATTATCAGCACGTACACGGGTTCGCCCCAGGCATAAAATATAAGTCCGCTTATAAGAATGAAAAGATTTTTAAATTTTTTCGGCACAATATAATACAGTATCAGCACTATCGGTAAAAAAACAAACATAAATGTAAGGCTGGAAAAAACCATATTTTGAATTATCCTTTCGGTATTGTGTTTTCTTCGGTATTTATCGTGAAAGCAGCTTTTTTGTATTCTTCGGGAGTATACATTGTGTTCAGCACTTCTATAAGCGAGTTGGAGGAGAGCAGAGAGGGGAGCTTAAGCAGTTTAAGGAGCTTTTTTCGTTTTTCCTCCGAATTGTCCTTTCCTATAAAACCGTCGTCGTAAAGCATTATTTTGTCTGCCCAAACAATTTTTTCTTCCCTGCTTCCTACGTTGTCGGATATGTCCACTCCGGATTTTATAAGGGCTTGTCTGAGGATATCCGCTGGGATCCCCTCAACACCCAATTTTCCTTCCTTTGAAGACTCCGATTTTCTTTTTTCTTTTCCGAATATTTCCGGAATATAGACGTTGTATATTTTCCCTTTTCGGGTACAGCCTTTGATGTAGCTGCGTATTTTAAAGCCCGCGCTGTCGCTGTCGGTTAATATTATTATGCCGCGGTTTTCCGCAAGGCTTCTGATAAGCGCTAATTTTTCTTTGTTTTTAAATACTCCGAAGCCGTCGGTGGTAATTATCAGCGCGTCTGTGAGCGATGATAGTTTTATTTTGTCGTACTTTCCTTCGACTATAAGAGCTTCCTTAAGATGTATCATTTGTTTTCCGTCACTTAATTTTTTTAGTATAACGCTTCAATTATTTTAAGTACAGTTTCTTCTAAAAGAAGCTGCCTGTTGACAGTGGAAGATTTACATTTTACGTCGGCGTCAAAAATAATGTTTACCGCGTTTCTTAACGCGCCAAGCTCCATTTTGGCGGCCTGAGTATACTTTCTTGCCGCAAATCCGGCTTTTGCTCCCGTGTAGCCGAAGTCTGCGGATACCTGCTGAGGCGGAACTCCGTTTGTTTTTGCCGCCTTAGCCGTATAATAATCGGAATACACGGTGGACAGCGCCGCCAGAATCGGGATAGGGTCTACTCGCTGAGCAAAAAGCTCTCCGAGAATTTTGAAGGCTTCCTTTTTATTTCCCGCTATCATAGCGTCGGAAAGAGTAAAGATTCTGGTTTCAAGCCTTTTGGCTGTCATAGCGTCTATAATTTCTCTTGTTATCTCTTTCCCTTCCGCCACATAGCAGCACAGCTTAGTGGTTTCCACGGAAGCGAGATTCAGATCGCAGGCGGTTATTTCAGCTATATATTCGGCGTTTGACGGGGAGATTAGTCTTTTTTGCTTATGAACTTTCCTTAATATTATATCCCCGATTTTCATTTTATTAAGAGGCTTGAATTCACATACTGCGGAATATTTTTTGATTATCTCAAACAGTTTTTTTACCCGTCCCGAACGGAGGGAAAATCCGCAGCCCGTAAGGTAAAACACCATAACCGTCGTATCCGGAACATTTTTAAGTATTCTCTCGAAAAGCTCAAATTCCCCTTCGGGAAGCTTTTCAAGATTAAAATCGTTTATCAGTATAACCTTGTGCTCCGCGAAAAACGGGAGAGATTCCGCGTGATCGGACAGCATATTCAGATCGGGGTTTCCGCTTAGCTCAAGCAGGTTTATGTCCACCGCCGCGCTGCCCAACAGTGTATTTTTTATTTTCACGGCATAGGTTTTGACTAAAAAGCTTTCTTCTCCGTAGAAGAAGTAAACCTGTGAAAATTTTCCGCTTTTAATGGCGGTGTTTAGCTGAACTTCCGTTATTATGGGCATTTTTTAATCCGCCTTTCCTCTATCCCTGATTTCTTTTGCTTAAAAAACCGTTTGCGGTTACTGTATATGAAGCTTTTTCATAGTAAAGGTTTTTGGCGTTTTCACAGCCTTCCGCCCCGTCGAGCCTTTTTGAGGAGACAAAGACTGTTCCCGATAAATTCAGGGCTTTTTCCGTATACCCATATAAGACGGCAATGTTGTTGTCCAAAGGGTCTTTAGCGGGAGAAAGCGATACGGATATACCGTTTATTGTCAAAGTGCATATGTCCGATTGGTTATACAGGGTTATTTTATCGGTGTAAACCTCTTTTTGAGTTTCAGGGGGAATAAATATTTTACACGGTATTTCGGAATAACGCGAAACGGCGTTGTGATTGGCGTTAAGTACCGTCAGCGCCGAGACCTCTTCAATGAAATTGTTTTTCATATAATCGTTTATATTTTGCAGCAGCTTTGGCGAATCGTCGGAGACCGCTATAAACACGCTGCCCATATGTTCTGCTATTATGCAGGCGTCGTCGCCGTCGGAATACATGGTAAGCTTTGCTTTATCATAAAAATAAATATCACAGACAGCGGTAAGGAAGAGCATAACGCAAACCGAGAGCGATATTGCCTTGAGCGTTTTCCGCAAATCCTTAAAGCGGAAGTGCACAAGCAGAATGAAGATCGCGGAAAGAAAGCTTACAGGTGCGATAAAGGCGTAATCCAACGGGAAGTAAGCGTATTTGAAGTTCCCGAACAGGTTTATAATCCGGATCATACCCTTTGCGCACAGCCCCGCCAAAAATATCAGAATACTTCCGTTGCCGCCTAACATGGCAAACAGCGCCGCGCAAGCCAAAGCGGGAAGAAATAAGGGGTACAGTATGAAATTTGTCACTGCTCCCACCGCGGAAAATCCGCCAAAATAAACGCAGCTTAAGGGAAATGTGCAGAGAATGGCGGAAAGGGAAGCAATAAAAGCTCTTTTTACGGTTGAAAATCTTCCTTTTCCGAATTCGCGTGCTGCCGCGGTCGAAGCCGCACCAACGCCCAAGGTTCCCGCAAGAGACATAAGAAGTCCCGCGTCAGTGCAGGCGTAAGGATCGCACAATGTTATCAGCAGCGCCGCCGCTCCTGTGGAGTTAAAGACATTGCTTTTTCTCATAAACGGTTCGCTGCCGTAATATATAATCAGCATTATGCCTGCTCGCACTACCGAGTGAGAAAGCCTGAAAAACAGAATAAACAGTAATATCAGTACCGCCAATACCGAAAATTTCAGATATCTGTGACGCTTAAGCGGCGTTAGTGAAATAATCAGCAGAATTATATGGGATATTAGGGTAAGGTGCAGTCCGGATACGGCGGTAAAATGACTTACTCCCGATCTTTTGATATTTTCCGAAAGCCCGTCGCTCAATCCCGTTCTGTCACCCAAAAATATCGCGTTTAATATGTCTCCCTCTTCGCCTGTCAGAAGAAGACCGATTTTTTGTCCGATATAGTCGCTGTAATCGGATAAAAGCTTTTTAACGCTGAACTTGCCGCTCGGTATTATTTCCGCTTTCGATTTCGGAGAAGCGGAAAGAAAAATATTTTTGGGTTTGTAATAGCTTTTTTCGGCAAAGCGTTGGTTATCCTTCAAAAGTGAAAGCTTTACCGTTATCCTTATATTGTCTCCGATTTCGCCCGCGTTATCCTCTCCGAACATATTTATGCCGGTTTCGGCGCCGTTTATATCGGTTTTTATTGTATATGCGGCGGTATCATGACCGTAGTAGCGCACATCTGTTATGGTACCGTTTATTTCCGCCGTCTTTCCCGCGCATTCAATCACTGGAATATATACGGTAAGCGTGTATATTCCGTGAACGGACATTGCCGCCGAAACCGTAAACAAAGCAACGGCCGTAGAAGCTGATTTACCCGATTTTATTACCGCCACGGCGCTTATAAGCAGCAGCGCGGCGACTGTAAAAACGCCTATTGTAAAAGTACCGAAAAATTCGGCACAAATAAGTCCTGCAAGGTATGAAAAACCTATCAAGCCTAATTTGTGCCTCATGATTTTCTCCTTTTTTACATTATATTAACCGAATAAAACAATCTGACATATTAAATAATTATAGCATCTTTGCCGATTATTGTCAATTATGAAGTTCCAAATTTACACAAATTTTTATAAATACATTTCTCGGATTGTTGTAGTATTAACCGATCGAGCCGTTTCTTTGCTGACAAATATCCGGGTTATAACCTTATACAGGATTGGACAGGGACTTTGTACGGTGTTTTTTGCGCTAATACCTGTTTCCAAAAGTAAAGAGAATCTATATGATTTTTTACCGCAAAATTCTGTTATTTTTCTATTGTGTGTGGTTTGTTTATCGAGCATTATTTTAATTATAGTACCTCGATTTTATCGCCTTTGTCAAGTTGCTGATTTTTTGTATTTTCTCTGCCGTTTTGTTTCTTATTTTTTAATTTGCTTTTCTAACAAATTAAAAACAGTACATAATAACCAAAACTACTTGACAATTGTGAAAAAAAGTGATAATATTATATAAAAAGAAAAAGAGTTTTTGAAATTGTGTGGATTGGAGAAAAGACATGAGCGATTGCCGTGATAAAATGTTGGAGCTTATGCTTGACCAGGATATATACATATACTTTTATATTGACTATGAGGCAAACCGCTGGCATTTGGAAAACAACCCCCGCATGCCCGAATTCACAATGTCCGAAACAGACAACCCCATTGATGGGATATTAAAGGACGCGCGTCTTGCCGGGGAAGATAAGGAGCGGTTTTTTCTTTTTGCCGAAAAGCTTCGGGAGGGAATCGCCATCACCAAAAAGGATCCGTTTATAAAAATACAGTTTAGGATAAAATCCGAAAAGGGCGGATTGGACTGGTATGAAATAAAGATTTTTCCTAAATTTGTCCAATACTCTTCCATGCCTTTGATAACCGGTACTATTCACAAAATGAACGACCGTGAGATAAAAAGCCGCAACATTTTGAATTTTTATTCCAACGACAAAAATCCCGCAATTTTTTCCGATCTTATGGCAAAGAGGATAAGAACCGATCTTGACAATAAATACGCTGTTATACAGTTTGATGTTATCGGCTTTAAATTTATTAACGATAAATACGGTGAGGCAATGGGAAATGAGCTGCTGCATCATTTTAATGATGTTCTGGACGTATACTGCAGCGAGCGGCAGCTTTTTACGAGACTCAGCGCTGACGTGTTCATGGTAGTTACTTGCTATGAAGAAATGTCGGATATATACAGTTTTATACGCGGTCTTGAAGCGAGCATGAGCGGATTCAAGGGAATTAAGTATAATTTCGCTTTCGGCGTTTATTTAGTAACGGACAGGAATATTTCCACCCGCATCATGGGCGACGGAGCGGGAATGGCAAGAGCGTCCATAAAGGGCAATGCCCTTGAGAATATCGGATTTTATGATCAGAATATAAAAAACACCCTGAAAAACAAGCGCAATATCGAGGATAAAATGGGATCGGCGCTTAAAAACGGCGAATTTGTTATGTATTTGCAGCCAAAATATAATATTCCCGATTCCACTATCATAGGAGCGGAGGCGCTTGTAAGGTGGATCGATCCCGAAAAGGGTATAATTCCGCCAAACGACTTTATCCCCGTGTTTGAGAAAAACGGATTTGTGGTAAAGATAGATCAATATATCTGGGAATGTGCCGCCAGGCAGATCAGACATTGGTTAAACGAAGGTCTTCCCGCAATTCCCATTTCGGTAAATGTTTCGAGAATTCATCTTACCGATTCGGGATTCGTGGATAAACTTGAATCCATTATAAAAAAATACAACATACCAAGAGAGCTTCTTGAGCTTGAAATAACCGAATCCATTGAAAACGTAAATATAAACGAGATGATACAGCTTGCCAAGGACAGCGGCTTTCGCCTTCTTATGGATGATTTCGGCTCCGGATACTCCTCTCTTAATACGCTTAAGAGTACGCCCTTTGACGTACTTAAGATAGACCGCAGCTTTCTGTCCAGCTCAATGGAATCCTCTCGTGGGCAAAAGATTATTTCGCATACCATTGCAATGTCAAGAGATATAGGCCTTGAACTTATAGCCGAGGGTGTTGAAACAAAGGAGCAGGCGGATTTTCTGAGCGGCTGCGGCTGTAATTTGGCACAGGGGTATTTTTATTCAAGGCCGGTGCCCGTGGATATGTTTGACAAGCTTCTTAGGAACAGTATGCTTGTTAAATCTGAATACGGTATTTGGACAGGTAACTGATAAACACACCTCCGCCGCTGATATGAAAGTATCTTTCAGTGGAATATACAATATTGCTTTATCTTAAAGTCGAGCTTCTGCAAACACATTTTTCATGAAAATAGACATTTAAAAACAGCAATCAGACAGTCAAATAGCTGTCCGATTGCTGTTTTGTCAGTGGTTTGATTAAAGTGAAACGGATTTTTTATAGCCTACTCTGATGTTAACGATTTCTCCTCACGTTAAGAACAATAAGCCCCATTGCACTGAGTGCCGCAACTGCAACGCATGCAGGGAACGCAACACCCGTAGGAACTGCCTTGTCCTCATTTGAACTGCTGACGCTGCCTGTGTTGGATATTGTGTCGTTTACATTAGTAAATTTGATTGTGTTTTTATCCAAAACGATATTCATCGAAATGGATGCGCTGTTGGGTGCGTAGATAATTTCATCGGTTACCGTTATAGCATCGCTTTTTATAATCTCAAATTTCTTTTCCGCATATATTCCCTGAGCTTCGTTTTTCAAAATAAGCGTATGACTGCCAAATTCAGCAGAGGAAATATTAAATTTGCCTTCTGCATCGGTAATGGCAGTTTTTACATCCGAATGAAGCTCAATAATGAGTTCTGCTATGGCATTGCCATTGGCGTCGGTTACATTTGCGGCAATATTTACGGAATCAGTGGGAGTCCGGCTGTCCTCGGTGCCTTGATTTTCCTGTGACTGATTTTCGGAATCGGTGCCCGTATCGTCAGTATTATTGCCTGTATTATCCGTATTTGCAGGAGGTTCGGGATTGTCGGAGATATCTCCGTTGCTTGTGTTGGAATTGTTATTATTCTGATTGCCGTCTCCTTGATGATTGCTGTCGTCATCAGGTGCGGTAAAGTCTCCGTTTGAAGGCGGCGTTACAGGATTACCTGGCTCCATATAACTAAGATCTATTTTAAAGTTCTGAGCGGTACGTTTCAAATCGTTGTTCAGATCTCCTCCCTCGCGGAACTCGGCAGCAATTGTATTGCTTTCGTTATCCTCAAGGCCGTCAAATGTCTCGTCAAATATAACAATTCTTGTGCTGCCATCTTCAACATTGTAATCCTTGTCTTTTTCAAGTCTTTGACCGTTGAGCCAAAGGTCGATAAATTCACTAAAGCCGCCGTTTGATACAAACAACTGATCTTCCGCGACCCTGCCCAAAACGTAGTCGTGAGCGCCTGCCGTGGCTTCGCGTCCCAAGGGCGTTTTAAGATCGTAATTCGCGTCGGTGGCGTTGTATACGTTGTCGTTTGTATTGTCGATAACGGTAAGCTCGAAATCCTTATATTCGGTTGAAAAATATCCTGAGCTGAATCTTGGCGAAACATGGAATTTGAATGTGCCCGTTTCCTGAGGAGTACCGTAAATTTCGCCTGTTTTTTCGTTAAAGGTCACACCTTCGGGCAGCTTGCCGTAATAAGAGTATGTTACTTTGTTCCAGTCATGGATATTGTCGTTAGCAATAATCGCGCGGTACGGAACGTATTTTACCGCGTCCTTCAAGGGAGATTCGGTTACAATCTTAGGGTTGCCCGCGTGTCCTATTAGATTTATAAGCACAGGCTCCTGTCCGTCGGCAGTGATTTTTAAAGTACCCTTTACCTCGCCTTCTCCGTCGGGAACAAGTCTTATTTTAGCAAGATTTGCCATATCATCAGAATTTGCGCTTGTAAACGCCTGCAATGTGTCATTTTTTTCACCGCCTACATTCCAATAGCCGTCAAGCTTTACATTCTGCGCGTCAATAAGCTCGGCGGTTAATCTGGTAAGAGCTTCGTCGCCGATATTGGCAATCAGAATATCGTGTCTGTTGTCAAAGTAATCGTCAAAATAAACCTCGCGTTCCTCGGGTCCGTTGACATACAGCTTAGCTCCTCCGGCAACGGGCTGAACTACGCTGATAAAATGGTTTTTGGTTTTATTGTTGTCCTTTTCCATGGCAACCGTATACTGAACGGTGCCTGCGGTAAAGTCCTGAGGTTCATTTTTAAAGTCTACGGGTGCGCCCGATACGGAATCATAAATATTGACGCCGTTGGTGTACACGTTAAGCATAAGTTTGGATAAAGCCGAGTCCTCGGTTTCATCTTTTTCCGCTTCCGTTGCTTCGACTGCTTCCGTTTCCTCGGTTATTTCCTCCAAAACAGCGTTCTCCGTTTCGGGTGCCGCGGTTTCTTCTTCAATAGTGACAATTTCAGTCTCGGGCTCGGTTGTTTCCGTTTCGGGAGTTGCAGTTTCGGCTTCGGAGGCGGTTGCCTCCGTTTCGGAAGTTGTGTTTTCGGTTTCGGATGTGGTTGTCTCCGTTTCGGAAGTTGTGGTTTCGGCTTCGGAGGTGGTTGTAGTCTCTTCCTCTATCGCATTTTTCTTAGGATAAATAAACATAGTCTGATAACCGAAACTGTAGTATGTATCGGTTGCATTACCGTAATAACTGCTGGAATAATCCATTGTTCTTGAAGTTATCCTGTAACCTTCCGCCGAAGCACTATTCAGTCTAAACCAAGGGTCGCTATTTCCTGAGGGAACCGGTATCGTAATATCGTAACTATATGAATCGCTTGACGATGATTTATACCCATATACGCTTATATGAACGGGGAACACAGTTTCCTCTTCCGAATCGGGGTATCTTGTGAATATGGTAATCTCCGTAGTTTTGCTTAAATTCACCTTATAACCGTCTCCAAAAAGCTGTTCGCTTATATCCTCTTTTTCCTCGGCGTCGCTTAAAGAGGTGTAATACCCCTCGACAGCTTTCTCGGCGGTATAGACAAAATTAATGCCGTAATGATCTCGATAATAATATCCGCCGTAAGAAGACCAGTAACGGTTTCCCACATATAAATCTTTTAAGAGAACATTATATTCGGTGTTCAGCGGCTCATCCTCTTCCAGATATACGGAACAGTTGATATGGTAAGGACGGCTGGAGTCGTCCGCCGAAGCGGTTTTACCCGTGCTGAGTTCAGCTATAAATCTGGCATTACTGAACATTAAACTAATTCTGTCGGTAAAAACAGTTTCTCCGTCTACAATATAGCTTACGTTTACATAATCATAATAATAGCTGAAAACCTGTCCGTTTTCATTCGCTGTCTTGTTATTGTTATAAGAAAATTCAACATCAGCCTGAACTTCGCTGCCCGTCGCGTTCTCGAACAACTGTCCCTCGCCCTCAACATATAAAGTTTCGGACGGGTCTACAAGGACGAAGGACTCATATGTCTGCGAATAGTAATAATTATCATCAACTAAATAACGTCCGCCATCATGCAGTTCGGTACGAATAGGGTTCTTTTCACCGTTCTTCATGGTGTAGAAAGAAAAATTTACTTCCGAGGTGTACTTTGTAGCTATTTCAACAGTAATTTTATAGCGCGTATTATCCGGATCAAGCTGCTTGCCGCTTCCGATAATAAGCGTCATGTATTTGTTGTAATCGCTCACCGAAGGATTGCGGCCCGGATAGCTTAAATCGACAGGCGTATCCCGATCCACTTCGCTGTACACGTCATCGTCAACCACTAAAACCGCGTCGTCGGGGTTAAGATCGATCTGTTCGTCGGAATCTTTCGGTTCCATCTTGTCAAGTATCGTACCGAGAGGAATTTCCTTAAGCTCCTCATCGGTATAACCCGATAACGTTACCTTTGCATTTACTGACTTGATCGGCAGTAATGTTGCCCCTGTCTGTATCACCATAGCCGTCACGGTGGAAATCACCATAACGACCGCGAGAAACAGGGACATAAGTTTTTTTCGTTTCATGTTTCTTCTCCTTTGAATAATATTTGGGGTTTAGCCCATGATTTATAAAATACGTCAAAGCGTAAATTATATAAAATTTAATTTGTCCGCAATCTGCTTTCCGCCATAGAAACAAGCTCCTCAAAACCGTAAATCTTCGTTTTGCGCACAGCTCCGGACGGATAATCAAAATAGAGTTCACCATTGTACACATCGCATAAATAGGGAAGTTCCGCTATTTTTTCGCATTTTTCATTCATAAGCACTCCGAAGCGGCGGCCGTCCGTGGATATGTACTGGGCGATTATGCAGTCTTGCTCTTCCGTTATATAAGTCAAATAAGCGTCCTCTTCCAGCTCCGAAACAAGCGCACCCGTTTTCCTGTCGTAGGCGGTGGGTGTGCCGTGAAGGGGGGATTTTATCAGAAAGGCGTCAGTGTAAAACTGCTCATACAAATCTTTTTCGGGCGGTTCAACGCTGTCTTCCGAAATCAGTGTACCGTTTCTTCCGTCATATCTCAAAACGCTTCCGTCGTAATAGGTCACCTCAAGGTATGATTCGTTTCCCTCTCTTTTGTACTGCTGATCGTATATCGCGTTGCCGTCGGGTAAAGGATTTTCACATATAAGAGTTCCGTCGATGCCGTATACGGCAAAGCCGTCGTTTGAGAAAAGCATCAGCTTTGTGCCGTCGGGGCTTATTCTCGCCTCATAATAATCGTAGCCGCAATCATATCTTACTACGGTCTTGTCCGCGTTGTCCTCAAAGGTTAGTATCCGTATAACCGGAGAATCCGAAAAACCCACAAGCGCTGTTTTTTCCCTCAGCAAAAGAAAACGTGCCGTAAAATCCGTAATATAGCTTGAAATCTCGTTTCCTTTTTTATCGAAAAACATAAATTTGTTTTTTGCGGCGGCTGCGGAAAAATCACCGTTTACCGTAAATTCATTTAAATTTTCCTTAGTTATCGCAAGCGCCGTCTGTTCTCCCGAAACGGGGTCAAGTTTTACCAGAAGATTGTCCTGGTTGACATAGATTCCGTTTTCGTCAGTTTTTACGGAAAACAATCCGTCGGTTCGGAACCCCCCTGCCTGCTCCTTTTTCTCACAGTCTATCACAGCCACGGCGGAGCTTTCATTATTTGAAGCGGAAAAGGCGAGATATTTCCCGTAAAATCCTCCCTCGAAACGTGTGAATCCGGAATTTTCACCGAAAATATCCAGATCGTT
The DNA here is from genome assembly GCA_910588335.1 of uncultured Ruminiclostridium sp. Lineage (GTDB taxonomy): Bacteria > Bacillota > Clostridia > Oscillospirales > Ruminococcaceae > Ruminiclostridium_E. The sequence goes on along the minus strand of CAJUQV010000003.1, from coordinate 53,291 downwards.
TCCGTCGTTTTCAGTGTCGAAAACTTTAAGTGAACCGTCGGAAAAGCTTACCGCCAGAAATTTTCCGTCAGAGCTTAAGGCAAAAAGGCTCCCGTCAGGATCGGCAAAGGTGTCGTTGATCGCTATCGACTGCCCCTTTCCCTCAAAATCAATTTTTCCCGCAAGCTCACCCGTCCGTCCGTTATATATAACCGCGTAGTCTCTGTCCTTGTAAACGGCTGCGATAACTTCTCCTTCGCCCGAAACGCTTATCGAGGTAACTTCCTCCCCGCTCCACAGCTCCGAGTTGTTTTTAAGGTCATATGCTCTGATTCCTCCCGCTGCGGCGTATACGATCACGTTTTCGCTTAAAAATTTTACTTCTGAAAGAGCGGAATTTTCCGCTTCGAGCCGAAGGATTATTTTCGCCGATTCTGTGTCTGTAAGTATCACCTCTCCCGCGCATACGCAGGCGGCTGTTTTTCCCTTGGGAGACAGCGCAATAAAAAGAGGTGCGGAGGGGAGTTCAGCGGTTTTATAGGGTTTATAACCCTCCGACAGGTTGTATACTCCCAAGGCATCGGTAAGCGCCAGCCTTGCTTTCGCCGAGGGAGCGGGAGCAAAAATTCCGCCCTTTTGAGACAAAGCCTCCAGGGCGTATTCAACAGCCTTATCGGTTTTGCCTCGGGCAAGGGAATCCCTTGAATATTCGGTAAGCTTTAAGGCACTTTCTCGCGCCTGAATCCTTTTAAGTCCCGTAAACGAGGAAAATATTCCCGCCGCGAACAGAAGCCCAAAGCAGGCGCAGACAATCTTCATCGCCTTCCTTTTCCTCTTATAGCGGGGATCGTTTTCGTGAAGGTGCTCCAGATCGTAAAGCATTTCCTTTGCCGATTGGTACCTGAGATCGGGATTGGGCTGCATTGCTTTGGAAATAATCTCCACTATCTGCGGACTGAATTTTTTTTCCGACAGCGGAACTACCTCCACCGCGCTACGGGCGGGTTTTACTCCGCTTAAGAGATGATAAAGTGTGGCTCCTAAACTGTAAATGTCCGAGCGCACGTCGGGGACTATCCTTTTTGTAGAGGAAAGGGAGACGGCGGAGCCGTTTTCGGTCATTAACACCGTCGCGTCGCCGTTTGGGGCGAGTTTTCCGTTTATGCCAGTTCCCGCCGTATCCGACCCGGAGGAATAGTCCAGCCCATAATGTTCCGGAGAAGCGTACCCCGCGCTGCACCCGATAACGTTTTCTTCCCCCAGAGCGAGGGCGATGTTGAAGTCGATTAGGCACACCGTACTGAAGCTTGTAAGCATAATGTTGGCAGGCTTTATGTCGCTGTGGACATATCCCTTTGGCAGTTCCCCGTGAATGGGACTGTGCAGATAATCCAGCGCCTGCAAAAGCTGTTTCGCCCACTCTATTACCTGTGCCTGTGGGAACAGTTGACCGTTTTTCAGCGGCTTGTCAAGGCTTGTCCCGTCTATATAGTCCATAACCGTGTATACGGTTTCGTTTTCCACAAAAAAATCGTATACTTTCGGGATATATGTATGGCTCAGGTTTTTAAGCACGTCCACCTCGCGCCTGAGCAGCTCCGGGCGGGTGTTTAATTTTCGCTTGTCCGCCTTTAAAACCACTTTTTTGTTAAGTCGGAGATGATTTGCCAAATAAACGTTTCCGCCGCCGCCGAAGCCTATTTTTTCCATAAGCTCGTAGGTTGAAGCTATTATTTCGGACATTTTATTTCCCTTTCTTTTTCGCCGCGCCCGATAAACCGCGATTTGAGGCGGGGTGTTGTTCTCTTTTTCCGTATTCCGATTCGAGTTTAAGCATAAGGAGATTGACGGAATATCGGTAAAAGCACAAATATATTATAAGGCATAAAGCAGACGCTGCGGCAAGGGTAATGCCTCCGTATAAAAGGAAGCTGTCAATTGTTAAATCCATATATTCTCCTTTTACATTATTATTTTTCCGTATTTTTTGTTTCGGCTTAATATAGATATAACTATATTTTTTTTCGTTTAGGAAAAGCCTTTTACATTCATTTGCTTTTCTTATTTATTTTCAAACTGCCTCAACGACAATAACCGAAATATTATCCTTTTCTCCCCTTGCTTTGTTTAGCTCAATCAGATATTTTTCACATTCTGTCATTTTTTTTCCGCTCCCTCTTCCGCTCATTACCTCCTCGCAAATCTCACCCTCCGATACCATTTTCCTGAATCCGTCGCTGCAAAGCATATAAACCGCACCGCTTTTTGTATCGCCGAAAAAGAAATCCGCCCGTATATTGGGCACAGCGCCCACACAGCGGGTGAGCATACTTTCTATGAGAAGGTTTTTTGTTTGTTCAGAGGTAATGTTGCCCAGCCTTATTTCCTCCGCCGCAACGGTGTGATCCTCCGTTAGCCGTCTTATTCCCTCGTAAAGCTCATATGCGCGGGTGTCTCCCACATGCAGCAGAAAATACCGCTCGGCGGTCAGCAAAATGGCGGTTGCCGTGGTACCGGAGGAATAACCGTTTATAACCCCGTTTAGGTAGATCTCCGAGTTTTTTTCCTCAATTACGGCGCTCCACTGTTTCCTTATAACATAATCCTCGATCGGATTTTTCAGCAGTATAGGCAATTCGGCGCACGCCCAATCGGAAAAGCCTTTCACAACCGCGCCGCTTGCCTCCTCTCCGTGATTCATTCCGCTTACGCCGTCGCATATTATTGCAAAAGCGGCGTTTCGGTCACCAATACCGTACTTTTGGGCAAAAATACTGTCCTGATTCACTTTTTTCTTAGTTCCTATATCCGTGGACGCGGAAATAATGAAGTCCATATATATTATCGTTCCTTATATTTATTAGAAAATCTTAAATTCAAATTCCTCATTGGCCAATTTAATGCTCTGACCGTGTACCAGCTTTATCTCTTTTCCCGGCTGTATTGGCGTTTCGTTCACATAGGTGCGGTTCTTAGAATTGTCGTCCACGATAAAATATTCTCCGTTTTTGACGAAAATGTGGCAATGGCTGTGACCCACAAAGTTGTTGTTATGAATCACATAATCGTTAAATCCCGCGTCCCTGCCCAATCTGAAAAAATTTCCGATAATTGGGATTCTTTCGTTGTTTCGTTTTGACAGTAAATAGGGCTGTACCATGCCGTTCTGCGCTCCCGGCATAAAAAACGCGGTTTCGGAATCCTCACAGGACGGTTGTATATACTGGGTGTCGCCGAAATCCGCATAGCCTGCCCTATTGTTGTCCACATGCTCGTTTTCGGCAGGCGAAGAGGAAACGGGTCTACCGACGTATATCGGCTGCGGAAACGGTGCGGGGGAGGGAAGGGCTGTTTTGGATGCGCTTGGCGCGACAGGCGCGGAACCGACGGTGTTGTTTTGACTCGAAAAAGCCATTCCGTTTCCGACGGAAGGGGAATTGGCTCCTTGATAATTCGGCGCACCCGGTACGTTAACGGGAATGTTTCCCGCGCCGGGTATATTTCCGATATTGACGGATATGGGCGATGCCGCTTGGGGCCGCGGGGCAGCGGCTTTTTTCGCTTTTTTCTGCGCCTTGTATTTTTCGGCGTTTTCCTTGTTGTAATGCTGTAAAAGATACATCAGGCTTATTTTTTCCCCATTGTTGTGATTTTCACACTCCGAAGCGGCAGACGGCGCGGCCATGGCGGGAGTATTCATTCCGGGAACGGCCATTCGATGAGCAGATCCGTTGTTTTTTGAAACCGCTTTTGCCCCGTTTGACTGCCCCGGTACGGGAAACGCTGCGGAGTTTGCGCGAGCGGCGGGCATAGGGGCGGGCGCTTTAGACGCGGGAACGGCGGCAGGGGAGGGGGCGTTCGCGACGGGAGGCGGATTTTGCGCAGTTTGATAAGACGCGCTCCCCATATTCGGCGCGAAATTATGTTCCTGTCCGATTTGCGGTACGGACGCTTTTACCTCCAATATATCCTGCGCCGATGACGAGGAGATTTTATCTAGAAGCTTTTTAAACTCGTACACGGAAAAAACGACGGAGCTGTTGAGAAAGTTGATTATTTTGGCCACATGATCGCAGTTTTCGGTCTGGTCGAACTGAGTATTAAACATTATATCCCTTAAAAAGACCTTTAGCTCCGTCCGCTTCACCGCCCCCTTTACCGGAAGGCAGACAAGCATGGTTTCGCAGCTGGAAACGTCGGAGAAAATAAACTCCGTTTCCAATATGATATTGGCAGGATTTATCATAAACTCTTCGGCGGAAATTACAGCTTCGGCTATTCCACGAAAAACACCGAGAAGCTGCTTTTTGTTGACCGTACCCATAAAAAACTGCTTTACCGAAATTTTTGAAGACACGTTGTATTTTATGTACTGTGTATAATTCATTCGTGTAAACAAAAGCGGGATAAGCCCCGGAATTTTGTTGTTGCTCAACATCCCGAGGCTCATTGTATCCAGTTCCTCATTTTCGTTCAATTCATAGACCAGATATGCCCCGCTGCCCTGATTTTCAAATAAAAAGCTCATTTTATTACCCTTCCTTTCCTATTGTTCCATTTAAGCCCCACATATCAACGCTTATTGACAGCCTCCTGTCAAATGCCGCCAAACCATGAAAATTAAAAACAAATTCCTGTTTATAGGTTATGACTATTGTAAGCGTTCCTTCGACTACCGTTGTTTCGCTAAAATCCAAACCGTTTATGCCCCCCTGTACTCCTATTTCCTTTAAAATCTCGTCCGCTTTTTCTTCGACGTTGGTGGCGGAGCCGGCGATATAGCCTAAAAAGCGGTTTCTGACAGTTTCGGTAAGGAGAGTCTCTTTTTCGTCCGAATACCACTTTTTTCCCGACGAATAGTACTTGTTGTTTCCGCTTCCCGTGACGGTGCCGTACAGAGCTAAAATTATTTCCTTTATTTCCGGATCCTCGTCGCCTTCGATAATGTCCGATAAGGATTTTATTTCAAATTTTTCGGTGGCGAAAGGGTCCAACGAAAGGCTTTCCGCGCTTTGTATAAGCGTGTGCTTTATAATCTGTTCACCTGAAAATGTGACCATAAGTCCGTAAAAAAATAGGAGAATCAAAACGAAAAACGGGACGGAAATACACGCTTCCAGTGATATTACCCCTTTTTCGTTTTTTTTAAGATTTGATATATTTATCATTCCCGTAAATCCTTTTTATGTTTCGCTCTTATGAATACATGCTCTTATACCAATCCCTTTATAAACTATGAATTTTATCCATAGTTTATAAAGGTTTGTCCCCAAAACAATAATCTAACAGTTATTAGTATTAAGGCAACATCGCACAAAGATTGTCGTGCAGACGCGCAGTCAGCTTTTTCGTCAGATTGTCCAAAACGACGCAGGAATACCGGTGTATTTCAAGGAGTTTTGGGCAAAAATGACGGAAAAGATGCAAGCGTATGCGCGGCAAAGCGCGCAGCGCGGTCTTTGCGCGGTGTTGCCTTAATATCCCTTTGTTCTTTTAAGCACGCTTTTTACCGCCGACGTTTCTCCGCTTGACTTAAAAATATCGATAAACGAATTTAGCTGTGTTTCCGTTTCGGTTTCCACGCTTGAATAAGCGTTATCCAATGCAAAGGTAAAATCCGCGCCTTTTTGCTTGTAATGATAGGCTGTTTCAAGGCCGATAAGATTTTCCGCCCGTATCAGCATATTTTCCGTCGGCACCGTAAACATCAGTATAAGCAAAAAATGGGATTTGTAATTCATATTGAACACTCCTGTACCGTGGTCTGCGGGCGCGCCTACATTTTTGGCCAGATAATCGGCAAAAAGACTGCTGTCCGTGGCGGCAGCCAATTGCTGCGCGAAATTTTTTAATCCGTTTAAGGTTAAAAAACAGGTGGTTTTATAAAAGGGTATTTCGGTTTCTGAGCTGTTCACAAGTAAAACAGTATCGCACAGCGGTTCCGCAAGGATAACTATGACATACACCGCCCAGCTTGCGATAGATGCGCTTGCCGCCATATTTGCCACATCGCCGTTTGTAAGTACGGGTATTACGTCAAGAAGAAGTCTCAGCATATAAAGCTGCATAAAAGAGGCTACCTGATTCATTATTTCCGACTGTGTGCCGACGGCTATGAATTCAAGCTCAGCCCCCTTGAACATCTCCTGATTTTCAGTGGTAGTCGAGCTGTGCTGATCCAAGAAATTGCTCAATCCCTTAAGTCCCTTCGCGCCGTCGGCGGACTCACCGGCGTTTCCGTGGGGAATTTCAATATTTGAGTAAGGGAATCCGGTCAGAGATTTTCCCTCGATAACTACCTTGCCCGCTTTGCGGTCATAATCCGCCATTGTTCTGTTGGGCAGATTATGCACCATATAGCCCGAAAGCAAAAGCCGCTCGTAAAGTCCCTGCCAGTTTCCGGAGGTTATGTAGTCCATCAGCTCGCTTATAAGCTTAAGCATGGTATTCGCCGCCAAAATAATGGATTCGATTACCTCTTTTACTCCCACAATAAGATTACCCACCGACTCGAACAATTTTATTACCCGTTCTATCGGTCCTAAATCCGAATTGGGGCTTATCGCTTTCATGAAATTTTTTCCCGCCGTGATGAATCGGGAAATCGCGCTTAGCAGCTTTACATACGGATTGTCGGGCTCCGTCTTTTTAAGGGCGCCATCGGAAAGGTATGTGTTAAGATCCGGATTGTAGAATACGTCCAGATTAAAAAGATTGCCTATTGTGTCTATCAGCTTTCCTATAATATTGTCCGCCGCTTCATTCACGTTGTTCTCAAGGGTTTTGCCCGCTTCTTCGATCGCACCCTTCAATATATCGTACAATTGGCTCAAATCGCTGTTGAAAAAACAGGGGGGGAGCTTTTTTTTGATACAGTTGAGTATTCCGTTTACGCTGTCGGCTTTATACTCCGTATAAAGCTCTTTTAATATATTGACTATTGTGTTCAGATCCTTTTCGGCGAGGGAAGATAGTTCTTCCGTAAGCTCTCCGGTAAAATAATATTCTATGTCTCCCTTGGTTCGGTCAACGATTGCGCCCAATTCCGTTTTAAGCGTCTCGAACAACTCGTCCGCTGCCTTTGTAAATTCTTCCGCTATTTTATTTATCGTTTCCTCGCCGGCGGAAGTCAGCGCGTTTTCTATATCCGATATGATTTTATCGTAGGTATTGTTTGAAGAGTCTCCGGTTTTCTTTAAATTGTCGCCCTCTTGGCCGCTGCCCTCCGATTTCGCTTCGTTTGACACGGAGACCACGGCGTCCTTTGATTTTCCCAGATCCGTTTTCGCTTTCTGCAGCTTTGCTTTCAAATCATTAAAGGCGGGCTTTATTCCCCGAACATCGCCAATTATGGCTTTGCCGTCGTCTATAAGCCCTCTCGCATGTTCATAAATATCTTTTACCTTATTTAAATAATTTTTCTTTACGATATCAAAGGTTATCTCACCCTCGCTTGTGAATTCCTGCACCAGACTTTTCAAAGAGGCGCAGAAGCTCTTAAGGTTATCTATAAAGGTGGTGACCTTCTTCTTTGCCGCATCTATTTTATCAAGCAGCGATTTCCCCGAAACCACCACGTCCTTTACCGAGCCCGATAAATCTCCCACTGCGGTAGCCACGTTGGAAATTCTTTTTATGGCGCTCAAATTATCTATTTTTTCAAGCAATTCTTTGATTTTAAGATCCTCTAAAAGAATTTCGCTGAGAACGGTGCTTTCGCTGTAATCCATAAGCTGAGTCTTTAATACGTTATGTTCGGACAAGGGCAGAGTGCCCTTTGCGGAAATATTACCTCCCAAGGTTATGTTTCCGCTTAAAAGCTTTGAATTTGCGGTAATGCTTTTATTATACGTTTCGTTAATGTTACAGCTTTGGCTTATCCCGAACAGTCCGAAACGTTCCTCTAAATATTTGTCGAAATTCGCTAAAACGGAAAGCGAGGAGCAGTCCATAAGCTCGTTCACAAGTTCAGCCGTTTGCTGATATCTGGAAAATTCCACCAACGCGGAAGCAAGTGTTAAAAACGGAGTCATCATAATACATAGAAAAAGTGTAACAGCGCCTTCGCAGCCTTTTTTTATTTTAGCTCTTGTTTTTTTACCGATTCGCATAATAAAGCTCCGTTTCGTTTTTTTATTTACAATAAAATATATTATTCGCCCGTGAATACTTCCACTATGGAGGCTCCGTTTCGAATTATTCTGACCGTTTGTTTTACAATATTGAGAATATTCGGATCTCCCATCTTTTCGGTAATATAATTCATAAAATGTACCTGACTCGCGTAAGCGGTAACGTCCAGACATTCTCCCCTTGCGGTGGCGGAAAATTCCGGGGTGGAGTCTATGATGTGAAAATATTTAAGCGCGCCGTCAAACAATATGCTGCACTCCAATGTGACTGTCACCTCAGTGTGGAGCCGACCTACATTGTCCACAGTAATGCCTACGGCTACCGAAGGGTTGTTTTCGGCTATCCCGAAGGAGGAGATTTTCAGTCGCTCCTTGCATTTTTCCAAGGCTTTTTCGCGGTGACGCTCTTCCGCCGCGGCCAAGGCTATCGAGGTTCGGTAAAGGTTGATTTTGGAGCTGTCGCCGTCGCCTATCAGCTTGTAATTTGCCCCTATATCCTCCGCAAGTTCCGTCGCCAAGGAGCTTATAAGACTTTGCTGATAAAACAAAAACCCCACGCTTATCATCGCTGTAAGCATAAAAAGCACTATGATTATTATAATGGTGGATTCGAGCATTATTTCGGCATCGTCGCGCTTCAGGCGGTAAATAAATTCTCTTTTCATTTCTTCTCCTGTTCGGTTATTCCAAGTTTTAGGGAAAGCAATTGCCACTGTTTAATCGCGGGGTCTTCCTCCTCGGGATTTTCCGCTTCGGTCATCACCATACAGCAGCCGGAGGAATTGAAATAATCCGCTCCGTCAAAAACACAGTCTATAACCAATTTGTTTTCCGTGTTTATAAACCCCCATTTCCCGTTTAGGCAAACTGCCGCCAGTCCGTGAGAAAAGCTTTTCGCTCCGTCGTATTCGGGACTTATCACAACGTTTCCGTCGGTATCGGCAAAGCCCCATTTTCCGCCGGACTGAAAAGCGATATATCCGTTTTTGTAAACGTCTGCGTCGTCGGCTGAAAATTCCGCGGTTTTTTCAAGCTCTTCGTTATAAATCTCAAAAAATCCCTTGCTTTTTGAGGCAACCATTACTGAGCCGTTTATAAAAATTCCGTTTTTGTCGCAGCATATCCGGTAAAAAGCGTCGGTAATTTCATTGCCTTCCTTGTTGATAATGTATTGTTTACCGTTTTTGCTTACCGCCGCCATACCGTTTTGATAAGAACAGGCGTATTCGTATTCCCCAAACCGTTTTTTCGCGAATTCATCGTAATATCCGTAATAGCCGTTATGTTTTACGGGAACAAGACCTTCGGAATACATTCCCGCTTCGGTTACCTCGAATGGGAATATACCCAGCACCATATTGCTCCCGTTCAGCAGTCTGGATTCCCCGCCGCTTCCGTATACCGCTATTCCTTCCGCCGATACTGGGGATATATACGAATAATCGGGATTCACGGCGGTTTGTCCGTCGGCGCCGAGTATTCCCCATTCGCCCTTTCGGCAAACGCTGTAATAAATGCCGCTTACCCCTGTGAAATCCTCATACGAGGCGGATTTCAGCGAATAGGCATATTTAAAAACGTTTTTTTGTCCTATTATCGTTTTGTCGGTCATTCCCGCTTTTTCCGCGCAGCATATCAGATTATAGGCATCTTCGGTATTGCCGCGCTCGCTGTAAATTTCAAGCAAAGAACCGACAAAATCCGTATTTAAGGGATAAGCTCCCGCCGCCGACTCCAGCGCGGAAAGATAAGCGGAAAATCCCGTGGAATCCTCCTCGTATCTTTTTTTCCGCGCGTTAATAAGCGCCCCTCTTATTTCCTCGGAATCCGAAGCCTCCGTAATTTCTTCGTAAAGCTGTGCGGCGCGCTGATAGAGTCCCTCGGCGACCCATTCCTCCGCTTGTTTTTTTATATCGGCCAGCTCGTCGTCGCTTAATTCTTCATCCTTGGCTGTCATACTGTCGGAAAAGAAGGAAAACCAGCCTACCAAAAGCAATATCGCCAATACGCCCGTTATTGCAGCCTTCAATTTTTTTGTTCCTTTCGAGTTTATTTTCGCGTTTGTTTACAAGTTAATTTACGTTTATTTTCGGCAACAAAAGCCCTGCTGAAATATCCGAAAAGCAGAGCTTCTGTTATTTAGAATGTGCCTATTGTCAGGGCCAAAACCATTCCCAGGTAAAAGAAAGGGCAAAATGGTATTTTATCCTTCATCTTTTTCCGCCCCGTAATCAGCATAACAACCGCCGCCAAAAGGCATATTACCATACCGTACATAAGGGAGTAAATCACGGCGGCGATCCCGAAAGCAAGCCCTACCCCGCCTATCAGCTTTACGTCGCCCATTCCCATTCCGCCCTTTGTTACCAAGGACATTATAAAAAGAAAACCGAATCCGACGCCGGCGCCTATAAGAGAAGCTTCAAGCCTGAGGGGGAAATTCCCTCGGTTAAAAATAAATTCCGCCGCAAGCAGCAGTACTCCCGCGATATACAGGGTAAGGTTAAGCTTATTCGGTATTTTTTTTGTGAAGAAATCGATTATTGCCGCTGACATTACAAGCTCGCAGCAGACAATCGACTTTGCAGTCTGTATGTTGTCCGCGCAAAAGCCCGGCGCCTTGAAACAGGCGAAGCCAGTCAGAACGGCGCCGACCGCGGCGGCCGTCCACTGTTTCGCCGTTATGCCGAGGATACCGCTCTTTATTGCTCCCAAAAGTAAAGTCGGATTTTTGGGTAAGGTGTTGTCCTTTTTGGAAAAATCGCTTTTTTGGTTTTCACCGGCAATGCGGATATTTGAGATAGAACAGGACAGCGTTGCAAGACAAAATCCTGTGATAGTACATATTAGAGTTATTATGTAATTCATAGTAAAGTGATTTCTCTAATTACTTTTGTATGCTAATTTTATTATTTTACGTTTTTTTCGGTTAAACTTATGATTAAAACAACTTGCCACTACTATTATTAACCTTTAAAAGCTTTTTCAAAATCAGACCACGCTTCGTTTACTAACGCCATAATTTGATCCTTAAAAGCAATAAACAGTACAGCAACCACTAAAACTATCCCCAAAACAATCATAATTGAAAGAAAGTTAGTATCGCCGTCCTCTTCTCTTAATTTTTCCGTGGTTTTTTCTTTCAGATTCATGGCTTTTACCGAAAGTCCAATCATCAGGCTGTTTAATTTTTTCTTAAGATTTCTCATGATAGATTCTCCTGACATAAATTTTTATTTTCATTGCCGTAAGACAATAAATAACTTTTATAATTTTGGGGGCACTAAAGCAGCATTCCCATTGCCGCCGCGATAATTATAACCAACACCCCCACGAATATCATGGCGGTGGGAGCCAGAAGCTTTGCGGCAGCCGCCTCGCCTTTTTGCAGCATAGTCTGTTTCTTGATGTTCCACATCTCCGAGGACTGCTTCACAAGAGTGCTGCTAAGCTCTCTGCCGTTCTTTTCTATACTCTGCACCAGAGCGCTTGAAAACTTTTTTATCTCGGTCGTGTCGGACATTATGCCGAATTTGTGAATCGCGTCGATTTCGGACATTCCGTTGTTCATATCCGCATTGGCGTTTCTCATCAGGGTGTAAATCTCTCCATCCTTGCTTTCCGCAATTTTACCCCAGGCTTCCCTTAAAATCATGCCCGAATTTATCAGAAGCGCCATTGAGGACACCACCTCGGGAAGCTCTATAATACATGCCGTCCTTCTTTCCTCGAGCTTTTTTCCCATTGCCGAAAAAAAGTAATAGGAGATAACCGCCGCAAATATCACCGCCGCGAAAGCCGGCAGCGCAAAGTCCATCGCTCCCGCCAATATAAATCCCGCGCAAAGAAAAAGGTGAGCGAAAGTCATTATCTGCGCCCAGGCGGTAACGGCGTAAAACTCCGCGTAATTCGGGTCATAAAGCAGTCTCGCCTGTTTTATAAGTGTAAGCTTAAGCCTGCCCCTCAGAGAAAAAAGCTTTGAATCATTCCAAGCGTATCCCACCGTATAAAGCTCGCTTAGCGGGTAATCGTCCCCCTTAAGCTGTTTTGTGTATTCCTCATATTTTTTGCCCTTTATAAGCTTTACAATAAAAAGTATCAGTAAAACTGTCGCCGATACCAATTCTGTCAGTCTCATACCGTGTGTTCCCTCACCCTTTTATGTCCATGATTTTCTGTCCCATTTTATACGCCGCCACAAAGAAACCGACTCCCACCGTCATACATACAACGCCGAGTACGGAACCGAACGCCAGATCGAAGTCGCGGCTGCTTGAACGCATCATCAGAATAAGAAAAATCGGAATAACGTTCATCGCCTTCATCTGAGTTCTATTTGAGGAAAGCTTGGTCTGTATCTCCTCGGCGACTATCATCTTTTCGCTGATTACCTCGGTTGTGCGCCTTATGATGTCGCATATATTGCCGCCGGTTCTATACGCCACCTCAAACACCGTGGCAAAATTCTCAACGTCCTCTATTGAGCTTCTCGTGCCGAAATTTTTAAGGGTAACCTCTATTGGGATATTATTGTTAAGACCTATGATCATTTCCCTTATTTCCGCCACTATAAGCGCGTTTTCCGAATATTGCAGCGCCAGATCCTTATATGAGTTTTCCAGCGCGGAGGTTACGTTCATCCCCCCCGAAAGAGAGTTGGAAAGAGAACCGAGAAAATCCCTGAACTGTAATTTCAGCTTCTTTATCCTGCGGTTTTTCAGCATATCCACTATCGAAGGAACAAATACCTTTCTCGCGATAAGCCCCGCCACCGCAAAAACCGCAATATTGCTGACAAAGGTGGCAAAGGTTTCCGCGCCCTCCTCCGTTCTGAAAAGTCCCCCGTAAAATACCAGCCCCACCAGACCGCCGATAATTATCATTCCGGTATTGAACAGCAGAGCCTCGGCGGGATTCAGCCTATAAACCCGATAGTTGATCATTTTGTTGTTGGTAGCCGACATAAAGTACGGAGGCTCCGTGTTTTTCTTTGCTTTTGCCATATCAAAATTCCTTTTTATATATCGTCTTTTATACCCGCAAGCTTTAACTTGAAATCGTTTTTCAGCCTGTTTTCCGTTCTTTTAAGCTTGCCGGACACCTTGGTCAGGGAACTGTTTTCGTCCTCTTCAAAGCGGTAAAGCGGATTAAGTATTACTTTCCCGTTTTCGTAACCCACGACTTCGGTGATTTCCATGGTTTTCCTTGATTTATCACGAAGTCTCGAAAGATGAATTATTATATCCACCGCCGAGGCTATTTGCTGCCTTATCGCTTCCAAGGGCAGTCCCGCCGCGCCTTGCAGCACCATTGTCTCAAGACGGCTGAGCATATCCTCGGTGGAATTGGCGTGACCGGTGGACAGGGAACCGTCGTGTCCCGTATTCATCGCCTGAAGCATGTCCAGAGCCTCGCCGCCGCGCACCTCACCTACCACTATCCTCTCCGGGCGCATACGAAGCGAGGACTTTATAAGGTCGCGTATGGTTATCTGTCCCGCTCCCGAAGCGTTGGCGTTTCGGGTTTCGAGTCTGACTAAGTTTTCAACCCCCATTATTTGCAGCTCCGCCGAGTCCTCAATGGTTATGATACGCTCGTCCTTCGGAATATAATTTGACAGGGCGTTGAGGAAGGTAGTTTTTCCGCTCCCGGTACCGCCGCTTATAAATATGTTGTATTTCGCTTTAACAAGCAATTGAAGCTTATCGGCTATATCTCTCGTTATGGAACCGTAGGAGATAAGCTTTTCTATGGTCATGGGGGTTTTCGAGAATTTTCTTATGGTGAGGGTCGGGCCGCAAAGTGCGATAGGCGGCAGAACCACGTTTACGCGGGAGCCGTCGGGAAGGCGGGTGTCGCATATAGGGTTCGCCTGATTGACCTCTCTGCCCGCAAGTCCCACTATTCGCTGAATAACGTCCTCAAGACGGCGTTGGCTTTCAAATTTTCTGTCTGTTTTGAACAGCTTTCCATTTTGTTCGATAAAAACGTTGTCGGGGCCGTTTATCATAACCTCGGTTATCGTATCGTCGTTCATAATGGTATCCAGCAGACCGAAGCCGCGGATAGAGCTGTAAACTTGACGGACTATCGAAACCCTCTGCTGTATGGCGCAATAAACACCGCCTGTTTTTTCGAGAACTATCTGTTCTATTTTTTCTTCAAGCACTTCGTCGTCTATTTCGTTCAGCGGTAACGTTTCAATAACATATTCCTTTATTTCCGCCGCTAACTGCTGTTCCTGCTCAAAAGTCATACGATATCTCCTTTATTAAAGTATAATTGCCTCCCAAAAAGCGTATATTAGATATACTCTTAAAGCGCATGGTCTATATATTGTCAAGCATCTGCATTTCAGACAGCCACCTTGCCGTCTGAACCGCATCGGAGCCTTTTTTTGTCGGAGCGCCTCCTATGCTTCTTATCCCTGAGGATGGGTCTAAGGTCTGTCCCGTCTTGTTGCTGAATTTATTGTATATAACGCAGACACGGCTGCACAGCGCAATGTCGGAGGAACGCTCCATGACCGCCAAAGCTTCGTATGCCCTTAAAAGCTTGCCGTTTGAAATAACGGAACCGTCTCCTGTCCAGACTATGGAATGAGCTAATTTAAACACGCTGCAGCTGTTTTTGTCTATTGCCCAGTCTGTGTCTACAATAATACGGTCGTATCCCCCCGACGTTTTTAGTTCGTTCAACAGATTAACTATATCCTCACTGTCAAGCTCTAGCATATCGAGGGCAATTTTGGGCGGCGAATAAAAAAATACTCCGCTTCCGTCGCACCTGACGCAGCTTTCAAGTTTAATCCCCAGAGTACCTTTTTTGTTTTTCAAAGCAAAAATCACGTCGCTCATATCAAACTGTCCGCTTTCGCCGAAAAAAGCGTCGGCGGAACCGAATTTTTCAAGATTAAGATAAATAACCTTTTTCCCGCCCGCCGCAAATCTCATTGCCGCCGCCGCTGCCATGGTGGATGCGCCGGTACCGCCGCTTACGGAGTTGAAAAACACGATTTTTGCTTTTCCGTTCTCGGAAACGGTTCCGGAAATATTTTCGGCTTTTTCCGAAAAAACGCTTAAAACGTATTTGTAAATGACGTCGGCTTTCTGAAACTTGCAGACCGCCCTTTCTCCCTTTACGGAGTTAACGCTCTGCATTTCCGTAAGGTAGGAAAAAGAGCAGTTTTGCGGCAGCGATTTAACGTTTATATCAAAAGAGTCGTCGGCTAAAAACACGTCAATTTTCGCGTCCTTAAGAGCCGGTAAAGCAATTGACGGATCGGTAAATGTATACATTTCCAGTTTATTCGGGTATTTTACCTCAAAAGAGGAGCGAATTGCGTTAAGATAATTTATGTCACGGTCAAGTAAAGCAAGTCTGATTTTCATTTTGTTGGGTATTCCTTTCAAAGGAGAATTCGGCAAATGTGTTTTGGTGAAGGATAGCGTTTATGAAAGACAAAATTTCGTAGAGTATTTCCATTTAAGTAAAATTTCCAAAAATCCTTAAAGTAAAAGGAAATAAAAAATAACGTGACGATTTTTCCGACGGCTATTAACAGAGTAACATCTCTAATTTTTTCATATTTTCCGTTTTAAGCTCAAAGGAAGAATGAACATAACGGTTTAATGTAATATTTACACTGCTGTGACCCAGAATTTCGCTGAGAGACTTTACGTCAAAACCTACCTCTATGCTTCTTGTTGCAAAAGTGTGTCTTAGGGTGTGAAATGTTGTATCCTTTATGCCGAGACTTTCCATTATCCGATTATACCTGTTTTCCATAGTTCTCGGTTCAATCGGTGCGGACGTTCCCGAAAGTATAAATATATTTTTTGTGGATTTCATTTTGGAATAAATGTCGCAAATAAAATCGGGCAGCGGTATTTCTCTATCAGAAGCCGTGCTTTTGGGTTCGGTTATCGAAATATACGTTTTATTTAGCCCGTTATTGCCGTTTTGAAGCCGCTGCAAGGTCTGCTTTATATGCAGCTTTTTATTGATAAAATCAAAATTGCCGATTTTCAGTGCGCATAATTCTCCTATACGAATACCCGTGTAAAGGGAAAGCAGTATACCTGCCTTAGTATGATCAATATCGGAAATAAGGTATTTTGTAAGCTTTTGCTGTTCGCTTTGACTTAGTACGCGCATCTCTTTTTTTTCTGCTCTGAAATTTATATACCTTAAGGTACAGCAAATTTTGCAGCCAAGGCTTTCCGAATAATGTAGAATGGATTTTATTATACAAATTATATCGGAAATGGTCTTTCCAGATAATCCGCCTTTTTTATCAATTCTCCCGTCTGTTGAAAGCGCCTTAATATATCTTTGCAGCATTACCGTGGAGATTTCGGAAATGAATTTCTTTCCGAGAAATGGAAGAATGTGGTTATTAAGAAGGTTTTTATAGCGGTTTAACGTTGACGGTTTTGTTATGTTGCTTTTATTGGCCAGCCAAAAAGCGGCTGCTGATTCAAATTCTATATCTTTATTCCGTTCCTCGGCTTTACCCGTAAGAATTGCCGCCTTTGCGGAAACAAGCTTGGCTTTTACCTCGAAATACGAGCCAGCGTAAACATAACCGTATACGGCTTTATTTTCGGCATTTCTGTTCTTAATAAATCGTCCCTCCCAACGGCCGTCCTTCCTTTTATAAATGTTTTCGCCCTTTCGTGGCATGATGAATTCCTCCTTTGACAATAAATCTGACGGCGAATGCACTTTTATATTACTTTAATTCATCAAAAAATAGCAAGAAAAACATTTTTTCGGCGTACCGTATTGACAAATTTGACAATATCGTGTATAATATAGTAGTAAAATCAGGAAAAAATGGTTTCTTAAATGGAAATACTCTACGAAAAATAAGCGAGTGCAATACGATAGTTGTACTCGCTTATTATTTTCCAAAGCAGCTTTACTTCTCACAGTACATCCAATTATATCATATTGCATACAATTCAATAGATAAAGGGGAAATATTCTAATATATTTTTGGTAATGTAGGACATAATAAAGGGTGGTGTTTATGATATGTACGAAAATGAATTTTCTTTAAGGTTAGCAAGTTTAATACTAATTTTTGGTTATGTCATAGACAAAAAATTGTTGACCGAAGATTAGTGTTTTGGGTGTAATCTTTAATCATATTTCCGACTTCGTGTACAATATGATTAAAGATTAGTATAAGAAATAAAAAGGGCGTTTCAGCCCGTGATATGAGTTTTTCAATCGGGTAAAACGCCGGATATATAAATAATATTGAAACCGGAAAAGCATTTCCATCTATGGCTGGGTTCTTCTATATTTGTGAGTACCTTAAAATATTATCACAGGAATTTTTTTGATTATGATTTTGATGATAAGAGCATTGATTGATAATCTTAAACATTTAAATTCTGAAGAAATGCACAAAGCAGTGATTTTTAAAATGTGGTCTTATACGAGTATAGTTTAAACAAATAACGTAAATCAATGTAATGAGTGTGATCATGTATATATAAGTCACTGTTTTCGGAAGTGCTGCCTAAATACGAAATGCTGTTTACACAGACCTGAATGTCCCTTCTTTTCCGCTGTGTATGCGATTTTCCAAATAATTATTTAAGGCAACACCGCGCAAAGACCGCGCTGCGCGCTTTGCCGCGCATACTCTTGCATCTTTTCCGTCATTTTTGCCCAAAACTCCTTGAAATAACCCGGTATTCCTGCGTTGTTTTGGACAATCTGACGAAAAAAAGCTGACCGTGCGTCTGCACAACAATCTTTGTGCGGTATTGCCTTAAATTATAATATATTTTGTAAAAAATTTCAATACATTTAGCACAACGTGTCGAAATACAGCACAAAATGTAATTTTATCGTTAAAACATCTAAAATTTTATTATTTGGATTATGCAAATTTACAGATTTTTAAGTTGATGATTTATCTCGAATTAAACTTTGAATACACCGATCCGGTAAAAAAGTCGTTTCAATTTAAAATGATAAAAGTCAGACATAAAATCCCGGATTTTCACCCATATGTTTTTATGACACCCTACATACATATACTCATCACCATATCTACAACTCCCATATCCTATTCCTCAGATTCGATAACGATAGGTATTGTTTCAAATCAGATTTTGATTATGTTTGCAGACCGAGAAATAGATTAATGGCAATTTCCTCTATATAATATTTATCCCGCAAGCTGAACGAATACGCCTTCGGCGCACATATTCGTTCAGCTTGCGGGATAAAAAGAAAACATTGATTACGCTTGCAATTCTATTTTATTTGAATTTTTACACAAAATTTTATGAGATGCTTGTACCGCCTTTTACAACCTCGTATTCTTTTCCCGAAGTGGCTCTCTTAAGTCCATCCATAAGTCCGCTTACGCTCCATTGGTATGTAGTTCTGTTAAAATTCCAGCCGTTGTCCCAAAGGTAACAGGCTATTCCGAAATCGTGACAGAGTTTGGCAAAATATTCGCAGAAATAAGTATGCTCGGTGCTTGAGCCGCCGCCGGCGTATTCGCCTATTATAACCGGAATACCTTTCTCAACAAATGTGCTGTTCAAAAGGTTTACTTTGTCTGTCATAAGCTTTATTTCCGCTTCGGTGCCCCATGTTTTCTGAGAACCCGATATGCAGAATTCCCAGGGGGTGTAATAGTGAACCGAAAGAATAAGACGATCATCAACTGTGTCGGTGGGCATTTTGTATAATGCGTCGCAGGTTTTGGCTATATCGGTCCAGTATCCTGCGATGAGAAGGTGACGCTTTTCGTTGTTTCCGCCGCTTGAGCGGATTATATCAACGAAGTCTTGGTTTATTTTATTGATAAGTGCGTAGGCTTCGGAGTTGGGAAGGGAATCGAATCCCACTTCGTTCATTGATTCAAAAATAAGATAATCGGAGTAATCCCTGAAGCGTTGGGCGATCTGTTTCCACATTTTGCTGTATCGCGCGTAAAACTTGTCATAATCATCTTTTGCGGTTTCGATTATCCATGCTCCGAACCTGGGGTCGCCGCCGCCGTCGTGATGCATATTTATAATGACATAAAAGCCGCGGTCAATGGCGTAGTCTACTATTTCCTGAACCCTGTTCATCCAGTCTTCTTTGATATTGTCATTTTCGTCAAGATGATCTCTCCAGGTGATGGGTATACGCACCGAATCAACACCCGATTCTTTCAGCTTGTCGAACATCATCGGAGTTGTCATAACATTGCCCCAAAGAGTTTCGTCCACCTCCTCGCCGTCTTCAACATGTTCGTTCACCTTTCCGTCACCGTCACGGTCTGCTTGGCACACGTCAAGAGTGTTTCCCAGGTTCCAGCCTATCTTCATATCTTTTACCAGTTCCGCAGAGGTTATGTCTCTCATTATTCCGGAAGCATTCGTATTGTTTATGGAACCATTTTCTCCGGTAAACGAATTGTTGCCGTTATCCGGAAGATCTGTGGCGGAGCAGGCAGAAAAAAATGTTGATACAGCCAGCGAAGCCGTTAGCAACAGACTTACATGTTTTTGCAATTTCATTATATTATCCTTTCTTATACCTGATGTTAGGTATTATGTATAATACTATTTAAATCATATTACAGACAAAATAAAAATTCGGAATGATTTAAAATAGTGCTTAATACCAATATTTAATCAAGTTGTAGACTTGATTAAATATTGCACCCGAAACACTAATCCCACAGTTTTAAAAGGGAATAGTATAAGGTGTAATACTGTTTAAAAAAATCAAAAAATAAGCGTAATCGATTACATTTATATAATATATTATAGCGTAAACGATTACATTTGTCAACTTATTTATGAATTTTTGTGGTTTTTTATAAAAATGCAGTATAAAATGGGATAAAATAACCAATAGAGTTTTATACCAATATTTAATCAAGTTGTAGACTTGATTAAATATTACACCCGAAAGACTAATCTTTGGTCAACAATTTTTGTCTTTAACATGACCAAAGATTAGTCTGAACTGCGCTTAAATATTGATTTTATGTGAACACGCTCTAATTGTGGAAATAAATTAAAAAGACCGCATATAGCAGTGTGCGGTCTTTTTCTTGTTTATAAAATATGCTGTAATGTTAATTCAAATTATTGGTATAATTTAGCTTTATACCAACCTCTAATCAAGTTATAGAGTTGATTAGAGGTTGCACCCTAAGCACTAATTTTTGGTCATTCATATTATTTGTCTATATCTTGCCAAAGATTAGTATTAGAATGCGGCGGCTTCTATGATTTTTTTAAATCATAGAAGCTTCCCAACAATCAGGAGCTTTGATTCCAAACATCTTTGCCACGGTGGGCGCGATATTTGCCAATCCGTACTTATCCGAAGGGATAATTTCGTATTCGGTTTCCGTATCGTAAATAATGAAGGGGACAGGGTTCAGTGAGTGAGCAGTTCTTACCGCCAACTCGCCCTTTTTATTTCTTTCCACCATTTCATCGGCATTTCCGTGATCGGCAGTTATCAACATGGTAACTTTACACTCGTCGCAGACTTTTTTAAGCCTTTCAAGACCCAAATCCACGCTTTCAACTCCGATAATGGTACTGTCAAGGCTTCCGGTATGTCCCACCATATCGCCGTTGGGGAAGTTGCAGCGGATAAAGTCGTATTCACCGCTTTTTATAACCTCGATAAGATCGTCGGTTATCTCGGCGGATTTCATCCATGGACGTTGATCGAAGCTTACGTTGTCGGAGGGAATTTCCTTGAAGGTTTCCAGCTCTTCGCTGAATTTGGCGCTTCTGTTTCCGTTCCAGAAGTAAGTTACATGGCCGTATTTCTGTGTTTCGCTCACGGCGTACTGCTTATATCCGTTGTTTACGAGCAGCTCGGACAGCGTGTCCTTGATTTCGGGAGGACTTACAAGATAACGCTTTGGAAGCTTAAGGTCGCCGTCGTACTGTAACATTCCCGCGTATACCACGTCGGGTTTTGCGCCTCTGTCAAAGAATGTAAATATGTCGTTGTCAAAGGCCATGGAAAGCTCTATGGCGCGGTCGCCGCGGAAGTTGTACAGAACAACGCTGTCCTTATCGTTGATTTTTCCCACTGCTTCTCCGTTTTCGGCAATAACAAAGGCGGGAAGATCCTGGTCGATAACTCCCTCTATTTCATTGCGGAAGGTTTCAATGGCTTCCTTGGCGGAGGCAAACTGTCTTCCTTCGCCCTTAACGTGAGTTTTCCAGCCCAATTCCACCATTTCCCAGTTTGCCTGGTAACGATCCATAGTGACTTTCATTCTGCCGCCGCCGCTGGCGATTCTGCCGTCAAACCCTTCGCCGTTAAGCTCGGAAAGCTTGTTTTCGAGCTGCTCCACATAAGTGAGTGCGCTTGTTGCGGGCACGTCGCGTCCGTCAAGAAGAATATGAACTCTCGCCTTGGAAACGCCTTCTTTTTTTGCTTCTTCAAGCATACTGAAAAGGTGGGATATGTTGGAATGTACGTTACCGTCGGAGAGAAGTCCTATAAAATGCAGCGCGGAGTCGTTTTTCTTTACGTTGGACACTACTTCTTTCCATGTGTCGGAACCATACATTTTTCCGCTTTCGATAGACTCGTTTACCAGTTTTGCGCCCTGTGAGTAAATTTGGCCGCATCCTATTGCGTTATGGCCTACCTCGCTGTTGCCCATATCGTCGTCGGAGGGAAGTCCTACCGCGCCGCCGTGAGCTTTTAATCTTGTATTCGGGCAGTTTTGCAGCAGCCAGTCAAGAGTAGGAGTGTTGGCAAGCGTTACCGCGTCTCCCAGTCCCGTTTTGCTGAATCCCACTCCGTCCATTACCACCAATAGAATAGGTTTTTTAGCTTTCATATGAAAATTGTTCCTTTCCTTTGTAATCTCAAAAACAGGCAATTAACCGTTTGTGGCCGCCTTTATTATTTCGGCAAAATCCGGCGCCTTAAGGCTTGCGCCGCCGATAAGTCCGCCGTCAATATTTTCCTTGGCGAGGAGCTCCGCCGCGTTGCCCGCGTTCATTGAGCCGCCGTACTGAACGGTTACCGCCTGAGCGACGTCGTTTCCGTAAAGATCCGCAAGCTTTCCGCGTATAAATGCGCAAACCTCTTCCGCCTGCTCCGCCGTGGCGGTTTTGCCCGTACCGATTGCCCATACGGGCTCATAAGCGATTACGCACTTTTTGATATCCTCTGCGGAAATATCGTAAAAGTCAAGCTTAATTTGACGGCCTACTACCTCCTCGGTAATATTGCATTCCCTTTCCCAAAGAAGCTCGCCCACGCATACTATGGGCTTAAGTCCCGCGGCTAAAGCGGCCTTTGTTCTTTTGTTTACCGTCTCGTCGGTTTCGCCGAAATATTGTCTGCGTTCGCTGTGTCCGATAATAACGTACTCAACGCCTATTTCGGTAAGCATTTCGGCGGAAATTTCTCCGGTAAACGCTCCCGATTTTTCAAAATGCACATTTTCCGCGCCAACCTTTATGTTTGTTCCCTTGGTCATTTCCACTGCCGTTTCAAGATTGGTGTATGGGGTGCAGATTACCACCTCGCAGCCCGCGTCAGTTACCAGAGGCTTCATGGCCTCAATAAGCGCCTTGGCTTCGGGACGAGTCTTGTTCATTTTCCAGTTACCGGCAATTACTGCCTTTCTTACGTTCTTTTTCATTTTGTTTCACCTTTCAGATTTCAGAACCCTTTTTCACAAGATTTGTGCATGGATTTTTGAGCAGATTTTGTTGAGGATAAGACGGAAATCCGCAGGAATACTTGATGTATTTAAAGGCTTTCCAACGCGTTCATCGACAAAGCTTGCCGAAAAGACGCATGCAATATCTTGTAAAGATGGGTTTTATTGTTTTATCTCAGTCTTTTTCTTGTTTTTATTCCTGTTTGGCTTTTTCGGAAAATCCGTTTTTCTCCGCGTTTTGTTTTTCCTTATACAACTCCAGCAATTCTTTAACGGATATTCCGTTTATCTTCATGCCCTCCAGCTTGCAGTCTTGATCGATCTCCACATTCCTAAAATCTGCCGCGAAAAATTTCGACCCGCTGAGATTTGCGTTGTTGAACTCGCTGTCAGTCATAGCGAGTTTTTTAAACTTTGATTCGTTCAGCGTGCAGCTATCAAAAACTGTATTCAGCATGGCAAGGTTGATAAAAGAAGAATCGTTGAGGTTTACATCGTCAAACAAGCTTTTTTCCATAAACATCTGTTTAAAGGTAGCATTGCCCCATCTCGATCCCAAAATCCTTGTATAGTCCATAAAGCAGCTTTGTATTTCGCTGTCGGTAAAGCTGCACTCGCTGATTCTCGCTCGCTGTGCGCTGCACGATTTGATAGAATGTATTTCAAGGTTTTTAAAATCCACGGTTAATACTCCTTTCAAAACAGATAAACAAAAAACCCGTTTTATGCTAATATTGGGTCAAAGTATATAGATAAATAATATGGATAATCAAATGTAAATGGTTTTTAATCAGTATAAATCAAAACAGACTGCCCGGATAAAAGCGCTAAAGGGCGGAAAAACCGCCCTTTAGCAATACGCTTCAGAAAAGTCAGTATTGCCGCCTTTGTCCGTGCGCTTTTTATTTTACTTATCCTGAATTACATCAATACCGGGAAGAACCTTACCTTCCAGATATTCAAGAGAAGCGCCGCCTCCTGTGGAGATATGGCTCATTTTATCGGCGTAGCCCAACTGTACAACTGCCGCCGCGCTGTCGCCGCCGCCGATAACGGTGGTAGCGTCGGTGTCGGCGAGTGCCTTGGCAACCGCTTTTGTACCTTCAGCGAGAATGGGATTTTCAAATACGCCCATAGGTCCGTTCCAAACAACGGTCTTGGCGGACTTAACCTCGTTGGCAAAAATCTCCATAGTCTTGGGACCAATGTCAAGGCCCATCATATCGGCGGGAATTTTATTGCTTTCAACAACGGAGGTTTCAATAGCCGCGTCAATAGGATCGGGGAAGGCCTTGGCAACGATGGTGTCTACGGGAAGCAGCAGTTTCTTGCCCAATTTACCGGCTTTTTCAAGCATTTCCTTACAATAATCCAGCTTTTCTTCATCCACAAGAGATATGCCTATTTCGCCGCCCTGCGCCTTTACAAATGTATAAGCCATACCGCCGCCGATAATGAGAGTGTCGCATTTTTCAAGAAGGTTGGAAATAACGTTGAGCTTATCCGCAACCTTTGCGCCGCCCAAAATGGCTACGAAGGGACGAACGGGATTCTCAACAGCGTTTCCGAGGAACTCAATTTCCTTGTTCATAAGGTAGCCCACTGCGGTTTCCTTAACGAACTTGGTAACGCCCGCCGTGGAAGCGTGAGCTCTGTGAGCGGAGCCAAAAGCGTCCATAACGAAAATTTCGTTGTCTACAAGATCACCTAACTCTTTTGCAAAGCCTTCGCCGTTCTTAGTCTCGTCCGCGCCTCTGAAGCGAGTGTTCTCAAGAACAACGATCTCGCCGTCGTTCATTTCTGCAACGGCCTTTTTGGCATTTTCGCCCACAACGGTATCGTCGTCGGCAAACACTACCTTTGTTTTTACCAGCTCTGCCAGTCTGTCGGCGGCGGGCTTAAGGGAGAATTTCGCTTCCGGACCGTTCTTGGGTTTGCCCAAGTGAGAGCAAAGAACAATTTTAGCTCCGTTTTCAATCAGCTTATTGATAGTGGGAAGTGCGGCAACAATTCTGTTGTCGTTGGTGATCTTCCCGTCCTTAAGAGGAACGTTGAAGTCCACACGGACAAGAACCTTTTTTCCTTTTACATTAAGGTCTTCCACGTTTTTCTTGTTAAGCTTGCTCATTTTGTTACCTTCCTTTATGATAGATTTTATTTAAAGCAAAATTACCAAAGCAAGAAGCAGTTGGCACTACTTTATTATTTTAACAGAAAAATCAAACTATTTCAAGAGATTTCAGGAATTTTTTTCCGATTTGTTTAAAGGAGAATTATCTTCTGGGCTTTCCCTTTGTAATGACGCCGATAAAGCAGGGACCCGCGTTGCAGGCTACAACTCCGCCGCAGGATTCCTGCATTGTAAGGTCGTATCCGACTTTTTTTGTCATCGTCTTTCTGAAAAGCTCCTCCATTTCGGGCGCGGTGGTGGTGAGCAGGTGCCATGGTGTTTCCGGAATCATACGTTCGCTTATATATTGCACCGCATCGTTTACCGCCGCTTTTTCTCCACGGCTCTTTTTAACAACCTGCGTATCCCCGTCGATAAGGGAAATTACAGGCTTAAGGGACAGCATTTCGCCCAAAAAGCTTGCCGCTGCGCTTATTCTTCCCGATTTTTTCATATGGCGGAGGTTAAATCCGATTATGTGTATTTCGCAGCAATTAAACCAGTCCTCCATAAAGGCGATGACCATTTCGCAGCTTTGGCCCGCTTCAAGCTTTCTTGCTGCTTCCACAACGGGATAGCCATATCCTAAGGAGTAGCAGTGGCTGTCGATAATGTGTATCTTCGTATTTCCCAACTCACCCGATTCGCGGAGGTTCTTTTCCGCCAGTACGGCGTTTGCGTAGGTCTGTGAGCCGGCGGAGTTGATGACGGTAACTATTACGTCGTCCCAACCCTCTTTTGCGCACTCCTTAAACTTTTCCTCAAAGCGTATGACGGTTATTTGGCTGGTTTTGGGCAGGTCGGGAGACTTGTCGATTATCTCGAAAAATTCCTCGTTTGTAACGGTTTTTCTTTCGACAAAAGTCTTGTCGCCCAACGTGATGTCGAAACACATTATGTCGATATTGTAGCGCGCCTCGTCCTCCTTTGAAATATCACAGCCGCTGTCCGTGATTATCTTTACCTTTTCCATACGTTTATTCCTTTCATATTATATTTTATAAATTGTTTTCCGGCGTCCAGTTATATTGAGTCAGCCGCCCGCTGTTACGAAGTTTTGGGAATCCCCATTGTCTCAGCACCTCATAGGCTCCTATTGCCACGCTGTTTGAAAGATTAAGGCTTCGGGCTTCGTCTGTCATGGGTATGCGCACGCATCTGTCTTTACTTTCGTAAAGCAGTTTTTCGGGAAGCCCCTTATCCTCTCTGCCGAAAACAATATAGCAATTGTCGTGATATTCCACGCTGCAGTAGGTATTTAAGGCTTTTGTGGAATAATAAAACATTTCACCGTTATTTTTCCCGAAAAAATCATCTAAGCCGTCATAATAGCTTATATCCAAAAAATGCCAGTAGTCAAGTCCCGCGTGTTTCAGCTTCTTATCGTCTACGGAAAAGCCCATAGGCTTCACAAGGTGAAGCTTAGCTCCCGTAACGGCGCAGGTGCGGGCGATATTTCCGGTATTCTGCGGTATTTGCGGTTCAACCAGCACAATGTTAAGTATCGTAGTCAGACCCTCCGTTTAAATAATTTGTAAACTAAAACCGATGATATTGTAACATATTTTCCATAATTTGTAAAGTAGCCCGGTTTTAAGAAAATTATGCTTATGTAGTTCGCTTTGTCTATAGCATGATTTGCAATTAGTATTAAACTTCCGTTTAATGAAAGTGAAATGTTTTTGAGAGCAATTTATGCTTTGCCAGAAGTAAGTTATGTAAAACATCCGAATAACTGCCGTCGGAAATGTATACTGTTTTTTCGAAAGCCGTCTACGGCTCTGTGTCGGAATTGCTAAGCGAATTTTTATGTGTGTTTTTAGGTGAGAAAATTTAATGCTAAAAGTAACCTATAAAAACATTAAAAAAACCAAAAAGTAACAAATTATATAAAAAATTGCAAAAAATTATCTTAAATTTCCAAAAATACTTGTATTTTTTTTTAATATGTGATATTATAATAAAGTAAGTAATACAAATTCCGCGCTGCGGAAATGATAATCAATTGAAAGGAATAACAGATCATGGCCGAAGAGAAAGCCACAAAGGCAACAAGAAGAACCGCTAAAACCAAGGCAGCCGTAAATGCTCCAGAGGAAAAGAAGGTATCCGCAGCCAAGGCCGCCGAAAAGAAAACAACGGCGAGAAAAACCGCCGATAAGCCCAAGACAAAGACCGAAAAAGCTCCAAGAGCCGCCAAAACCGCCGGAACAAGAACCGGCAGAGCTAAAAAAACCGTCAGCACCGCTATCGTTTTAGATGATCTCACTACCGCCGTTTGGAAAAACATCGAACATAAGGACGTTGCGGAGGTTCCCGGAGCCATTGCCATTCAGGTTAATGTTTTTGACACCGGTATTTTCTATATCGCTATAAAAGCCAACCCCGATGAGTCCAAGCAGGTTATGCAGTCTGACTATTACCTTGCCGACGGTATCGTTGATACCTCCGCCGAGGAAGTTCTCAAGATTGCCAAGGGTGATTATGACTTTGTTGAAGCCGTTAAGGCAGGACGTCTTAATTACCGCGGCGATCTCAGTAAGGCTGTTCGCTTGGCCGGTATTCTTAAGTCCGACGCCAAGCTTGAGACTGTAAAGGAAAAGGCCTCCGATTAAGAGCAGGTGCTTTTGAGAGTTGATTTTGTGAGCTTTTGGGTTATGTAAAACTTATATACCGCGGTCTTTTGGGATCGCGGATTTTTATTTTAAAGTGTTACAATTGTATTCCGTTAGGAAATATCCGAAGCCGCTGCTTTGGATACAGGCAGTAATACCAATCTATAATCAAGTTGTAGACTTAATTATAGATTTCACTCTACTATGTTTATAGATTAAACCGCAATTTAAAACCCGTCTTCACAAGATTTGTGCGTGGATTTTCGAGCAAATTTTGTTGATGACAAGGCAGAAAGCCTTGAAATACTTGATGTATTTCAAGGCTTTCCAATGTTGACATTAAAACATGTACAATATCTCGTAAAGACGGGTTCTTTTTATCCGTATCCGAGGCGGAATTTTTTACTCTTTTTTTATTTTCTTCTGAGTTCCGTCGGTTCAAATCTGATTCTTATATCGGGCATCTTGTTAATGGTGGAATAAAAATTGATATCCCAGTCGTCGCCCTGCGAGGGATCGTTTTCACCGCTTGCAGGGGGCGCGAATATTTTAAGGGTAAGGTCGCAGGCACCCTCCAGCGGTTTTTCAAAGAACGCGCTCATAAAGTCAATGGTTTTAGCTTTTGGGGACTTGTAGAACCACTTTCCGTTGATTTCCATCATAAGGTTCAATTCTTCTTCAAAGGTTATTTCGCAGAAGGTGGGGTTGCAGTCAAAGTGCAGAGGTATCGCTATTCCGTCGGAATCCTCGAAGCTGCCCCAGCGGAGCTTTGCGGGAAACTGTACTTCGCTTTCTTCGGTGATGGCAGGGTAAAAATACTCGTCGTGTATAATTTTCTTGTACGCCGCCATTTCGGGCTGGGGAATGCCCACGTCGGGATTGTTGGGATCCTCTATTTCAAGACCAAGTCGGCCTCTGTCGCGGAACTGGTAGAATGTGAAGCCGCTCAGCCACTCCGCTTTTTCGTTCTTTACCCTGTCGCAGAATTCGGTGATTATCTCCGCCTGCTCATAGGGACCCACAACATCGCCGTCGGCGTTCAGCTCGCTCATTACCATAGGCTTTGATACGCCGCCGTTAAGAAATTTGAATCTTTCATAGGATTTTTTGGTCAGATTGAAAACATTATCCGCTTCGTCGCGTCTGTGGCTGTGTCCGCCGCGCTCCGCCACGTCGAATGGCCAGCCCCAGTGGAGCGAAATATACTTATCAACCGACCAGATATCGGTTGCAAGCACCGCTTCCTTAAATTCCTTTTCCATGGATATTTCTTCTTCACCGCTTTCTCCGCAGCCGTCTATACATAAGATAGTGGAAACGTTGGGGGCGTGCTCCTTAAGAATATTATGGAAGTGTACGTAAAAATCGGCTACTCCCTGATATGTGGTGCGCTTGGTAAAGCTGAACCAGTTGCCGGTGGCTTCATGATTGATTCTGAGCATCACTCTGCCAAAGCTGCGCAGATCCTTCGCAATGGCGATAAGATGTTCGTCCGAAACATTTGGATCAATGGTGAGTGTGAGACAAACGTCCTGTCCGTGGCGGCGGACGTCTCTCATGCAGGTGAAGGGTTCGTCCTCGGTATTGCCGTTAAGGCCGCCCTTGTATGTGAAATAATCGTCGTAGGGATAATCCCACTGGAAGGAAACCTCCGCGTCCTTCATAACCTCGGAGATTCTGCCCGGCCATTCCTTGTCAAGAGGGTAATAGCAATACATAAGATTGATGGCTCTGTGAGGCCTGCCCAAGGTGTGAAGAATATAGTCCTGATTGACATATTCGCCTCTTTCGCTTCCGTCGCCTAAGTCAACCGCGCATTTTGCGGGACCCATATGAATTTTTTTGATTTGCTCCGCCATGTTTAATCCTTTCTTCCTTATTTAAAGGCATTTTTAAATTGCGCCCTTAAAAAGGTTCAATTGATGTTAAAAGTATTATAGCATATAAAGAAAACGTTTTCAAGGGGGTTTACAAATTTTTCTATTTGGGGTATAATATGTAATGTATGTTTTTGCATCTTTGAAAAGGAGATATATGGATGAATGAAAGAATTATTGAGGATATAAGCGAGTTTATTTTTGTAAGCGATGAGCCTTTAAAATCAGATATAATTTTTCTTCCGGGCGGTTCTCACCCGTCCGTTCCCGAATGCGGGGCAAAGCTGTACCGTGAGGGCTTTGCGCCGCTTCTTATGCCGTCGGGAGGAGTAAGCGTAAAATTCGGCAGGTGGCAGGGAGCAAAGGAAAAGGCAGATATATACAACGGCGATTATCATACCGACTGTGAATTTTTTACCGACGTGCTGATAAAAAACGGGGTACCCAAGACGGCAGTAATAGAAGAAAACAAGTCGGGGCATACCCGCGACAACGCGTTTTTTTCGCGAAAGACGGCTGATGAAAGAGGCATTGATATAAAAAGCGGGATTATTGTCTGTAAGTCCTTTCACGCAAGGCGCTGTCTTATGCTGTATCAGCTTGCTTTTCCCGAAGCAAGGCTTGTTGTTTTCCCAGTTGACGTTTTCGGTATAACAAGGGATGATTGGTATACCTCTCAGCTTGGTACGGAAAGGGTCTTAGGTGAACTTGCCCGGTGCGGAAATCAGTTTGTTGGAGATATAAAGGAATATTTAAATGTAAATGATAATTAAACGACATAACTTTTTAAAAACGTAAATTAAGAAAGGATCAAAAAACTATGCTTGAATATGATGAAATCAGACTTGAGATGGAGGGACTTCACCCTCAGCTTAAAGAGCTTGAAGAAGCTATGAATATGGATAAGCTGAAAAAGGAGGCGGCGGAGCTGGAGGAACAGTCAGCACGGCCCGATTTCTGGAACGACGCGGAAAATTCCCAGAAGATAATGCAGAAAATAGGCGCTCTCAAAAACAAGATAAGCAGCTTCAACAAGCTAAAGGAAAGCTTTGAGGACGTTATTACAATGATAGAGCTTGCCGACGACGAGGAGGACGCTTCAATGCTGCCGGAGATAAAGGAGCTTGCCGCGGCGGCAAAATCGGAGCTTGAAGAGCAGAAGCTTATCACATTGCTTTCGGGCGAATACGACAGTAAAAATGCAATTCTCACCTTCCATGCGGGCGCGGGCGGAACCGAAGCTCAGGATTGGGTGGAAATGCTTTACAGAATGTACAACAGATGGGCGGAGCGCCATAATTTCAAGGTGGAGCTGCTTGACTATCTGGACGGAGAAGAGGCGGGAATAAAAAGCGCGTCACTGCTTATAAAGGGAGAAAACAGCTATGGTTTTCTTAAATCCGAGAACGGCGTTCACCGTCTTGTACGCGTCAGCCCCTTTGACAGCTCCGGAAGAAGGCATACAAGCTTTGCCAGCCTTGAGGTAATGCCGGAAATCGACGAGGATACAAACGTTGATATCCGTCCGGAGGACATTGAAATGGAGGTATACCGTTCCAGCGGAGCGGGCGGACAGAAGGTAAACAAGACAAGCTCGGCGGTGCGCCTTATACACAAGCCCACGGGAATAGTCTGCGCCTGCCAGACCCAGAGAAGCCAGCTTCAGAACAGAGAGTACGCAATGCGTATGCTGAAATCCAAGCTTATCGAGATAAAGGAGCGCGAGCATCTGGAAAAGGTCAGCGATATCAAGGGGGAGCAGCTTAAAATAGAGTGGGGCAGCCAGATACGCTCTTATGTGTTTATGCCTTATACTCTTGCAAAGGATCACCGCACGGGTTTTGAAACCGGAAATATTCAGGCGGTTATGGACGGAGATATTGACGGGTTTATCAACGCTTATCTTACGGCTAAGAGCAGGAATGAGCTGTAAAATGAAAAAGGTAATTATCATAGGCTGTCCGGGAGCGGGGAAAAGCTACTTTGCAAAGAAGCTCCATAGCATAACCGGAATACCGCTGTATCACTTGGATATGATTTGGCATAAACCTGATAAAACACATATCGGCAGAGTGGAATTTGATGAAACGCTTAAAAGAATTTTTCCAAATGATGCTTGGATTATGGACGGTAACTACTCCAGAACTATGGAAATGAGAATGCATGCTTGTGATACAATAATTTTGTTTGATATTCCTTATGAAATATGTATGCAAGGAATCAGAGAACGCGAAGGAACAAAAAGGGACGATATGCCTTGGGAAGTTGTGGAAGCAGACTCAATGCTTCTGAATGAAGTAAAAAGCTATATTCCCCAGCAGCTCCCAAAGGTTTATCAATTATTGGATAAATATAAGCACAATAAAGAAGTTATCATTTTCAATGCAAGAGAAGAAGCGGAAAAATGGTTGATGAAAATTACGTTTTAAATTTCATTTGGTTTAAACGGTAAAATCGCACAAGCTATGATAATTTACATGGAACTGCTATTAAATATACGGAAAGGGAATTGTCATGGAAAATATCTGGAAGGAAATGCTTGAAGCGGCAAAGTCTGTGCAAAGATACAGAAAAATTTCCGATTATATTGACGCGGGCGGAGTCGCGGCGGCTGTTTTATCCTCATCGGGAAAAATATATACCGGGGTATGTATAGATACCTGTTCCACTCTCGGTATTTGCGCCGAAAGAAACGCGATTTTCAATATGATTACAAACGGCGAGGACAGAATTTCAAAGGTACTGTGTATTATGGGCGACGGAAAAAGCGGCGCTCCCTGCGGCGCTTGCCGCGAACTGATGGTTCAGCTTATGCCGAATGGCTACAAGGATATAGAGATAATGATGAATTATGAAAACAACAGGGTAATGACTCTTGGAGAGCTTACCCCCGAATGGTGGATATAATGAAAATCGAAGGTAAACTGTTGGGAGAGAAAACAGCTTTAAGAAGCTATCGGAAATCCGATCTTGATTTTGTAAGCGGGATATGGTTTGACGGGGAAAACGGAAAATATTTAAGCGATCCCGAAAAGGAATTTATTGACGAAAAGTTTCAGAGGGCTGTCGACGGACTTGAGGACAGCCCTTTGGGGTTTTATTTCGTGGCGGAGCTTGAGGAAACGGGCGTGCCTGTGGGCACGTGCTGTGCGTTTCCCGACGACGGCGGGACGGCTTACGATATAGGCTACTGCGTACATAAATCCTATTGGCGGCAGGGCCTCGGAATGGATATGGTAACAACGCTGATAAAGTGGATAAGGTCGGTGGGCGGCAAAAGGGTTACCGCCGAAGCGGCAAGGGAAAACAGCGCTTCCTGCGAGCTGCTTAAAAAGTTGGGATTTGAGGTTGTCAAAGAGAGTAGCTTCAAAAAATACAATATGAATGTGGCTTATGACAGCTTTATTTTCGGTAAGACGTTGTAAGGAAGGAAAAAAGTATGTATGATATAAGAAAAATAAACCAAAACGAGGTTGACGAAGCGCTTTCTTTGGCCTTGGATGTGTTTATGCAGTTTGAAGCGCCCGATTACAAGCCGGAAGGTGTTGAAACCTTCAAGCGGGACATTGTACAAAACAAAGTTTTTATCGAAAGGTGCAAAAAGGGCGAGTGTCCAATATACGCCGCTTTTGATAAAGGAAAAATTATCGGTATAATCGGTATGCGCTCAAATAAAACTCATATAAATCTCGTTTTCACAAAAAAAGAATATCACCGCCAGGGCGTAGCTACCGCGATATTTAAGTTTTTGCTTGATGATCTTTTAAGGGAAAATCCGGAGCTTGACGAGATTACATTGAATTCCTCCCCTTACGGTAAGGGATTTTATCTGCATATCGGATTTGAGGCGTTATCCGAGGAAATGGAGCAGGATGGAATAAGATATACACCTATGAAATATGTTGTAAAAAAATAAATATTCGGGAGGAACATTATGAAAGTAACGATAGTACACGGCCAGAGCCATAAAGGATCCACATATCATCTGGCGCGTTTGCTCGCGGAAAAATTAGGCGGAGAAATAACGGAATTTTTTCTCCCCAAGGATTTTGATAAATTTTGCGTAGGGTGTACAAGATGCTTTATGGAATCGGAAACACAGTGCCCCCATTATGAAAAGCTTTTGCCCATAACCCGGTCGATAGATGAGTCTGACGTTATTATATTGGCGAGTCCCGTTTATGTCTATCACGCTACCGGTTCTATGAAAGCTTTTCTTGATCACTACGGCTGGCGCTGGCTTGTGCATCGTCCTGAGGAAAAAATGTTTTCAAAGCAGGCAGTTTGTATTTCAACCGCTGCCGGGGCGGGCATGAAAAGCACCAATAAGGATATGGCGGACAGCGCCTTTTGGTGGGGAGTGGGAAAGATATACAGGTTCGGCGCGGCGGTGAACGAAACCTCATGGGAGAGAGTTAAGGACAAGAAAAAGCGGGCGTATGACGATAAGCTCTCCGTATTGGCGCGCAAAATCACAAAAAAGAATGGCAGAGTTAAGCCGTCGCTTAAAACAATAACGTTTTTTAACATTATGGGAATAATGCAAAGAAACGGCTTTAATCCGGCGGACGCGGAGTATTGGAAGGAAAAAGGCTGGACGGGCAAAAAGCGTCCGTGGAAGAAAAAGAACAAGTTTTAAACGGGTTGATTGTTTAAAGGAGAATGAAAATGACGGCAAAAGAAATGTGGGAGATTTTTTCAAAGGAAAATAATCTTGAAAACGAGGAATACGAAGCATGGGCTTTCGGCGACGATTCCGATAAACTGGCGGAGCTGACGGTAAACGGGATAAAGACGGCCACCTGCTCCGCTTATTATTGGTATGAAAAAGAGGGCGAAGAGCTGCCGAAAGCGGGGGAATACAGTGTTATTTTAAATTCAAGGGATGAGGCGGTATGCGTAATCAAAACCATAAAAGTATATATTGAGCGATTTGGAAATATTTCAGAAGAACACGCCTATAAAGAGGGGGAGGGCGACAGGAGTCTTGAATACTGGAGGAAAGTTCACAAGGATTTTTTCACAAAAGAGCTTGGCGAGGTCGGGGTTAAGTTTAGTGAGGATATGGAGCTTGTATGCGAGGAATTTGAGGTGGTATCTGATAACGATTATGAGGGAGGAAACATACATTGATATTTTCGGGAATAGGACTTATAACAAAAGACGTCAGACGTTTATCTGATTTTTATAAAAAGATTCTTCAGACAACCTCTGACTGTGATGATGAGGTACATCAGGAAATACATACTCAGGGCGCATTTTTGGCCATCCTCAAATGTGACGATGCTGAGGGTGGAAATTCAAATATGAATATGGTGTTTACCGTAGATGATGTTGATACAGAGTATATACGGCTTAATGAGTTGGGCATTGAAATACTTGACAAACCCGAAACCCGTCCGTGGGGTGCAAGAAACATGCGTTTTTGCGATCCGGACGGTAACATTATTGTATTCAGAAGCTTTCCGAAAGCATAGTACAAAAGGAGATATATGATCAAAAACGAAATTTGCACATTGGAAATAACCTCAATTTCAAACGAAGGCGTAGGCGTAGGAAGGGACAAAGACGGCAAGGTGGTTTTTGTGCCCATGTCCGCCGTGGGCGATGTTTGCAGGGTGAAAATACTGAAAGCGAAGAGCAGTTACTCTTACGGTAAAATAGAGGAAATACTAATCCCGTCGACCGACAGGAGGGAAAACGACTGTCCTGTTTTCGGAAGATGCGGAGGGTGTTCTTTTCGCCATATTGATTACGAAGCGGAGGTAAGAGCCAAGGAAAGCTTTATAAGAGACGCTTTCGCGAGAATAGGCGGACTTGAACCCGAATTCTTGCCCTTTATAAAAAATGAAGATATAACCCGTTACCGCAACAAGGCGCAGTACCCCATCGGGAAGGATAAGGACGGCAATGTTATCTGTGGCTTTTATGCGGTAAACAGTCACAGAATAATAGAGTGTACCGACTGCGCTTTACAGCCCGCCGTCTTTTCGGAAATTGTAAATTATGTAAGAGAATATATACAAAATAACAGGCTTAGCGTGTACAGCGAGGAGGAAAACAAGGGCGTAATGCGCCATATTTGTCTCAGAAGGGGACATTACAGCGGTGAAATAAACGTTACCTTAGTGGCAAGGCGAAAAATACCGGAAATGCAAAGACTCTCCAAAGAGCTTATGTGTAAATTTCCTGATATAAAGGGCGTCGTACTGAATATTAACAAGCAGGATACCAATGTTATAATGGGTGAGGAGGAGATTCTGCTTGCGGGTAGAAGCGAAATTTTTGACGCAATGTGCGGGAATACCGTTTCCATTTCTCCCAAGTCTTTTTATCAGGTAAATACCCCTATGGCGGAGAAGCTTTACGCCGCCGCCGCGGAGTTTGCTGAACCCGACGGCAAGATAATAGCGGACATTTACTGCGGCATAGGGACTATAGGTCTTTCCATGGCCAAAAGAGCTGAAAGAATTATCGGCGTTGAGATAGTGGAAAGCGCCGTGGCAAACGCAAAGAAAAACGCGGAGCTTAACGGTTTTTCCAACGCGGAGTTTTATTGCGCCGATGCCGGAAAAGCAGCGGAGATAATAAATAAAACGGGCTTGAAGCCGGATGTTGTGGTGCTTGACCCGGCGCGCAGGGGGTGTGAGAGGGAAGTGCTTGAAAGGGCGGCGAAGCTGGGGGCGGAGAGGATTGTGATGATAAGCTGCAATCCCGCTACCGCCGCAAGGGATTGTAAGGTGTTAGGTGAGTTGGGATACAGGTGTGAAAAGGTCAGAGGGGCGGATTTGTTTTCGGGGACAAGCCATGTGGAGACGGTTGTAAGACTTGACCGATAATAGCCAATATTATAGCTTCCCTTGATACTGACAGGCAGCTAAACATAATATCCGAATTTACGGCAAGAACAAGCGGATTTTTTATTCCGCCGCCTATTCAAGGCTGCACAGCAGGGAAGCTGCCGAGGATGTTATTCAGGACGCTTTTGTTAATATAATGAATTATCCCGAAAAATTTTTTGCAATGGAAACTCACAAAAGGCTGCCTTATGCACTTATAATTATTAGGAACGAAATTTACCGAAGGCTAACAAAAGTAAACCCCTAAAATATTGATATACCAATAAAATCTTGCCAAAAATCAAAAAAGAATGATATAATAAAAGAATGGAAGAATTGGAAATAAAAGCAGTAAAATTAAGTCCAAAAGAGCAATGTTTAGAAACTGTTCCAATAGGAATTAGCGCACGTCTTTTCGGTATATTTTGCCGCTGACTGCGCGTCTGTACAACAATCTTTGTGCGGTATTGCCTTAATTTTGACAAGGTTTTATTGGGGGAACAATATCATAATTAACAACAAAATTATTGGTGTAATGTACGATAGGAGAGAAGAAATTACCAAAAGGATAAGAGTAATAAACAGGCGGTTTTTATTTTAAGCGACGGGAGTGGAACAAGGGCTGGAACTGGACGAAGAAAGCCAAAAATCGCAAAACTGAAATAAATAAGATGATATATCGAAGGGGCAAAGGCCTAAGAGCCTTGCCTCTTCGATATTTTTTAAAATATGTACGCTGTTTATCGCTATTTACACGACAGCGAAAAAATGTAGTTGTACTTGTTTTATAATATTGCCCTAATATTTTTACATTTTCACTTGAAATTTTGGAGTTTTTGTGTTATACTCATACCTAAGATATATTTTTTTTAAGGAAAACTTTTTTGTTTTTCCGTAAATGTATGAAAATAGGCTTTGTAAAGCTCATAAGACATTTAATCTGCTTATAAATAACTACCGTTTCAATTTTATCCGATTGTTTTAAACCGCCGTTTGACGGTAAAACGATTACATTCTGAAAATTGCGTGAAAAACAAAATGTTTAGAATTTCTGTAATTATACTATTTGTAATGGCTGTATAAAAAGGAATAAATAAATGAAATATAATAAAAAAATTGCCGCGTTATTTATGGCTGTGATTTTGTCGTTTTATATAGCCGCCTGTTCTTCGGAATCGGTTTCGGAAATCCCTTCCGATACAAGCGAAGCTGTTGTTCTGCAAAACAGTTTTGTGGAGCCTGTCATAGCTTCGCCAGACGAAGCGGCGGAGACCGGTACAATTACATGGTTGGTTTATGAAGATCTGCTCAGTGAAATGTCGGAAATGGTGAATTTGTTTGAAACCCGTTACGGCGGTTCCATAGAGCAGCAGATGACAAGTTCCGGTTCGGCGTACTTCGATAAGCTGGGTTCGCTTATCGCCATAGGTGATTCCCCCGATATAGTAAGATATGAGTGGCGCTCATTTCCCCACGGAATGAGTTACAATATGTATACTCCGATTGACAGCTATATCGACCTTGACTCGGAGCTGTGGAAGGGCGTAAAGGACGTGGCGGAACAGTTTGTTTACAACGGGCGTCATTATTACGCGCCCAACTCGCTGGATACCAATTTTGCCCTTAATTACAATAATCGCGTGCTTGAAGAAAACGGTATGACTGATCCTATGGAGCTGCTTAAAAACGATGAGTGGACATGGACGGCTTTTGAAAATATGCTGAAACAGTGGGTAGATATTGACCCTGCTCATATCGGATACAACGGCGTCGGGGGAATGATATTCATAATGACCACAGGCACGAAGACCATTGACATCACCGACGGCAATATTGTGAATAATTTGAAAAGCGAAAATGTAAACCGCTGTATGCTTTGGCTGGAAAATATGAGAAAAGAGGGTCTAATGGGGGCAAGCACGGATCAGCAGGCACAGGGAGCGATCAGCGGATATGTCGACCCCGGTCAGGCGTTTCTGGACGGTAATCTTTTGTTTCTCGGAATGAATCCTACATGGGCTTACGGAGCGGCAAAAGAATCACTGGATAAAGCCGGACTTGAAAACGAGATGAAATTTGTTCCCTTTCCCAAAGATGAAAAGGCGGACAGGTACTATCAGGGAAGTAACACTGTTGGCTTTATGATTCCCGCCGGCGCGCCCAATATAAAAGGCGCTTTAGACTGGATAACGCTTAACCGTGTTGAGGAAACCGACAGGGAAAATATAGAAAACGCCAAAGCCAAAGCTGTAAGCGATGTTAAGGGATACTATCCGAAATGTGCCAACATTGATTGTAACGATACCTCAGTGAGCCATGACGACAAAGGAAGACACATTTTTACCGATGAGGAAAACGCATTGGGAATGTCGGTGTGCCCGTCCTGCGGCGAAGGCAGAAGAGAAAAGTATAAGGTGGTCTGGAGCGAGGAACAATATGATCTTTATACGGAAATGAAAAGCACCGACGGAAGATTTACTTTGCTTTTTGACAATGTTTACGGATTCAACGATGATGTATCCAATCTGCTTATAGGCACGGGAAGCCTTCTGGACGCTCCGGTTTTTGAAGACGGAAGCTATACGAATCTTGTGGACACGCTTTATAACAGTGTGGAAAGCTATATAGACTTTTACAGGAACCTGATGAAAAGCGGCGGAGGAACGGTTACCGCCCCGATTGAATAGTATGTATCTGCCGTAAGATAAGCGGTGGTTATATAAATTAAAGATACAATCCAACCTAAAGGAGGAAAAGATGAAGAAAATCAGAAAACCCTTAGCTGTTTTACTGGCAGCAGCAGTGACACTCAGCATTTCGGGCTGCGCCGGCGGAAACGACAATGGCGGCGAAAGCAAGAACACTACCGCCAATACCACAACCACAAAAGCTCCCGAACAAAGCTTTACCGAAGCTACGGCGGCTCCGGTTGACGATACCGCCGAGACCGGTACCATTACATGGCTTATGTACGAAGATCTGCTCACCAACAATGCGGATATGGTGGCTCTTTTTGAGAGCAGATACGGCGGCAGCATTGAGCAGAGAGTTACGGGAAGCGGCGACGAATATTTTGAAACACTCGGCACCCTTATTGCTACCGGTGATTCGCCTGACATAGTGCGCTATGAGTGGAGATCTTTTCCTCACGCTATGAGTTATAATATGTACACACCTTTGGACAGCTATATCGACCTTGATTCCGATCTATGGAGCGGCGTTAAGGAAATAGCCGAACAGTTTGTTTATAACGGAAAGCATTATTACGTACCCTATCAGTATAAAACCAACTTCGCTCTCAACTACAACAACCGTGTACTTGAGGAAAACGGAATTGCCGACCCCATGAAGATGGTGAAGGACAATACATGGACATGGAAAGCCTTTGAAGATCTGCTGAAGAAGTGGGTTGATATGGATCCCAACCATATCGGATATAACGGCGTAGGTGGTATGATATTTGTTTTGACCACCGGAACGAAGGTTATCGATGTTCAGGGAAATCAGATCATTAACAATTTAAAATCCGAAAACACCACCCGTTGTATGAGCTGGCTGGAAAGCATGAGAAAGAACGGCTTAATTGGCGCTAATGCCGATCAGCAAGCCAACGGAGCTACAAATGGCTATGTTGATCCCGGGCAGGCGTTTGTTGACGGAAATCTGCTGTTCCTGGGAATGGATCCCTCATGGACTTATCCCACAGCTAAGGAAGCGCTTGACAAAGCGGGACTTGAAAACGAAATGAAATTCGTGCCTTACCCCCGCGACGATCTTTCCGATACCTATTTTCACGGTGTTGACACCTATGGTTACCTTATTCCTTCCGGAGCCTCTAATGTAAAGGGTGCCCTTGATTGGATAGAACTTAATCGTGTTGAAGAAACCGACGAGGAAAATATAGCAAAGGCAAAGACCGACGCATTGGATGATTCCATAACCTACTATCCCAAATGCTCCAACGCTGATTGCGGCGATACCTCCGACAGCCATGACGATAAAGGCAGACACATTTTTACCGAAGAGGAGAACGAATCGGGCGTTGATACCTGTCCTTCCTGCGGCACTGCCAGAAGAGAAAAGTATAAGGTAGTCTGGACAGAAGAGCAGTATGATTTGTGGATGGAGCTTAAAGGCGCCGAGGGTTCCAGATTCGAGCTTCTCTTTGACCACTGCTACGGCTTCAGCAACGATGTTTCCAACCTGTTCCAGACAGGCGACGAGCCTCTCCTTGACGGTCCCGTATTCGGCGATATGAGCTATACTTCTCTTATTGAGTCAAAGTATGATGTAGTTGAAGGTTATCTTAACACTTACCGCGATATTCTTAAGAGGAATGCGGCGGGCGAGGTTGTAACCTCCGCCGTTGAGGAAGAAGCCCCTGCGGCTTAATTCCTTGAGTTAACGGACTGTATAAAATAACATTGTAAAAGGTCGTAACCCTGTCTGTAACGGGATTACGACCTTTATACTAACAACCGCCGAATTTATCGGTGGTTGTTAGTATTTATCTGTTTTCAATTAAAAATGCTATTAAAATATTGTAAAGCACATTAGGGCATATCCGGGATTAAACAATCTTGTACATTTCGTTTAATTTGCAGCGATTTCATGGAAAAATTTGAATTCCAGATATATGCCGTGATATTTTCTTGGATTTCTATAGTATTATACTACGGGATTTGTATCGTTGCCGTCGATTTTATCAATATTCTTTCCTTCCACGGAAATCTCCGGAAGCTTCTCCGACGACGTTCCCAAAAAAGACGGAAGTTCCATACCCGCTTGTTTAAATACTTCATCCAGCGGGGGTACGGCTTTCATAAGTCCGCTGATAAATCCCGCGGTAGAGCTTTTTCCGTCCGAATTTGCGGCTCCGCTGTCCCATACTGTTACCTTATCGATCTTGATATTCTTGATTGCGTCAACCTGAATGCGCATAAGTTCTTCCAACTTGTCAGAAATAATGAGCTTTACCGCGTCGTCCGCGTTTCCGCCGGCGGCGTTCACTATCTCTCTTAAACCGTCGGCCTGCTTCTGAAGTATTTCCTTTGCACCGTTGGCTTCGGCTTCCATTTTAGCGAAAATAGCGTCCGCCTCACCCTTCGCCTTGCGGCGCATAACCTCGGCTTCCGCTTCGGCGGCGATCTGCGCCTGTTCCTTGGCAATCTGTGCCTTTACGATAACGTCCGCCTGCTGAGTGGCCATTTCCAGCTCGGCACGTCTTTCTTCGGCTTCCTTTTGAGCGTTATATGCTTCTTCCTTTGCCTTGGCGTTTTGTACCGCCTCGGCGGCAGTGGCGATACGAAGGGCTTCCGCTTCCTTCTCTCTGCGGTTGGCTTCCGATTGTGCCACGGCGATCTTTGCGTTGTTTTCGCCCTCGATGGCGGAGGCGTTGGAGGCGGCTACTTGAATACGCTGTTCCTTCATGGCGTTGGCCTGCCCGATTTCACCGTCGCGGTTGGTCTTTGCTACGGCTATTTTGGCGTCATTGCTGGCCTTGGCTTCCGCTTCAACTTCTTTTTGCTTACGTACGGCTTCGGATTGTGCCACGGCGATTTTCGCCTCGTTTTCACCCTCGATTGCCGTAGCGTTTGCGGCGGCAACCTGTATACGCTGGTCGCGTCTCGCGTTGGCCTGACCGATTTCACCGTCTCTGTCCTTTTCGGCAACGCTCTTCTTGGCGTCATTGATGGCCTTTGCGGCGGCTTCCTTACCCAATGCCTCAATATATCCCGATTCGTCGTTGATATCGGTAACGTTAACGTTAATAAGCCTTAAGCCGATTTTTTTCAGTTCTATTTCCACGTTGTTGGAAACGGCTATCAGAAACTTGTCGCGATCGGTGTTTATTTCCTCAATGTCCATTGTGGCTACTACCAGACGAAGCTGACCGAAAATAATGTCCTTTGCCAGCTCCTGAATCTCGTTAAGACGAAGACCCAACAGCCTCTCGGCGGCATTTTGCATAATGCCGGGCTCGGTAGAGATACCCACGGTAAAGCGGGATGGTACGTCGATACGGATGTTTTGTTTTGAAAGGGCGTTTTTCAGGTCGACGTTAATGGAAATGGGCGTAAGATCCAAATACTGGAATGATTGAAGCACGGGAAAGATGAATGCGGCGCCGCCGTGTATACATTTTGCGGAGCGCGCCTGTCCGTTTTTCTCCGAACCTACTTTACCGTAAATTACCAGCACTTTGTCCGATGGACATTTGCGGTAACGGGAGAGAATGGCAATAATAAGGGCTATCAGAATAACGACGCCCACCGCCACGGCTACAATAATGGTTTCCGGCATAATAATTTCCTCCATAAACTTTTAGAACCCGTCTGCACATGATATTGCACGCGCCTTTTCGGCAAATTTTGCAGTTGATCGTATTGGAAAGTCTTGTCTTCAACAAAATTTGCTCGAAAATTCACACACAAATATCGTAAAGGCAGGTTCTTATATTTAAGCTTGTTTAATTTGCCGGCGGCAAATCCGGTTACAAACAAGCTTTTTTATTGAAATTACATCCGAAGCATTTGTTCTCGGATTACTCGTAAAATTTTGCCATTTTACTTCTTACCTTAATAATATTTGCCTCGGTATTCAAATAAGCAAAAAACTTAAGACAATTCCTTCTCCACCACAAGTATAGATCCCGAAATAATATCCGTAACCCTTACGGGAACTCCGGTAGCGATCATTTCCGTGTCGTTGCTTATTGCGTCAAACTCCATAAACCTTTCGCCGCAGCTTATGTTTATCTTCCCGGAGCCGTTTCCCTTTGGTGGAATGGGAATGTAAACAGTGCCGCTTTCGCCGAGGAGATTTTTCATATTAAAGGTACCGTTCTGCGCCAGCTTGGATGACCACTGTATGATCTTCGCCACAAGGAGCATTGCCGCGAAGCCCAGTACCGCCGCCAGAACAAGAGACGCCCATTCTGGCATTCCGTTGGCAATGGCGGTAATGCCGCTCCAGCCGAAAATACATAAGAACGCGATAACGCTTTGTACCGACAGCAGTCTGAAATCCGCAATATCCGAGGGATTGCTTATATCATGACCTGACAGGTCGGCGCCGTCCGACGAAATACCGCCGTCAACGCTTACGTCAAAATCCACGTCGGGCATATCCAGCCCCGAAGTATCGCTGGGATTTATTCCCTCTCCGCCATCGCCAAGACCCAGCAGCATCATTACCGTCTGTATGATAAGTATAAGCGAAGCGGGAACGGCTATGCAGTATAGAACCTGTTCAACAAGCTGTAAATTATTCCACCAATCACTGAACCATGTCATAATAATTCCTTCTTCCTTTTTATGTTTTATGTGTATTTTATGTGTGTTTAATTTGAGCGGTAAATCTTATTTACTGTTATTATACCACATTTCAAGCGGTTGTCAATATAAAACGTTGTTTCCAAATCAAAATCAGCCAATTGCATAAAAAGAAAAAAATCCTTTGTATGAAATGTAGAAAATGAAAAAAACCTCTTGCGCTTTCGCGAAAATAGTGCTAATATAGAAAGTAAATAAAATTTACTTTAGATTTGAGTACTTTTAGTAAAATGAAAGCGGGGGTATATTTTTTAGCATATACTTCGGTTAGTAATGTTTGATAAAAGCGGTCTGCGGAGAAAAAGCGCAAGGAGGAAGGAAGATGAACAGAATCGAGCTTGGAAGAAAAATAAAGGAAGCGAGACTGGCGAAGAAAATGACCCAGTCCGACGTTGCGGGAGATTTTATAACCAGAAATATGCTGAGCCAGATAGAGAGCGGCGCAGCGAATCCGTCTTTAAAAACTTTAGAGTATTTAACCTCGGTTCTTGATATTCCCATACAGACTTTGTTGCCGGATGGCAGGACGGCGGAGAAAGAGGAGACGGAAAACACTCTTTACGAAACCTTGCTTGATATGAAGGAATTTTATTCGGAAGAAAATTACATGGGGGCGGTTGAAACGGCAGAGCGGCTTTTTGATACGGCTCTTTGCGACGAAGCTTACGCCGTTGCCGCACGTTCATATATAAATATGGCATTACGGAGCGAAAAAGAAAACGATTTTTCAAAATCCGCCGATTATGCGTACAAGGTTTACGAATACGCGGAAAAAGGGCT
Source organism: uncultured Ruminiclostridium sp. (assembly GCA_910588335.1). Classification (GTDB taxonomy): domain Bacteria; phylum Bacillota; class Clostridia; order Oscillospirales; family Ruminococcaceae; genus Ruminiclostridium_E. The sequence continues at coordinate 8,882 of CAJUQV010000003.1, read as the reverse complement.
TTACGCTTCAAGGGATATAACTACCGCTTCGGCGCTGCTGCTGAACAGGATAGCGGAGAAATTAAAAATTGACAATTAAGCGATTTTACCATTATAAAAAATTTTCGCCGTACAATTGTACGGCGAATTTTTAACCTATAGACAATAGATTGAAAAAATTACTCCCAAAGCATCATAAGAAATCGTGTAAAAAAATCGGTTACAATATTAACATCGCATCACCGAAGCTAAAAAATCTGTAACGCTCCTTTATGGCTTCCTCATATGCCGCAAGGGTTTTTTCCCGCCCCAAAAATGCGCTGACAAGCATAATAAGAGTGCTTTCGGGAAGGTGAAAATTGGTTATGAGTCCGTCTATAACCTTAAATTTATAGCCGGGGTAAATGAAAATTCCGGTCTCCGCGCTACACGCAGTCAGTTTTCCCGATTGAGAGGCGGATTCGAGAGTGCGGCAGCTTGTGGTGCCTACGGAAATTACCCTGCCTCCGCTTTGTTTGCACATGTTTATTTTGTCCACCGTTTCCTGCGGAATCGAATAATGCTCCACGTGCATTTTGTGATCAAGGATATTGTCCTCTTTTACCGGCCGGAAGGTGCCCAAGCCTACATGAAGAGTAACATAAGCGGTATCCACACCTTTTTCCTTCAGGCTGTCAAATACTCTTTGCGTAAAGTGAAGTCCCGCCGTTGGAGCGGCGGCAGAGCCTTCTTCGCGACAGTAAACGGTATTGTATCTGTCTTTTTCCTTCAGTTTTTCTTTAATGTACGGAGGAAGCGGCATCTGGCCTATTCTGTCCAATATTTCAAAAAAGTTCCCTTTATAGTTGAATCTCACAATACGATTACCGCCGTCGGCTATGTCCAAAATTTCAGCGGAAAGCTCGTCGGAAAACTTTACAATCGTGCCTGCTTTAAGGCGGCGGCCGGGACGTACCATTACTTCCCACTTATCCGATTTGATATGGTTAAGCAGAAGAAATTCCACGTTAACTCCCGTAGAGGGCTTTACTCCGTAAATACGGGCAGGGAAAACTTTTGAATCGTTCAGCACAAGCAAGTCGCCTTTTTTCAGGTATCGGCATATATTATAAAAGCGGTCGTGAATTATGCCGCCGGTTTCGCGATCTATTTTCATAAGCCCGGAGCCGTCGCGGGGCTCTATGGGAGTCTGGGCGATCAGCTCTTCGGGCAGATCGTAGTAAAAATCGGATTTAAGCACTTTTTTCCTCCTGTTTCATTGCTGTAAAGAATAATTATATCATATTCCGACGTTACTATCAATAGTCAATATTGTACAAATTTAAATTCCGAATAAAAATTGTAAGGAAGTTTTTTTACAGCCTCTTGACAAAAGCGGCCCGTTGTGATATGATTTATTTTGGATAGAGGTGCGGTTTTGATCAGTACTTTCTGCGTCAACGGGTCTGTACGTTGCGGGAAGGAAAGGCAACGCCGCCGAAAAAGCGGCTGACAGAACCGAACCGCTTTTGGCTGCGGTGCCGAACAGGGCCGTGGCTGTCATCACTGCGTCGGACGCGGATGGAGAGCTATCGGCAATATTGCCATGCGATATGTTTTCTTTTATCCGACCCGCTGCGTGTCGGTTTTTTTATTGTATTAAAAACCATTTTTAAATTTTTAATTGGTTAAAAATATAAGCTCTGAGAAGGAAGGAATACGGCTATGAAAAATTATAAGGTAGGCATTATAGGCGCCACGGGAATGGTTGGACAGCGTTTTGCGCTTCTCCTTGAGAATCACCCATGGTTTAAAGTAACCGCTCTTGCAGCTTCACCCCGTTCCGCGGGAAAAACCTATAAGGAAGCGGTGGGAGAAAGATGGCTGCTGGATAAGCCCATGCCCGAATCAATGAAAGACATTGTGGTAATGGACGCCACGGCGGATATTGAAAAGATTGCGTCTGCGGTGGATTTCGTGTTCTGTGCGGTGGATATGAAAAAGGATGAGATAAAGGCTCTCGAAGAAGCTTACGCTAAGCACGAGTGCCCCGTAATGTCCAACAATTCCGCCAATCGCTTTACCGGCGACGTGCCTATGATTATTCCCGAAATAAACGACGGTCATATTGAGATAGTTGAGTCACAAAAGAAACGTCTTGGCACCAAAAGAGGTTTTATTTCGGTAAAGTCCAACTGCTCCATCCAGAGCTATGTTCCCGCGCTCAGCCCGCTCAGAAAATTCGGGATAAAGAATGTGCTTGCCTGTACTTATCAGGCTATTTCCGGAGCCGGAAAGACCTTTGAAACATGGCCCGAAATGGTGGATAACCTTATTCCCTATATCGGCGGCGAGGAAGAGAAGTCTGAGCAGGAGCCCCTGAAGGTGTGGGGAAGAATCGAGGGGGATAAAATCGTAAAAGCCGAGAGTCCCCTTATTACTACCCAATGTCTGAGAGTTCCCGTTTCGGACGGACATTTTGCGGCAGTTTTTGTCAATTTTGAAAATAAGCCTTCCAAAGAGGAAATTTTGAATATCTGGAAGGATTTCAGAGGAGCGCCGCAAGAGCTGGAGCTTCCTTCCGCCCCTAAGCAGTTCATACACTATTTTGAAGATGAAGATATGCCACAGACCAGACTGCACCGCAATCTGGAAAACGGAATGGCGGTCAGTGTGGGAAGGCTTAGAGAGGACAGTTTGTTTGACTATAAGTTTGTCTGTCTTTCACATAATACGCTGAGAGGCGCCGCGGGAGGCGGAGTGCTGATGGCGGAGCTTTACGCGGCGAAAGGATACTTTGATTGAATTATTCGGAAGGAGAACTCAATATGAGTGACAATACCATATTCACCGGAGTGGGAGTTGCGATAGTGACTCCGTTTAACAAGAACGGTTCGGTGAACTACGATAAACTGGGCGGACTTATAGAAGCTCAGATTGCGGGCGGCACCGACGCGCTGATCATCTGCGGTACCACAGGAGAATCCTCAACGCTTACCGACGAGGAGCATTTGGAGTGCATCAGATACGCCGTAAAAAAGACCAACGGAAGAATTCCGGTTATCGCCGGTACGGGCAGCAACGATACCGCTTATGCCGTGGAAATGTCAAAGGACGCTGAAAAAGCTGGGGCGGACGCTCTGCTGTTGGTTACGCCCTATTACAATAAAACCTCGCAAAAAGGACTTATCGCGCACTTTACCGCCATCGCCGACTCGGTTAATATTCCGATAGTACTTTATAACGTACCTTCCAGAACGGGCTGTAAAATCGAAATTTCCACATATAAGGAACTGGCGAAGCACAAAAACATCAAAGCGGCAAAAGAGGCCTGCGGCGACATAAGCTTTATAGCACGACTTGCGGCGGAAACCGATCTTGACATTTATTCCGGAAACGACGACCAGACGGTGCCCGTTATGTCTCTCGGAGGAAAAGGCGTTATATCGGTAGCTTCCAACATTATTCCCTCGGAAATGCACGAGATGGCGGATTATGCTTTAAAAGGCGATTTCAAAAAGGCGGCGGAATTGCAGCTAAAATATCTCGGACTGTTAAACGCGCTGTTCTGTGATGTCAACCCTATTCCCGTAAAGGAGGCCATGAACCTTATGGGAATGGAGGTAGGCAATTGCAGGCTTCCTTTGGTAGGTTCGGAGGAAAGCAAAATCGAGCTTTTAAGAAATGAGCTTGGCAGGTTCGGACTTTTAAAATAATTTACGATGAGAGGACTTTTAAAGATGACGGATATAGCTATAACAGGCGCCTGCGGCAAAATGGGCAGGGTTATTGCGGAGCTTGTAAAGGAACGGGAAGACTGCAAAATCTGCGCCGGTATAGATATCAGAGGTGAAAGCTTTGATGATTTTCCCGTTGTGGGAAAGGTTTTCGACTTGGCGGAGGTTCCCGATGTTATAATTGATTTTTCCCACCCCTCTGCGCTGGAGGATCTTTTATCCTACTGTAAGATGAAAAACGTCCCCGTGGTTATTGCCACCACGGGATACAGTGAGGAGGAGATACAGAAAATCAAGCTGGCCTCCGGACAGATACCCGTATTTTTCACCTTTAATATGTCTCTCGGTATAAATCTTCTCGCCGATCTTGCCAAAAGAGCGGCGGAGATATTGGGAACACAGTTTGACGTGGAGATCGTGGAAAAGCATCACAATCTTAAAAAGGACGCCCCTTCGGGTACGGCGATAATGTTGGCGGAGGCGGTGAACGAAGTTTACGGGGGCGGTAAAAAGTATATTTACGACCGCCATGGGGTAAGAAAGCCCCGCGACAAAGAAGAAATAGGAATAAGCTCCATCAGGGGCGGCACCATTGTGGGTGAGCACGACATTATTTTCGCGGGGCACGACGAGGTTATCACTTTATCCCACTCGGCACAATCTAAAGAAGTTTTTGCCGTCGGCGCGGTTAATGCGGCGCTGTTTCTTAAGGGGCGGCGCGCAGGGCTGTATGATATGTCAGATTTGCTCGGATAAAAAATGGGGTGAAATTTGAAAGGATCAGAAATTTCTTTCAAACATGCGGCGTTGATGCGCTGTCGTTTCTCAAGAGAAAAGGTGGATAAAAATATGACAGATATAAAAGTTTTTGAAGGGATAACCTTTGTTTCTTTTAACGAAAAATCAGGTGAGAAACTCTCTGCTTTTGAAATATTCCGCAAGATAGGCGATAACGGGATTGATATTGATATGATTTCGATTGACCTAGCGCTTAGCGATAGGGTGTGCGTTGGATTTACGCTTTGCGATGATGATCTGGCGAAGCTGCTGCCGCTTACAAGGTCGGAAAATATTACCGTCCCCGCCGTAAACTGCGGAAACGTAAAGTTTGTGATCAAATCGGAAGATATGATCAACTGTCCAGGATTCGCGGCAAAAATTTTTACGGCGCTTGATGACATTGGATGTGTTCCGCTGATGATAACTACTGCGGTAGATGAAATATCGATTCTGGTAAGGGACAGTGACAGCGCGGACGTAGGCAAGGTGCTGGAAAAGCTGTTTTAATAACCGTAAATTACAGTAATTCCTTTTGTAATCATAAAGGAATTACTGTAATTCAGTCTATAGACAAATAGATTGAATTACAATTAGCATTACATAGTATCAAATGTAAATTGAATCAAAATCAGATAATGATGCCTATTGAATGATATTTGTGCAAATGAAAGGAAGATGTGAAAATGAAGGATAAGGGAAAACAATATCTTTTTGAAGAGGCTTCGGTTCCGAGATCGGTGCTTACTTTAGCGGTGCCTACCGTTATCAGCGCGTTGGTAATGGTTATTTACAACCTTGCGGATACTTATTTCGTGGGTATGCTGAACGACCCTATTCAAAATTCCGCCGTTACTCTTGCCGCACCGATACTTCTCGCATTTAACGCGATAAACAACCTTTTCGGTGTGGGAAGCTCCAGTATGATGAGCCGCGCTTTAGGTGCAAAGGATTTTGAAACCGTAGGCAAAAGCTCCGCGTTCGGGTTTTACTGTGCGATTATCAGCGGCGTGGTGTTTTCCCTTATATATTCGTTTTTCAGCGGCTTTTTTCTCAATATGTTGGGCGCGGATGCGGACACCGCTTTTGCCACGGGAGAATATCTCAAGTGGACGGTTTCTTTCGGAGCGGCTCCGGCTATTCTCAATGTGGTGATGGCTTATCTCGTAAGAGCGGAGGGAGCCACGCTGCACGCAAGCATAGGAACTATGAGCGGCTGCGTACTCAATATGATTTTGGATCCGCTGTTTGTTCTGCCTTGGGGGCTGAATATGGGTTCCGCCGGAGCCGGACTGGCTACGTTTATTTCAAATTGCTTTGCTTGCGGTTATTTTTTTGCACTGCTGTTTGTACGGAGAGGAAAAACCTATGTCTGCATTGATCCCAAAAAATTCAAACCCGGCAAAAATATCGTTTTGGGCGTATGCGGCGTTGGTATTCCCGCTTCGATACAAAACCTTCTTAATGTTACCGGGATGACGGTGCTCAACAACTTTACCTCTGTTTTCGGTCCTGACGCGGTGGCGGCAATGGGAATAGCCTATAAGGTAAATATGGTGCCGATGAATATTTCATGGGGTTTTTCACAGGGAGTTATGCCGCTCATAAGCTATAACTTCTCAAGCGGTAATTACAGGAGAATGAAAAAAAGCATTGTTTTTACCGCCAAGCTTTCCGAAGGCTTCCTTATCGTAATGTCGGCTTTTTTGTTCGTGTTTTCCGGAAGCGTTATAAGAATGTTTATGAACAATGATGCGGTAGTTGGATACGGGAGCGCTTTTCTTCACGGTATGTGTCTCGGACTTCCTTTTCTTTGTATGGACTTCCTGGCGGTTAATGTATTCCAAGCCTGCGGTATGGGAAAAAAATCGCTGGTATTCGCGCTGCTCCGAAAGATAGTTCTTGAAATTCCGGCGCTTATTGTGCTGAATTATCTGTCCCCGCTTTACGGACTTGCTTATGCTCAGCTTACTTCGGAATTGGTATTGGCAGCGGCGGCGGTAATAACTCTTTACGGAATGTTTAAAAATTTTGGCGGAAAATCCGTAAATGAAACCGAGGCGCTGCTTTCAAAGGAAAATGAAACGGAAGCGGCTGCGGAGGATAAATCCGAGTCAATGTTCACTGAAAAAGAAGAGTTATAAAATATTTATTTTTTTAAACAATAATCTCTAAAGTTTTTATAAAAACTGCCGATATAACAAATAAGGATATAAAACCGAAAGGAATGATTATAATGAATCCGATAAACAGTAGTTTTTCCACCAGCCGTTACAGCGGCTATGCGGGGAAAAAGGCCTACAGCGCCAGAAAGAAGAACGAGATTGACGCTGAAAGCATTTTCAATCAAAACAAAACCGATAAAACCGAAAAAGAAGATACCAATAAGGTGACCGGACTCTCCAAAAAGGCTCAGTCGGTATTGGACGCACTGATTGCCAAATACGGAGAAAACACCAATTTTATCGTGCAGGATTTTAAGAGCGCAGAAGAAGCCGAAAAAATACTTTCCGACAGCTCAAGTGAATTTTCGGTGCTGCTAACTCCGGATGAGCTTGAAAAAATGGCTGACGATAAGGGATATATGAAAGAAAAGCTTGACGGCATAGACGGAGCTATGCGTATGTCGGAACAGATTAACGCCCAATTCGGCTTTACGTCAGCGGATAAAAATGCTCTTGTCAAAGGCGATATCTCCAAAATAGGCGTTATCTTTGACAGTGACGGAAAAATGACCTTGTTCGCCGATCTTGAGAGAACCGTCAAGGAAGGAAACGAAAAGGCCGAGTCAGCTGCCAAGAAGAGAACTTATGAAAACAGGAGCAATAAAAATTCCAGTTACAGCGTTAAGAAGAAAGCAACAGTTCGCGCCGGGTCGGCTCAGGAAATGCTGGAAAAACTTAAGAAATTCAGTTGGAAGGACGTAGCCGAAGTCCGCGAAAAAAGCAACAGCGTAGATTGGTGGAATTTTGAGGCTTGATTGACTGTTTTAAATTGTAAGTACATATTTCAATTCCTATTGAGACAGGTTCTTATACAAATTTATCACCTTGCGGATCAAAGGATTACGCAAGGTGATTGTATTTTTGATTGCTGTAATTTCCGTAAATATCGGCTTAATCATAATTTTTGCTTTCAACATACTACGTTTGATACATTTGTCTGTCATACTGCATAAAAGTCGGAGAGAGAAAAAGGAAACCGCAAAGCCTGTCCTCAAAACCGAAACAACAATTTGTATAGGAATAGGTTATTAGCGGAACTTGTATAAATTACATTTTTTCGGATAGCACCAGATTACAATTGGGATAAAAGCGTAAATATTTTTTCTTTCTCCGCCAATCCTTCCGAAAACGCAGTGGCTCCGCCTGCGGCGGTGCCGAGCTTCAGCGCGTATCCGTACCCGTCTTTAAAATAACCGGCTATAAACCCCGCCACCATGGAATCCCCCGCTCCCACGGAATTTTTTACCTTGCCGATACAGGCTCTTTGAATATGCACGGTCCCGTATTCGTCTATAAGCACCGCGCCGTCTCCCGCCAAAGAAACAAGAACGTTTTGCGCTCCCATTTCTTTTAGCTTTTTTCCGTATTTAACAACGTCATCTTTTCTGGAAATGGCGGTGCCAAACATCTCGGACAGCTCGTCGGCGTTGGGTTTTATCAGAAAAGGCTTGTATTTAAGCACATTAAGCAGCAGTTTTCCCGAAGCGTCCACCACCGAATTGATTTTTTTATGAGACAGACGGGCGAGTATTTTTTCGTAAATATCCATTGGAAGGGAATTGGGAACGCTTCCCGCCAGCACCAATACATCTCCGTCCCGAAGATCGTCAAGCTTTTCAAAAAGCGCTTCTATTGCCTTCTCCGGTATATCGGGTCCCTGACCGTTAAGCTCGGTTTCGTAATCGGATTTTATTTTTACATTTATGCGTGAGCAGCCGCTTTCCAGATGCACGAAATCGGTTTTAATACCGGCTTCGGCAACACCCTTCTCTATCGCTCTTCCCGTAAATCCCGCGGTGAAGCCCAAAGCGATCGAACTTATTTCAAGACGCGAAAGCACAAGGGAAACGTTTATCCCCTTTCCTCCGAAATAAATTTGTTCCGAAATGGAACGATTGACCGAGCCTAATTTGAAATCGGCGGTTTGTACAAGGTAATCTATGGCCGGATTAAAAGTGACTGTGTAAATCATTATGGTGACTCCTTGGTAAAAATAACATGCAGTATGAATCAAAATATTTTAATGAAATAAATTTTCCTTTTTTCGCAGTGGTTATTATATTATGAAATAGCGATTGCAGTGAGCGATTCCTTAAAACGGAAAAATATTCTCATACATTAAAATAAATACTTCCTCTTTTCGCAGTCTGAGGTTATTATACCATAAGAAGAGCGACCGCAGGGA
>CAJUQV010000002.1 GCA_910588335.1 uncultured Ruminiclostridium sp. | reverse complement strand
ATATTTTTCCCGTGGGCGGAGACGGCATTCACGCCTTCGGCGCGCATACCGTCTCTGCCCACGGGAGTATGGCAATTAAGAGGAAATCCCAAATCGTGTTTGCTTCACGAGCCTCGCTCTTGACTGGTTAGATTTGCTTTTACACAAAATTTTTTGGAGTGCCGTTGTTTGAAAAAAAGTTCGGCGGCAAATACTACACAAAAACAATGCGCTACAACGACATTTCAATTAAAATTCCCGACAGCTTCAACGCCGATGTTCAGGGCTTCTGCATTGAATTTACCGGACACGGCATAGATTACTATATCGAACAAATGCGGCGTTTACATAAAGACTATGACGTTTGCAATCTGTTGGCTTCTTTCCTGTCTCTGGCGGAAGGCAGAGCCTTTACCTGTAATATTTCACTTCTTGATGTAGCTATTGATGATATTTCCTATGAGGAAAAGCGGTATTATAAGCTTGACTTGGGCAGGATAGAACGCGCGTTAAAGCGGCATGAATTTGCAACACGTCTTACTTGTAAGACGCATTACGGCAAGGACGTAGTGGAATTAATCGATATAACATATGAAAACAGCAAGCTGAAGGGTTACAGCGGGAGAACTCTTTATATAGGCAATTCAAAATCAAATACCCATATCCGCATATATGATAAGCTGGCGGAGCACAAGGACAAAGGATTTGAAGTCTCCCCCAAAATAAAGCACTGGGCGCGTTTTGAGCTTTTGAGTTTGTATACAGAAATAAAAACGCTTTGGCGGTTGCGGAAAGGATAGTTGAACTGTCGGGAAGCTGCGAAGCCTTTGAAAAATTCATGGTCGAAAACATCAACTATTATATCCGCTTTGTGGTGGTAAAAGGTAAGCCTGATGTCAGCCATATGTGCCGATACGACTGGTACGAACTGGATAATGTGAGGGATTCTCCGATAGGCCCGTTTGATGATTTAAAAAAGTAAGGTTTTTTTTTGCATGAAAGATTGAAAAGCCGTAATTGTGGGTGTATAATTAGGGTTATGGGGCGTTTTTGTAAAAACGGTTCCCTCAATTGCGTAAAAGCTAAATTTTACGGGATTTTGCCCCCCTCTCTGGGGGCAAAATCCAAACAATTCTGGAAAGCGGAGCGTGGCGTAGCGGATTCAATAGCTGTCCCCGCGCCCTGTTTGCGCTTAGATACGCCCCGCGCCCCCTATGATAAGCAATTTTCTATTGCTTTCTTTTACATCAACTTTGGAGCAGGGTATCACACAAAAATATCGCTCGGAGGCTCGGGGGGTGTGGGGGGCGAAGCGCCCCCACGCTTTGATTGCAAAATCGCAGAGTACCACCATAAGCGCACCACACAGCGGAGCGTAGCTCGCGGGGCGTTTGGAGCGAGGGCGCGACGGGGCGGCGGGAACAGCAAGAGGAGCCAGCGAAGCAGGCGGAACGCGCGGCAGACAGGGAAGTAATAAAGCTTAAGAGCGGCAAAAAAGGTATATTTTTCTTCCCGTGAGTCTGCAACCAAGCGGAGAACGCACCGAGGGCGGAGCGGAGCGGCGCTGTTTAATTGCTTAAGATACGCACCACACAGCGAAGCGGCGGGGTTCTCTTTACTTGACAAGGTAACATAAAGCGGGAAAGGTTTTTGAAAGTTTATGGTTAATTTTTGTTTGGTGTTTGAAAAAATGGCTTTATAGTGCCTTTAGGCGCATATTACAAAATTTGGTGGTACCCAGAAATAGGGCAGGGGCGTATTGTTAAATTTTTTCGTAAGCCGTCTAAAGGGAATGAGCGTGTATTTTCAGAATTTGACCCCTTTGGGGAGCCTCTTGGCAATGACAACAATGTTGATAAAGGAGATGATGTTGAGCGCTTTAACGAGCGCATGAGCCAGTCTATAAGCCGTACAAAATCGCGTATTTTTGAGCTTGCGGGGTGCAATCCTTGGGACTGGTTTTTCACTGGTACCTTAAACCCCGAATGGCACGACACTTGCAACCTTGAGGCCTTTCGGAAAAGGCTTTCACAGTATATCCGCGATTGCCGCAAGAAATATGGCACTCCCTGTGCGTTCCTGCTTATTCCCGAACAGCATAAAAGCGGCGCTTGGCACGTTCACGGGCTTTTATCTGGTTTCCCTGATAAGGCTTTCCGTAAATTTGAAAAAAACGAAATGTTACCACACAAGATATTGAAAGAAATAAACAAAGGCAGTGATATACGCGATTGGACAGGATATAGTGCAAAATTTGGTTTTACTACTGTTTCACCGATTAGATGTCAAGCAAAGTGTACGTCTTACGTCACAAAGTATATAACAAAGGATTGTTATAAGACTTCAATATCCAATGGCGGTCATATGTTTTACGCTTCGCAAGGGCTGAAAGGGAAGGTATTAGCTTTTGAGGGGAAAAGGCTCCCCCTTGATATTGGCAAGGTCGAATTTGGTTACAGCAATGATTATGTGGAAATTGCGGATATCAATAAATTGCCTAAATCTTGTATAGGAGAATAAATATATTATGCCGCAAAATAAAGACAACAACATTAGGTTTAATACCTTTAGACCTGTATGCCAAAGGCATATGTGTGATGATTGCCCACGCTCAGATATATGCACTGAGGAAATACAAGGAAAAGCAATAATGTATAAGGCAAGACTATATGTTTTGTTAAAGAATCTTTTGCTAAATCAAGCCTATGATTGCGGTTTTTGTCCAGAATATGAATTTATCAGCGATATATTGTCAAGTCAAATATTATCTGATGTAATGTCGGAAGATAGACATTGAATTATTATGCTCTAATATATCGTTAAAAGATACTTAATTTTTATATGCTCACAGCATTGAGTTACCAGATGTTGATATTCCACGCATATTATTATACCGCAATATATATTTTTGAGTTAACATTTTTTGGATTGTTGAAAGGAGGGCTTGAGTGCGCACAAAGGCTATAAAAGATGATTCCATGGAGCATGTACTTGCGCTGTTAACCCGTCGAAATGAGATTGCCTGTCGTGTCGCTCTTGCGTATGGTTTGCGCATAGGGGACGTGTTGTCATTGCGGCGTTGGCAGATTGAGCAGGGTTCCGCAGTTATCAAGGAGCATAAAACTGGAAAACGGCGGCGCTTGAGGTGGTCTCAGTTTTTGCAAAAACAAATGTTGTCAATATCTGGTGATGTATATGTGTTTGAGCACAGGTTAGATAAAAATAAACATCGCACACGGCAAGCAGTCTATAAGGACATCAGAAGAGCCGCAAAGGCACTTCGCATTGATGGGTGCATAGGTACACACTCTTTCCGTAAAAGCTACGCAGTGCGCAAATTTGCGGCCACAGGGAGCGTAAAAAAGGTTAGGGAGCTTCTTAATCATTCCGACGAGGCTGTAACAATGCTTTATGTGCTTGCCGAAATTGCAGATACAAACAGGTAACGACAAAAAAGAGGGATTAGCCCTCTTTTTTTAATTCATCTAATTTCTTTAAAAGATACTCTTTTACAAAATTTAGTCTATATTCAAGATACCTTAATTCTGTCGGAAAGAGCTTGTCCGCATATCCCTTTGACGTAGCCGCTTTTATGCGCTTTCTCATTATCTTGTCGACATCGTTGTCCATAAGCTCTCGTAAAATCTCAATTTGTGTCTTGTTTTCCATTGCTTTATCTCCTTTGTGTTTATTTTTTCGGTTTTCTTTCGCTAATTGCCACCAACACAAAAATTAGAAGCAGTCAAGGGCAAAGCCGCGAAGCGGTAAGAAACTTTTGCATGCAAAAGTTTCTTACCCTTGACGGCTTTTAATTTTTGTTGTTATAATTAGAGAGCGAAAGATAACGCCAGTTAAAATATTTGGCATAGCACTTTATTTTGTTGTCTTGCTTGATTGCGATTTCATACATTTTTCACCTTTCTGCCTTTTTTATATCATATTTCAGGCTTATTATTTAAATGCCGACGGGCGATAGCCCCCAAGTGTGCCTTAAAAAGCCGCTTGGGGGTTTACCCATATCCCGTCGAGTAATACGCAAATGTTACGGTCAAATCTGATAGCACTACGCAGGATAGCACGCGCGCGGGGCTACCTCTGACTATGAGGTGTAGCCCTTACAAATTAAACGCGCGGGGACAACCTCACATAGCGGAGCCGTGCGTAGCTTCCCTGAATTGCGTAAAATTTTCATTTTACGCAATTATGTGTATTTTTAATTCCCTTATGGAAAAACCGTATTGAAAAACGGATCCTTTATAACTTTATCTTGCCGATACCATTCTTTTATTTGCCAGTCAACGCCGTTCGGACAGAAGCTGCGGCAGTATTTTTTTACAGCGTTGCCTTTCATGTAGTAACAGATCGGGCAAGCTCGGCAGCCAACGTAAAAATCGGCACACATGGCACACAGGCATTTTGCGCAGTTTTCAAAAATATGGCTGTATTCCGCTAATGCGTATAAATTACTCATCTTTTTTGTGTCTCCTATCTGAAAGCATTTCAATTACTTTTTTAACATCGTTTTTAAGCTCCGGATGTTCTTTGCAAAAATTATCTACTAACATTCGCTGATTTAAAGTAAGTTCGGATTTTCTATGTACTATATCGTTCAAAAGCTCTTCAACTCCGTAACACATTAAGAATACCATTATGCTGTTGCCTGCCTGACCCAAAACATAGCTGCATACACGGTCTAAGTTATAATCTATTTCTTTCTTTGTAAAAAGCTTTACAGCTTCGGCATGATTAAGAAAGTTATCCCACCAGCCAATAACGGAACAGCGTTCGCGGCGTGAATGGTCGAGCCGGATAAACCGGAGGTAATTTCTTAAACATCCCGCATATAATAAACCAATACTTTTGCCGGCAAGACACTGTGTTATAAATTCCAAGGCGCGGTCACGTTTGAAAACAATTTCGGCTCTTATCCAATGATAGTCCAATCCGCCGCGCTCCTGCGCCTTGTCGTAAATCCTAAGCTTTATATCGGATTTATTACTTCCAAACTGAATGGTAAGCGCGTGTGTCATCGGCTCATCGTTGCCGTTTGTTGTAAAGCTGTCCATAACCTGGCCGCCTGACCATTTGGACACAAAACGCTGATGAAGCGTATACTTTGCTATTTTCTGTATATCAAGCAGACCTTTTCCTCCCTCTTTGTCAATGTCATCATAGGCAATATCAAGGCGGGTTATATTAAATTCGCCTGCTTTAACATCTTCAAAAAGCTGCATGAATGTTTTGCTTGAAGCAGTTTCAAACTGGCGGCAGCCCTTGCCGGACATTTCAAGCAATACGGAAGGTTTTTCTGAATCGTTGCCGGTCTGATTGTAATGTATCGAAATGCCGCCGAAGTAAAGGCGGTCGGCATAGCCGTAAAATCCGTGTATGTGCATAAAGCTTTTTTCATCCAAGCCTAAATACTCTATCAATCCGGCAGGATCATATATTTGAGTAGAGGCTGAAAACCAATCAACCAAAATACAATTATTGTCCAATTTTTTATATCTCCCGTAAATACCTTTATAGTGCGTGTTTGAAACGTATTTGACTGGTGTTAGTACCCACCTGTTAGCATAGGTGGGTATACCGCTTTCAGCCGTCTGTTTTTTGATTTTTTTGCGTTCGGGTTTTACCTTTTAATAATATGTCACGCATAATATTAAACTTCATTATTTATTTGAATTTCTTTCCGCTTTCTTAGCGTCTTTAATACGCTTTTTATTGCGAATTCCGTAAGCAATATACGCAATAAGGATAAAGGCGGATATTACATTTAGAACAATCCAGAACGGACTCATTGTGCAGCCTCCTTTCCGCAATTGATTTCGACCGCCGCCGAGCTAAAGCTTCCGGCGGCGGTCGGAAACTTCAATTGCAATATTCTGATGGGCGGGTTCCTGCTTGAATGGCGAAGCGGTATAGCCGCCGTTGGCTTGCCGGAGAATTTTCTGCCATGTATCGTAGGAGCTGCGGAGCTCTTCGTCATGGACAAAGAAATAGGTGCCGAGCTTCCGTGTTTTCAGGCGGTCAATTTTGCCGTCATCATCTACAGAAGGTTTTCGTTTTCTGACGAAGGTTAGACAGCCTGCAAAGGTTATAGGCTCATAAAGAAAATTGATTTGCTCCCGAAGCGGCTTGGCCATTCTCTGAAACCTCTGACTTGTGCCCATTATAATTTTGTGCTGCTTCCGCTGCTGGCAAATTTCCTGTATCATTTCCGGCGGAAAGTCCTTGCTTTCATTGGTGCTGAACCAGTTTTGAATCTCGTCAAGGGCTATTATAATTCCATGCTTGCCGTTTTCCGTGAAAACTATGTCTTTCCAGTCCTTGACAAGACCATCGGAAAATTCACAGTCGAAATTTGATAATATTTTTACTTTGGGATACTTTTGCTTAAGCTCGCGCAGTCTTGCAGCCAATGCCACGGTTTTACCGCTTCCCTGTTCTCCGCAATAACAGTGGAAGCCGTTATGGGGGAATTCGTCAGGATCCCGGTTGAGTATATCACGTGCCAGAGCTTCCGGGAAATCTTTCAGCAGTCTTTTAAGTATGCCGCGGCGAATATATGTACTCGGTGTATCAGATTTTTTTATCTTTTTATGCTCGTGTATTGATATGTAGATAAATTGAATTACGAAGCTTAAAAAGACAGAAGCAAGAAATACAAGAATAAGTATAGGGATAAGGTTAAAGACTGAATTTATTATATTCATAGATTATACTCCTATTTTTTAAAAGAAAAAGGTAAGAAACTTTTAACAAATGATAAAGCACCGTTTAATGCTCTGACAGAAATCATAATAAACCAATAACCAAGAACGAATGTTATTATAGGCATATATAGTCGTAATGGAAGAATATAACCTGCAAAACGTGTCAAGCTGTCTAAGGCAAGATATATTTCATCAGGTATAGCAAAATAGAGGGACTGAATCGAGGTTATAATATTATCAAAATTTGTCCTGAATCCGTAAAAAAAACCGCCGAAAATATCTTGAAACCAATTGTATATAGTTGATATAATATTTTGAATAAACAAAGTTATTTTTTCAAACATATAAACCTCACATTGAAGCAAAAGGACCGGAACCGTATAAAGTAGGCAATCGCCTGATAAGGCGCATTACAAAAAAACCGTATATAATAACAGCTAAAATATACCGTATGAGGTCAATAACCTTTATTTCAACTGCAAATATAGATTTATCCACCATATTTTCATTAGTAAGTTTTGTTTCAAGAATAGAGAAATCAAAAGGATTATAAACCTCTTTTACTCCGTCACCGTTTGAATCCCAGTAAAAGCTAAAATTGGGCGGCTCTAAAACATCATCATAATTAAAAAGATTGTTTATTAGCTTTTTACATTGCTCATATAAGGGAAACTGTTCGGTATAGTGTTCTATAATATCGCCGGGAGTATAGTCAAAACTGACTTTAGGAGCTGTCATTCCATCAAAAAGTGTATCTTTAAATGCGGTAATAAAATCAGATAATGAATCTGTAATCGACTTGATATTTGCACCTATACTTTCAATATCGAGCGAATTTATATAGTCATTAAGCCCCTGAAGCTGACCAAGAACATCGCCGAGTATTGCTTCCCTGTCCTCGTCTCCTTGTTTTAACCCGTCCAAAGTCGTTTCAAGCTGCTGAATGTATTCGCCTAAGCCCTCGATGTTTAAGCCTTTGAGGTATTCAAGAATCGCTTTAAGCTGTTCGGTCGAAGCTGCTATATTTTCATTGGTTATACCTCCCTGCTCAAGCAGCTTGTCAAATTCGGTCAAAAGGCTTTCTATGGTGTGGGTCATTCCGTCCAGTCCTTCAAGGTAGATTTGTCCGTTTTCTATTACCAAATTGGATTGCTCCAACATTTCCTCGTATGTAATTCCCTGCTGTTTGGATAATGCGTAGATTGCTTTTTCTATATCAGATAGATCTGAATAGGTTGTATTTGTGCCGCCTTGTACCGGATTTTCCGTGCCGGTTAGCATTTTCGCGGCGGTTTCCAGTGTAACATCGGAAGGATTTCCGATAAAATAGCCTACTGACGCAATATCTAAGGATAAAATATTGTTGGCTTCCATTAAAGAACCGTCAAGGTTACATTTAAATTTAAAAGTTGCTTCGTCATTTGTAAAATTTGTAGAATTAACAGAAGTATGCTCCAGTTTATCGGAAAATAAAACAGGATAAGAAGTTAATTTCGGATAGCTAACTATAAATTGATTACGATCAAGTCGTTTAAGGATATCTACGGTAGATAAATAAAACGCACAACATAAAATGCCATTTTTTTCGTAAAATTGAAAAGCCCTGTACGAGTCTTTACCCTCACGAACGGATATAGAATATTCAGACGTATAATTTGACACGCTTAATCTAACATAAGGAGAAGTTCCACTTTTATAACTAAAATAAACGTGAGAATCCATAGAGTAAATTATATTATCAGTCGTTATTATAAAAGGCTTATAATAAGCGTAAATATTTCCTTTGTGTTCAATCTTTATGTCGGTTAAATCATTGACAATTTTATATTCCAATCCCAAATAATCAAACACTTCAACGGTAGATTCGGCGTAGGTAGTGGTTACCTTCTGCGGCTTGCCGTTTACGGTGGTTATTCCCATGGTTATACCTGCGGCAGCTCCTGAACCGATAACATCTTTAACGCCGCTTGAAACACAGTCGGAATAAGCTTCGGAAGATAAAGAAGATGATGTATCGGTTGATGATATTTCGTTGTTTTTAACTTTATTGTTATATTGGGCAACAGCAGCATCAACAACAGCGTCCATTTGCTGATTATCTGATAAAGGGTGATAGGAAAATAAACCCTCTTCATCTTTGGTAAAGGAATCGGCAAAATAATTGGATTCAACAAATTCGCTCAATTCTTTAATGACTTCAACGGTAAGGCATGATGCAATACCTGTCGCAATGGCGGCTATAATGTAAAGACCTGCGTCAAGTGCTACGGCTGCACCCACTCCGGCAGCCTCCACTTTTTTATATGAAGAAAAAAACAGCGCGGTGACACTGATAACCAGTGTCAAAGCTACTGTTTTAACAAATGCTTTCATTTTATCACCCCCACATTTTTAAGATATATCCATAAAAGGAGCCGCGCCGATAACGATACCGGCATAAGAACCATTCACACGTGAATCGGCGGAACAGGAGCAGAGAACGGACAGGCATATAACTGATATTGCCGCGATAAGAAGTATTTTTGTTTTTTTCATTGTCATTTTTTCCTTTCATAATGCCGTTTTTTAAACCGACTAAACGGTAGCCGGCTTAAAAGGCGGCATTAACCGCCTTGGGGATTAGGCACCGTGAAGCAAACCAAACAAGAAACTAATGCCTTTGCGGAAAGCAAGAATACCTACAACTGTGGGGAGGCATACAGGCAAAAGTGCCGTCATTTGTGTGACAATGCCGTTAAGCATATCAGCGGTGACACTGTCGGCGATGGTGGGAATGGTAACTTGTGAACCCCCGCTTTCAGCCGCGCTTACTCCGGCAGACATGAGAGCGGAAGAAACTGCCGCTGCCGAGGCAACGGCAGTTGTTTTCTTGTCGTTCAGCTTTTCAAGAACAAACAAAGCTTTTTCTTTAAATTTTGCATTCATTTTTTCAGTCCTTTCATTTTAAATTACGTTAATTTATACCTTGCAAGGATTTGTATTATAGGGCGGTGTTAAATTCCGCCAAATAACCATTTTGCTACTACTGTCCAAATGATCTTGAACACTATAGCGAGGATCGCCAAGCCTAATATAGAATACAAAGCGTTGGATATGGCGGCTTGTCCTTCGATAACGGTATTGAGAGAATCGGATATATCGGACTGATTTTCTATTATGGTGTCGAGTTTGTCCATAAGCTCGGATTGAAAATCAGTCCCGGGGATTTCATCGAAAAATTGCTCGAGCATCTCGGAGATAATCTCTTCACTTTCCATTTATGCGCCCTTCTTTTCGGCGGCAGGTTCGGCAGGCGAATCAAGGGGATATATTTTATCAAGCTTGCCATTCTGATTGTATGAAAATTCATAATCACAGCCGACCATTGATTCCAAATCGTCAGAAGTAACCAAGCAGCCGAAAATACGCCTGATTCTGTCCGGTTCATTTTTTATTTTTTCGCTAATAACGGAAGAACCAAAACCGTAATTTTGCCCCTCTTCATAGTCGTTATTATATGAACAATGAAGGTGTAAGTTGTTGAAAGCAATTGATTTCTTTTTTCCTTCGGGGGTAAATTTGCCGCTTTTTAGCTCAAAGCCTAAAATTGTAACTTTCATTTTTTCATTCCTTTCCGCCCTTATTTTTCGGGGTCGGGCACTTCCCTTTTGTTTTTATGTTAAACCGGTTATCCGGTTGGCTGCGGACTTTGAGATAATCCGCAAGAAACTGTTTAATAGGGGTAATCGTCTTCGGTTCCGAAGATGTCTATCTGTACGGGAAGATAGCCGCCGGATTGGATCATTGCTTCCAACTCTTCCCTTTCCTCAAGTTCTATCTCGGCATTTGCGATCCGAGCCGATTCAAGGTCGATTAAATCCTCAAGCGTGAAATTCATTTTATTTTCCTTTCTGCCCTTGTTTTTTGGTAGCGGAGGGCGGGCATGGCTCCTTCAAATACCCCGTATGGAGTATAATAGTATTGTACCCCATACGGGGTATTTTGTCAACCCCATATGGGGTTATTTGTTAAAATAAATAAAAGGAGATGAAAAATTTATGCAAAAATACAATAGAATAAGGGATTTAAGGGAAGATAGTGATTTAACACAAATACAATGTGCTAAAATAGCTTATATTTCCAAAAATACTTACATTAGATATGAAAACGGAGAACGCGAGCCGCCATTAGATGTAATAATTAACTTAGCAAAACATTATAATGTATCATTAGATTATATAGCAGGCCTAACAAACGACAAGCGTGGCATTGGATACAAAAAACAATCTAATAATAAACAAAATTCAACACCAAATAATAACGAAAACAAATGCAATCCGTTGCCAAGCAACGATAATAACAGATATAATATTACGCAAAATAACAATGGAGGGCTAAACAACATATCTATTAAAAACAAATAACTTGTTTTATAATTATTATATGCCGCATTATATTTGAGTTTTTTATACCATTTCTTCTTTTCCCGTCCTTAGGAGTTCTAAGCTAATCTAAAAAGCATATTCATTAAATATAGTTATTTTATTTTTTTAGTATTGACTTGCGGGGCTGTTAATGGTAAAATATAGATAGGATTTTGAAAGGACGGTGTTTTTATGTTAGATCAGAATGATCTTCAAGCTATCGCGGCTTTAATCAAAAATGAGGTTGAGCCTATTAAGCAAGATATCTCAGAATTGAAAATCAATGTTGCTAATATTGATTCAAGGCTTGATAAAATCGAAACAAGATTAGATAACATCGAGGAAGACATTGAAGTTATCAAGGAAGATACGGAAATTACAAGAGAGGTTACAAACAACATCGGCGAATGGGTTGACTTTTATTTCCATGAGGATAGACCTTACCCCATTGATAAAGAGGAAATCGAAAGGCAAAGCGATACTATGAGATTTGCTAAATAAAAAGTGTATTTGCTCAGGAAAATCAAAAAAATATAGCGTGTATTTTTGATATACACGCTTTTTTATTTATATAGAGTATGGCTAATAAGGTGATGTTGGTGTAATTTGAAATGTGTTCTGCACACGCCGCCTTTACTTCCTACAATCTTCTGCTATAAAGTGGCTGTATCGCTTCGCGATAGGCAATACTTAAACCCCCAACCCCCTATGCGGGGGCTATTATGTACTGCGTATTCAAAAAACTGCTCTTCCTTTTTCGGCTGCTTCCCTGCCCCGCTTTGAGTTATTTGACTTTATTCGTAACCAATGATATAATTAAGCTATCGTCTGTAATTGAAAGTTTTACGCATAAACCATTTAAGTAAATGCTTAATGCGTAAAAACCACGATTCTATGCATTAAATTTTTAGGGTACAGTTTATGCTTTGAATTTTCATTTTACGCAATCATGTGTATTATTAATTCCCATACCAATTTAATTAAGGAGGACTTTTAAAATGCCAAATTCAAATTTTAATACAAAATTTAATTATCGTTCTGATTCACCGCAATATCTTATTGACTTTTTGGATCATATTTCTGTAATTAAAGGGCGGTCGGATTTGACGGTGAAAAATTATTACTGTGATTTGCGATTGTTTTTACGTTACATTAAAATAAAAAATGACCCCTCCTTGTCAGAAAACGATTTTTCCGAAATTACCATAGCCGATACTCCGGAGACATATGTAAAAAATGTTACATTGACTGATATTATGGCTTTTTTGCATTTTACAATGGATGAGCGTCAGAATCATCAGAAGGCTCGTGCCCGCAAAGCGGTTTCTTTAAGACAGTTTTTCAAGTACCTTACTGACAATAAAGGTTGGTTTGAGGTAAGTCCCGCTGCAAAGCTTGAGCTTCCCTCGCCAAAAAATGCACTGCCTAAATATTTAACCATAGAGCAGGCTAATCAGCTTTTAACTGAATGCTCAGATATCAATAATTGGGTTGACGCGAGAGATTACTGTATGCTGACTTTTTTTCTTAACTGTGGAATGCGTTTATCCGAGTTAGTGGGTATTTCGGTTAATGATTATATCAGATCAACTGACCCAAAAACCGATGTTACATACTCGTTTCTTAAGGTACTTGGCAAAGGCAATAAGGAACGCGTTATATATCTTAACAACGCCTGTGTATCAGCTTATGAAGCTTATATCAGCTTAAGACCCAAAGTTCAGGGGGAAAAAGCACTCTTTTTGAGCAGCAGACACAAGCGAATTTCAAATAGGCGCGTTGAACAGATAATCGAGGAAAAATTGTTAAAATCCGGACTTGCCGGATATGGGTTTTCCGTACATAAGCTCAGGCATACCGCCGCTACGCTTATGTATCAAAACGGCGTTGATGTTCGTATTTTAAAAGAAGTGCTTGGGCATGAAAATCTGAATACTACGGAAATTTATACTCATATTACAAATAATCAAATTAAACAGGCAATGGATTTAAATCCCTTATCTGATATTGAAGCTCCCAAAAAAGACAATAAAAAGTAATTTATTAAAAAATAAGCCGACTGTCAAATCGGCTTATTTTTTTAATATTTTATATGAAATCCTCCAAAGCTTTAAAATAAACGTCGTTTTTATCGGCGATACCACAGTATAAATAATTTGTATCTTTTCCGATTTCAAAATAGTGCTTTATAACCGCTTTAGAGCTGTGAGGCATTTCAAGATCAAGTAATTTGTCAAAATCCACCCATTCAAGATTCCCTTCGTTGCTGCTTATTTCAATTCCATTGTTAATATTGGCAAAATAATAATAGTTTTGACGAATCTCATTTCCCTTTCTTCTGAGCGTAATGTACCTCAGAGACATATCGTATATATTTTTCTCCGTTAAACCCGTTTCTTCAAACAGCTCTCGAAGGGCACAGGCTTTCGGATTGTTAAGCTCAAAAGCTTCAAAGTGACCTCCGGCGGTTCCGGTATAGCTGTCTTTTACCACCCTTGAACCGATGCGGTAAAGTAAAAGCATCTTTTTGCCGCACATCAGGTATATTGACGTCATATTTCTTAAATAAATTTCACTCAATTTGGCGTAATCTCCTCTCCGATGAATTTGCGTTCTTATCAAGCTTTAATTTATAAATTCTTCCCGCTTCATTTCCGCTTTTTATTTTATTATTTTTCCTATGCCTTTCGCCTGGTTTTTTTTGCGTATTTCGGGTTCGGAACCGCCGCGGTCGGTAAATATGCGTTCTTCTTCCTCTGTTTCTTCGGGAAGCTCCGGATTCCTCATTCCTCTTGATTCATAGTAAGGGTTTACTATATACTTCTGTATTACCGGATAGCAATTAAACGCGTACAGGAACATCATCCATGAAAAAGGCAGAAAAGGGAGCACCAAAGTGGAGTATGGAAAAAACATAATTATAAGAGCTATGAAAATTCCGGATACTATAAAATTTATTATATTCACCTTTATACCCATCACCGTAAGCAAAAGAGAATTTTTTATTATTTTACCAAGCGGAAGAGTAAGGCTTACTATTTCAAGATAAATGTAAAAATGCGCCATAAACACGTATACCGCTATTGCAACTGTTATTAACACAAAGGCAAAATTACCCGCCGAAGGATCAAGCTCCAAAGCCTGAATGTAATAATTTACTCCGTAAATAAAAACCGTAAAAAAGAGAATGTCAAAAATTCCCACTGCCAGCGCTTGACGGAAATTATTCTTAAAGGCTTTTTTAAACTCGTCAAATAAAAATATCGGCTTTTCAAGGGTAAATTTTCTCATAAGCTGCATTGTTGCAGCGGTTGCGGGACCGAAAAGCACCACAGTCGGAATACCTAAAAGCAGGAAATAGCCGTTCCCCGTTTCTCCCATCAGCATAAATGCAGCCAAAACAAGGATTAAACCGCTGAAAGTAAAATACATTATATTTACAGTAAACAGCTTCCAAAATTTGGAGGCAAACTGCTCCCAAAATTTAAAAAAGGGCTTTTTTTTCGGCGCGTTTTTTGCAATGCCCTTTCCGGAGTTATTATAATTATAAAAAAGTGCCAATTTTTATCCTGCTTTCTGCAAAAAATGCTTTTTTTATATCAATTTATTATACTACTTTTTATCGGTGATTGCAATATAAGGCAGGTGAAAATATGCTGAAAATTGCAGAAAGTATAAATAATATACAAAAATGCGGTATTGCTTTTATGCAACACCGCATTGGTTATATTTTAAATCATTTCTTGGCGGTAAAGCCTTCCCAATCCTTAAGGAATCTTTCAATACCGTTATCGGTCATGGGATGCTTAACCATCTGCAAAAGTACGCTCATGGGAACTGTTGCGATATGACAGCCCAGTCTCGCGGCGGCGGTAACGTGAATGGGGTTTCTGATAGAGGCGGCAATGATTTCGGTGTCGATGGCGGAGGCGTTGAAAATGTCGACGATCTCCTCGATAAGCGCCATTCCTTCCATTCCTATATCGTCAAGTCTTCCTAAGAAGGGGCTTACAAATGTAGCTCCCGCTCTTGCTGCTAAAAGTGCCTGAGCCGCAGAGAAAATCAAGGTTACATTTGTCTTGATTCCTTTAGCTGTAAGCTGCTTGCAGGCCTTCAGTCCTTCCTCGCACATGGGAAGCTTTATAACGATGTTTTTGTTGATTGCGGCAAGCGGCAGAGCTTCCTCTACCATTTTATCGGCTTCCAGAGAAATAACCTCGGCGGAGATGGGCCCGTCAACTATACTTGTGATTTCGGTTACAACTTCCTTAAAATCCCTTCCCTCCTTGGCGATAAGAGAGGGATTGGTGGTAACGCCGCAGATAATACCCATATCATTGGCTCTTCTGATGTCCGATACATTGGCGGTATCTATAAATAATTTCATTTCTATTTATCCTTTCTTTTAAAGACGCATTTACGCCTAATTATTACTAAAAAATTTTTCTCCTTTTTACATAGCGGCTATTTCGTCAAAACATGATTTCAAAGCAGGGTAAAGTTTTTTGTAAACAGCGTATACCTTTTCATATTCAATCGTGTTTTCCTCAACGGGATTCTGAATCTTGTCGAGCAATATAACCGCCTTGCAGGCTTCGGAAACGGTTGAGTAAATTCCCGCGCCTACCGCCGCCAAAAGGGCTACGCCCAAAGCAGGACCTTCCTTGTTCTGAGTGGTTTTCACAGGACAGGCGTAAAGATCGGCCAACATCTGACGCCACAGGGGTGAGCTACCACCGCCTCCGCAGGCCATCATATCGGTAACGTTGATCTTCATCTCTCGCATTACCTCCACACAGTCTCTCAGGGAATAAGAAACGCCCTCCATCACTGCTCTTATCATATCCTTTTTCTTGTGCATAGTGGAAAGACCAACAAATGCGCCGCGGCAGTTTGGATCAAGATGAGGGGTTCTTTCGCCGTTAAGGTAAGGCATATACAACAGCTTGTTGGCGCCGATGGGTATCTCCATAGCCGCCTTATCGGTAAGATAATACGGGTCTACGCCCATATTTAAAGCGGTTTCCATTTCACTCCAGCATAGATTGTCCCTGAACCATTTCAGCGACAGACCCGCGCTTTGGGTAACTCCCATAACGTGCCAGCAGTTTGGCACCGCGCAACAGAAGGTATGTACCCTTCCCTTCTTGTCGATGGAGATATCGCTGGTGTGGGCAAAGACTACGCCGCTTGAGCCGATAGTAGTAAATGCCTTTCCGTCCTCGACAACTCCGGTTCCCACGGCTGCGGCCGCGTTGTCTCCCGCACCGCCCACAACAATAGTTCCCTCGGCGAGACCGGTAAGCTCGGCAACCTGCTTAGTTACTTTTCCCGTAATTTCGGGGCTTTCGTATACCTTGGCAAGCAGAGATTTGTCTATTCCCAGTTTATCAAGTACTTCGTCAGACCAACAGCGGTTGGGAATGTCCAAAAGCTGCATACCCGAAGCGTCGGATACCTCGGTGGCGTATTCGCCGGTGAGCATAAATCTGATGTAATCCTTAGGAAGAAGAATATGACGGCATTTTTCGTAGTTCTGAGGCTCGTTGTTTTTTACCCACATTATTTTTGCGGCGGTAAAGCCGGTAATAGCAGGGTTGGCGGTTATGTCGATCAGTCTTTCCGCCCCCACCTTGTCAGTGATCTCTTTTACCTCGTTGGCAGTGCGCTGGTCGCACCAGATAATGCTGCGGCGGATAACCCTATTGTCCCCGTCAAGCATTACAAGACCGTGCATCTGTCCCGAAAGACCAATTCCTTTAATATCCGTGGGAGCCGCTCCGCTGTCCTCTATAACCTGTCGGATACCGTTTACAACGGCATTCCACCAGTCAATGGGATCCTGTTCCGCGTAACCGTTGCGGGGAGTATAGAGGGGATACTCATAGGTTGCGGAGGAAACGGGAACGCCGTCCTCGGAAAAAAGCACGGTTTTGGTTCCCGACGTTCCGATATCAACACCTAAAATATAAGCCATAAGCCAGTTCCTTTCATTTATTCGGTTTAAAGCGCAGCTTAAACAAGCTGTCGGAATCGTGAAACAATTCCGAGGTTAAGCCGGGGATTTTTATCACCAACTGAACCGAGGATGTTCCCGCCGCCAAAGGGGCGGAGACATCCGGCAACGGTTATCAATCGGAAAAAAGTACATTGTTTAGAACGCTTTCCAGCATTTCCTGACGTCCGCTGGAAACGGAGGAGATAACATCGCCTTTTTCCAAAGCGTATTTTTCAAGCTCTTCCATCTTTGCCTTGCCCGAAATGATATCCGCGCCTATGCCGGTGTTCCAGCTTGCGTATCTTTCTTCCACAAACCTGTCGATTCTGCCGTCCTTAATGAGCTTATCCGCAAGGCGGAGACCGAGGGCAAAGGTATCCATACCCGCAATATAGCTGTAGAATATATCTTCGGGAGTGAAGGAACCTCGGCGCGCCTTTGAGTCAAAGTTAAGACCGCCGTTGGTGAATCCTCCTGCCTTGATCACCTCATACATGCAAAGTACTGCGTCATAAATATTTGTCGGGAATTGGTCAGTATCCCAACCTAAAAGCATATCTCCCTGATTGGCGTCAATGGAGCCGAATACTCCGTTTTCACGGGCAACTCTCAACTCATGCTGGAAGGTATGTCCCGCCAGAGTAGCGTGATTCGCTTCGATATTCATTTTGAAATCGTCTAACAGATCGTATTTGCGCAGGAAGCCGAGAACGGTGGCGGTGTCGAAATCGTATTGATGCTTGGTAGGCTCCTTAGGCTTGGGTTCAATGTAAAAGTCTCCCTTGAATCCGATAGAGCGGGCGTACTCTACGGCCATCTTCATAAGGCGAGCCATATTATCCTGTTCAAGACCCATATTTGTATTTAGAAGCGTTTCGTAGCCTTCTCTTCCGCCCCAGAAAACATAGCCGTTTCCGCCTAATTTAATTGTAAGGTCAATGGCTTTTTTTATCTGAGCTGCCGCGAACGCAAAAATGTCGGCGTTGGGCGACGTTCCCGCACCGTGCATATAGCGAGGGTTGTTAAAACAGTTGGCGGTACCCCAGAGCAGCTTTTTTCCGGATTTCTCCATTAAATCTTTCAAAAGATCGGAAATTTCATCCAGACGGGCGTTGGTTTCCTTTAAAGATCCGGCTTCGGGAGCGATATCCCTGTCGTGGAAGCAGTAATAATCCACGGAAAGCTTATCCATTATTTCAAAAGCGGCGTATGCCTTGTTTTTGGCAATATCCATAGGATCGTTTCCGCCCCACTTTTTATCTGCAGTGCCTACGCCGAACATATCGGTACCGTCGCCGCACATTGTATGCCACCATGAAAGCGCAAATTTAAGCTGTTCACGCATAGGCTTTCCGTTTATAACCTCATCGGGATTGTAGTACTTAAATGCGAGAGGATTGGTTGAAGTCCTTCCCTCGTATTGAATCTTGGGAATGTTGAAAAATTCGCTCATCTGGAATTTCCTCCTAAAATGTTATCGTTTTCATTTTCAATCGCAGACTACCGTCCGTTACATAATATTGTAATATATTCTTAAACTTTTGTCAATAGAAATTTATGCGATTTAAACAAATTTTTACAATGTTTATATTGACCTTTACAGCCGATTGCTGTATAATTATATCGGAAGAATCAAAAAAATAAATAAAATAGATGATATCTTTTTTAAGAAAGGACAACCGCAATGGCAAAACGCAGAATAGGTATTTTAACAAGCGGAGGTGACTGCCCGGGGCTTAACGCCACTATAAGAGGCGTGGCAAAGGCCTGTTACAATGAGCTGGGAGATGACAAGGTGGAGATAATAGGCATCTCCGACGGCTTTCACGGGCTTATACACAACGAGTGCTGGGAAATGAAGCAGTCGGATTTTTCAGGAATACTTACCCAAGGCGGCACAATATTGGGTACGCGAAGAACTCCCTATAAGCTTATGCAGGTTGTGGAGGACGACAACATAGACAAGGTAGCGGAAATGAAACAGACCTATAAAAACCGCAAGCTTGACTGCCTCTTGACTTTAGGCGGAAACGGCACTCACAAGACGGCAAATCTTTTATCGGAGGAGGGATTGAACGTTATAGGACTCCCCAAGACAATTGATAACGACATCTGGGGCACTTCGGTTACTTTCGGTTTTCACACGGCGGTGGATATAGGTACGGAGGTGGTTGACCGTATACACACTACCGCCAATTCACACAGTCGCGTTATGGTGATAGAAATAATGGGCAACAAAGCGGGCTGGCTCACATTATACACGGGCGTAGCGGGCGGCGCGGATATTATTCTTATTCCCGAAATCCCTTATAATATAAATAAGGTAGCAAAAGCTGTGGAAGAAAGAGCAAAGTCGGGAAAGTCCTTCTCTATTTTGGCGGTGGCCGAAGGCTGTATGGACGTTGAAGAATCCAAAATGAAGAAAAAAGACAGAATGAGGGTGAGATCCGAAAGCGGCTATAATACGGCTACTTTAAGGATCGCCAAGGATATCGAAAGGATAACGGGCTTTGAAACCCGTACCGTGGTGCCGGGACATATGCTCAGAGGCGGAAGTCCTTCGGCGTATGACAGAGTACTCGCCACACAATTCGGCGCAAGGGCGGCTACGCTTATTTCGGAGGAAAAGTACGGATATTCTGTGGCTAAAATCGGCGTCGAAATAGGAGAGAATAAGCTGTCTGACGTTACTATGAAAACCAAATTTGTTCCACCCGACGATAAGGTGGTTGTTGCGGCGAGAGACATCGGGATTTCATTTGGAGATTAAAAAACTGTTCCAATAGGAATGGTTTTCTGATAAAAAAGTTTGAAAGGAATTGAAAAAATGGCGGAAATAATAAAAACTTTTAAAGAATCCGTACCGGCCATGCGGTTTATAGGAAAAAAATATCCCGATTTCGGCGGTTGGTGGGGAGATTGGTTTTCAAACGGCTGGTTCGATCAACTGGAAAAGGCGATGGGCGGGGTTGACTCCATTCGCAGGATATGGGAGAACGGCGGTGGATATGTGGGGCTGGAACGCCGCTGTGAGGGGCAGCCCTTCGAGTATTGGATCGGAATGTTTACTCCTGCCGATACCGAAGTTCCCGAAGGTTTTGAAAGCGTCGACTTCCCTGCCGTTGGACTGGGAACCTGCTTTATTTACGGAAATGAAAGCGAGGTTCATGATACAAGCGGCTGCCGTGAAGCGGTGGAAAATATGGGTATGAAGATTTGGCGGGACGAAAGAGGGGGCGTTTGGTCCTTTGAAAATTGTCTTTGTCCGAGATTTACCACTCCCGATGATAAGGGGAATATTATACTGGATTATTGTTATTACGTAAAATAGCTAAAAAAACAAGCTTTGGTTTTTCGTCAAGGCTTGTTTTTTTATCTTGTTTTTAAACTATTCAATATTCTGAATTTGTTCCCTTATTTTTTCTATTTCGCTCTTCATTTCAATAACCAACTTTGTTATCTCCACGTCCTGCGCCTTTGAACCGATAGTATTGGATTCCCTGTTTATTTCCTGAACCATAAAATCAAGCTTTCTTCCGATAGGTTCAACGCTTTCGCACATTTCCCTGAACTGCTTGAAATGAGAACGCAACCTTACCGTTTCCTCATCAACGGCCGTTTTTTCGGCAAATATGGCGGCTTCGGTGAGAATACGCTGTTCGTCTACCTGCTTGTCCTCTAAAATTTCCTTTATTTTTTCCAAAAGCTTGCAGCGATAGGCTTCGGTAGTTTTCGGAGACTGTTCTTCTACTTTCTTCGTCATCTTTTCAATATTGCTGAGCTTTTCCAATACGTCGGTCTTAAGCTTTTCGCCTTCGATGCGGCGCATTTCATCAAACCGTTCCAACGCTTCCTCTGTCACGGAGTTTACGGCGTTCCAGATTTCATCTTCGTCCGATTCGGTTCTTATAACGGTAAACGCGTCGGTCATACGAAAAATGTCCGTAAGCGCCAAATTGTCGTTTAGACCAAGCTCTCCAGCACACCTGCGAAGCTCGTCAAGGTAATTTCTGACAACCGGAATATTGACGGTAACAGCAGTAGAACGGCTTTCCACATCAGTCACCGACAGAAAAACCTCCGCTTTTCCCCTGCTGATTTTTCCTTTGACAAGAGTTTTGAGCTTCTCTTCCAGATATGTATAGCCGCGGGGTATTTTAGCGGAAAGCTCACAGTATCGGCTGTTCACCGAACGTATTTCAACCAGATATTCCTTTCCGCCTACAATACCCCTTGACCTTCCGAATCCGGTCATACTGCGCATTATAAAGTCACCTTCCCGATAATTTATTTTTAAAAAAGTTACTTTCATATTGTACACTTTTAAAAACAATTTGTCAAGTTTTGTCCGAATAAATTTAATCAATACGAGATAAAACGAACTTCTGGTTAGGATAACCGAATTCCTCCAAAAACTCCCCCTCCTCAAAACCGAATTTTTTATACAGCGCTCTCGGTGCCCTTCCCTTTTCATCATTTTCTCTAAATGTGGACACTGTTATATTTCTGCTCCTGTCCAAAAGACTCAGCGCTTTTGTCAGCAGCAGTGAAGCAATTCCCTTTCTTCTGCATTCGGGAGACACCGCCAAACAGCAAATCATATTGTGTTTTTTGGAAAAAAGCAATACTCCGGCGGCTTTTTCTCCGTTTTTTACCCAAAGAGCTTCATGCCTGCTCATAAACTTTATAACCGTGTCCATGTGTTCATTGATCAGCTCTTCGGTTTCCAATCCCGGAAAGTTTGAGCTGACACTTTTTACCAGCTTCATCCATGGCGCAATATCGTCTGTTGTTCCAAATAAAACTTCCATATATTTCTCCCGAATAAATTGTTGCAAAATATAATTTGGAACCATTCCTATGTGAACAGGTTCTTATGTTTCAGCTGTGTTTCTCTATCCACATTTCAATAGTATCATTGATTATATTAAGAGTTCTTATTCTGCCGTATTTTTTGTCGTTGTTTTCTATAACATGCCAAGGGGCAAAATCGGTGGAGGTTTTCTGAAGCATTTCGTTTACAGCGGCTTCGTACTGATCCCACTTATCGCGGTTTCTCCAGTCCTCGTCGGTTATTTTCCAACGCTTTTCGGGAGTATTCATACGGTCGTTGAAGCGGCGAAGCTGTTCATCCCTGTCAATGTGCATCCAGAATTTAAGCACCAAAATGCCGTTTTCAAAAAGGTTGTTCTCAAATTCGTTTATTTCCTGATATGCCGCACGCCAGCGCTTTTCCTCGGTGATTCCCTCTATGCGCTCCACCATAACTCTTCCGTACCATGTGCGGTCAAAAATCACCACATGACCCGTTTTAGGCAAGTGCTCCCAAAATCTCCACAGATAATGACGGTTCAGCTCCCTTGGTTCGGGAGCGGCAATAGGCACCGCTTCAAATCCCCTCGGATCAAGAGCGGAGGCTATTCTTCTGATGGTGCCTCCCTTTCCTGCTGCATCCCAGCCCTCAAAGCATATAACAACGGGAAGTTTCCCCGCGTACAGTTTCTGATGCAGTTTGGCAAGCCTTTTTTGCTGTTTTTTTAGCTCCTCGGAGTATATATCGTCGCTTAAAGTTTTATCCAGCTTTACCAATGAAAGCGGGGGCTTGGTAGCCATGGTGAAAATTTCCTTTGCTATCTTTCGCTTAGGAGTCTCGCCAATTTCAAGCGGTTTATTCATCAGCTTGGAATCCACAGCAGATATAATGGTTTTGAACACCTCACAGACGGTACGGTATTTATTGTCGGAATTTATAACCGTCCATGGAGCGTATTCGGTGTTGGTATACTCCAGCATTTTGTCGTATTCCACAAAATATTTTTCATAATTGCGGTTTCTCTTAAGGTCAAGATCCGTTACTCTCCAGTTTGTCGCCTTGCTGTCCAGAAGTTTTTTGAATCGGCGCTTCTGTTCCCTGCGGTCAATCTGGAGAAAAAATTTCACTATAAGGTATCCGTCGTCGGTGAGCTGCCTTTCAAAAACGTTGGTCATATTCATACGTTCCACAACGTCCTCTTCACTCATGTTCTCTTCCAACGAGGCGGGTACTATCTCCTGATACCAGCTTCGGTCGTATATGCAAAACTTGCCTTTTTCAGGTATATTGTCCCAGAAGCGATACATAAGAGGCATACGCTTTTCCGCTTCGGTAGCTTTAACTGTGGAATATACCTTATAAGAACGGGGATCGAGACAATTTATGGTCTTACTGATAACATATCCCTTGCCTGAAGCGCCCCAGCCTTCAAACAAAATGATAACCGGAAGCTTTTTAGCTTTAATTTCCTGTTCCATCGCCCTTAAACGTGTTTTAAGAACCTCCGCCTGTCCCTTATAGACTTCTTTATCCGCAACAGGCTGTTCACTTTGAATATATCTGTCAAGCATGGGATAATTCCTTTCTTTATGTATATTTTTGCGTACCTGCTTTTTGGGTGAACTTAATTTATTTATATTATATACCAAATTACCGAAAAAGTAAAGCATATGAGTTACATTTTTGAAATAATTTAAAGAAAGTCGGCTGTATGCCGACTTTCTTTAGAAACAAACATTTAAACGGAAGCGCCTTTTCCCACAAATATAGGATAAGCTTCCGTACCGCCTATGCTGCGGTAATTTCCGATCATTACGTCCTTATCGGTAATAACGTAATTCATTTCACATTTCTCGCCCACAACGGTGTCCTGCATTAAAATACAGTTTTTCACAACAGCGTTCTTTCCGATTTTAACGCCTCTGAAGAGCACGCTATTTTCTACTTTACCTTCGATTATGCAGCCGTCGGCAACGATAGAGTTCTTGCATTCGGAATCCAGACCGTATTTAGCGGGAGCTTCATCACGTACCTTGGTATATATGGGAGAATCACCTATAAAAAGTTCCTTGCGTACATGAGAATTCATCAGCTCCATATTTGCGGCAAAATAAGTTTTGATGCAGTCTATCTGTGCGTTGTATCCCTCAAACTTATATCCGTAAATATTGAGATCACTCAACATATGCTGGAGTACGTCAACTTCAAAGCTGTATAAGTTCTTGCCTGCCTTGTCGATAATGAGCTTCTGTAAAAATTCCTTTTTCATAAGGAACATATTAAGGCTCACATTGTGTTCTCCGCTTATTTCGGGACGTACAAGAACATCATATACCTTGCCCGTATCGTTAACGCTGAGAATTGTTTTGGTGCGGGCGCGCTCGGCGTCGCATACCGTCTTTGCATAGATTACCGTAATGTCGGCATCTGTTCTCTCGTGATTCTCAAGTACCTTTTTAAGATCAATATTGGCGATAACATCGGTGTCGCTTATAAGTACATACTCCGCGTCATTATGCCGTATAAAGTCGAGCACTCCGGCCAGCGCCTCAAGTCTTCCTCTATAAAGCCCGCCGTTGATATGACCGTAGGGAGGGAGAATGTGAAGACCGCCGGTCTTTCTGGAAAGATCCCATTCCGCTCCCGAACCGATATGATCGATAAGCGACTGATAATTTGCCTTGGTTATGACGCCTACGGTATTGATTCCGCTGTTTACCATGTTTGAAAGAGTAAAGTCGATAAGTCTGTACCTCGCGCCGAATGGAACGCTTCCCATAGTGCGAAGTTTAGTAAGGTCGGAAATGGTGCTGTCATGCATATTGGCAAAAATCAAGCCCAGCACATTAGACATATTAGACATAAAATTTAATTCCTTTCTGTTTCTGTTCAAAAAATTATGATCGTCAGTGCCGTTCAGACAGATTCGGAGATCATCGCCTTTGCTTTGACCTCGGTATTGTCGCTGATATTTACCTTATGTCCGACAACCGCAATTCCCCATTTGTCTTTATCAATAGTGGTTTCGGGGCGTTCGCCTATATGAGAGCCCTCTCCTATTATGCAGTCCTCACCGACTATTGAATATTCGATTACGGCGTCTTTCTTGATAACGGTATTGGGCATTATAATGCTGTCGCGTACTACAGCGCCCTCTTCCACCGTAACGCCGGAAAACAGAATTGAAAAGTCCACCGTACCGTAAATATTACAGCCTTCGGCAACCATAGAATTTTCGATCTTGCTGTTAGATCCGGCGTAATGAGGAGGCATAACGGGGTTGCGCGAGTATATCTTCCAGTTGTTGTCGTAAAGGTTAAGGGGAACATTGGGGTCGAGACAGTCCATATTGGCTTCCCACAGACTGTCTATAGTCCCTACGTCCTTCCAATAATGTGAGAAATGATAGG
This sequence comes from uncultured Ruminiclostridium sp., assembly GCA_910588335.1. GTDB lineage: Bacteria > Bacillota > Clostridia > Oscillospirales > Ruminococcaceae > Ruminiclostridium_E. The sequence goes on along the minus strand of CAJUQV010000002.1, from coordinate 166,553 downwards.
CCACCATTTTGCACTTATCGGCAAGCATATCGGGTATTATATTTTTTCCAAAGTCTTTTGTTGCGTTTTCATCCTTTTCGTTTGCGACAAGATATTGCTTGAGCACTTTCCAACTGAAAATGTACACGCCCATTGACGCCAAGTTGGATTTGGGTTCCTTGGGTTTTTCCGCAAACTCGGTTATAACGTCGTTTTCGTCCACGGACATAATTCCGAAACGGCTCGCTTCCTCCAAAGGCACTTCAAGAACGGCTATGGTAGCGTCGGCGTTATGTTTTTTATGGAAATCCAACATTTCGCTATAATCCATTTTATAGATATGATCTCCAGAAAGAATAGCAACATATTCGGGATTGTAGCGATCCACAAAGCTCATATTCTGATAAATGGCATTAGCGGTACCGGCGTACCAGCTTTTTCCGGAAGCAGTTTCGTACGGAGGCAATACATGAACGCCGCCGTGAGTACGGTTAAGATCCCAAGGCTGACCGTTTCCGATATATTCGCTCAATACAAGTGGCTGATACTGGGTGAGAACACCTACTGTGTCGATACCCGAATTAATGCAGTTGGAAAGCGGAAAATCAATAATTCGGTATTTACCGCCGTAAGGAACGGCGGGCTTTGCCATATCCTGAGTCAAAGCGTACAGTCTGCTTCCCTGTCCGCCCGCCAAAAGCATGGCAACGATTTCTTTTTTTACATGGTTCATAATTTTGCCTCCAGATATTTTTTGTTTTAAATTGGATCGGTTTTGTTTATTTTTTGGATTTAGACGCTTTTTTAACAGGTTTGGCGGCTTTCTTCGCGGGAGCTTTCGTTTTGTCGGCATTAGCGGAGGATATTTTTTTTGCAGCCGGCTCTTTTACGGTATCAAGATTTTTGGCCGCGTTTTTTTTCTTCTTTTCCCCTTCTTTTTTCAGATCGTCTTCGGGAGTGCGGATATTTTTGGCTTTAAAGAACATAGCAGACATGGGCGCAATCTTGATGGTAAGCGAATAAGGTTCGCTGTGCATAGGCTCATTCTGCGAGGCAACGGTTCCGTTGAATACTGCGCCACCGCCGTATTCCGGTTTTTCCGTAGTGAATATCTCCTCATAATCGGCGTAAAAAGGAACACCAAAGCTGTATTGTTCATGGTAATTAGGCTGGAAGTTGCATACAACCACCAACTCGTTACCGCTTCTGTCAAAACGTCGGAACACAATTACCGAGTTAGAGTTGTCGTCGCTGCTTATCCACTTAAAGCCGCTCCAATCACTGTCGGCTTCCCAAAGTTCTTTGTGTTCGTTGTAAAATTTGTTAAGCTCCTCAACAAAATATTGGTGCTTCTTATGCTCGTCAAATTCCAACACGTCCCAATCAAGTCCCGTTTTATAATTCCACTCTTTGAATTGAGCAAATTCCTGTCCCATAAACATAAGCTTCTTTCCGGGGTGGGCGGTCATATAAGAGAGGAAGGTTCTGAGCGAGGCAAATCTTTTGTCGCGGGGGCCGCTCATCTTATCCAACATCGAGCATTTTCCGTATACAACCTCGTCGTGGGAAATCGGAAGAATGAAATTTTCGGAAAAAGCATAGTAGAAAGAGAAGGTGAGCATATTGTGATGGTAAGGACGGTATTCGGGGTTCATGGACATATATGCGATCATATCGTTCATCCAGCCCATGTTCCACTTAAAGTTAAATCCCAATCCGCCCACATCGGCCGGCTTTGTCACCATAGGCCAAGCGGTGGATTCCTCAGCTATCATAAGTATATTTTCATGTTTGCCGAAAAGCGAGGTATTCAGTTTCTGCAAAAACGCTATGGCTTCCAGATTCTCGTTTCCGCCTCTTATGTTTCTCTGCCACTGTCCGTCCTTGCGGTCATAGTCCAAATAAAGCATAGACGCCACCGCATCCACGCGAAGTCCGTCAAGATGATATTTATCTATCCAGTAATTAGCGTTGGAAATAAGGAAACTCTGTACTTCCGGCTTGCCCCAGTCAAAAACTCTGGTACCCCAGTTAAGATGTTCCCTCTTCAGCGGTTCGGCATATTCATAGCAGTAACCGCCGTCAAACTCATAAAGACCCGCCGCGTCCTTCGGAAAATGGGCAGGAACCCAGTCAAGGATAAGTCCGATTTCATTCTGATGGCAGAAATCCACAAATTCCATAAAATCGTGAGGGGTTCCAAAGCGTGAGGTAGGCGCGTAGTATCCTATTTGCTGATACCCCCAAGAACCATCGAAAGGAAATTCCGCAACAGGCATTATCTCAATATGCGTGTAGCCCATTTTCTTAACATACGGAATAAGCTTTTTGGCAAGTTCCATATAGTTAAACAGCTCGTCTTCGTTTCTTTTGTTCATCCACGAATTAAGATGTATCTCATATATGTTTACGGCCGAGTCATATATGTTTTTTGAAGCGCGGTCATTCAGCCATTTTTCATCGTTCCACTTAAATCCATCTATGTCATAAATTTTAGTAGCGGTGTTTGGTCTGGTCTCCATATGATAACCGTAAGGGTCGGCCTTAAGCTTTATCTGCCCCTGAGAACTTTCAATGCTGTACTTATATATATCGTATTTTTTCAAATCGGGAATAAACAACTCCCACACACTTCCATCGGTACTTACGCGCTGCATACGGTTTTGAAATCTGTCCCAGTGGTTAAAATCACCAACTACGCTGACCGAACTCGCATGAGGAGCCCATACGCGGAATACAACGCCTTTTTTCCCGTTCTGTTCACAAAAATGCGAACCAAAGAACTCATAGGCTTCGGTAGCGCTTCCTTCGTGGAAAAAGTGCAGAGCCACTTCATAATCTCTGTTGTTTTTAATTGCCATGGAAACCAACCTTTCTTTTCGTTCTTGTCAAAATCAAATAAAAATCAGTTGCGCAAAGTTAGACTTTTTGGTAATTTTTTACCTTATGTTGATTGTACCACACATTTAAAATAAATTCAAGTGCTTTGTTAAATTTTTATTAAACTTGTCTTTTTTCAACGTTCACTTTTGTGGAGATTTACAACGTTTTTTGTGAATATGAACGTCAGCTTGACGAAAAATTTTTCTAAGGATAATTTTTCGTCAAGCTGACAACACTTTTGGCTATTTTTTTAGCTGCAATGCAACAATGGAAATATCGTCCTCCCTTCCTTTTTCGCAGTTGAATCTGGCGGCTCCCGCCACCGTCTTTACAAGCTCCTCCATATTTCCACAGCTATCTTTTAAAAACGCTTGTTCAAGCCATTGTTCCGATAAATCCGCACCGTCGGTGGTCATAATAATAACATCGTCCTCTCCGGCAGTAAAGCTTTGAGCCGACAGAGACAGAGTTCCGTTTACCCCTACGGGAAGGCCGCTTCCTTTTATTCTGGTAACCTTTTTGCCGCTGCGTACAAAGGTGTCGGCTCCTCCTGCTTTGTACAAAGTGGTTTTTCCCGTATAAAGATCCACCTGACAGACGTCAAGGGTAGCGAAGCTTTCATCCGAGGATTTCACCATAAGAGCAGTGTTAAGCATTTCAATCGAAGCTTCGACTCCGACACCGCTTTCAAGAAATTTTGTAAGCAGGCCGCAGGCGAAGGCGCTGTCTATTCTTGCCCGTGTTCCGCTGCCCATTCCGTCGGAAATTATGCTGTAATAATTCCCTTTTCCGTCAACGCAGGCGGTAAGAAAATCGCCGTTGGCGCTTTCCTTCCTTCGGCTGTACTGACAGGACGCGGATTTTATGCCGTATTCCGCTCTTTGAAAAGCGGTAATTCTGACTCTTTTTCCGAACTCCAGCACGCAGGGTAGATCAAATTCCTTCTGAAGAAGCTCTATCAGCATATCTCCAAGCTCTTCGGCAGTGCAGGCCAATTCCCCTTCGCCGTAGGCCTCGATTATCATATTTCCGTCCACTGTTTTTACGGCCGCCCTGGGTGATACGAGTCCGCATCTCTCCAGAAGTCGCCCTACCTTAAGAGAGGATTCGGTGCTGTAGGTTACATCTTTTCCGAACTCCTCCGCTATGGAATTAAAAAGTCTTTCGGTGTTGTCAAGCTGTTTTGTAAGGACGTTTCTCATTTCCTTTACTCGTCTGTTCATCTGTCCCACCGATACGAAATCGTCATATTTTTTGTTGATGCATTCACAAAGTCGTTCTTTTTTCTCGCACCTTGCAGAAATAGCTCCTGTAAAATTATCGGAGGTAAGCTTTTCACCGCGGCGCAGAATTTTTATAAATCCGTTCATCATTCTTACCGAATCGTTGTATTCCTCCCCCCAGCATTTCATATTAAAACGGCAGTTTTTGCAGATATTATCGCAAGCGGAATTGTATATATTCGATAAATCGTTGTTGGCTGTACTGTCCAGGGTCTCGGCCGTTTTTTCCACCGCATAGCGCAGCTCGCCCACGGTGTTTCCAACCAGCTCAAGTCTTCCCGCGAAAATTTCGGCGGACAAACCGTCGGAAACAGCGGAAACACGCGGTCTGATTCCGGTCATAATTTTATTTAAAGGCAGCGCCATAAAAATCACAGAGGCCACCAGCATATCGGCAATAAAAGAAAGCATTGTTCTATCCATACCCAGCAATGCTCCCAAAAAAGCGGAGGATAACAGAAAGGCCGCCGCCATTGGTACCCTTCCCTTTGAAGCGGTAAGAGACGCGGTGAGAGCTCCCGCGGAAAAGGCAAGAGCGGCATATACAAAAGTACCGCTTCCTATAGCCATTCCCAAGGCACAAAGCACCCCTACCGAAACGCCGCCGCTTAAACGAAAACGATAAGCCGCGGCAAGCGTTATTGTCCCCGAAATAATTTCACCTAAATTAAATATACCGAAGGAAAGATCGGTAAAAGAGGCCGTAATAAATATCAACGTGACGCCGGCCGGAAGAAGCTCTGAGTTTTTTCCCGAAAAAATCTTTTCTTCTTTTTTAAGTTTTTCCGCTATCCCAAGAAAAGTATAAGAGGAGATTGCCGCGATAAGGCCGAAGGCAAAGGAAAGAAAAATATCCGAAGCACCGCTGACGGTAATTATATTGGTTAAAAGCACCGCCGCACCCGCTAGTCCCCCGCTTACAAGCCGTCCCGCAACGCCCTTTGACCTTACAAAAAAAATTCTTATAACACAGATTGCCGCACCCGCTGCCACGGTAGGCACCGCGGCCACAAAATCACCTCTTAAAAGATAACCCAAGGCCGTTCCCGCAAAAGCGGATAAACAGTCGGTTCCATTCATACAGCTTATGAACACTGTACCAAACGGTGAAATTTTTCCCATAAGCGAAGCTAAGGCCAATCCCAAACCGCAGAAAATTATAATCGGATATTTAAAATAATTAGGCTTTGAAAAAAGCTCTTTTTCCATTTTAACGTTCCTTTCCCTTAACATCACGCTAATTCAAAACCTGTTTCAATAGAAACTATAAATTAGCATAAAAATAACACTGAAAATCAGTAAAAACAGCAACGTTGTTGCGGAGTATGGGGATAATATGAACAAGTACGCTCCTTCGCGCAGATTTCCGCGTTTATTCACGCTACTTTACTTTATTAACCCATACTCCGTATCGCTGCCTTCTTATTTTACTACTGCGGCAAGAAAAAAAATGCCGAAAAACGTTATCGGTAAAGAGTTTTTTGCCATACGGGAAAAAAACGGGAAATTTTGGCGGTTTTTATTATCGATCCACAAATCTGATTTTGATTTATAGTTTGTTGTAAAATCTGTCTAAAAAATACGTCATTTTAACACTATTATACCACCATTTTTACATAATTGCAATTAAACTAAGATATAATTTATAATGGATAAATGGTGGAATAGAGGTGACATTATGAACGATAAACTGGTTAGATCCACACTCCGTATTGATAGGCAGCTTTTCGCAAAATTTCGCTACGTTGCCGATTATAACGGTCGGTCAGCCAACAGGGAGATTGAAAGAATGATTAAAAACAGCGTTGATAAGTTTGAGGAGAAACATGGCAAGATCGTTTTGGAAACAAAAGAGTAATATTTTTAGGTAAAACCTTACAGCGGCCAAACAAAAAATAAGTTTACACGTTTATCAAATATTTAAAAAAAAGACAAAATTTTGAACAAAAAAACGCGCTCCGATAAATTCGAAGCGCGTTTTTTTGTGTTTGTTAAGCTTAAATTTTTTCCCTTATTTCGTCAAAAAACGTTTCAATTGCCTGTTCGTTCATATCGTCTCCCTGACCTTTATCGGCCATGTAAGCAATGACGGGATTTATGGGAAGACGGCAAACCGAGCTTATACCGAAATGTTCGGCGGTTTCTTTTATATGACTCTCGCCGAAAATGCTGTGTTCCTTTCCGCAGCCGTCACATTTAAAATAACTCATATTTTCCGCTATTCCCAAAATAGGAACGTTCATAGCCTTAGCCATATTGACCGCTTTTTCAACTATCATGGAAACAAGCTCCTGAGGGCTTGTAACTACTACAATTCCGTCTACGGGTATTGACTGAAACACCGTTAGCGGAACATCGCCGGTTCCGGGAGGCATATCTATGAACATATAATCTACATCGCCCCATATAACGTCCGTCCAGAACTGCTTCACCACTCCCGCTATTACCGGTCCGCGCCATATAACGGGGTCGGTTACGTTGTCAATAAGAAGATTAAGAGAAATAACATTTATTCCTTTTCTTGTTTTTATGGGAAGTATTCCGTTCTCGTCGCCGTAAGCCTGTCCTGATAAACCGAATGCCTGAGGTATCGAAGGGCCGGTGATATCGGCGTCAAGTATGGCGGTGGAAAATCCTTTTCTGTTGGACTGCGCGGCCAGCATTGAGGTAACCATGCTTTTTCCCACGCCGCCTTTTCCGCTTACTACGGCGATTATCTTTTTGATTTTTGAAAGAGGGTGCGGTTTTTCTCTTAGATCCTGCGGATCGGTTCTTGAAGAGCAGTTCTCACCGCAGGAGGAGCAGTCATGTGTACATTCACTCATTGTTTTGTCCTTTCCAAAGTCCGCTGTTTCCGTTTTATAAGACAATCTAACGGGCTTTCACTTTTTATACTATTATAATTGATAAAGGCAAAAATGTCAATCTTATTATTGCCCGTATTCCGCGCATTCAGCGCAAAGCTGTCCGCAGGCGGCTTTGATGGAGCCGCCGAATTCTCTCCGAAATATGGCGTTTACACCGTGCTTTTTTAAAATATCGAAGAAAGCGTCGGCATTTTCCGAGCGCTTGTATTGTGAGTTATCCGTAGCGTTATATGGAATAAGATTTACGAAACAGTTCATATCTTTAACAAGAGCAGCCAATTTCTCTGCCTGTTCCGCGGTGTCGTTTAGCTTATCTATTAATATATACTCGAATGCTATCCTTTGCCTGTTTTTTTCCGAATATTCCTTTACCGTTTTTATAAGCTCGTCTATTCTCCAACGCCTGTTGACAGGCATTATTTCGCTTCTTACTTCATTATCTGCGGAATGAAGACTTACGGCCAAATTAAAGCCGCATTTTATCTCGCCGAGTCTTTTAATGTAAGGAACCACGCCGCAGGTGGACAGGGTTATATGCCTTCCGCCAAATGAAAGCCCGTAAGGAGAGGCGGCAATTTCCATAAAAGCCTTGACGTTTTCAAAATTGTCCAAAGGCTCGCCTATACCCATTACCGAAATATGGCCTATATCGCCAAACCGTTTTGACATATATATCACTTGAGACACAATTTCACCGGCGGTAAGATTTCTTTTCTTTTTAAGTCTTCCGCTTTGACAGAAGCTACAGCCCATCGCACAGCCTACTTGTGTTGAAACGCAGACGCCCGTGTTATAACCGTGACGCATCAGCACCGTTTCCACCATATTTCCGTCGGAAAGCTTAAGGAGAGCCTTCGCAGTCTCTCCGTCATCCTGTAAAGCGGCTTCGGATGGCAGTTCAAAAGAAAAATCCCCGTCAATCATCTTCCTCGTCTTCTCGCTCAGCTCGGTAATGTCGTCAAGCGACAAGCCGTTACGATATATGGTTTTAAAAAGTATTTTTGCCTTGGCTTTATTTTCCCCCCGTTGGGAAAAGTAATTTTCCAGCATTTCAAGTGTGTAATCGTAAAACAGCATAATGACCCCTTAAAATTTATTATGTTAATTTTACCACTTTTTTATAAAAAAATCAACTTTTTTGTATCGGAGAGACCGTTTGAGGGAAAATAAAAAATAATATAATGAAACAAAGTGAAAACGGAAAAGGAATGGTCAAAAAATGGAAAAGTTTAAGGGATATTATTTTAAATGCAGTAGCAATGAACACACCGTAGCGCTTATACCCACCTCACACGGGAACAGCGCTTCGCTTCAGATTATAACAGATCAAAATTCTTTTTCGGCGGATTATCGGCATATTCTTTTCGGAAAAACCGTTCCGAGGGTAAAAATAGGGGAAAGCGCTTTCAGTGAAAGAAAAATTGTCCTAAATGTAAACAGAACAAAGGTTAAAGCCGAAGGCGCGCTTTATTTCGGAGGTCTGACTCCTTTAAAATATGATATAATGGGAGCTTTCAAGCCTGTTGCAGCTTTAATGCAGTGCCGTCACAGGGTAATCAGCATGAAACACAAGGTAAACGGTTCTGTCAAAATAAACGGAGAAGTTTATGTTTTTAAAAATGACTGCGGTTATATCGAAGGAGACGAAGGACGTTCTTTTCCGAGAAAATACATTTGGGCGCAGGGATTTTTTGAGGAAGGTTCAGTTATGATGAGCGTCGCCGAAGTTCCTTTAGCCGGCGCGGTTATAGGAGGCGTAATAGCCGTAGTTTACGCTTACGGAAAGGAATATCGCCTCGCTACTTATCTGGGGGCAAAAACCGTCTGTGCGGGGGACGGCTACGTGGAAATAAAACAAGGAAAATATACTTTAACGATAAAACGGCTTTCCGATAATTCCCATAAGCTTCTTGCTCCGAAAAACGGAAAAATGAATAGGATAATAAGGGAAAGCCCGAAATGCGAGCTATATTGCCGGTTAAAGAAAAGCAACGGCGTTATTGCCGAGTTTATAAGCGAAAGCGGGAGCTTTGAAAGCGAAGTTTAATATTAATTTCCAATAAAAGTATAGACAAATTTTGCTGTCGATCGGAAATTAGTGTTTATTGTGTAATTCATAACCATTATAATATTATAGACCATATAAATTAATATAATTACGAATTAGTATCAAAATCGCTGTTCCCCGTAGCGGGGTTGTCAAGCAGCAGTCCCTCCTCGGAAAATCTCGAACCGTGACAGGGACAGTCCCAGCTATGCTCCGCCTTGTTCCATTTGAGACGGCAGCCCATATGGGGGCAACGTTTTTTGGAAAATCCCATAAGATTTATGGCAGCTTCTCCTATATTGGCGAAAAGCTGCGGGTGCAATATGCTTCTGGATGGAGAAAACAGCTTCGCGTACTTGTTGCCGGTTCCCATAACAATGTCGGACAAAAGCATTGCCGAGGCCATTGAGGCGGTCATACCCCATTTATTGAAGCCCGTCGCCGTATAAAGTCCCGTTGTACCGGAGGAGTAAGCGCCCGCGTACGGCATTCCGTCAAGGGTCATACAATCCTGCGCCGCCCAGCGATATCTTTCGGTCGAATTAGGATAATATCTGTCCGCAAACTGTTTTAGCTCCTGCCAATTACCTCCATTCTTACCCGTTCTGTGTCCGCCGCCGCCTAAAAGCAGCAGATTGCCTTGATTTCTGAAGGAAAAACCGTTTTCTTCACCGTCAACGTACATCCCTTCATATTTCGCTGCGTTCGATAAACCGAGAACATATGAACGGGATTGATACATTTTAAGGAAAAAACCGCCGTGCTTGTTCAATATGGGAAAATGTGTGGCTATTATTATCTTTTGCGCTTTTATCGTTCCGCTGCCCGTTATCGCCGCGTTGAGCTTAAGCTCTCTCACAAAGGTTTTTTCATAAACGTTCAGCTCTTTGGCTATCCGTGAAAAAAGCTTTGCTGGGTTAAACTGCGCTTGATCCGGAAATTTTACGGCTCCCGCCGTTTCAAAGGGCAAAGGGAGACTATCGGCTATTTCCGCCGAAAATCCCAGTTTTCTTACCGCCATTGCCTCCGCTTCAAGCTTTTTGTGATCGCTTCTCAGATATACGTAGTTGTTTTTTTTCTCATAATCGCAGGGGTAAAGCTTACTTAATTCATAGAACATTTCGCCCGCTCGTCGGTTGGCTTCAAGGTACATTCTCGCTTTTTCCGCGCCGAAGGTTTTTATAAGCTTTCCGTAAATAAGGCCGTGCTGGACTGTTATTTTGGCGGTGGTGCCGCCCGTGGCGCCTGATAAAATGCGGTTTCCCTCCGCTACTATACAGTCCACTCCTTTTTTCTTTAGAAAGTAAGCCGTAAGGAGCCCCGCCGCGCCGCCGCCTATTATTAATACATCTGTTTTAACGTCACCGTGAAGGGACGGAAATTTGGGGATATCGCAGGTGTGTTCCCAAAGGCGGTTCTGAGTCTGATTATGCTTATGCTTATGCTCATGTCTCCAATCTTCTTTTCGGCCTTGCTGCATAAAATCACCTCGAAATAACTGTTATTTTATACTAATAACCTTTTTAATCGGTTAATAGTATTATGTATAGTATGGGTAATTTTTCCTTAATTATCCAATAGAGACAGTATTAGAACTTGTCTTTACAAAATATTGCAAGAGTCTTTTCGGCAAACATTGTAAAGACAGGTTCTTAAAATTTTTTCAAATATACCGCTTTTTCGTACAGACTATTGCACAAAAATAAAATTTGTGATATAATTATCTTAAATTATTGAAAGGGGCGAAAGGAATGAGAGCAAAAGCAAGAGAAAAAATGCAGATATTTATCAAAATCGGCGCTGTCGTGATTGCTTTTTTGATATTTGCCGGATATATCCTCTCCTCCTTTTTATTTTAAAACAAGCCTTATCCGAAAAGCAACCGCTTTTCGTTTGAGGAAAATTACATATATAAAGAAAGGACATTAAAGCCATGTCACAGATTTTAGTCGAAACCTCCGCCCGCCATGTTCATGTAACAAAGGAAACTCTTGAGATTCTTTTCGGTAAGGACGCCGCTCTTACAAAGAAAAAGGATCTTTCCCAGCCCGGACAGTTTGCCTGCGAAGAAAGAGTAACGGTAGTGGGACCCAAGAAGTCGCTTGCCAACGTTTCTATTTTAGGCCCCTGCCGCAGCGCGGATCAGGTTGAATTATCCGCAACCGACGCACGCTCCATCGGACTTCCCATTGCCATTAAGGAAAGCGGCGATATTGCGGGAACTCCCGGATGCAAACTTATAGGACCCTGCGGCGAGGTTGAAATCAAGGAGGGCGTTATAGTTGCCAAGCGTCATATCCATCTGGTTCCCGAAACTGCGGAAAAGCTTGGTGTAAAAAACAAGGATATAGTATGGGTAAAGATCGAAACTCCCGAGAGAAAAGCTGTTTTAGGCGACGTGGTTATCAGAGTAAGCGAAAATTTCGCCGACGCCATGCATATTGATACCGACGAGTCAAACGCTGTTGGCGCTACACCAAATCTCTACGGAGAAATTTTGAAGACTCTTTAATAAAATTACAATAACGGCTGATACGGTTAAATGCGTATCAGCCGTTATTTGATTTCGATATTGCTAATAGTTTAAAAAAGAATTGGTATCATGTGCGCCCTAATCTTTACACATACCCGCTTTTTCCAAAGAAAGCAGCTTTATTTTTCTCTCAATTCCTCCCGCGTAACCCGTAAGACTTCCGTCAGCCCCGATAACTCTGTGACAAGGTATGATAAGCGATATGGGATTGTGTCCCACCGCGCCGCCTACCGCTCTTGAAGACATTTTCGCAGTTCCCTTTTCTTCTGCTATCTTTTTTGCAATTTCACCGTAGGTCATCGTACCGCCGTAAGGTATGGAAAGCATTATTTCACATACGGATTTGCGAAATGGAGTGGATTTTACAATCAGCGGCGGGGTAAAACAAGGATTTGCTCCCCCAAAAAAAATTTTCAGCCATTTATCGGTAAGTTCAAATACGGGAAGAAGCTCTTCCTTTGGATTTTCGGATAAAGTGGCACCAAAGTATTTCTGACCGTCAAACCACAGACCTGTCAAAGCTTTTCCGTCGCTTGACATAGTTATTCCTCCCAGCGGTGATTTAAAGCGATGAATATATTCCATAATGTTTTTTCCTTTCCGCGCATTTATATCAGCTATTGACAAAAAAAGGTTTTTAATGTATAATATGAAATTGAGTTTCAATTTCAATTTTGATTATGTAACATCAATCTTTAGTCAAGTTGTAGACTTGACTAAAGATTGCACCCTAAGTACTAATCTTTGGTTATATATTATTTGTCTATACCTTGACCAAAGATTAGTATAAAACTGCGGCAATATTCGGCGAAAAGAAAGGCTAATATGATGAAAGAGCAAAAATCTTATATAACAAGGCAGCGATTGCAGGTGATGGAATGTATAGCCTTAAACCGCGATAAACACATGACGGCAGACGAAATACGGGAGAAGCTTAAAAAAAACGGCGTTGAAATAGGCAAGTCCACCGTTTACCGCACTTTGGAAAAGCTTATGGAGGAAGGCAGGGTAAGAAAATACATCTCCGACGACGGAAAAAGCGCCTGTTATCAATATATTGACGAAGACGGAGACTGCGTCAGCCATTTTCATCTGAAATGCACCCGCTGCGGAAGGCTTATACATCTTGAATGCGACTACATTAAGGATATAGAGCGGCATGTTTTCGAACACCACAGGTTTACGGTGGACAACACCAAGACGGTGCTGTACGGTATATGCGGGGACTGTGGCCATGAATAAAAAAAATCTTATTTTTTTTACGCTTTTTGTGGTAATTGTTTTCCTGTTTTCCTCCTGTGATTCTTCTAAAGCTAAATCGGAAGATGAAAGAATCAGCGTTGTCGCCACTATTTTTCCGCAGTACGATTTTGCGAGGCAGATAGGCGGAGACAGAATAAAACTTAAAATGCTCACCACTCCCGGAGGGGAAAGCCATTCTTATGAACCTACCCCTCAGGATATTAAAGCTGTATCCGAATGCGATGTCTTTATTTGCGCGGGCGGCGAGTCAGATATCTGGTATAATTCCGTACTCAAAACGATTGACACGGAAAATATAACTGTTATAAGCCTTATGGAGTGTGTCGGGGATAGGCTGAAGGAGGAGGAAATAATCAATGGAATGCGGGGGGAAAAGCTTTCTTTGACGGGCGGCGAAGAGAAAGAAGAGATCGAATACGACGAGCATGTCTGGACCTCGATTAAAAACGCCTGTCTTATAGCGGAGGAAATTTGCGGAGCTATTAGCTGTATTGATAAGGAAAACGCGGATTTTTACAGAGAAAACACCGAGCTTTATACGGAAAAACTTCGTGAGCTTGACCAGAAATATCAAAGCGCGGCGGAAGAAGCGGAAACCAAGACCGTTGTTTTCGGCGACCGATTCCCTTTCAGATATCTTTTCGACGATTACGGTCTTAAGTATTATGCCGCCTTTCCCGGTTGCAGCACCGATTCCGACGTCAGCGCAAACACTATGCTGTTTCTGATAAAAAAGGTGACGGAAAACGAGCTTCCCTCCGTTTATTATATAGAATTCAGCGCACGAAGAATTGCGGATACGGTAGCAGACGAAACAGGTGCGCAAACACTTCTGTTACATTCCTGCCATACGGTTTCAAAAAAAGAATTTGAAGGAGGGGTTACTTATATGTCCCTTATGGAACAAAATCTTGAAAATCTGAAAAAAGGACTTAATAAGAAAGGCGGACAATAAGCTTGAAACTGATTGAATGTGAAAAGCTCACAATGTCATATGAAGGCGTATCGGCATTTGACAATATTTCCTTTTCCCTTGAAATCGGAGATTATATGCTCATTATAGGTGAAAACGGCTCCGGAAAGAGCACGCTTATAAAAGGGCTTCTGGGACTCAAAGCTCCTTACTCCGGTAAAATAAGCTTTAACGGCATTACTCCCCGTGAAATAGGATATCTTCCGCAGCAGAATGTTATACAAAAGGACTTTCCCGCTACGGTAAAGGAAGTTATACTGTCGGGCTGCATAGGAGCGGGCGGATTCAGCCTGTTTTACACCAAAGCGCAAAGGGAGACGGCGGAAAAATGTATTAGGCATCTGCATTTAGATAAAATATGCAAGAAAAGCTTTCGTGATCTTTCGGGAGGACAGCAACAGAGGGTACTTATAGCAAGAGCGCTGTGCGCCACGGACAAACTTTTGCTTCTTGACGAGCCTGTAACCGGACTTGACGCGGTGGTGACGGCAGAATTGTACGACCTTGTAAGCCATCTTAACACAGTTCACAACGTTACGATAATAATGATAACTCACGATATTTCAAATACGCTGAAATACGCCAATAAGGTGCTTCATATTTCCTCCGACAGCTCTTTTTTCGGAACGGCTGAGGAATATTTAGAAACCGATTTTTACAAAGAAATGAGCGGAGGAAAAAAACATGATGGGTATTCTTGCTGAAATGCTGTCCTTTGGCTTTATATCAAGAGCGTTGGCGGTGGGAATACTGGTTTCCCTCTGCGCTTCCCTTCTGGGTACAAGCCTCGTGCTTAAACGATACTCAATGATAGGAGACGGACTGAGCCATGTGGGCTACGGAGCGCTTGCTTTGGCGGCGGCGCTGAATCTGGCTCCTCTTCAAGTTGCGATACCCGTTGTGGTTGCCGCCGCGTTTTTTCTTCTGAGACTGAGTCAGAACAGTAAAATGAAGGGCGATGCTCTTATAGCGATAATCTCGTGCAGTGCGCTGTCCTTGGGAATGATAGTTGTATCTCTGTTTGAGGTGAGCATAGACGTAAACAGTTATATGTTCGGAAGCATTTTGGCTTTGCAGTCAGAGGACGTGGTATTGAGCGTAATTTCCTCTCTTCTGGTAATAATACTTTATGTGCTGTTTTACAACAAAATTTTCGCCGTCACTTTTGACGAAAGCTTTTCCAAGGCTACCGGAATAAAAACAAATCTCTACAACGCGCTTATAGCTTTGCTTACCGCCGTTGTGATAGTTGTGGGTATGCGCCTTATGGGTGCGCTGCTGATATCGGGACTGGTGATATTCCCTTCTCTTAGCGCTATGAGGATATGCAAAAGCTACAGAGGTGTGACATTGGCGTCGGTTATAATTTCAATTGTATGTTTTATCGTCGGTCTGTTCGTTACTTTTTATATCCCGGTGCCGACGGGGGCCTGTATAGTTATAACAAATCTGACGGCGTTTCTTTTGTGCGCTGCGGTGGGAAGGATACGAACGGCAGCGTCAAGATAATCGTTAACAAAAAATACCGTACAAAAAGCTTCAGGTTTTTCGTACGGCTTTTTTATTGTTTTTATTGGGAGAGCATTGCCAACAGCTCTTCCTCGGTTATTACCGCTACTCCTAATTGCTGCGCTTTAGTGAGCTTACTCCCTGCTTCCTCTCCCGCAAGAACGTAATTTGTCTTTGAGGAAACCGAACCGATACATTTTCCGCCGTTGCTTTCAATAAGCGCCTTGGCTTCATCTCTGGTCATTGTGGGCAATGTGCCCGTTAAAACAAACTTTAAGCCGTCAAGCTTTTTGCCCGTTTCCTTTACGGTATAGCTCATATTAAGACCGAAGTTCTTTAACCGCTCTATTAAGGCAATCCGATGAGGCTCTCTCATAGCGTTATATACATTTTCGGCTAAAATATCACCAAAATTGTCTATGGCGACAATATCCTCGCGGCTTGCGGACATAAGCTTTTCCATGGAGGGGAAACGTTCGCATAAAAGCGAAGCAGATCGCTGACCTATACCCTTTATGCCTAAAGCAAATAAAAGCCTGTCCAGCTCGTTTTCCTTGGATTTTTTAATAGCGCTGATGAGATTTCCCGCCGACTTTTCCTTGAAACCCGGCAAAGTTAATATATCCGCCAAAGTTAAGGCATAAAGATCCGCTACGGTCTTTACAAGGCCGTGATTCACAAGCAGTTCGACGTTGGCGCTGCCAAGCCCTTCAATATTCATGGCATTTCTTGAGGCAAAGTGAATAATATTGCGTAAAAGTTGGGCGGGACAGTCTATATTGGGACAACGTATTACAGCTTCGTCTTCGTCGCGCACCGCTTCGGCGCCGCAGGCGGGACAAACCATAGGAATAAAATACGGCTCTGAGCCTTCGGAATGCTCCTTTACTCTTACAACCTCCGGGATTATCTCCCCCGCTTTTCTGACGATTATCGTATCACCGAGTCTCACGTCAAGATCGGTTATGATATCTTGATTATGCAGGGTGGCCCTTGAAACGGAGGTGCCCGCCAAGGTGATTGGATCAAACAGCGCTACGGGAGTCAAGGCACCTGTTCTTCCCACATTTATCTCAATGTTTTTCAGCGTTGTTTCCTTTTCCTCCGGCGGATACTTAAACGCTACCGCCCATTTAGGGACTTTTGAGGTTGCGCCCAGAACGTTTCTGTCCTTAAAATCGTCTACCTTGATAACCGCTCCATCGATATCGTAAGCCAACTTTCCTCTGTTTTCGCCGATAGCGGATATTTTTTCTATTGCATTTTCAATATCGCAAAATTCCTCGTAACCGTCTATTACCTTAAATCCCAATTTTTTCATATATTCAAGAGATTGCTTATGGGAAACAAGCTCTTTTCCTTCCACTTGCTGTATATTGAAAATAAAAATATCCAATTCTCTTTGCGCCGTTATCTTGCTGTCCTTTTGCCTAAGAGAGCCGGCGGCAGCGTTGCGCGGATTTTTCGCGGGAACTTCTCCGTTGATTTCCTGTCTTTGAATAAGCTTTTCAAAGCTTTTCCTGGGCATATAAACCTCTCCCCTTACTTCTATAAAAGGAACAGATTCATTTAATTTCATAGGTATGCTTTTTATTGTGCGGAGATTTTCCGTAATATCCTCGCCGATAAAGCCGTCGCCTCTTGTCGAGCCTCTTAAGAACAAGCCGTCACGATATTCAAGAGAAACAGACAATCCGTCGATTTTAGGTTCAACTATATAGGTGGGCGGAACGCTGAGAGCCTGTCTTACTCTTGCATCAAAATCTCTCAGCTCGCCGACGCTGAAAACGTCTTGAAGCGAGCCCATTTGTACTGCGTGAGGCACCTTTTCAAAACTGCTTTCGGCAAAGCCGCCAACCCTCTGTGACGGAGAATGGGGGGTTACCAGCTCCGGATACTCTTTTTCCAACGCGCAAAGCTCTTGCATAAGAGCGTCATATTGATAATCGTCTACTGTCGGATTGTCCAGCACATAATAGGAATAATTATGCTTTTCTATTTCCTCGGAAAGCTCTGTATGTCTTACCTTAGCCGTTTTGAAATCAATGATGTTTTCCATTTGGTATCCTCCCTGTAGGTTTTAAGGACTGCCGTAATCGTTTATTGTTCCTATAAGATCTTCACTACCCGTAATAACATGAGTGTAACTGTCGGGAACGCTTCCCACTATAACCGTTTCCGCAACAATGAATTGTGTCTCTATGACAGCGGAGGCAGTGTATCCCGGAATTATCGCGGAAATATCAACGTTTATTTCCACCAATATTCTGTGCAGCGTCTGATTTATCCCGGCACTTTCAAAGGCGCTTATTAACGAGGTTTCGGCATATCCTTCCGGGCGTACTGTTACGGGAATAAGAGGACCCTGATTGTAAAATGAGGAAAAACCCGATATAGTGCCCAAGGAAATGCTCAGATCCTGTGAATCCAGATATTCAAGCTCATCGTTGACGCTTTTGGTGATCTTGGCCTTGAGTCTGTTGATATTTACCATATTGCTCTCAATTGAGGTTATGGCGCCATTATCATTATAAACCACAGTTACCAGTTCACTGTAACCGAAATCCTCGTTTGCCAGTTCGTTATAAACCGCGTCGTTTATAATTCTGGTCGCCAATATCTTACTTTGATATATGGTTGTCTTTTCTATAATGGGTCTTACCCGCATATCGATGAGAATCAGAACACCTATAATCAGTAAAGCAAAGGCGATAAGTTTAAGCCCAAGCTTATGCCGTTTAGGGGATCTATACCTTGCCATAAAATCACCACCTTAATTATCATAATATGTTTATGATAATTAAGGCGTGATTAGACAAGCTATTTTAAAAAGAGAAACCTTTTACTTGATAAACGCCGCAAAAGCCTTATAAGTCATATATACGTCGTTTTTTGAGGTAATTTCAAAGGGAGCGTGCATAGAAAGAACGGGAACACCAAGGTCTATTGTGTCAACGTCAAGATTGGCTATATATTTAGCCACGGTACCACCGCCGCCCAGATCAACCTTTCCAAGCTCGCCGGTCTGCCAGATTATGCCGTTTTTATCAAAAATGCTTCTCACATAACCCACAAACTCTGCGGAAGCGTCGCTAGTACCGTTCTTGCCTCTCGACCCGGTAAATTTCGTAAGGCAGGTACCCTTTCCGACAAAAGCGCAGTTTTTCTTTTCCAGAACATCCGGGAAGGAAGGGTCAAAGCCTGCGTTTACGTCGGCGGAAAGGCACTTTGAAGCGGACAGCACATGTCTGCCGTTTTTGCCCGCGGCTTCCGCCAAGTCGCAGATAAAGTATTCAAGGTATGAGGACTGAAGCCCGGTGTTTCCGTCGCTGCCTGTTTCCTCCTTATCGGTAAGCACGGTCACAACGGTTTTTGCGGGAACGTCCTTCTGATCTAATGTGGCCATAAGCGCGGTATATCCGCAAACTCTGTCATCCTGTCCGTAAGCGCCCACAAGGCTTCTGTCAAAGCCCACATCTCTGGCTTTCACGGCGGGAACGGCTTCCAGCTCCGCCGAAAGAAAGTCCTCTTCAACAATACCGTATTTTTCAAAAAGAATGTTCATTATATTGAGCTTGACCAGATCGCTTTCCTTATCGTCCCTGAACGGTCTCGAACCTATAAGGATATTAAGCTCCTCGCCGGTTATGATCTTAGGCGCGGTGCGCTTCATCTGCTCTTCGGCGAGATGAGGGAGAAGGTCGGTAACAACAAATACCGGATCGTTATCGTCCTCGCCTATCTTCACTTCAATAGTCTCACCGTTTTTCTTAATGATAACGCCGTGAAGCGCCAGAGGAACGGTGGGCCACTGATATTTCTTTATACCGCCGTAATAGTGGGTTTTGAAAAAGGCCATTTCCGCGTCTTCATAAAGAGGATTCTGTTTAAGATCAAGTCTTGGAGAATCAATATGAGCCGCAAGTATATTTACGCCCTTTTCGATATCCTCTTTTCCGATTATGGAAAGAATAAGAGCCTTGCCGCGGTTATTCATATAAACCTTGTCTCCCGCGCCGTACTTTTTTCCGCTGTCAAATTCGGAAAAACCCGCCTTTTCGGCAAGGGCAATCGCTGCCTTTACGGCCTCTCTCTCGGTTTTTCCGTCATCAAGAAATCTTTTGTAGCCGTCGCAGAATTTGTCCGCCGTTTCAAGCTCGGTTTCCGACATAATCAGACCCGAATTTTTCTTTTTCATGAACAGCTTTTCCTGAAGTTCCTTTGCTTTGCTTGTTTCCTTTTCGTTAGGCATTTTTGTTGTCCTCCGTGTATATTTTTTGATATTTTTTAAGCGCATCTTTTATTTTATTAAGATAGTGCTTTGTATCCGACGCAGGTACCGTATCCAATGTTTTTCCGTCCTTGCTGTACTTTGAATTTTGAAGCCATGAATCCACGCTTCCCGCCCCCGCGTGATAAGCGCATACTGCTTCGTCCATCGAACCGAAATAATTCAGAAGATAACCGATAAGATAAGAACCGTAGCGGATATTCTGTTCGGGATCAAACATTGTTCCGTATTTCGTTTCGTCACTGTCGTTGAGCCTGTAACGTACCCACTGAAAGGTCTCGTCCATTATCTGCATAAGACCTCTTGCACCCACATTTGAGACAGCATCGCTGTTAAAATTGCTCTCCGTCTTTATTATTGCATATATTAAAAATTTATCAACACCGTTTTCTTTGGAATATTTTTCAACATATTCCTCATATTTTAAGGGGTAATTATACAAAAGATACTTTTCCTTTGCCGCCCTGTAAGCTGCGTTCCCAAAAAGCAGCGCTATTATCAGGATAAGCGATGTGACAACAAAAATATATCTTCCGTTTTTTCTTTTACTCCTGTGAGATGGTTTATATTCCGCTCTCATTTCCCTTCCTTTATCAGACATATTGTTTTATTTATTTTCCGTGAAAGTTCTTCCTCGGAACCGTTATTCATAATCAGCATATCAGATTTCTCCCTGAAAAAATCCGCGTCATACTGAGAATCAAGGCGATTTTTCGCTTCTTCTCGTGTTATTCCGTCGCGAACGGTTATTCGGTTTATAAGAACCTCTTTATCCGCCGCTACGCTGACTATTTTTTCACATATATTCTCTAGCCCGCTTTCAAAAAGTGTGGGAGCGTCTAGCACTGTGTATTCCGAATTGGAAAAAATTATTTGCTTTATAACACTATATGAAACATAGGGATACATAATTCCGTTAAGTTTTATTCGCTTATTCGGATCCGAAAAAATTATTTTTCCCATAAGCCCTCGGTTTAATTCGCCTTCGGCGGTGAGAATCCCACTCCCGAATCCTGAAACGATTTCTTTAAGACAAGGCGTTCCCTTTTTCACTAACTCGCGGCATATCCCGTCGCAGTCTATTATATAGAATCCCGCTTCCTGAAATAATTTACAGGCAGTGGACTTTCCCGCTCCGGACATTCCCGTAAGGCCGATAACCTTTGTTTTTCTTCTGTCAGACATATTATAGTTTTATCACTTTGAAAGCGGCGGCTCTTATCAGCCTGTTGTATACCGCAAGTCCTATTCCTTTTTTTTCGGGAGCTTTAACATATATTTTTTCCGCTCCCAGTTCGTCCGCTTGTCTTAAAGCGGAAAAAAGCTCCGCCGCTTCCCTTTTGTCTGTGTTGCCATAAGAAAGCGTCTTTGCGCGTATCTTTCCCGCTACATCCGTCAAAACGAGAGTGTTTTCATCGTAATTATTGTTTACAAATTCAATAAAATCGCCGTAATCACCGCATTCGATCATATAAACCGCAGCTTTGGGGGAGTAATGCTTATATTTCATTCCGGGGGAAAAGGCTTTTCCGTCTTCCTCAAGACCCTCAGTGACGGCCTTGTCGATTTCCACTTCGCAGAATTCGCCCAACATTTCCGGCGTTACCCCTCCGGGACGAAGTATTTTTACGCCTTTTTCCGTAAAGGCGATAACCGTGCTTTCCAAACCGCATGAGCAGCTTCCGCCGTCAAGAATTAAGGGAATTTTTCCGTTCAGGTCGTTATATACGTGTCTTGCCTCAGTGGGGCTGGGCAACCCCGATAGATTAGCCGACGGAGCTGCAAGAGGAAAACCGCAAAGCTCTATAAGCTTTAAAGTGTATTTATTGTCCGGCATTCGGAAAGCCGCCGTGGTCAAACCTCCGCTGGTTTCATCGGGTACAATGTTGTTTTTAGGCATTATCATTGTAAGAGAGCCGGGCCAGAACCTTTCCGCTAGCTTCAGCGCAGGTTCGGGAACGCTTTTTGAATATCGGTAAAGCCAATCTGTATCCGGAATATGAAGTATTAAAGGATTATCGGCGGGGCGGTTTTTGGCCACAAATATTTTTTTTACCGATTGGGCGGAAAGTCCGTTGCCCGCCAGTCCGTAAACCGTTTCGGTGGGTATCGCCGCTATTTCTCCGCTTTTCAGAAGCTCCGCGGCAAGCTTGATACTATAATCGTTTATCGGAAGAATTTGTGTTTCCATTTATTTTGTTCTCACATTGTTTTAAATAAATAATCTTTAATCAATACTTCTTTAAATATTATCCGAGCTGGCAAGCTTCGCCGTTCTGTCGGCTATAGCAAGCGCCTCGAATACCTCGTCGCAGTCTCCGTTCATAAAAGCGTCAAGTTTATAAATGGTAAGGCCTATTCTATGATCGGTAACGCGGCTTTGGGGATAGTTGTAGGTGCGTATTCTTTCCGAGCGGTCGCCGGTTCCCACCTGTATACGGCGCTCGGCTGCTATTTTGTCGGTCTGCTCGCTGAGTTTGGCTTCGTACAGCTTGGAATAAAGCATTTTCATGGCTTTTTCCTTGTTTTTTATCTGGCTGCGCTCCTCCTGGCACTCAACGATTGTGCCGGATGGATGGTGTATTATGCGTATTGCGGATTCGGTCTTGTTTATGTGCTGTCCGCCCGCGCCGCTGGAACGGAAGGTTTGTATTTCAAGGTCGGCAGGGTTTATCTCAACATCCACCTCTTCCATTTCGGGAAGTACAGCGACAGTAATCGTAGAAGTATGAATACGTCCCTGCGCCTCTGTTTCGGGAACGCGCTGAACACGGTGGACTCCGCTTTCGTATTTCATCTTAGCGTAAGCGCCTTCACCCTCCACGGAAAAGCTTATTTCCTTATATCCGCCCAATTCGGTGGGGTTGGCGCTGATTACCTCGGTTTTCCAGTTCCTTGACTGGGCGTAAAGAGAATACATTCTATACAGAGAGTTGGCAAACAAGGCGGCCTCGTCGCCTCCCGCGCCCCCTCTTATTTCCACGATAACGTTTCGGTCGTCATCGGGATCCTTTGGCAAAAGCAGGATTTTTAACTCCTCCTCGAATTTTTCGGTATCCTCGCGGGCGGCGTTAAGCTGCTGCTGGGCCATTTCCTTAAATTCCTTGTCAACTCCGCTTTCGTTTAATATCCCCTCCGCTTCCTCAAATTCTTCTTTCGCCTTTTTATACTGTCGGAATTTGTCCACTATGGGAGTGAGCTGCTTGTGTTCCTTCATCAGAGCCTTGTATCGGCTCTGATCGTTTATCACTTCGGGGTCGCTTAAGCTCTCGTTTATTTCTTCAAGGCGCTTTTCGGCGTTGTTCAATTTATCAAGCATTGTTTAACTTTCCTTTACAATGATTTTTTTGATTTTTTTCTCACACTTGCTTCTGGGCACCATAAAGTCGTGCCCGCATTTCTCGCATTTCAGTCTGAAATCAGCGCCCACTCGCATGACGATCATACGGTTCCCGCCGCAGGGGTGAGGCTTTTTCATTTCAAGAATATCGCCGATGTTTACATTCATATTATCCTCGCTGTTTCATTAAATTTGAATATAAAGAATTGTTAATTTATCTGTTATCTTATTTTTTGGGAACAAACTTTGAAGGTTTGGCTGCAAATAACAAATACGCACCGCAAAACAGCTTGGCTGTGGCATCAGCAATGCAGATAACCGCCATGGAAATATCCGTGAATATATAACCCATCACCGTTATAATCACACAAATCGCTCCCAGCACCACCATGCTCCAGCCGTGTATAAAGAACCATAAGAAAAAATGTATCGCCGTCGCCAATAATACGCCCAGCCATATCTGTCTCCAGTGCCACCCGGGGATAAAGGGACCCGCAATGCAAAACATTAGCAGAAATAACGCCGCTATTGAAAAATAAATCAGCTTTAATTGTTTTTTTGAAATGCTTCCCTGTGAAAGCTTTTCCCTTACCTTTTTGTTAACGTTTACACAAAAAAAGCTGACATAATATCCTATCAGGAACACAAACGGATTTACAAGAAACTCGCCGCCGAAAATAACTGCAGCTGTAAGCACTATTGCCACAAGTATCAGCCATAGTCCGCATTGTTTTTTATGATTGAATTCAAACGTTTCTTTCATTGTTTCCTCCCGATCTAAATTTATCAATACATAGTATTATACCACGTTTTTCCAAAAAAAGCAACAAAAGGAATAATAAAGACTTGCTTTTCATAAACTTAACAAAAAGCAAAAAGTGTGTGGCTCTTCCCATTTGCCCTCACAAAGGAAGGAATGATCATAAAAATGTCAGAATTTTATCCGGAGGGAGAACTTATAAATACCGAGGAAAACCGCCGTCTTACCGCCGATGAACAAAGGCTGCGGGAATGTATCTTAAGCGGAAAAATACTTGAAGCGCCCTGCGTGGTGTGCGACAGCAGACATAATCTTATAGTGGATCTGGGCTTTATAAAGGGGATTATCCCACGCATAGAGGGAGCCATAGGCATTGACGACGGCACCACAAAGGACATTGCTCTTATATCAAGAGTAAATAAAGCAGTTTGTTTTAAAATAACCGCCGTGGTCAACAACGAATACGGAGGAAAAACCGCTATTTTAAGCCGTAAAATGGCGCAGCGGGAATGTATAAAAAATTATATTTCAAAATTGACTCCGGGGGATATAATAAATGCAAAGGTTACGCATCTGGAACAGTTCGGATGTTTTGTGGACATAGGCTGCGGCATTCCATCCCTTATACCGATTGACGCCATTTCGGTTTCAAGGATAAATCACCCCTCAAACCGCATATCGGTAGGGCAAAATATAAAAGCGATTGTTAAAAGCATTGATAACAGCAAAGTAACGCTTTCACACAAAGAACTTCTCGGAACATGGGCGGAAAACGCCGCGCTCTTTAAAACCGGCGAAACTGTGACCGGATATATACGAAGCATAGAAAATTACGGCATATTCGTTGAACTTACCCCGAATCTGGCAGGTCTGGCGGAGCTTAAGGACGGCGTACATATAAATCAACACGCAAGTGTTTTTATCAAAGCGATAATTCCCGAAAAGATGAAAGTCAAGCTTATTATAGTGGACGCTTTCGACAGCGGGTGTTCTCTTGTCAGGGACGCTAAGGACGGCGGATTCAGGTACTTTATCGACAGCGGCCGTCTTGACAGCTGGGTATATTCAACTCCCGAATCTGATAAGATAATCAAAACGGTTTTTTAGCCGCCGCCTTAATTTTTTCTCTGTATTCCTTAGCTGCCTGTTCCAGCTTGTTATCTCCGAATTTATAATACACTCTGTCTTTAAGCTCATCGGGAAGATACTGCTGCTCCACATAGTGATTGGGAAATTCATGGGGGTAAATGTAATTCTGTCCCTTGACGGCGGCTCCTTCTCCGTCGTAGTGCTTGTTCTGAAGCTGTCGGGGAAATTCGCCGGTTATTCCCCGTTCGATATCCTCCACCGCTGCCTTTATGGCAACGTTGGCGCTGTTGGATTTGGGACTTGTGGCAAGCAGGACGACCGCCTGAGCCAAAGGAATACGTGCTTCGGGAAGACCGAGCTGGAGCGCTGCGTCAACGCAGGCTTTTGCCACGACTATTCCGTTGGGATATGCAAGACCAATGTCCTCCGAAGCGGTGACAAGAAGCCTTCGGCAGACGGAGGGCAAGTCTCCCGCTTCAAGCAGTCTCGCCATATAATGGAGCGCCGCGTTTTCGTCGGAGCCTCTTATAGACTTTTGAAAGGCGGACAACAGGTCGTAATGCTGATCACCGTCCCGATCGTAGCGCATATTGCTTCTCTGGGCAAGTTCGGAGGCGAGAGCTTTGGTTACCTTCCCGTCGTTGGCGGAAATCACACAAAGTTCAACGGTATTAAGGGATTTCCGCACGTCTCCGCCACAGCCCTTGGCAATTTTCTCAAAAACTCCTTCCTCAATATCCATTTCTTCCCCCGCTTCTTCAAAGGCAAGCCTGAAGCCCCGTTCAACGGCGGGCTGTATCTCTTCGGGAGTAAGAGGCTTAAACTCAAAAACTGTGGAGCGGGATAAAATGGCGTTGTAGACATAGAAAAACGGGTTTTCCGTTGTTGAGGCGATAAGAGTAATATCTCCCGTTTCAATATATTCCAAAAGACTTTGCTGCTGCTTTTTGTTAAGGTACTGTATCTCATCAAGATAAAGCAGAATACCGTTCAGAGAGGAAAAGGTGTTTCGGGAGGCTATTATTTCCTTTATATCGGAGGTTGAGGCGGAGGTTCCGTTAAGCTTGTACAAATCCATATTGCTTTTTTTGGCTATTATATTGGCAACGGTGGTCTTTCCCACTCCCGAAGGGCCGTAAAAAATCATATTGGGAATGTGACCGCTCTCGATAATGTTTTTCAGGGGTCTTCCGTTCCCCAACAAGTGAGACTGACCGTAAACCTCGCTCAGCTCACCCGGACGTATCTTGTCGGCTAATGGCATTGACTTTTCCTTTCTTGTCACTTAATGACCCCACCGCTTATGGCAGTGGGGTCATATATTCCTTTTCCCTATAATGTTGATAAACATCTATAAAATTTTCCTATCATCAAAGTGACGAAATGGGCAGTGAGCCACCCTCGGATCACTGCCCGATAAACTGAAAGCTGCTATTCGGCATATATTTCTAAGAATGACGTAATTTTTCCATGTGTGTATTCCCCCTCAATCAAACCAAACTCCGGATCATAATATTTATTATCATAAAACAGCGTCCAATGTGTATATCCCGCATTTGTATGGACTGTCAAAATCGAATATTTGTAAGGAACGGGAAGTTTCTTGGAAATACGTTTATTTCTTTCAGCGTGTCTAATGCCGTAAAAATCAAGTATTTCTATCAGTTGACCGATACTCGTAGCATCGTCTGTTTTCATATCTTTGATTACTTCTTCAATACTTTTCCCGGTAATCATGGCAATACACGCCTGTCCGCACGTTGAAAAAGTGGGCTGCATAATTAATTCCATGTATCATACCTCCAATCTCAATAAAAGAGAAAAGGTTATCATATTTTATAAATTATATCTTAAAAAATAACTTATAAATTCTCCGCGCTTTTAACGTTGTATTTTCTAAGAAGCGATTTAATTTTTGTATGGGGATCAATAACCTTGCTGGTGGATATGTCGTGGTTAATGGCGGCGATAAGGTAGGCTATGTATTTGGATACGTCCACCTCCTTGAACCATTCACGGGAAAGCAGGTCGGGAGTTCTGTATGTGAGATTTGTACCGAATACGTAATCTATCATTCCCTCCTGATAAGCCTTGTCAAACTTATCAAGACCCGCCGTAAATATCGGATATGTGGCGTAGGCAATTATTCTTTTTGCCTTGCGCTTTTTCAACTCGTAAGCTATATCCAGCATTGAGTCGCCGGAGGAGATTATATCGTCGGAAATGAACACAGTCATATTCTCAACCGAGTTGCCCAGATATTCATGGGCAACTATCGGGTTGCGACCGTTTACGATAGTGGAATAATCCCGCCTTTTGTAGAACATACCCATCTGAACACCCAAAACGGAGGCGTAGTACATATTGCGGTTAAGGGCGCCCTCGTCGGGGCTTACCACCATAAAGTGCTCGGGAGAAACATCAAGCTCCTTAACTTCCTGAAACATTGCTTTAAGCACCTGATAAGAAGGCATAACATTATCAAAGCCCATAAGTGGCACCGCGTTGCATACTCTCGCGTCATGAGCGTCAAAAGTAATCAGATTGGATACGCCCATTGCCTGAAGCTCCTGAAGCATTACTGCACAGTCCAAAGACTCGCGGTAGTTTCTTCTGTGCTGTCTGCCGCCGTAAAGTATTGGCATTACCACGCTTATTCTGTGGGCTTTTCCCCCCATTGCCTGAATAACGCGCTTTAAATCCTGAAAATGATCGTCGGGGGACATAAAATTTTCTTTGCCGAACATTTTATAGGTACAGCTATAATTGCCCACATCGACAATGATAAAGATATCGTCGCCGCGAATTGAGGTCTTTATAAGCCCTTTTCCGTCTCCGGAAGAAAACCTCGGACATTCGGTCTTAACAAGGTAGGAGGGCTGCGCATAGGGAGTGTTTTCCGACCACTGAACAAGATAATGGTTTATCTTGTTTCCCAGTTCTTTCGCGCCGTCGGTAGCGATAATTCCCAAAGGAGCCACCTGCTGTTTTGATTTAAGCACGATTTCGCTTGCTTTCTCAGTCATTTTTTACGTCCTTTCGTAAATAAGGAAATTTAAGGCGTATTCCGTTTACAACGGGAACTTATTCATAAAGAGGATATTTAGCGCAGATACCGTTAACTATATCTCTTGCTTTATCCTTATTCGCTTCAAAATCGGAGGCGGTAAGATAAATACTTTCGCCGATCTTAATCATATCCTCTTCTTTAAGTCCTCGTGTGGTAACGGCTGCCGTTCCTATTCTTACGCCGCTGGTAACAAATGGCTTTTCGGGATCGTTGGGAATGGCGTTTTTATTTACGGTTATATACACGTCGTCAAGGCGCTTTTCAAGCTCTTTGCCCGTAATGCTGAAAGGACGCAGATCAACAAGCATAAGGTGATTGTCGGTACCGCCGGATACCAAACGAAAACCTCTCTTTACAAGCTCTCCGGCCAATGCCTGAGCATTCAATATAATCTGTCTGCCGTATTCCTTGAAGGAAGGATCGAGAGCTTCTTTGAGACAAACCGCTTTGGCGGCGATAACGTGCATTAAAGGTCCCCCCTGTGTTCCGGGAAATATTGCCTTATTGATCTTCTTGGCGATTTCCTCGTCGTTGCAGAGTATCATACCACCTCTGGGGCCTCTGAGGGTTTTATGAGTGGTAGTGGTAACAACATCGGCATAAGGCACGGGGGACATATGGACGCCCGCGGCAACAAGTCCGGCAATGTGTGCCATATCTACCATAAAGTAAGCACCAACACTCTTGGCGATTTGGGATATTTTTTCAAAATCTATTTTACGGGGATATGCGCTTGCACCCGCTACTATCAGCTTGGGCTTATTCTCCTTGGCAAGGCGCTCGATTTCATCATAGTCTATAGTTTCGGTTTCGTCGTTCAGTCCATAAGGGACAAAATTGAAGTACTTTCCCGAAAAGTTTACGGGGGAACCATGGGTAAGATGTCCGCCATGGGCAAGACTCATTCCCAGAACAGTATCACCGGGTTCAAGAAGCGCAAAATAAACCGCAGTATTTGCCTGTGCTCCCGAATGGGGCTGAACATTGGCGAAATTACAGCTGAAAAGCTTTTTGGCGCGGTCTATGGCAATATTTTCCGCCACATCAACACACTGACAGCCGCCGTAATAGCGCTTTGCCGGATAGCCCTCCGCGTACTTATTTGTGAGAACGCTTCCCATCGCCGCCATAACGGCGGGAGAAACGATGTTCTCGCTAGCGATAAGTTCCAGATTGCGTCTCTGACGCTTAAGCTCATCGTTCATTGCCTCCGATACTTCGGGATCAAAGTCCTTCAGAAAACCTATAGTATTGACTAAATCGTTGTACATTCGCATTTCCTCGTTTCGTTCGCATTTTTTCGGCGGCTTTTGCCGCAAGCCGAAAGCTACGATAATATTATACTATTTTTTGACATAAATTTCAATAGTTTTTGAAAAATATTTGATATGCCTGCGAAAAACCTTTTAATTAAAAGTTTTCACGGGCACATTGCAAATTTCATTATTAATTGTTTCCGAAAAGACCGCCGAGCTTGTCCTTTATGCTATCCACATTTATCTTGGCTTTCACCCCGTCGATAACGTTTTTGATAACATCGTCGGGAAGATCAACGCCCAGCACGTCCTCTACCGCCTTTATAGGTTCCTTTTGAAACTTTTCCGCAAAATTCTTGTCGTTCTTTATCTTGTCTACTACCTCGTCGATTTTCGCTTTGATATCCATTTTTAAAATGTCCTTTCACATATGTTTTATTTTCAGGTGTTTTTGTCTACCTGATGAAACTGTTTTAAATTTCCTATTTTTTCATTTCTTTCTTCAAGCACCTTTTCCACATCGCTCCAGTCTAACCCTTGGTTTGCCGCAAGCACCATTACATGGTAGAGCAAATCGTTTATTTCGTTCATAAGTTCCTCGTTATTCCCGTTTTTGGCGGCAATAACCGTTTCGGTGGCTTCCTCCCCAACCTTTTTACAGATTTTATCCACGCCTTTGTCAAAAAGATAGGCAGTGTAGCTGTTTTCCTGTGCGATTCCCTTCTCATATTCGGATTTGCGCTGCTTGATTACCTCAAAAATTTCTCGATAGATTGTCATTTGTGTTTCCTTTCAACTTTTATTTTATTCGTCCGAATTATACAGTTCATTAAAGAAGCAGCTATAATTCCCCGTATGACAGGCTGCGCCTGTCTGCTCCACGTTAAGAAGTAAGGTGTCGCAGTCGCAGTCGGCGTATACGGAAATCACCTTCTGTAAATGTCCGCTGGTGGCACCTTTGTTCCACAGCTCGTGTCTTGACCTGCTCCAATACCAAGTGTAGCCTGTTTCAAGAGTCTTTTGAAGGCTTTCCTTGTTCATATAAGCAAGCATAAGCACTGTTTTTGTATTTACATCAAATGCAATTGCAGGGATAAGAGGGCTTTTTTCAAAGTACTTGTCTAAATCCGATAATTTAATTTTAATTTTGCTCATTTTTTGATCATTCCTTCCTCTTAGAGAGCCTTTGTGTAGAGTTGCATTTAAGGAACAAAGGCGGCGTTTTTTAAATAACCCGTTTTTTGGGGTTATTTAAAATTTTTTCTTCATACTGATTATTTTATGTTTTTAACTTTGAGTAGCGAGTACAGAGCGTATGTATAATCCGGCGGAAATTTTCTCAAAATAATTTTTTCCGTTTCGATTGTGAATGTTACATATTTCTTAAATATTTGCGGTTTAACAGTTTATTCATTAAATAACATCTTTTAATATAAAATCAACACTCATAATTTCTTTTTAAGCTGCGCAACCGCACCATAATGAACAACCTCAAATTCAGGCGGCGCAATCTTTTCAAGCATTTTTCTATGCTCCTTTTCCCACATCTCAATCTCTTTTTCTCCCAGTGAAGCCCCGATTCCACGGCAGGACTTTATTCTACCGTTCCAGCTTTCGCGGGTGAAAGGAACCTTTATCCGATATTCCTCACGGTAAATAAGCTCGAATTTTTCGTTATATAAATCCGGTATATAAATCTCGTGCATGGTTTCTCCCGCTCCGCTCCACTTAGGATTGTATTTAAGCACCGTTTTTTCACTTTCAGCCGCGATTTTGTCCTCAAAGGGAAGCCAAGCCATATATAAAACAAGTATACTGCCGCCGGGTTTCAGCATACGGTAAAGCTTCGGCATAACCTTTTCGTGATTAAAATAAAAAAAGCATTGACATGCGGTAACAATGTCAAAGGAATCATCGTCAAATTTCAGTTCCTCGGCTGAAGCCGTAAGATAATGAATGTCCATTCCCTCGGATAAAAGTTTTGCTTGCTTTATCTGGTTTTCCGAAATGTCGGCGGCGACCCAATCTGCTCCGTATCTGTACAAATTTCTCGGTATAACTCCCGTTCCCGTACCTATGTCGAGAACCTTCTGATCCTTTATACATAAGCCCCGTTCAAGAATTTTACCGTAAAATACGAGAGGATATATATCCCTGAATTTTGCGTAATCAGTGGAGGTTTTTCCCCAGTCAAATGGCATTCCGCCGTCTATATTATCGTTAATTATTTCCATTTGTCTTTTCTCCGCATTTTAATGAAATTGTGCTGAGTCGTTCAATTATAGCCTCGCGATATTCCGAATGATTAGGCATACCACCGCCAAGGCCGCCTAATTTCGGAAATATCAGCTTAAGTGTACTCCCGTCCTTCATTTTGATAAAACATTTGAAAGAACCCATCCACGCTTTTTTCACCGTACACTCCATTATATCCGAAAAAGGAAAACAATTTCCAATACGCTCAATAGGAAGAATGTTGTTGGGATACCTTATATCTATTCCTTCCGTATCCGGTTTATCGTCAAATTCATAATAATGTGCGTATTCCTCGCATTCGGACATTATAAGATAATTCTGTGTGATGCCGATATACAAATCATATTTTGAGTACTTGCTTTTGCTGATCTCAATCGATGTCCCGTTTTCATCCGGAAAAAGGCAGTCATCCTTAATCACACACTTTCCAAACACCTGTTTGATATGCGTTTCCGCCCCGATTCCGTGTATTCCCGCCGTCAGCGTTTCACCTGTGGGAATGTATTTTTCCAAAAAGATAAGCATATTCTTTTCGTTGAAAATTTCAGACATATTTTTCCTTTCGCATATTTTACCGTTTATTAGATTAAAAATAATGTTTGTTTATTTTCTCGACAGGAACGGTGAATGATATTCTTTCGCCCACTGTGTCCGGATAAGCAAAAACAACAACTCCCCCCATACTGCTTTCATACCATTCCGAAGGAATATAATTCAGTCCGCTGTCACATCCGCCGTCCAGATATTCTCGCCAGTTTTCACCTAACAGCATATCCATGGTAATAGATTCGAGGGTTTCCTTATCAAAATTTGCGCAGGGTTCTTCTCCCGCCCCCACTGTGCCTAAACGGACAGCGTAACAGTTATTTCTCTCGTAAATATCTATGGTGCGATATCTTGAATGCCAATCTGGGTCAAATTTTCTAAAGATATCCCAAGCGCGCTTCTGTAAAGCATACTCAAGTTCGTCCTTTTCCTTGACCTCTTCTTCCGAGTGGAACGGTGAACCCGTAATTCTTCGATATATATCACCGTTTTCGGAAATATAGGCGGTCTCCCATTCTCCATAAGGATAATAGTCATAAATACAATCCTGATATCTTTCTATTATCAGTTCTTTAATATCACGATATCGCGAAACAAGACTATGCCCGTTTTTATCGGAATAATGCAGAATAGGAGCGCATGTGAAATACGGGTTATTGGCTTCAAGTATTATACCGTTTATTGTAAACAGACGAGGATCGCCAATTAAACCGGAGAAATCCTGCTTCTGTACAATATCGTAATAATTCAGCAGATATTGATTGATCCAATCAGCAATACTTTTGTTTATATCGGGCACAAATTCTTCTCCCTCATAAAACAAATCGGAAAAGTGTTCAATTTGTTTGCCGGAAAACAAGTCATAATTAAGCGTTTCGGCATAGTGATACGTTTCATTCTGACCTTCATATCCCTCATACCTGTGATCAAGATACCCTAACAACAGTGAAAGATACCCGTTACGGCAGTATATGTTAAATGTTATAATATATCTGCCGCCATCCTCGTTTTCTTCCTCATACGCAGTATCGTAATATTTTCTGATTTTGTCCATCGCCGTTCTTATATCGGCATTGATACGAGACTGTAATTCCCTGTCCTTTAAGAAATTTATCTCATAATATTTATCCTGTGTATTGTGAAAGCCTTCGTTCCAAAGGGAAAGTTCGGAAAATTTTAAATCGGGAGTAAAATCATCGGGTTTGGGTTCACCTGTGCCTATTGAATCATAAGGGATGTATTTTTCGGAAACCTCCATTCCGTTTATGGGAAGATAACCGCTTTCGAGAACATAGCCTTGCCCTTCGTCGGAAAGAGCTTTTTCGGCAAACTTAGCCGCGCTTTTCGGAGATTTGTCGGTATAGATGATATATGTACAGCTTAGCAAAGGATAGCTTCCGTCAGCCATGGTGGTTTTTGAGGGTATAACACCGTCTACCGCTATGTATTTCACTCTGTTGGCGCTTTCGTACATCTGTGCGGCATAAGAATAAACCGAGTAACCGATAGCGGAGGAGGAATTGTCATACACAGCTATGGATTCCATCAGCGACTGCATACTGCCCGGCGTATAGTCGACTTTAGGCGGAAGTAATGGTGTATCACCCATAAACACGGTCATATAATTCTGACTTCCCGAATCCTTATTACGCTGATAAGGGATTATAGGCTCGTCGTTTCCGCCTACTTCGGACCAATTGGTAATCTCTCCGCTGTAAATTTTGCGAATCTGCTCACTTGTAAGCGAATCTACGGGATTTTCCGCATTTACCACAAAAACAAAGCCCTCCTTTGCCACAGGATCCATAAAAAGCTTAACTCCCGCGTCATCAGCCATTTTTCGCTGTTCCTCAGAAATAGGCACGGAAAAAATAAGGTCTGTCTCACCGTTGATCAACCGCTTAAAAGAGTCGTGAGTGGTTGTATGTGAAACAAGCTCCTTAGCCTGCTCATAAGAAATATCAAGAAATCCGCTTTTTAAACCTATTTCTAACGGTATAGCGGAGGTCGAGCCGTCCATTCGCGGTAAATCCTTTATCCACGTATTTATGTCATCGGCGGATGAATTTGCTTCGTAGGCTGTCGTTTCCGTCGCCGTACTTTCCGTCTGCGTTGTCGTGCTTGTATCCGAAGCTTGGTTATCGTCCGGTGATACGGTATTTTCACAGGAGCAAAGAACAACGGCTGCGCACAGCAGCGCGATAAATTTCAGATATCCTTTTGTTTTTAAAACCATCATAATCGTTTTACCGTATAAGCATTTCAATTGCTTCTTCCTTTGAGGAAGCAAAGAAAACGTCCTTTCCCTTATTGCTCTCGTAAATAAAATCCTTAAGCGGCTTGCTTGTGTATCCGGAATAATCCCCGTATATCGCTATGCGGCTGCCATAATTTATGAATTTTTGCAGTACCTCTCCCGCAAAACCGGTGCTTAGTACAAAAAAGTCCTCGTTAATAAGATTTTTATCAATTACAATGTTTTTGGTTCCCGCTTCGTAATAGGCGTTCACAATTAGGTCAAGCGCGGATTGAACGTTCGTTATTACCGGCTCGTCACTTTCTATCAAAGCAAAGGATATGTTATTTTTTTCTGTTTTAATGTATTTCATATTTTTCACTCCATATGTAATTTTATATATTCGGCAAAGAAAAACAGAGGAATATCGCTGTTTTTTCTTTTACCGTCATATGAAACGGGCTCATTTGATTCTTTCAGCATAAATCCGTTTTTTGCCGCGGCATTCAAATAATAGGATAATGGACGGTGAAAATGCTCCGTTTCACCCCAAAAATCATTTGTAAACCTATAATGCGAAATATATTTTTCCATCGCTTTGGCACGGCAATATCCGTTTTCGTCCTTAATCCACTTGCCATCGTAAAAGGCGGGATGAACTATCGAAAAATACAAAAGTCCTCCGCTTTTCAGCACTCTTTTACATTCCGAAAGAACAAAATCAATATTTTCCACGTCCATTAAAACTTGATTGGAAAACACGATATCAAAATTGTTTTTTTCAAATTCCAAAGGCTTCGTGATGTCCATAATACGAAAATCCGACAGCGGATATTGCTTCCGAGCTATTTCAATCATTTTTTCCGACCCGTCAACACCCACCGCATTTGCGCCTATGCTTCCGAAATAATCCGTATAAAATCCGTAGCCGCAGCCAAGATCCAATATTTTTTCGCCGTTAAAACAATGGAACCTGCTTTTGACAGTATTTTTATTTATCTGCACATATTCGGAATTTTCCTGTGCCCAAGTATATTTTAACGCGGCGTCATTCCATTGTTTTATTATATTATTCATTAACTTATCGTCCTTTTAATTTATCGCTGAATTCCTTCAATTCCCTTTTCTTGTCCTCTGAAAGCTTATTATATTCAACATTTGAAACCGCTCCTTCCAATGTATACAAATGCACCAAGCAAACCTGAGGATATTTTTCCTTAAGCTTGAAAAATGCTTCCTTGGAGCCTGATTCAATAAGCTTTTCAGGAGTGTCAATACCTACCGATATCAATTTACTCGCCATTTCTTTACCGATATTTGTCAAAGACGTCAATTCGGACATTATGAATTTCCCCTTCAAGTATTTTTAATATTATTATGCAATTGATTGTTCCGATTTTTTTGTATCCACAGTCTGTTAGCCAGCGGTCTTCCGTGACCGAAATATATTGTTCTTTTCCCCATTTCTCCGATTTTTTCGGCGCTCGCCAGCATCTTACCCTTATCGTGATACAGCATTGACACCGTAGGGTAAAACATATTCATAAGCGCGTCGCCGACAATTAAATCCCTTTTTTCCACATCGACCCCAATCGAACCCTCCGTATGCCCCGACAAAGAGACAATACGTGCGTCAATCCCGTAATCCGTGAGACAGTCACCGTCCTTAAGCAGAATATCCGGATTAAACTCCGATATCGGACGGGAGGAAAAGTCCTTCAGCGATACGGACAGCACTATTTTCCCGAAAAACGTTTCCGCAAAAAGCTTTTGAGCTGAATTTTGCTTTATCAGATCAATGTCCTTTTCACTCATCGCTATGGGAATTGCCAATGCCTTAGATATTGCTGCTGCGTTTTCGGCATGATCAAAATGCGCGTGAGTCAGAATAATAAGCCTTGTATTGTATTGCCTGCACGCGTCGGTTACTTTGTCCAGATATTCCATTTTTCCCGTATCAACCAATACTCCCGTATTTTCGTTTTCAATTATATAACAATTTCCGTTTCCGCATTTTATCCTGTGAATTTTATTCATGATTTAACAAATCCTCAAGTTTTTTTCTTATCCTTAAAAAGAGATTTAAGTTTTTTATAAATCACGCTGCTTTTCTGCGAATCTCGGAATTGCTTATCCAGAGCGTTTTTTATAGAAACTTTTGACTTGTAGCTGTTAATTATTTCCAGTATTACGTCGGAATACTCTTCGTCCGATAAATAAGCTAAAAGCTCTTCTTTGGTGGCTTTATTTATATCGGTTTTCTTTGCCCTACCCCTTGCTTGTTTTTTTGTCTGGGTAGGCTTTTCTGAAAGCTCCTTCTTTTCCGACGAAACGGCTTGTGCGGATATTATGGGCTGTGAAGACGGTATTGGGGGAGTTGGAGGAATAATTCGGGTATTAAGCGAATTTTGAGTGGGAGATGCGGATTTTGAAGATAAACCACTCTGCGCAGAAGACGAAAGTTTTGCGGAAGATACAAACGGTAAAGAAACCGTTGGCTGAGAAGAAGGCAAAGACTTTACCGACTTAGGTTTTGCACCTTTGGAGTTAGGAGAAAAATTGTATATCCTTTCAACATTTACGCCTTTTTTTCTCCAGAAATCAATCAAGTGATCAAAACCTGTGTCCTTTGAAACAATATAAAAGATGCACTCTTTGTCCTCATTTTTTGCTATAATATAGCCCATAAAGGAAGAAAGCTGAAAATCAAGGGCGTTTTTGCTTCCTGATCCTACCTTATACACTTCAAAATTGATCTTACGCCTGATTATTTTTTCAAGCACTTCAAGAGAAAAGGTCTTGCATTGCTCGGTGTACATCAAATACAAAGTATCGTTTTTAGCTATGCCGTCTATACCTATAAAGCCCTCGGAATGTACGTTTTCGTAATCGACAAAATAATATTTCATTCTAATTATCCTTTTTGAAATCTCGCGTTTATCTTACCGGAATGCCGTGGCTTTTCAGATCGTTTTTTACGTCTCCCACAGTTAATTCTCCGAAATGGAACAGCGAAGCCGCCAGAGCTGCCGAAGCTTCCGTTTCCGTAAGCACATCGGAAAAGTCCGACAACTTCCCCGCCCCACCGCTGGCAATAACGGGAATAGTGACCTTGTCGCATACATATTTCAGCATTTCCTTGTCAAAACCTTTGCGTGTGCCGTCTGCATCCATTGAGTTAAGGCAGATTTCGCCCGCCCCTCTGCGCTGTATTTCTTTTGCCCACTCGCCCAGTTCTATTTTCATATCCACTCTGCCGCCGTTTTTGTATACGGTGTAGCCGCCTTTGTCATCGCGCTTGGCGTCGATTCCAACCACTACGCACTGGCTGCCGAATATCTTAGCCGCTTCATTTATAATATCGGGATTGCCGAGCGCACCAGAATTTACAGAAACTTTATCAGCTCCCGCCCTCAAGGTATCTCGGAAGTCATCTATCGTGGCTATCCCGCCGCCTACGCAAAGGGGTACGAATACCCGCTTGGCTGTCTCGCGAACAACATCGAGCATTACCCCTCTTCCCTCAGCAGAAGCGGTTATATCGTAAAACACAAGCTCGTCGGCGCCCTGACGGTTGTATTCTTCGGCATATGCCACCGGATCGCCTACCTCTTTTATTCCTTCAAAATTTACACCTTTTACCACCTTCCCATTTCTTACGTCAAGGCATGGAATTATTCTTTTTGCAAGCATTTTGTTTACCTTTCTGTTTATTGCGTTTCACCGATCTCAATCGCTTCTCTTAAATTCAAGGTTCCGCTGTAAAGGGATTTTCCGCAGATTGCGCCGTAAAGTCCCATTTTTTTGCAAACCTTTATATCGTTTATATCGTGAACTCCTCCGCTGGCGATAATGCCGCACTTATCTCCCGCTGCGGCTTTAAGCGCGGAAAGCTGCTGGGTATTGACGCCGGACAGAGTGCCGTCCTTTGAGATATCGGTAAAAATAATATTTTTAACGCCCGCTCTTATCATCTCCAAAGACAGATCAATATAATCAACCTCAGAACTTTCAAGCCATCCCTCTGACGCAACGATACCGTTTTTTGCGTCAATTCCCACGGCAATTTTTTCTCCGTACTCTTTAACTGCGTCCATTACAATCTGCGGTTTTTTAAGGGCGACAGAGCCTAAAATGACCCTTGAAATTCCGTTTGAAACATAGTATTCTACGGCGTCAAGACTGCGTATTCCACCGCCAACTTCTACCCTTAAATTCGTATTTTTGGCAACGTTAAGATAAATATCGGCGTTTACGGTCTTTCCTTCCTTTGCTCCGTCCAGATCAACCATATGTATCCAGCTTGCACCGGCTCTTTCAAAACTTTTTGCAGTTTCCATATAATCTTCCGCCACTTTATGTACGGTAGCAAAGTCACCCTTTAAAAGTCTTACACAATTACCGTCTTTTATATCTATCGCAGGTAAAATTATCATAATATTTTTTCCTTTATTATTCTTTTAAATCACTAAATTACATTCCAACTGGCAATCGAAAGGCTCTTTTTCCACATGAGCTTTACTATACTCTTTAGCTTCGGTACAGCCCATTTTTTTATAAAAAGCCTGACTTTCAACGGCGGAATGCGCCGATATATAAAGCTTTTTCGCACCTTTGGAGGAAGCGAATTCCCTTGCGGCGGCAAAAAGCGTTTTTCCTATACCCAAGCCCCGCTTATCTTCAGAAACATGAATACTCGTAAGATCCATATACTCGTTATTTCCGCCGAATATCTCCGATTCAACCGAAACAAAGCCCTTTAAAGCACCCGCACAAAATGCTCCCATAACAAAACCGCCCGTTTTAACGGTATTTTTGAGACATTTCACCAACAGATCATAATCAGAGTCGCTCCAATCATCAATAAAAGGATCGCTTTTTATTACCCACTCTCCGTTTACTCTGCGCCAACAGTCGTTAACCTCCTGACGACGAGTAAAATTGTTAAACAGCTTTTTTTCTATATCGCTGTAAGACAAAATCCTGTATTCGATCATATGTATTCTCCTTTATTATTCTTATATTATATCAGCTTTTTACTCTTGTGTCAAATATATTAAAATATTTTCCTCCAACCTACGGTTGGAGGAAAATAACGGCGTCAAACCAACAAGTTATTGATTTTTATAAGCAAAATCTGTATAATGAAAATGTGATCACAAAACAAACCTGAAAGGATATTTAACCATGGAAATTAAAATAAACGAGCAGATAACCTTTTTCAGAAAGCAAATGAACATCACTCAGGACGATTTGGCAGCCCAATTGGGCGTTACTAACCAAGCAGTATCAAAATGGGAAAACAACATATGCTGTCCCGATATACAGCTGCTACCGAAAATTGCTGAGCTTTTCAATATTTCCATCGACACGCTTTTCGGAAAAGAAATCGCCGTAAAACAAGAAGATTTTATAACACAGCTCAAAAAAAGCTTCGGCACATTTTCAGATAAGGATAAAGGAAATATGGCATTCAAAGCTGCGGCAATACTTCATATGCTGATTTTATCAGACTGTATCAACCCGTCCTTTAACTCTGAAGAGGCGATGAAGCATATAGAAAAATCGGAATGGGGATATTCCTCTTATTATGAGCCGAGTATCACCACAACAATGAAGAAAAGTTCCGTATTTTTTTCCGACAATAACGTATATGAGCTAACAAACGCCGATATAAAACGGATAAGCGAAATTATAAAGGCTTTTTCAGTACCCCTCAATCTCAGAATTTCTGATTCTCTATATAAGCTTACGGTTTATGATGAAAACAAATATGCTTCTCTAAAAGAAATAAGTGAAAACAGCGGTTTTTCGGAGGATATTGTAAGCGAATGCGTTTCAAAGGAGCGTATCGGATATCTGACCGAAAAAGAGGATTGCGCGGGATTATACAGATTTGAGGGAATGTATATGAACATAATACCCGTATTGTCGCTGTTCGGAATATGAATAGGCTATTTTTCCGCCAGTTCATACGCTCTCTTCGTACAGGCTCTGCAGGCTTCCATAACGATCTCGGTCAGCTTTCCCTCGTTTAGCTTATCAATTCCGGCTAACGTAGTTCCCCCCGGCGAGCTAACCTGTTTGATAAGTTCGTCTACGTTCATTCCGCTGTCCGTCAGCATCTTGGCGCTCCCTGTCAGCGACTGCGCAAATAACTCCAGCGCCGTTTTCCTGTCTATCCCCACATTTTCCGCATAATCCACAAAGCCCTTGGCGAAAAGATAAATAAATGCGGGAGAGCTGCCGTTAATGCAAATAATTTCTTTCATTTTATCCATCGGAATCTCTTTTACAAGACCGCAGCTTCCTATTACTTTTTTAGCAAACTCGAATTCTTCGTCACTTATATCTTTGTCACGCGCTATTGCGCTTGCCCCGACTCCGAGCATAGCTGGAGTATTCGGCATTACAATAGAAGTTCTTGCTCCACCGCACGTATGCGCTTTTATAAATTCCGAACTTATCCCCGCGCAAATGCTTATAAATACGTGCCTTTCGTCAACAGTTCCCTTTAACTTATCCAGAACCTCGCCCAAAACCTGCGGTTTTACCGCCAACAAAATATAGCCGCATTTTCCCGCAAGCTCCGTTTCGCTTTCGCAAGGCTTAACACCGTATTTTTTTATATCCTCAAGCTTTTCCGTATCTTTGTCGTAAGCAAATAGCTCAACTTTAAGTCCACTCTTCACTATACCTTTAATGATGGCGCTTCCCATATTTCCCGCGCCGAGAAATCCTAATTTTCTCATTTTTTTGTCCTTCCTTCATAAAAAATCAAGCCGCCAAACTCGATTAAAGCTTTGGCGGCTTACTTATAAAATTACCGTTTTACTCTCCCGTTACCGCTCAAAAATCTTCTGTACGCCAATTTAACCGGAATCAACACAGCCGGCATCAGAAACATTGCAGCGGCATAACCAA
Source organism: uncultured Ruminiclostridium sp. (assembly GCA_910588335.1). GTDB lineage: Bacteria > Bacillota > Clostridia > Oscillospirales > Ruminococcaceae > Ruminiclostridium_E. The sequence continues at coordinate 125,448 of CAJUQV010000002.1, read as the reverse complement.
TCGCATTTGTTCCTATTCGGGCATATATCAAAGTCCAGAGGCTTTCCTCCGCTCCGCCTATAAATCCGTAACTGTACAGCGCCCATGTATTGAGTATCAGGTTGCATATTACAACAACCACAAGTCGTGCGGCAAATATTTTCAAATACTGCTTTAAAGACTTTTCGGGCACAAAATCATATAGAAATATCCCGTAAATCATCCCTTCAAGCGCGGTAATAAGCGCAAGCCAAGGCAGAAATCCGCCGATGGGATTTACCAGATACCCGACTAAATCACAGGCAAAGCCCGCTACAAGCCCCACGGTGGGACCGAAAAGCATTCCGATTGCGGCTAATGCAAGATAAGCAAAGTTTATCTTCAGAAATTCTCCTATCCTTATTGAGCCGAATCCGTCAAGAACTACGAAAATCGCTATAAACACGCCCACGGCGGCAATGCAGCGGATATTGCGCAGTTCGGAAAGAGAGCGTTTAAAACCTTTAAAAAAAGCCATACTTATAATCCACCTTTCCTTTTTGGAGCGTCAGCGCAAAAACGCAAACACGACGTGTCCGAAAGAACGCATTTTTTTAAGTTCTTTCAAACTTATCCTCCATTTCAAAATGCGCTAATACATAAAAGCGGCAAGTATGGCTTACCTATTCGATTTTATGCACAGCGAGATGCGAAAAACGAACCGCAAGACGATGTTGTAAACAACGAAGTCTTTTCGTCCCTGCGGCAACTCTCCGTCCGCAGAGCACTTAACGCTCGATTTTCTACTCTGTTTTCTATATAAATCCCTTTAGGGAATTATTTTTTGCGTTAAAGCTGTTTATCAGAAGCTGATTTCATCCGATATCCTGTAAAGTTCGTTTTCAAAAGACTTTTTCATTGAAAGAGCTTCTTGGATATCATAATCAACTATCTCGTTGTTCTGAATACCCACCACACGGTTGCCCTTGCCGTCCGCCAGAAGCTGAACTGCGTAGTACCCAAGCTGACTTGCGGCAACTCTGTCACGAATTGTCGGAGAACCTCCGCGCTGAACGTGACCTAAAATGGTTGCGCGGCTTTCAACCCCGGTGTGCATCTCTATTTGTTTTGCAATCTCGGCGGAATTTCCCACACCCTCGGAAACCACTACTATAAAATGATGCTTACCGGTTTCACGTGTTTGTTTTATTTTGTCACAAACCGCCTCAATTGTCCAAGGCACTTCGGGAACAACTATACAGGTAGCACCGCAGGCAATTCCCGTATTAACGGCGATAAATCCGGCGTGCCTTCCCATAACTTCCACCACCGAGCAGCGATCGTGAGACTGAGAGGTATCACGAAGTTTGTCAACAAGCTCCATGGCGGTGTTCATAGCGGTGTCGTATCCAATTGTGTATTCGCTCATGGAAATGTCATTGTCTATGGTACCGGGAATTCCTACGCATGGAATTCCTCTGGCGGAAAGATCGGCGGCACCTCTAAACGAGCCGTCTCCCCCGATAACCACTATTCCCTCTATACCCTGTTCAAGACAGGTTTTTTTAGCCTTCTGGAGTCCTTCTTCAAAGCGAAACTCCTTGCAGCGGGCAGTATAAAGCATGGTACCGCCGTGCTGAATAACATCCGATACGCTTCTTACGTTCAGCGGCTTAATATCACCGTTTATCAGTCCGTTATAACCTCTGTATATTCCCATTACCTCCATATTTTTGGAGATTGCTGTACGAACTACCGCTCTTATCGCCGCATTCATTCCAGGAGCGTCGCCGCCGCTGGTCAGTACGCCAATTTTTTTCATAATTAAATTTTCCTTTCAACATTTTATTTAAGCAAATATGAAATGTTTCGGTATAACTGCCGAATTGGAGCAAAAAGCTGTTTCAAAAAAGAAAACATATTTTACTTAAACTTTATCCTATACTATTTTACACTTTATAACCTAAATCGTCAATAGCTTTTTTATCTTTTTTACATTATTTTATAAGAATATTACCTTTTCCACAAATTTTTTCCAATTTTTCCACCAATTCTTTTGCTATTTTTACACCCGATATTCCCTTTGGTTTTGCCGTGCTCCTTGTATCGCCAAAGCAAAGCTTCACGCCGCAGTCGCCCCTGTTTGCCGAAATAAGCCCGTATACCTCGCCAAGAGTTTTCTCGTCATCGGAATTAAGCTTTATATAAAGAGTTTTTTCGTTTGCCGCTTCGACTGCCGGCTCTATGGAATTGACTATTAGCTTCGGATCATCCTCTTCCCTGTATCCTCCCGATGATATGGTACCGACAAACTTGTAAATTTTCCCCTCCGAAAGTTTACCTAAGCATTTTTCGTAAACATCATTAAATATAACTCCCTCAATAACTCCGCTTCTGTCCTCAAATTCCGCAAAGCACATCTGTTTTCCGTTTTTTTGCATATGTTGTCTTTTGGAAACAAGCATTGCAACCAACGGCTGCTTTTGTCCTTCCTTAAATCCGTTTTGACCCTCTTTTACCGAAGCAATAATATTGTAAATGTTCTTACAGCCCAATTTTTTTCTTAATACGTCATACTTATCCACCGGGTGTCCGGTAATATAAAATCCCGCGCTTTCCTTCTCCATCTGCAAGAGCTGACTGAGACTGTATTCCGCTACCTTCGGCATTTCAAATCCCGCGCCGATATCGCTGCCGCTATTCCCGGAAAACATATCTATTTGTCCGTCCACATTGATGCTGCGATTGGACGAAAGCCTTGTCAGAATATTTTCAAAGCACATAAACATTGAACGTCGGTTATGACCGAGACTGTCCAATGCTCCTGATTTTATCAGCGCCTCAACCGCCCTCTTGTTAAGCTCGAATCCGATAAGTCTCGAACAGAAATCGTATAGGTCTTTATATTTTCCGTTTTTTCTCTCATTTACAATAGCGTTTATTGTTCCTCTTCCAAGGTTTTTTATAGCAAGGAGTCCGTATCTTACGCCGTCGCCCTCAATGGAGAAATCAGCGTAGCTGCTGTTTACGTCGGGAGCAAGCAGTACCACCCGATTTTTTTCCAGATCGGAAATATATTCGTTAAGCTTTCCCGCCGAATCCATCACGCTTGTCATTAAAGCTATCATGTATTCCTTATAGAAATGACATCTAAGATAAGCGGTCTGATATGCAAGCCATGCATATGCGGCCGCATGACTCTTATTAAAAGCATAGGAAGCAAAAGACGCCATTTCATCGAAAATTTCGTTGGCAATCTCTTCCGAAACTCCGTTGCTAACTGCTCCGCAGTTGGTTTCTGTTCCGTAAATAAAGGCGTTTCGTTCCTTCTCCATCACGTCCTTTTTCTTTTTTGCCATAGCGCGCCTTACCATATCGGCTCTGCCGTAAGAATAACCGCCGACAACACGACATATCTGCATTACCTGTTCCTGATAAACTATACATCCGTAGGTGACGTCAAGAATATTCTTTAAAAGAGGGTGACGGTAAGCCACCTTTTCCGGATGATGTCTATTTTCGATATAGGTGGGTATAGAGGACATGGGGCCGGGACGGTAAAGGGATATAACCGCCGTCAGATCCTCTATGGAGGCAGGCTTTAATCTGGACAGCACCGAGGTCATTCCCGCGCTTTCAAACTGGAATACCCCCGCCGTCCTGCCGGAAGTCAGCATACCAAATACCTCTTTATCATTCTGCGGTATTGTTTCGGGGTCAAAATCCGGATTATTTTTCTTTACCGATTCAACACAATCATGTACTATAGTAAGATATCTTAATCCCAAAAAGTCCATTTTCAGCAGTCCAAGCTGCTCCAATGTTCCCATTGGATACTGAGTCACTATACAGCTTTCAGACCTTTGAACGGGAACGTATTCGGTAACCGCTTCTCTCGTAATAACTATACCCGCTGCGTGCATAGAGGCGTGCCGCGGCATTCCTTCGAGCTTTACGGCGGTATCTATAAGCTTTTTTATTTCGGGATCCTTTTCCACAGCCTCCGCCAGAGGTTTCTCTTCCTTTAATGAGCGCTCAATAGAGGGATTCAGGCTGAAAGGAATCATTTTCGCCACACTGTCTACTTTAGCGTAAGGCATTCCCATAGCCCTTCCCACATCACGGATCGCCGCTTTTGCCGCTAAGGTACCAAAAGTAATTATTTGCGCCACATGATCCTCTCCGTATTTTAGGGCCACATAATCAATTACCTCCTGCCTTCTTACATAACAAAAATCAATATCAAAATCCGGCATGGTAACTCTTTCGGGATTCAGAAAACGTTCAAAAAGAAGATTGAATCTTAAGGGGTCGATAGCGGTAATTTTCATGGCGTAAGCGCAAATACTTCCAACTCCGGATCCTCTTCCCGGTCCCACAGGAATATCCCTGCTTCTGGCATAGGAGATAAAATCAGCTACAATAAGATAATAATCCACATATCCCATTTTTATTATTATATCCAACTCATACCTTGCTCTTTCCACCGCCTCCTCAGGAACCTTTTCGCCGTATCTTTCCTTTAATCCGCTCCACACCGTCTTTTTAAAATACTCAGTATTGTCTTTGACTCCTTCGGCTGTATATTTGGGTAATTTTGTTACCCCGAATTCAATATCAACGTTACAGCGCTCGGCTATTTTTACAGTGTTTTTTATAGCATCTTCATCAAAAAGCTCCGCCATTTGATCTCCCGATTTGATATACAGTTCCTTTGTATTGAAATTAAGGGGATTTTTTTCGTTTATGGTGGTATTGGTGGAAATTGCAGTGAGAACTCTTTGTATTTCGCTGCTTTCCTCCGTAAGATAGTGAGCGTCGTTTGTGGCTACAAGCGGGATTCCCGTATCCCGCGAAAGACGTTGCAAGAAAGGATTTATTTTTTTCTGTCCGCTTAAACCGTGATCCTGTATTTCAAGGAAATAATTGTTTTCACCGAATATATTCAAATAGTCGAGAGCCGCCTGTTTCGCAGCCTCATAATCTCCCGCCAGCAGTTTTCGGGGAACCTCCCCCGAAAGACAGGCGGACAAACAAATAAGCCCCTCGTGATATTTTCTCAGCGTTTCTCTGTCACAACGAGGCTTATTGTAAAATCCGTTTACCGCGGCATCTGATACCAGCTTCACGAGATTTCGGTATCCGATATCATTTTTGCAAAGCAGAATGAGATGATAGGGGGATGTATCCAATTTGCCGTCTTTATCCAGTCTTGTACGGGGCGCAACATATACTTCGCAACCCAATATGGGCTTTATTCCTTCCTCCTTTAACGTACGGTAAAAATCTATACAGCCGTACATCACCCCATGGTCGGTAATTGCGCAGGCGGTTTGTCCAAGCTCCTTTAATCTTTTCGCAAGAGTCTTTATGCGACAGGCACCGTCAAGAAGGCTGTATTCCGTATGAACATGAAGATGCACAAAATCCGTCAATTGTTCAATCTCCCCTTTCACGCCGTAATTTATCCGCTATCCCGCTTATCTTTTTTAGGCGCCGATACACACCGCTGCGGCTTATTTCGGGCTTTGACAGCTTTCCTATCTCGGTCAGCGAAAGCTCTATGTTTTCCATTCTTATATCAGCTATCTGCCTTAATTCATCGCTGAGAATGCCAAGACTATTACATTGCGCGATATACTCGATGTCCTCCAACTGTTTTCGGCTTGCCGCCACTGTTTTTTCTATATTGGCGGATTCGCAGTTAACCGCGCGGTTTACGTTATTGCGCACACCCTTGTAAATTTTCGCGTTCATAATTTCCATTGAACTTAACATGGCACCGATAAACGTAAGTATATCGGTAATTCCCTCGCTGTCTTTCGTATAAAGAATATGCTTTTCCCTGCGGCGGCTTTTCTTGATATTCATTCCGCTTTCATTCATAAGCCTGCATATTTTTTCCGCCTTTTCCTCTGTTCCAAGGGTAAATTCAAGATGATATTCCCTGTCGGGACTTGACACAATGCCGCATGACAAAAAAACTCCCCTTAAAAAAAGACCCGTATTTTCATCGCGCCCGTTTACAAGCTCGGAGCTGATATTATAATTCCCGAAATCAAAGCCGATACCATCGAATTTTAACAAAGTACCGCTTTTTCCGCGCCTTTGAGCAAGCCTTACCAAGGGCTTCTTTTCTCCGGAAATTTTTCTGAGATATTCGCTTATCGCTTCGCTTTCGGTAAAATATTCCTTTTGTTCCTTAAGAGAATACAAAAAACCGTACATAACAATTTTTTCATCTTTTTTTGATAAGCTGTAAGAACAAAGTTCATTTTTAACATCGGTTGTAAAAGACATAATAACACCGGATATTTTTATTTTTCCAAAAAACTTATAAAATCCTCTTTGTACATTTCATATTCTACCGCCGACTGAGGGTCTCCAAGCTGATCATACCAAGAGTTTTCCGCGACACGTAACCTTTTGAAGCCGAGCCTTTCATAAACATGCTGTGCTCTTTTGTTTTTCAGATTCGTATCAAGAAAAATTTTTTCATAGCCCATTTGTTCAAACAAGCAGGAAATAAGCATACTGAGCAATATTTTTCCCAAACCCTTGTCCTGCATGGAAAAATCGCATATTTTTATGCCTATTTCCGCCGTTTTATTGCCTCTGTTACAATAGCTCATTTCGCCTATGGAAACATTGTCCGCTTCCATAATCAGTCGTCGGCGGGTATCGTCACTGTCGCTGCCGATTTCCTCCGACACTTTTTCGGCGGTAGTACCGAGTCCGTTTGGAAATCCGGCATGAGCCATTACTCTGCCGTCGTTCCACCAATTCGCCAACTGCTTTGAGTCACTTTCACTTGCGTTTCTTATTTTAAGATTTTTATATTCAAGCAACATATTTTTTCCTTTCCTTAAAAAATATATTTTATTTTTTCCTTTTATTGACGTCCCTATGCAAAATCCTGACCTTATATCCGTTTTCCGATAGATGTTTATAAAGCTGCTCGGTATAAGTAACACTGCGGTGACGTCCGCCGGTACAGCCTATCGCTATATTAAGCTGACTTTTTCCTTCAGCTATATATTGGGGCAGAAGAAAATCTATCATATCAAACATTTTTGTTCTTAGCTCTCTCGATACATCAAAACTCATAACAAAATTCTGAACACATTCATCAAGACCAGTAAACTCTCTGAGATCGGGAACATGATAGGGATTTGGCATACATCTTACATCAAACACCAAATCCGATTCGGCAGGTATTCCGTGCATAAATCCAAAGCTGACACAGCTTATAAGAAGAGTATCGGTAACGTTTTCCACAAAAAGGTTGCGCACCGCTTCCCGTAAATTATTGGTGGTCATATGAGTGGTATCTATAAAATAGTCCGCAGCTTGTCTTATGGGAGTAAGAATATCGTATTCCGCGTCGATGGCCTTGTCGATATCCCCCTCGGCAATATCGAGAAGGGGATGCTTGCGCCTTGTTTCCTTATAGCGGCGTTTGATCTCCTCGTGCTCGGCGCTTACAAAAAGTATCTTAGCGTTAATATTGTGATCCTTAAGCTGACCGATATTGTCCAGAAGCTCCAAAAAAAGAGAACCTCCTCTTATATCGGTAACAATGGCTATTTTTTCGATTGAACCGTTTTCACCGCAAAGTTCCGCGAATTTGGGTATAAGCTGAGGAGGCATATTGTCTATACAAAAAAAGCCCGAATCCTCCAGAACGTTTATAGTCTGAGATTTCCCAGAACCCGATTGACCTGTGATTATAATGAATTCCATAAATATAACTTCCTTATGTGTTTTGGTATTTTCCCGAAATGCTGTAATTGCAGCAAGCGGCATTATTGCTCCCAAACCACAACTTCAGGCTCAAGTATAACTCCGGAGCTTTCCGAAACCTTTTCTCTGACAGCCTCAATAAGATTCATAACGTCTTCAAAGCTTGCTCCGCCTTTATTTACGATAAATCCGCAGTGTTTTTCGCTTACTTGAGCGCCGCCGACTGAAAAGCCTTTAAGTCCCGCTTTTTCGATAAGCCTGCCTGCGTAATTCCCTTCCGGTCTTTTAAAAGTGCTGCCCGCGCTGGGATATTCCAAAGGCTGTTTTTCCTTTCGAGCTTTCATGTGCTCTTCCATCTTTCCGCGGATTGTGTTCCTGTCGCCTCTTTTCATAACCAGTTCTATTTCGGCTATAATATTGTTTTTTCCGCTGAAAAAGCTGTGACGGTAAGAAAGCTCCATATCCGCGGCGTCAATGGAAATCAGACGGCCTTGGGCATCTACATAAGTACATTCCCGAATTATGTCTTTTATCTCGCCGCCATAGGCTCCGGCATTCATATAAACCGCTCCTCCCGCGCTTCCCGGTATTCCGTAAGCAAATTCAAGCCCGCTTAGGGAGTTCTCTTCGGCCAACCTGCACAATCCGATCAGCGAAGCTCCCGCTCCGCACAGTATTCTTTCTCCGTCTACCGCCGCTTTATTCATTGCGGCAAGGGATATAACCGGAACGCTTACGCCTTTGTCCGATACGAGAAGATTGCTGCCCTTTCCCAATACCCGAAATTCCGTCTTTTCGGCCGAAAATTCCGCAACAAGCTCTTTCAGACAGTCGACACAGTTAGGATTAACCATCAAGGGGCAGTTTCCGCCGATCTTAAAGCTTGTATAAGGTGCAAGACATACGGTTTCGCCGTACTCTGCACCGTATTTTTCACAGATTTCCTTTATTCTGCGGTAATCCATAACCCCTCCCGATATGTTTTTTACAGCCGCAAATCTCATACTAATTTTTATCAAGTTATAGATTTGATTAAAGATTAGTATCAATTAATCAATCATCTTATCCAAAAACGCCGCGCCGATTATTCCTGCGTCGTTTCCCAGTTTGCATATATCCAGTTTTGTGGAATCGTTTCCGTCGATACAATACGCTTCTTTTTCAATTATCTCCTTAAGAGGAACCGTAAGATTATCCCCTTCCTTGCACACGCCTCCGCCTATTAACAGAACCTGAGGCTGAAAAATATTTACGATATTGGTAAGACCGCAGCCCAAATAACCGATATATTCCTTTACGACACTTTTTGCGGTTTCGTCTCCGGCTCTCATTCCGTCAAAGGCTGTTTTTCCGTCAACATTTTCAAGGGAACCAGCAATTTCCCAGAGCTTACTGCTTTTATCGGCTTCCATGGCTTTTCTTGTGGCGGTAATCAAGGCCGTGGCGCTGGAATAGGCTTCAAAGCAACCGTTTCTTCCGCAGGTACAGGGGCGTCCGCCGTATTCGATTACGGTATGGCCAAGCTCCGCGCCGCAGAAATTAAAACCGGTATATATCTTTCCGCCGATTACGATACCACCGCCTACGCCCGTACCCAAGGTTATGACAACCACGTTTTCATAGTCCTTTCCTCCGCCCGCCAAATATTCCCCGAATGCGGCGGCGTTAGCGTCGTTTTCAACGTAAATATTCTTTTTGAGTCTTTCCCTGAGCATTTTACCGAGAGGAACATTGTCAAAGCCGAGATTATTGCTGTAAAGCACCGTTCCCGTACTTCTGTTAGCCGCGCCGGGAGTTCCTATTCCCACGGAGGACACATCGTCAATGTTTATTTTTGCTTCAGAGAGCGCAATATTTACAGCTTCACAGATTCCGTCCACAATTCCCTCGGCGGGACGGGGAAGATTTGTTTTTACGCTTGCCCTTGAAATAATTTCATAATTTTCATTGACGATACCGACCTTTATATTGGTACCGCCCAGATCAATCCCTATGTTATACATAATATTTACACTCCTCGATTTTTATACGGAAGTTTACCGTATACGTTGAAAAACAGCGCCGTCAAACGGTGTTAATACCATTTGCAAATCATTCTAATACTATAAATAAAAAATTTGAAATGATATGCCAAAAGTGTTTCTTATGTGATTCTCAATCAATCTATTATTCAAAAAATTAATTAAGACCAGTATAAATTCCGACAGCGCTTCAAAAAATCAAATATCAAAAATATTTTTTCCCTTTTTACGATTGACAAACTCCTTCAGCCTGTTTTCATCGGTATTCAGCAGAAGCTCCTCCGGGAAAGCAACCTCTTCAATAAGCTTTAACGCAGGACCAAAATCGCCTATGGTATTCCAGAAATGGGAATCGGTGTTTACAACCACGAAGGCCTTTTCCTCAGCGCAGGTTTCAAGCAGCTTTAGGTAAAAATCATAAGTATCCTTTTTTAAAGGGTCACGTATCCGAGCAACATTCAGTTCCATTGACTTTCCGAAATGGGCGCAGGCTCTGCACACTTCCCTTATGTCATAGGGGCACCATTTTGTGTCAGTGTGACCAAGACAGCAAATATCAGGATCTTCGAGAGCTTTTATATAAGATCCGGTAAATTCGGCTTCCGAGCCGCTGCCCCAATGGTAGCTGGCTATTATCCAGTCCAGTTTTTCCGAAAGTTCCCTGTCTATATCCAACCGTCCGTTATTGTCGATTATATCCGCTTCGATTCCGCGCAGTACAAACACATTGTTTATAATACGAGGCAAAGTGGTAAGATTATGGTGATGCCACACATGAGGGGAGTCTTCCATCTGAGGGCCATGATCGGTCACCGCCATTATTTTTAATCCGGCCTTTTCCGCATGAGCCGTATTTTCCGTTACCGTTGAATAGGCGTGAGCGGAAGCCAGGGTATGTGTATGGAGATCAGCCGTTAACCTCATTTTTAATCGTTCCTTTCTTTCTGTGGCCCTAAGGCAACACCGCACAAAGACCGCGCTGCGCGCTTTGCCGCGCATACACTTGCATCTTTTCCGTCATTTTTGCCCAAAACTCCTTGAAATACGTCAGTATTCCTGCGTCGTTTTGGACAATCTGACGAAAAAGCTGACTGCGCGTCTGCACGACAATCTTTGTGCGGTATTGCCCTAAAGACTTCTTAACATAAAAATATCGTCAGAGAAAGTGCCGTCATCGTATTTATTGGCGTTGGGCAGTCTGCCGTATTCTTTAAAACCAAAGCTTTCGTAAAGCTTTTTTGCCCTTTCGTTTGCGCTGACAACGGTAAGTTCCATTTGAGTGTAGCCAAGCTCTTTGGCGCATTTCAACGCTTTTTCCATAAGAATACGCCCCAAGCCTTTGCCCGTGAATTTTTCAAACAGGGCGATGCCAAGTCCGGCGCGGTGAGCGTTTCTCCTGCTTTCACCATTAGTGTCGAAAGAACAGTTTCCCGCGTATTCCCCGTCAAAAAAGGCAATGATAAGCAAATTCCGCGGGCTGCTCATTTTTTCGATAAAAGCGGCCTCTTGCTCGTCGGTTATGGTTACCTCGTCGGCTTCCTTTGATAGGAATCTTGTTTCTCCGCTTACTGTTTTAAGGTAATCCTTAAGCATTGAGGCGTCATCGGGCTTCGCGCTTCGAAGCAATATTTCGTGACCGTTCAGAGTCAGTCTTTCTTCTTTTAAGATCATAATTTTATTACTTTCCTTGCTTTGTCTTGTTTCAAAAAAGACCTTTATTTGATATTCGTGATGGTATCTGAGCTCTCCATATCCATACCCAAATTGTCAAGCAGCTCCTGAGCGGCGTTGTATCCCATCTTCTTCTGACGGTTGTTCATTGCCGCCACTTCAAGAATGACCGCCAAGTTACGCCCCGGCTTAACGGGAATGGTTAGGTACGGTACCTTTACTCCTAAAATCGACATATAGTGATTGTCCACGCCCATACGGTCATAAACCTTTTCGGGATTCCAGATTTCCAGCTCAACCACCATATCTATCTTTTCGTTCACCTTTACCGCGCCGATACCGAAAAGCTGTCTCGCGTTTACGATACCGATTCCCCTTAATTCAAGGAAGTGACGAATGTTGTCCGGCGAACTGCCCACGAGGGTGATATTGGAGGTACGCCTGATTTCCACCGCGTCGTCGGCTACCAGCCTGTGACCGCGCTTAACAAGCTCTATCGCCGTTTCGCTTTTTCCCACGCCGCTGTCGCCTAAAATGAGTACGCCCTCACCGTATATTTCTATAAGCACTCCGTGACGGGTAATTCTCGGAGCAAGTCTCAGGTTAAGAAACGCAATAAGCGATGACATAAACTCGGAAGTACTTTGCTTACTTCTGAACAAAGGCACCTCGTTTTCCCTCGCAAGTCTTTCCACTTCCGGAAATATCTCAAGATCCCTCGTGACTATAAAAGCGGGCGGTTTCTGAGAAAACAGATCGGCAAAGGCGGATATCCTCTTTTCCTCGCTGAGCTGTTCCATAAAGGCAAATTCGGCCTTACCCGCTATTTGTATTCTGGTGCTGTCAAAATATTCATAAAATCCTGCCAGCTGCAAACCCGGACGGTTTACGTCATTGTTCTTGATTTTGATTTCCTTCGGGCTACATGGGCAGTAAACGGTTTCCAGAGAATATTCGTCAATAATGTCAGACAACAGCACAAAATATTCTTTTTCCTTCAGCATAAATTAAAATTCCTTTACAATCGAGATAAATTTTACTTTCATTTCGGTTCAATTGCTGCACGCTGTGTTCATCGATCGAAAAAGCAGGCACAGCTGAACGCTCGTGCCTCAAAAACACAAAAAATCATTCCGAAGCGTTCAGATAGTCGATCTGCTGTTGTGAGAGCCTGTCAATTTCAATACCCCAGAATTTAAGCTTACGCTCTGCAACCTCATTGTCGATCTCCTTCGGAACATTTATGATCATATCTGTAAGGCTGTTTTTGTGCTCGGAAAGATAAAGAGCGGACAAAAGCTGAATGGCGAAGCTCATATCCATTATTTCAGCGGGATGTCCGTCGCCGGCGGCAAGATTGACAAGTCTTCCTTCGGCGATAACGTTTATCCTTCTGCCGTCCTCAAGGGTATAACACATAATATTGTTTCTTGCAAGATGACTTTCCTTGGCGATCTCCCTGAGTTTTGCCACATCCACCTCAACATCAAAATGCCCTGCGTTGCAGCAGATCGCTCCATCTTTCATAACCTTGAAGCTGTCTTCACAAATAACCTGATTACAGCCTGTTACTGTAACAAAGAAATCTCCTATTTTGGCGGCTTCCGTCATTTTCATCACCTTAAAGCCATCCATTACCGCTTCCATAGCTTTTATGGGATCCACCTCGGTAACTATAACCGACGCGCCCAAGCCCTTCGCTCTCATGGCAACGCCTTTGCCGCACCAGCCGTAACCGGCCACTACCACATTTTTGCCCGCGACTATCAGATTGGTGGTGCGGTTGATTCCGTCCCATACCGACTGACCTGTACCGTAGCGGTTATCAAACAGATGCTTGCAATCGGCGTCGTTTACAAGAACCATCGGGAACTTCAACTTACTTGCCTCATTCATTGCCTTTAACCTGTGAATACCTGTAGTGGTTTCCTCGCAGCCGCCTATAACATTCTCAATTAGCTGAGGATATTCGGTATGAATAAGATGAACCAGATCACCGCCGTCGTCAATGATAATATTGGGAGCAGCCTTTATTACCTGGGAAATATGGCGGTGATATTCCTCATCGGTAGCGTTGTACCACGCGAACACGTTAAGACCGTCGTGCACCAGCGCAGCGGCTACATCGTCCTGAGTAGACAAGGGATTGCTTCCCGTAACATACATTTCCGCGCCTCCCGCCGCAAAGACTTTGCACAAATAAGCGGTTTTTGCCTCCAGATGAACGGATAAGGCGACTTTAAGCCCTTTAAAAGGCTTTTTTTCGATAAATTCTTCCTCATAGCTTCTGAGAAGCGGCATATTATCTTTTACCCATTGGATTTTGCGGCAGCCGCTTTCCCAAAGGTTGATATCTCTGATCTCACTTGACATTTTTTTGTTTTCCTTTCGTCTTAATAATTTTATTTTACCACAAATTGAAAGAAACTTCAAGTATAAACCTTATAAATTTAAAATAAAAACGGTGAATTTACTTACTTTTCCGCTATCATAAACAGCCGTTTGAACTGGAATAATATTTTTCCGTTATCCTGAGCAGGATACGCCTTTTTGAAGTTTTCCAGCACCCTGTCCAAAAATACCTTTTGTTCATTTTCATCAAGCTTTTCTGTATAAGGATTAAGCGCCGTACCTCTGAAAAAATTCAGTATATCCACATGTTCGTTCATTATATGGTAGTAGTCGGTAACCCAGATATGTAACTTATCCGTAAGTTTTGACAAAACGTCATAATAAAATTTCGCCGATAAATAAGTGCTTTTTCTTTCGGTTTTCCGAACGCTTTCGGGAAGAGCGCATATCGCTTCGTCCATACACTTTCTTGACGGCATCAGATGCGAAAGCGGCACCTGTGCCGCAAAAACCCCGTTTTCGTTTAACATTTCAAAGGAACTTTCAATAAAATTTTTCTGATTATCCAGCCACTGCATAAACGCATTTGAAAAAATAAGATCAAATTTCCCAAGATCGGCATCGGAATTTTCGCAGTCTCTTTGAATAAACGTAACATGGGGCAGAGCTTTTCTTGCTGCCTCTATCATATTTTCCGACAAATCTACTCCGGTTATCTCCGCTTCCCCGAAAGCCGAAACCAGAGCGGAAGTACTCATTCCGGAGCCGCAGCCTACGTCAAGTATACGTTTAAAGCCGCGCCCATTTAATCTGCTTACAAGGTCAAGAGATGGCTGTCTGCGTTCTTTTGAAAAATCATCGTACAGCTTTGCATTCCACATAAAAACCGCCTTTCCTGTTTGTATTTTAATGTTCTTTTCAGTATAGCATTTTTACAATGAAAAGTCAAACCCGACTATCAAGGCAACACCGCGCAATGACCGCCTGGCGACTTTGCGTGCGGCTTGCCTGCATATTTTCCGTCATCTTGTACAACCCCTCATTGAAATACACCGGTATTCCTGCATTGGATTTATACAAGCTGACAAAAAATCTTACGGCGCAATCCTCCACACGCAATCATTGTATGGTATTGCCTTAAGCTTTTATAAATCGGTTATATTGCTCCTCCAATGAAATCTTACCGTAATACTTGCCGTGAAAAAAAATCTCTGCTTCATAAATGCTCGCAATATCCACCTTTTTTCCTTGATATTTTTTTCAAATTCTTCTTGAGGTAGCATTTTCATATAGGAAACAAAAAAATAATCCATTAACCGCAACTTTTTTAAAAAAACCTATTGACAAAATCTGTTTACTGCGGTAAAATATAAAAGGAATTCCAAAACCAAACGAAACAGGAGCAACATATGTCTGACATTTACACAGCGGCTTTTATATTTTGGTTTAGCGGCTTGAGCTTTTACTTTAGCTTCAAGTATTTTTTGCGTACCAAAAATAAAGTTGCGGTGTAACGGACAGAACAGCGTTTTTAAACGCAATTATATGCCTGCATCTCAACGGTGCGGGCATTTTTTGATACCTTAAACAAAAACAATAAACGAAAGGAAGACAATATAATGATTATTATTCTTAAGAAAGGAGCCCCCAAAAACGAGGTGGAAGAACTTTGCCGCGGAATTGAGGCTCAAAACATTAAAATCAATGAGGTACGCGGCGAACATACCACAATTCTGGGACTTATCGGAGATACGCACAAGATAGATACGGAAGCTATCGAAGCGCAGGAAATAGTTGAATCGGTACAGCGTGTTCAGGAACCGTACAAGGGAGTAAACAGAAAATTTCATCCGGAGGATACCGTAATTTCGGTGGGAAACACTAAAATAGGAGATGGAAATGTTGCGGTAATAGCCGGTCCCTGTTCCATAGAAACGGAAGAGCAGATAGTTGACACCTGCATGAAGGTAAAAGAAGCGGGAGCAAATCTCTTAAGAGGAGGGGCTTTTAAACCGAGGACCTCCCCATATTCCTTCCAAGGACTTGGCGTAGAAGGATTAAAGCTGTTCCTTAAAGCGAAAAAAGCCACGGGGCTCCCCATAGTAACCGAACTTATGTCGTTGGCTCACCTTGACTTATTTGCCGATGTGGACGTAATTCAGGTGGGCGCAAGAAATATGCAGAATTTTGAAATGCTTAAGGAATTAGGCAGATGCAATAAGCCAATCCTGCTTAAAAGAGGCCTTTCCAGCACTATTGAAGAACTGCTTATGTCCGCCGAATACATTTTTGCGGGAGGAAATACGAACGTTATCCTGTGTGAAAGAGGAATTAGGACCTTTGAAACACAGACAAGAAATACCTTGGATATTTCGGCCGTACCCGTCATAAAATCCTTAAGTCATCTTCCCGTTGTAATAGATCCCAGCCATGCTACGGGCAAATATGAGTTAGTGGAGCCTATGTCGATGGCAGCGATAGCAGCCGGCGCGGACGGACTTATAATCGAAGTGCACAACAATCCGCAGAAGGCACTGTGCGACGGCGCACAGTCCCTTACTCCAAAGCATTTTGACGCCTGTGTTAAAAAATGTTCTTCAATTGCTTCCGTTATGGGCAAAACGGTAGGTACGCAGCGATGAGAAAAATTTGCGTTAAAACTGCTTCCGCATATGATATTCTGATAGGAAAAGGTTTATTGGACAAATGCGGAGAGCTTGTATCAAATGTGACGGGCTCAAAAAAATGCGCCATAGTTACCGACAAAACAGTTGACAGCCTGTACGGTGAAAAAGTTCTTGACTCTCTGAACAAAAGCGGCTTTAACGCCGTTAAAATTGTTGTTCCCTGCGGTGAAAAATCAAAATCACACCAACAGCTTATATGCCTGTATAATTTTTTGTCCGAAAACGATATTACAAGATCGGATTTTCTGATAGCTTTAGGCGGCGGAGTAGTGGGCGACCTTACCGGATACTGCGCGGCGACATATCTTCGCGGTGTGGATTATGTACAGATACCCACAACCTTATTGGCACAGGTAGACAGTTCCGTTGGCGGAAAAACCGCGATAAACATCGAAGCGGGAAAAAATCTGGTGGGCTGCTTTAAACAGCCCATATTGGTAATAGCCGACACCGATACGCTATCAACACTTTCCCACGATATTTTTGCCGACGGAATGGGCGAAGTAATAAAATACGGTATGATACGCTCGGCTTCACTTTTTGAAAAACTTTCCGGCGGCATAGCAAAGGAAAATATCGAAGATATAATAGCCGAATGCGTCAGCATAAAGCGCGATGTGGTTCAGAATGACGAATTTGATACCGGAGAGCGTATGATCCTTAATTTCGGACATACCTTCGGACATGCCATAGAAAAGTATATGGGCTACGGTACCATACCCCACGGAAAAGCAGTAGCAATGGGTATGTATATGATCACGCTCGCCGCCGAAAAACAAGGCAAAGTACAAAAAGGTACTGCGGAAAAGCTTAAATTATGTTTGGAAGCAAACTCCCTTCCCTTTTTTTCTGATATAAGCTCAGACAGTCTCTATTCGCTCTCCATCGGCGACAAAAAACGAACCACCGACAAAATAAGAATTATTATTTGCCACCAAACAGGAAAAAGTGAAATAGTGACCCTTTCTCTTAAAGAATATAAAGATCTTCTGGAGTTAATATGACAAAAAAAATCACAATAACACCCTCCAAGCTTTCGGGGAGAACAGCCGTTCCCTCCTCCAAAAGCATTTCCCACCGCGCCCTTATCTGCGCCGCTCTTGCCAAAGGAAAATCGAAGATAAAACACCTTCTGGACTGTGCCGACACAAGAGCCACTATAAACATTCTGGAATCATTGGGGGCAAAAATATACAGCGAGGACGATTTTACAATAGTAGAAGGAATAAAAGTCCCCTCCGAAACCGCCGTGGCCGACTGCTGCGAAAGCGGTTCCACTTTAAGATTTCTCCTTCCCGTAGCTGCGGCGTTGGGGTGCAAAACGGAATTTCACGGAAAAGGAAAACTTCCCGAAAGACCACTCACTCCCTACTTTACAGAGCTTACAAAAAATGGTATAATATTTGAAGCAAGGTCAATGCCCTATCGTATTTCGGGTAGGCTTCGTGCGGGTGATTACAGCCTTGAGGGAGGTATTTCCTCGCAGTTTATAAGCGGACTTATGTTCGCTCTGCCGATTCTTGAAGGGGACAGCCGCCTTATCCTCACCTCCCCGCTGCAATCAAAGCCATATGTGAATCTGACAATAGCGGAGCTTGAAAAATCAGGTATAAGGATTGACGAAATTCCTCAAGGGTATTTTATAAAAGGCGGGCAAAGCTATGCTCCACAAAAAACCGAGATAGAGGCCGATATGTCGCAGGCGGCTTTTTTCGCGGTGGCAAACGCGATAGGCTCCGAAATTGAAATAGAGGGTCTTAATCCAAACAGCCTTCAGGGCGACCGCGCCATTCTTGATATAGTGAAAAACGCGGGGGGACGCGCTTTTGACGTTGACGCTTCACAGATACCCGATCTGGTGCCTATTCTGACCGTTCTGGCTTCCTTTTCGGAGGGAATTTCACATATTACGGGCTGTGAAAGACTGCGAATCAAGGAATGCGACCGATTGTCGGCAATTTCCACCGAACTAAACAAGTTAGGGGCTAAGGTCACCGAAAACAAGGACAGCCTGACAGTAGAGGGAGTGAAAAGTCTGAACGGCGGAATATGCGATTCGCATAACGATCACCGTATAGCAATGTCCTTGGCGATAGCCGCCGCCCGTTCCAATGGAAAAGTCACCATAATCGGCGCCGAATGCGTTACCAAGTCATATCCCCGTTTTTTCGATGATTTTCGCTTGTTGGGAGGTATAACAGATGTCATCATCAATTAGTATAGGATCCATTTCACTATCCGTGTTCGGCGAATCTCACGGAACAGCGATAGGCGCGGTTATAGACAACCTTCCCGCAGGAGAGGAGCTTGATCTTGAACGCATATACGGCTTTATGTCCCGACGTGCCCCCAAAAAAGACGGAACCAGCACCATGCGCGGTGAAACGGATATGCCCGAAATCATCAGCGGCTTTTACAAAGGTAAAACCACCGGCGAAGCTCTGTGCGCAGTAATAAAAAACAATGACCACCATTCCTCCGATTATGAAAGCATCTTCGGACTTGCCCGACCGGGGCACGCCGACTATACGGGTTTTTTAAGATACAAAGGCGCCAACGATCCTCGCGGTGGAGGACATTTTTCCGGAAGACTTACCGCTCCCCTTGTTTTTTTGGGTGCGGTTTGTGAACAGCTTCTCGAAAAAAGAGGCGTTACCACCGCCGCTCATATTTATTCGGTTGGAAATGAAAGGGATTTACCGTTTGATTCCGTAAGCGTTTCAGCAAAATGTCTCAGAGAAGTCAAAACAAGGTATCTCCCCGTACTTAATCCCGATTCTGACATAAAAATGAGAAGCGTTATCAATAATGCGAAAAAAGCGCTTGATTCCGTAGGGGGGATAATAGAGTGCTGCTCGGTGGGATTTCCGGCGGGATTTGGTTCACCGATATTCGACGGGATTGAAAACCGTATCTCACAGCTTGTTTTTGGAATTCCCGCAATTAAAGGAATAGAATTCGGCGCGGGATTCAAGGCCGCCGAAATGAATGGCAGTGAAAACAACGACGAATTTTACGCAGAAAACGGCGAAATTAAAACAAGAACCAACAACGCCGGCGGAATTTTGGGCGGAATCTCAAACGGTATGCCGATTATCTTCCGAGTAGCCGTAAAGCCTACCCCTTCAATTGCCCGCTCTCAAAACACCGTTAATTTTATAAAAAAGGAAAACGCGGTTATGGAAATAAAGGGAAGACACGATCCCTGCATTGTGCCAAGAGCGGTTCCCTGTGTTGAAGCGGCAATGAATATAGCTTTGATGTCTTATTTTTCATAATTTAAGGAGCGGTAAAGATGTTTCAATCTCCGAAAATAATAATCGACGATAAGTTGACGATACAAATTTATATATGCTATTTGCTTGACCAACTGGGCGAGCTTTCCGAGGAGCAGTTAGCCGATATAGCGGACGAGATCGAAGCGGTGAATTCATTGGACTTTTTTGAATCACTGAGTATTGCATCCGAAAAAAAGCTGATAGACACACGCTGCGAAAAAAACAAAAAGATACTGTCACTGCTTCCCATGGGCAAGACAATGTCGGACGAATTTTTCGCACATATTCCTCTTTCGGTAAGGGAAAAAAGCGTGGAATACGGAAAACAGGTTCTGAAAATGGCAGATCTGGAACGTTCTATAATTTGCAGAATAGAACGCACCGATTACAACGGACCTTGCTACCTTACGGTTAAATTCCTGAACGAGCTTAACGGCGATAATCTGATGAACCTGCGCATTTACGCCCCCGATTACGAACAGGCAAAGCTTATGCGCGAAAGATTCTTTGAAAAGCCTTCGGATATTGTTACAAAAATTATGAAAATGTTTATAAAAGACAGCTATTTATAAAAACAAAGCTGTGATTCGGCGCTTACTGCGGATCACAGCTTTTACAATATTTAAGGCAAAACCGCACAAAGACCGCGCATACGCTTGCATCTTTTCCGTCATTTTTGCCCAAAACTCCTTGAAATACGTCAGTATTCCTGCGTCGTTTTGGACAATCTGACGAAAAAGCTGACTGCGCGTCTGCACAACAATCTTTGTGCGGTATTGCCTTAAATAATCTCCGCTATTTTATCACCCATTTCGGAACAGCTTACAAGTTTTTTTCCCTCACTCATTATATCAGCGGTGCGGAAGCCATGTTCAAGAACGAGATCAACCGCGTTTTCAACGTCCTTCGCTTCCCTGTCCATATCAAAGCTATATCGGAGCATCATGGCAGCGGAAAGAATCGAGGCTATCGGATTAGCCTTATTTTGTCCCGCAATATCCGGAGCGGAGCCGTGTATCGGTTCGTACAAACCAAGGCTTCCCATTCCGAGACTGGCTGACGGAATCATACCGAGAGAGCCGGTTATCATACTGGCTTCGTCGGAAAGAATATCGCCGAACAAATTTTCGGTAACGATAACATCAAACTGAGCGGGATCGCGTACAAGCTGCATAGCAGCGTTATCCACCAACATATGAGAAAATTCAACATCCGGATATTCCGACGCAACTATATGGGAAATTTCCCTCCAAAGCCTGGAGCTGTCCAAAACATTGGCCTTGTCTATGCTTGTCACCTTTTTGCGACGCTTTTTTGCCATATCAAATGCAACGCGGCAAATTCTTTCTATCTCGTAATCGCTGTATATCATCAGATCGGAAGCGGTCTTGTTTCCCTTTTCGTCGGTAAAAGTCCTCTTCTCACCGAAATAAGCTCCGCCGATAAGCTCGCGCACTATCACAAGATCAAGACCTTTATCAGTAATCTCCGTTTTCAGCGGGCAGGCGGACGCCAAAGGTTTGAGCAGCTTTGCGGGACGTATATTGGCAAACAGATTCAGAGCCGATCTTATCCCCAAAAGCCCCGCTTCAGGACGCTTGCTCCCCTCACCCTTGTCCCATTTGGGTCCGCCAACAGCGCCAAGCAAAACACTGTCGGAAGCAAGGCACTTTTCTACGGTTTCCTTTGGAAGCGGCTCACCGGTTTCGTCAATTGCTATCCCCCCCATTAAAACATAAGTATAGTTGAAAATGTGGCAGAATTTTTCGGCAACGACGTTTAAAACCTTAACGGTTTCCGCCATTATTTCGGGACCGATTCCGTCTCCTTTTATAACCGCTATGTTCTTTTTCATTTTCTTACACAGCCTTTCTTTCCGGTATTTATAAAAGCTTCTTTATATACCGTAACGCGCGGTTTTTGCGCGAAAGATTTTCACATACAAGACAGAGCCCGTCCGGAATAAAGCCCATGTGTCTGTAAAATCCCTCCGCCCTAACGTTTCCCTCCATAACAAATAAAACGGATTGGTTAAATCCCCTTTTTATAAGACAATCAAGAGAGAAATTCAAAATCCTTTCGCCCAGCCCCTTTCCTATTGCCGAGGGAGCGAGATAAAGCTGGTCTATTTCTGCGGTATCCTTAAAATCACTGTTTTCATATCTTTGAGCGGAGCAAACACCCACTATTTTGTCATCCAAAAGCATGGTAGATACTAAATCCCCTTTTGAAATGCGATTTTTAAACAAATCTTCACGCCTTGGCAAATTAGTAAAAAGTTTCATATCATCTTCGGAAATAAGATTGCCGTAAGCGATTTTCCATGATTCCGCCACAACCTCAGCCATAATTTCCGCGTCGGATATCTCAGCAGGTCTTATAAATACTTCCTTATTCATTTACTTTTTTATGGAATTAAGGAGTCCGCCTTTATTGATAATATCCTTTATAAAATCCGGAAACGGTTCTGCGGTATAAACTCTTCCGGTTGTTATATCGGTAATCCTTCCGGAGTCAAAGTCAATATCCACTTCGTCGCCCGCTTTTATTTCATTTGCAGCTTGGGGACATTCTAAAATCGGGAGTCCGATATTTATGGCGTTGCGGTAGAATATTCTCGCGAAGGTACAAGCGATAACGCAGGATATTCCGCTTTCCTTTATGGCAATTGGAGCGTGTTCGCGGGAACTCCCGCAGCCGAAATTATCTTTTCCCATGATAATGTCACCGCTTTTTACCTTATTCACAAATTCCTTGTCAATGTCCTCCATGCAATGGGACGCCAGTTCCTTGGGATCGGAGGTATTCAGATATCTGGCCGGAATGATAACGTCGGTATCCACATTATTCCCATATTTGTGCACAATACCGCGCGCTGCAAGTTTGCTCATTTTATCAAATCCTTTCCCGCATTAGTTACGTAATGATAAAATCCGCCGTATCAAGCCGTTCCACATTATTGAGAATATTTTGTACATTAAAAAGCAACGGACTGTTGTTATATCTTTCCAGAGCCGGTTTTCCTGTAAATTTTGAAATAATAAGCATATCTGCGGTAGAACTGTCTAAGAGAAGATTTTCCGCTTTTATCTCCACAAGACCGTCTATTTTTCCGGAAAGCTTTTCCAGACCCTCTTTCAGTTTGACCGCCGAGATTCTTTTGTCGCTTTCCGTCATCTCAGATTTAAATTTCACAAGAGAAATGTGAGTAAGCATAATGTCAGTTCCTTTCATTCTTTTAATGACTTTGGAAAAATCCAATGATATTCTTTGCGAAATTATCCGTTATATCCAGTAATTTTTCCCGCTGCCGCGCTTGCGGCGGCAACCGTGGGACTTGCTAAATAAACTTCGCTTTCGGGATGCCCCATTCTGCCGACAAAATTACGATTTGTGGTGGATATAGCCCTTTCTCCGGCCGCCAAAATTCCCATATGCCCACCAAGACATGGACCGCATGTGGGAGTGGAAAATACGCAGCCGGCGTTTATGAATATTTCAGCCAGACCCATTCGGACACATTCCAGATATATTTTTTGAGTCGCGGGAATAACTATACAGCGTACTCCCTTTGCCACATGCTTTCCCTTAAACACTTCGGCAGCGGCTACCATATCGCTGATTCTGCCGTTGGTGCAGGAACCTATTACCGCCTGATCTATCTTTATATCCCCAAAGTCTTCCTCGGTACGCGTGTTTTCCGGAAGATGAGGAAAAGCCACCGTTTGTTTTATTTCACTTAAGTCTATATCGTATGTCTCGCAGTAAATCGCGTCATCATCTGCGGTAAAGTATTCGTATCCTCTTTTTACCCTTTCGTTTACATATTTAAGCGTAATATCGTCCACTTCAAAAATACCGTTTTTTGCTCCCGCTTCTATCGCCATATTCGCCATACAAAGACGATCGTCAACAGACAGCGCGGACAAACCGTCTCCGCCAAATTCCATACTTTTGTACAAAGCGCCGTCAACGCCTATTTTCCCTATAATGTGCAGAATAATGTCTTTTCCGCTGACGTACTTTCTAAGCTTTCCGTGAAGATTGAAGCGTATTGCGGCGGGAACCTTGAACCACGCTTCTCCCGAAGCCATACCCGCTGCCATATCGGTTGATCCTACGCCGGTGGAAAAGGCGCCCAAGGCTCCGTAGGTACAGGTATGACTGTCAGCTCCGATACAAAGCTCACCGGGAGCTATAAGCCCTTTTTCGGGAAGCAGAGCATGTTCTATACCCATTTCCCCGGCGTCGTAAAAATTTTCAATATCGTATTTTACGGCAAAATCTCGGCACTGCTTACACTGAACAGCGGCCTTAATGTCTTTGTTGGGAACAAAATGATCCATTACAAGGCTTATTCTGCTTTTATCGAATATGCCGCAAAAACCCGCTTTATTAAATTCGTTTATTGCGACGGGCCCGGTTATGTCATTGGCCAAAACCATATCGAGTTTTGCTTTTATAAGCTGACCCTCGCTGACCTCGGAAAGTCCCGCGTGTTTTGCAAGAATTTTCTGACTCATCGTCATGCCCATAGCTTATCTTTTCCTTTCACCTGTTTTCCCGGAAGTCGGTTTTCTTGCTTCCTCCGCTTTTATATGCAGAAAGTATTCAATCGAATCAAGAAGCGCTTTTAAACTGGCGTCAATAATATCCTTTGAAGCGCCCACGGTAGTCCAGACCTTTTCTCCATCGGTGCTTTCTATAAGCACTCTTGTAATAGCGGCGGTACTGTCCCCCGCAGCGATTACTCTTACTTTATAGTCCACAAGATGCGTTTTTCTGAGCTGAGGATAAAACACCTCCAACGCTTTTCTCAAAGCTCTGTCAATGGCGTTGACCGGACCGTCACCCTCGTCGGCGGTTATTTCAAATCTGCTTCCCACTTTTATTTTAACCATGGCATTTGCTTTGTTTATTTCGTTGACGTCATAACTTTGAGTGGATATAACATGAAAATGCTCTATTTTAAAAAAAGGTAAAAATCTTCCCAATTCCTTAAGCACTAACAGTTCAAAGCTTGCTCCCGCTGCCTCAAACTGGTAGCCGACGCTCTCAAGCTCCTTAAGTCGGGCTAATATCCGAGAGGTTTCGGGACTGGATTTGTCAAGCTTACTGTCAAAGCTTTTAAGCTTGGATAAAACGGTGCTTTTTCCGCTTACTTCCGACAGAAGAAAGCTTCTTGAGTTACCAACGAATTCGGGAGGAATATGCTCAAAGCTTTTTGTGGTCTTAGCCACTCCGTCGGCGTGCATTCCGCCTTTATGTCCGAAAGCGTTTCTTCCCACATAGGGCATACTGCCCGACAATTTTACGTTGGCTATTTCAGCAATATAGCGGGCAGTTTCGGTAAGCTTATCCGCGCTCTCCTTCGGAACACACTCATAGCCCAGTTTTAACTGAAGATCCGGAATAATAGTAGAAAGATTGGCGTTTCCGCAGCGTTCGCCTATTCCTATAAACGTACCCTGAACGTGAACCGCTCCTGCCTTTACCGCCGCTACACTGCAGGCTACGGCGCAGCCGATATCATTGTGACAGTGTATGCCTATGGGAACGCCGGAAGCCTTGACCGCCTCTTCGGTTATACGTCCGATTTCGTCGGGGAAACATCCGCCGTTGGTATCGCACAGAACTATCAGTTCCGCTCCCGCTCTTTCTGCGGTATTAAGCACCGACAATGCGAATTCGGGACTGTCCTTGTAGCCGTCAAAGAAGTGCTCCGCGTCAAATATAACCTTACGCCCGTTTTGTTTAAGAAAGCTCAAGGTATCTCTTATCATGGAGAGGTTCTCATCGGGGGAAACGTTTAATATAGTCTCGGTATGAAGCCGCCAGCTTTTCCCGAAAACCGCCGCATACTCGGTATCTGCGTCAAGTATAGCTTTAACGTTATCGTCATTTTCCACTGAAACGTCTTTTCTTCTTGTGGAACCGAATGCCACCAATTTTGTATTATTTAACTTAAGCGACCTTGCCCTTCTAAAAAAATCAAGATCCTTGGGATTTGAACCGGGGTTTCCCGCTTCTGCAAAAGAGACCCCGAAATCATCCAGTCGTTGAAGTATTTTCAGCTTATCGTCCACCGAAAAGCTGATTCCTTCTCCCTGGGCTCCGTCACGAAGGGTAGAATCAAATATATCTATCTTCTTCATTTCCCCTGTTCCTCTTTGTTCATTCCTTTACTGTTTATTACCAATATTTAATTAAGTTGATTAAAGATTGGTATTAGAGTCAACGGATACAAAAATAACCTTCACCTCCCCAAAAGAGATGAAAGCTATTGATTGCTTCCACAATACCGCTCTTAATGGACGTCAGCGTAAGCTGAAGACCATACTTATCCTTACCTGCCATCGTATAAAAATATCCAAATATATCATTTTCAAGAAAATTTTCATTTATATATTAACATTATTTTAATGATTTGTCAATAGAATTTTTCAAAAATAGCGAATAATATAAGGAATAAACACAAAAAGTATACGGCAAATACACATATGAAAGCAATTTATTTTTGAGCATATTTTCTCGACAGCTTTGCGGACAATTTGTTTTTCTCTTTTTGTATGAGCTTTTTTCGCTGTTCTCTCTTTTCGGCGATGAACACAAAATATCCGTTCAGACTGATTATTTTTACTCCCCCGAAAACAGAAGTCAGCTTATTTTTATACCAATCGGCTCTTTTGGTAACCATAATCATTTTTCCGCCGAACGTCAACCGCCTGTATCCGCCCTCTATAAATGATTTGGCTACGGAAAAATCCGTATGATACGGAGGATTTGACAGAATCAGAGTAAAATCCTTTTCGGCTACATTTTCATAAGCGTCGCCGCAGTATACTCTTATACCGCCCACATCGTTTAATTCGGCGTTCTTTTCCGCAAATTTAGCCGCAATTTCCGAACTGTCGGTCATTACGACGTTTTCAGCTCCTATAAGCTTAGCGGCATAGATTCCGACAATACCGCTGCCGCAGCCTAAGTCCAACAGCCTGTCTCCTTTATTTATTTCAACCGATGAAAGCATAGCCAGCGTTCCCGTATCGGGAAAATTCGGAGAAAACATATCCGGGTGAGTGTCAAGCGTTAACGCTATCCCGTTGATAACCGCCTTCAAAATCAATCCTCCCTTATCTGCTCCGCTTTCATAAACAGCCTGTAAACGGGAGCAATCCGGTTAAATTCCTCGCCTATTTTTTGTGGAAGAGACTTGCTGTACAAGGTTTTAAAATCCTTGCTTTCAGAATAGAGAAATATATTTTTACGGTTGAGCCATATTTTATTTTCTTCAGGCTGGTCGGGATAACGATCTTTTTTGTACAGGTCGCCGCCCAAATTGAAAACCTTTTGATTCATATAGGCTTCCTTTGCAGCCGTAAAACTGTAATCTCCCGATATTACAAGCTTCCTCAGCGCCACAAGGGTAGGAGTGGTAGTATAATAATATCCGCAGCCGTAATCAAAACCACCGGGCGATACGCTGAAGTAAAAGGCGGGCAAAGATGTGGCGTTTTCTCTGGTGCGGCTGAAGGTATACCATATATAATCACGAAATACGGACATTCCTTTTGAATAACGCGCGTCGCGGTAGATACGGGAAAGCCTTTTGGGATCGCAGGATATCTCCGCGTCTATTTCCTTTATATACGGCTCGATCAGCTCCACAAATTCCCGGAACGGCTCCTTAACATATTTTTCGTAATCGCTTTTATGTTCATGAAACCATTCCTTACTGTCGTGAACATGGTTTTCAAATATAAATTCGGGAGTTTTTGCGGTAAATGGCATTATCGTTTCCTTTCCTTAATTTATTGAAGCTGGGTTATTTATTCGCAATAGTATATTATACCGGTTTCGGCAGCGGCTTCTTTTACTTCAACATTAAAAACCCGGTTCAAAACGCCGCTTTTATACACATCCGACGTTGTTCCGTACAACACGATTTTACCGTTGGACATAACTATCATATTGTCGGCGTATTTCAAGGCCAAGGGAATATCATGAAGCACGGCCGCAACCGCCCTTCCCTCGGAGACAATGCCTCTGCACAGCTTCATCAGCTTTATCTGATGTGATATATCGAGGAAAGACGTGGGCTCGTCCATAAGGATCACCGGCGAGCTTTGCGCCAGCGCCATGGCGAGGAATACCAACTGAACGGTGCCTCCCGAAAGAGAAGAAACGTTTTTTTCCGCATATTCGGTAATACCGGTTATTTCCATAGCTTTTTCCACCGACTTCAAATCTTCTTTACGGTAGTGGCGGGGATATGACAAATGAGAAAATCGCCCATGAAGCACCATTGTCCTTACCGTAAGATCGGGAACGCTTTTCATCTGAGGAAGATAAGCTATTCGGCGGGCAATTTCCAAAGAGCTCATACTATCGGTACTTTTTCCTTCGGAAAAAATTTCTCCCTCTTTTTTCGGGACGATGCCTATCAGCGTTTTGAGAAGGGTGCTTTTTCCGCTTCCGTTGGGGCCTATTATCGCCGTTACCTTACCGCCGTTAATGTCCGCCGATACCTTATGAAGCACTTCCCTTCCGTTATAGCAGGAGGAAATTCCCTTGGCCGAAAGGAGAATATTATCCACGGGAATGTCCCCCCTTAGATTTGAACAGCAGAAATATAAAGAACGGAGCTCCAATAGCCGACATTACTATACCGGTAGGGATTTCATAGGGAGTAAAAAGAGATCTGGCCGCACAGTCGCAGAGAGTCACAAACATTGCTCCCCCTAATGTGCAGACGGGAAGAAGTTTTCGGCTCTCACCGCCCACAAGTCTTTTTACCATATTTGGCACTATAAGTCCCACAAATCCCAGCAAACCCGCAAAGCTTACGCTTGCCCCTGCCAGAAGAGCCGCCAAAGCCAAAAATACGGTTCTTATCTTATTTACGGAAAGACCCAAGCCCTGTGCGGTGTCGTCGCCCATTGAGAGAACGTCAAGTTCGCTTGAAAGAGAAAAAGTCAGCATCAAGGCAACAATTATCATCACGGCGGCGGGAATGAGCTTTGAATCTGTTACACCGGAAAAGCCCCCCGTTCGAAAATCCGCAGTATAGGCTCCTATTTCGGGATAAAGCGTAATTATTCCCTCGGAAACGGCGGTAAGGAAGCTGTTTACCGCCACGCCGCCCAAAATTACCGCCGAACGTGAGGCGTAAGTTTTTCGGGCGGCCAGCGAAACGGCAAGCACCGCCGTAAGTGCTCCCAAAAAAGCCGAACCTGCCACCGCCAAGCCTGAGACCGCGCCAAAGGCACAGCAGAGAGTAACACCCACCCC
This sequence comes from uncultured Ruminiclostridium sp., assembly GCA_910588335.1. Lineage (GTDB taxonomy): Bacteria > Bacillota > Clostridia > Oscillospirales > Ruminococcaceae > Ruminiclostridium_E. The sequence goes on along the minus strand of CAJUQV010000002.1, from coordinate 96,447 downwards.
CGCGCCCGCATTGACGCCTATTATTCCGGGAGAGGCAAGACGATTGGCGAGCACCCCCTGTATTACCGCTCCGGACGCGGAAAGACCCGCTCCCGAAAGGAGACAGGCAGCGGTACGGGGTAATCTTGCGTAACGTAAAATACGCCATTGTACGGGATCGTTACCCGTAAAAAGCTCAAAGGGCGATATCCGCACAGCGCCCACGCAGACGCTCAGCAAAGCCGCGAAAACACAGCCTGCCGCTGTTATTGAAATTATAAGAGCAAAGCTTTTTTTCTTATGAATTTTCACTCAGAATCTTCTCCAAACCCTCATAGGCTTCTCCCCAGCGGGAATTTGGCTTAAGGTTATACAACTTTCTGTCCATATGGAAAACTCTTCCCTCTTTTACGGCGGTAAGCTCGTTCCATGCGGGATTTTCGGCAATAAAAGCGTCGGTTTTTTCCTTTACCTTTTCAGCGTCGCCTCCTACCTGTACGAAAAAAATAAAATCGGGATCCTGTTCGATGATATATTCAATGCTTAAGTTTTCCAATAAGGACGTCTCACTGTCGGAAATATTGATACATCCAAGACTGTTAAGCATTTCGCCCAATACGTTGCCCTCGCTGTTTTTTGCCCTTATGCTTGCGGAGGACGCGCGAAGGGACAGAACGGTGGGAGCGCCTTTTTCCTCAACACGTTTTACGCTTTGTTCCCTTACCTTCTCTATCCGCCGTTTTATATCCAGTCCGTTTTTTTCGTAAAGATCCTTTCTGCCCGTAATGTCAGTGCAAATATCAAGCATTTCCAGATAGCTTTCGAAATCGGAAACGTCAAAATATGCAACGGTCATTCCCGTTTCTTCAAGAGTATCCAGCCAGTCAAGATTTACTTTTATATTGGGACTGGCTATTACAAAATCGGGATCGGCGGAAAACAGCATTTCAAGGCTCAATTCGTTTATTTTTCCAAGATTTACCGTATCCTCGGAAAGCGGAATATCGAAGTCTTCCCATGTATCGTCCGGCACTGCCGTCACCTCGCCGCCTGAAAGATACCAAATTTCGGCGAAGCTTCCCATAAAAGCCGCCACACGCTTAGGAGCGTCAACGGTAACCGTTCGTCCCAGCGCGTCGGTAAAGGTAACTCCCTTCTTGTTTTCGGAATCGACGCCGTTATCGGAACACCCCGAAAAGAACAAAACGAACGAAACAGATACCGCCAGTACAACATGTTTAAGCAACGCGAGTCTTTTCATCAGCAGGTAGCACCGCCTTTTACCTTCTTTTCAAGCACCGTGCTCTTATCTATCTTGTTATTAAGCAGTTTATCCTGAACATAATCAAATCCCAATCTGTCTATCGTATCCGCAAAGCGCTCTCCGGAAATTCCTTCGTCGCGGAAAAAGAGGATAGCTTTTTCAACTATATCAAGCACTTCCTCCTCGGAGGTGAACAGCTTATCAAGAGGCTTTCCGTAAGCAACTTTTTTGCCCCATCTGCCGCCGATATATACTTTATACCCCTCCGTGTATTCCGGAATAGCACCGAACGGACACTTTTCCCTGCATCTGCCACAGTTATTGCAGTCGGCTCCTATATCCAATTTTCCGTTTTCAAGCTTAGCCGACTTTATGGGACAGGCGCTTTCCACCTGACATTTTTTGCAGCCTCTGCATTTGTCGCTGCTGTATAAAGGCATACGCTGTCCCACTATTCCCAGATCGTTCAGGTCGGGTTTTACGCAGTTGTTGGGACAGCCGCCTACCGCTATCTTAAATTTATGAGGAAGCGTCACATCGTGATAGCCGATGTAGAATCGGTCGTGTATTTTTTCGCTGAGTCCGAAGCTGTCCAAAAGGCCGTACTGACAGGTAGTACCCTTGCAGGATACTACGGGGCGTACCAATGAACCGGTGCCGCCAGTCAGAAGGTCATTTTCCTTAAGAAACGCTATGGTTTCATCAATGTTTGCGTAATGTACACCCTGAATCTCAAGGGTAAGACGGGATGTCATGGTCACCTCGCCGCTTCCGAAGCGCTCGGCGGCTTCCGCTATTATACGCTGATCCTTTGCGGTAATCTTTCCGTTTTTGGTGATAACACGCACATTGAAAACGTCGTTGTAGCGCTTATCCTGAAGGCATCCCAATCCCTTTACACGTTTTATTTCTTCCGGATGAAGCTTACCGCCGGCGTTTTCGATTCTGACCATATTAAAGAAGGCGCCTCCTTCAAGTACTTTTGTATTGGTATAACCAAAGTGTTTAAGCCTGTTCTGAAGGAAATAGCCCCTCTTGCCCTTGGCGCAGACCAGAAGCAGCTTTTCGTTCTTCGGTATGTCCTTCAGTTCCCCGTTTACCCTCCCCAGATCAACCCAATGAGCTCCGAATATTTTGGGTTCGGGATGAACGTCGATGACTTTATAATCCTTTGCCACGCCGTTTGAATACTGTGCGGGGGTAAATGTCTCAAAACTTCCCTCCATTTTATTTTCAAGAACATAACAAGCCTGTACAAAAGGATGTATAGCGGTTGAAAACGGAGGGGCGTAAGCCATATCCATAGCGTCATAATCGCTTACCCGTAATCCTGATGAAATTCCCACCACGGCGATATCGGTCATTTTGTCTACGGCGCCGCCCAAAACCTGCAAGCCCAAAAGCTTTCCGGAATTTTTATCCGCTATAAGTTTTGTTACAAAACTGTCGGAATCCGGGTAATAGTGAGCTTTGTCGTCAGTTACGCAGATAACGGTTTCCACATCAAAGCCCGCTTCTCTCGCCTGTTTCTCGGAGAGACCGGTGCGCCCCGCATTCAGAGTCCGGGAAAGCTTTACGACGCCCGTACCCAAACAGCCGGCGTAAGAACTGTTTTCGCCGGTAAGCGTTTTGGCAAGACATCTGGCGGTAATATTAGCGGTAGAGCCCATGGCAGACCACTGACGATTTCCTGTAAGAAGGTTCTTCACCATCGCGCAGTCGCCTGCCGCATAAATGTCGTCAAGATTGGTTTTCTGATAGCTGTCTACGCAAATTGCTCCTTTAATCATCTCAATTCCGCTGTCTTTAAGAAAATCCGTGGATGGACGAATACCTATACACATTATTACAACATCCGCGTCAAGCTCGCCAACGGAAGTAATCACCGATTCCACCGAGTTTTCTCCCCTTACGGAGCTAAGTGAGACGCCGGTAAGTATTCTAAGTCCGTCTGCCCTAAGCCGCTTCGACGCATAAGCCGCCATTTCGGGATCGAGAATATTGGGCAGTATCTGATCGCATATATCCGCTACGGTAACGGAAACATTCTGCAATATAAGGTTTTCGGCCATTTCCATGCCGATAAAGCCCGCGCCTATAACAACGGCTTTTTTGCAGCCGTTTTCTTTTACGTAATCGCGAATGGCAATGGCATCGTTCGGAGTGCGTACGCAAAATACGCCTTTTAAATTTACTCCCTCTATATCTGGAATAACGGGAGAGGCTCCGGAAGCGATAATAAGCTTATCATAAGTCACTTCTTTTTCCGTTCCGTCGGAAAGCGAACGCACCGACACGGTTTTTTCCTTTGAATTAATCTTAACGGCTTCATGCCCCGTAAAAACGGTTACTCCGGTAAGGGCGGAAAATTTCGAGGGAGTGTTTACGATAAGTTCTTCTCTTGTTTCAATCTCCCCGCCCACATAATACGGGAGACCGCAGCCCGCGTAAGAAATATCGGCGCTTTTTGTATAAAGTTCAATTTCCGCACCGCGGTCACAGCGCTTTAGCTTTGCTGCCGCCTTTGTTCCCGCAGCAACGCCGCCGATAATTACGATTTTCATTTAATGTCCTCCTTGAAACTTTGTCATTTAAGAAGCTTTTTAAGATATTTTCCCGTATATGATCTTTTATTTTTCGCTATTTCCTCCGGAGTTCCCTCGGCAATGACATAACCGCCCTTATCTCCGCCTTCGGGACCCAGATCGATAATGTGATCCGCCGTTTTTATAACGTCAAGATTATGCTCGATTACCACCACCGTATTTCCGCCGTCGGTAAGTTTTTGTAAAATTTCTATAAGCTTAGCGACGTCGTGAGTGTGAAGTCCCGTGGTTGGCTCGTCAAGAATATAAATGGTCTTTCCCGTAGCTCTCTTTGAAAGCTCGGTGGCAAGCTTTACTCTCTGCGCTTCTCCCCCCGAAAGAGTGGTCGCGGGCTGACCTATCTTCACATAACCGAGACCCACGTCAAAAAGGGTTTTCAGTTTTCTCTGTATTTTCGGTATGCTGGAGAAAAATTCAAGTCCTTCTTCCACCGTCATTTCAAGAACGTCATAAATGCTTTTTCCCTTATATTTTACTTCAAGGGTTTCCCGGTTATACCTCATTCCGCCGCATACCTCGCAGGGAACGTATATATCAGGCAAAAAATGCATTTCAATTTTTATAATTCCGTCTCCTTCACAAGCCTCGCATCTTCCTCCCTTGACGTTAAAGCTGAATCTTCCGCTGGAATAGCCCTTCGCCTTGGCGTCGGCGGTGGAGGCGTACAAGTCCCTGATATCGTTGAAAAGGCCCGTATAAGTGGCGGGATTGGAACGGGGAGTTCTTCCTATGGGAGACTGGTCGATGTTTATTACTTTGTCCAAATTCTCCGTTCCCGTCATTTTCTCAAATTTTCCCGCTCTTACTTTAGCTCGGTTAAGCTTTGCCACAAGATGCTTATACAATATTTCGTTTACAAAAGAACTTTTTCCGCTTCCCGAAACACCTGTAACACAGGTAAATAAGCCCAGGGGGATATTAATGTCTATATTCTTCAGGTTATTTTCCGCAGCTCCATATATTGTAAGGCAGCGGCCGTCGGATTTTCTGCGCTCATTGGGAACAAGTATTTTAAATTCACCCGAAAGATACTTTCCTGTTATGGAGCGATCGCTTTTAATAACGTCCTCCACGGTTCCCGCCGCCACAACCTCGCCGCCGTGTATACCGGCTTCCGGACCGATGTCGACAATGTAGTCCGCTGCTCTCATGGTGTCCTCGTCGTGCTCCACCACTATTACGGTATTGCCTAAATCGCGGAGATTTTTCAGAGTGGCAATCAGACGGTCGTTATCCCTCTGGTGAAGCCCTATGCTGGGCTCGTCCAGAATATACAGAACGCCCATAAGAGAGCTTCCTATCTGTGTTGCAAGACGGATACGCTGGCTTTCACCGCCGGACAATGTTCCCGAAGCGCGGGAAAGCTTAAGATAATCAAGACCCACGCTTTGAAGGAAACCCAGTCTCGATTTTATTTCCTTCAGAATCTGCTCAGCTATCATACCGTCCCTTTTTGACAACTCCAGTCCGCAGATAAACTCAAGAGCGCCCGTTATGCTGAAATTGCTCATCTCGTTTATATTTTTTCCTCCGACGGTAACAGACAGCGCTTCTTTTTTGAGCCTTTGACCGTGACATTCGGGACATTTCGTTTCGGACATATAATCGGATATTTCGTCTTTTATATATTGGCTATTGGTTTCGCGGTAGCGGCGTTCAAGGTTATTCACTATTCCCTCAAAGTCGGTCATATAAGCTTTATCGCCGTCCCAAGGACGGGAAACCGATATCTTTTCACCGTTGGTACCATATAACAGAACGTTGATGGCAGTCTGAGGAAGTTCCTTTACGGGAACGGTTACGGAAAAATTATAGTGCTTTGCCAAAGCGTCAAAGTACATTTTCGCCATGCTTCCCTCGCCGTAGGTCCAGCCGCTTGCTTTTATGGCGTTTTCACTTACGGAAAGGTCTCTGTTTGGTATAATAAGATCTTCGTCAATGCTCATATTAAAGCCTAAGCCCGTGCAGTGGGGACAAGCTCCGTATGGGTTATTGAAGCTAAACATACGGGGATTCAGGTCCTCTATGCTGACTCCGTGTTCCGGACAAGCATAGTTCTGGGAGAAATGCAGCTCCTCGCCGCCTATAACGTCCACAAAAACAACGCCGCCAGAAAGTCTTCCCGAAGTTTCTATACTTTCAGTGAGTCTCGATCTTACCGTTTCTTTTATTACAAGTCTGTCTATCACCGCTTCAATGTTGTGCTTTTTGTTCTTTTCAAGCTTAACCTGTTCCGAAAGGTCATACATTATGCCGTCTATGCGCACGTGGATAAAGCCCTGTTTTCTTAAATTGTCGATTTCCTTGGAGTACTCGCCTTTTCTTCCGCGGACAACGGGAGCCATAACCTGTATCTTTGTGCCCACTTCTAATTCCATTATTCTGTCGGCTATCTGATCCACCGTTTGCTGCTTTATCTCCTTGCCGCATACGGGACAGTGAGGAATACCTATTCTCGCGTATAAAAGCCTTAAGTAATCATATATTTCCGTAACCGTCCCAACGGTGGAGCGAGGGTTTTTGGAGGTAGTTTTCTGATCTATGGAAATAGCCGGGGAAAGACCTTCTATGCTTTCCACATCGGGCTTTTCCATCTGCCCCAAAAACATTCGGGCGTATGAAGAAAGGCTTTCTATATATCTTCTCTGACCGTCGGCATAAATCGTGTCAAAGGCTAAGGAAGATTTTCCGGAACCGGAAAGTCCCGTCATTACAATAAGCTTGTCTCTGGGCAGTTCAAGGCTGATATTTTTCAGATTGTGCTCTTTGGCACCCTTTATCACTATTTTATTGTTTATAGCCATTTTATTTATCCTTCAATTCCGTAATTTTATCTCTGAAATAAGCCGCCTGTTCAAAATCAAGCACCTTTGCGGCTTCCCGCATAAGTGAGGTGTACTGCTTGATAAGAAGCTGTTTTTCTTCTCTGGAGAGCTGCTTTTTTTGTTTTCCCTTCTTATCCGACTTGGCGGAAATTTCTATGACGTCGCGTACCTCTTTTACTATCGTTTTGGGCACTATACCGTGTTCCTCGTTGTACCTTTCCTGTATTTCACGGCGTCGATTGGTTTCGTTAATGGCCGTTTCCATGGAATTGGTCACCTGATCGGCGTACATTATTACCATACCGTCGGCGTTTCTGGCGGCACGGCCTATAATCTGCACCAAAGAAGTCTCGCTGCGCAGGAAGCCTTCTTTGTCCGCATCGAGAATAGCCACAAGGGAAACCTCCGGAAGGTCAAGACCCTCACGAAGCAGGTTGATTCCGATAAGCACGTCAAATTCGCCCAATCTCAGGTCGCGGATTATCTCCATGCGCTGTATGGTATCTACATCATGGTGCATATATCTGACCTTAAGACCCATTTTTTCAAAATATTTTGTAAGATCCTCCGCCATTTTTTTGGTCAGAGTGGTTACCAGAACGCGCTCCTTTCGTTCAATACGGGTGTTTATCTCTGACAGCAGGTCTTCTATCTGCCCCTCTACGGGTCTTACGGAAATAAGGGGATCAAGAAGCCCTGTGGGTCTTATAAGCTGTTCCACCACCCTTACTGCGTGTTCCTTTTCAAAGGGACCCGGTGTGGCCGAAACGTATATTACCTGATTCACCTTTGAATAAAATTCGTCGAAATTCATTGGGCGGTTGTCAAAAGCGGAGGGGAGACGGAAGCCGTATTCCACAAGATTTTTCTTTCTCGCGGCGTCGCCGCCGTACATACCTCTCACTTGAGGAATGGTAACATGACTTTCATCAATAAGCATAAGAAAATCCTTAGGAAAATGGTCAATCAAGGTAAGCGGGGTGCTTCCCTCCGGACGTCCGGAAAGTACTCTCGAGTAGTTCTCTATTCCCTTGCAGGTGCCTATTTCTTTCAGCATTTCCAGATCGTAAGCAGTTCTCTGAGCTATCCGCTGAGCTTCGATAAGTTTATGTTCGTTGGTGAAGAACTCTACGCGTTCTTCCATTTCCCTTCTTATTTCTTCAAGAGCCTTGTCCAGTCTTCCTTTATCCACTATATAGTGGCTGGCGGGGAAAATAGCGGCGTGCAGAAGTTCGCGTCTGACATTACCCGTTACGACCTCTATCTCCGTTATCCTGTCTATCTCGTCGCCAAAAAATTCTACTCTGAGAGCCGTTTCGGAGGGGTTTCCCGCGGGAAAGATCTCCACAATGTCGCCTCTTACACGAAACTTATTTCTCACAAAATTAATATCGTTTCTCTCGTACTGTATTTCCACCAATTGGGCAATAAGCTCATCCCTTCCGATTTCGGTGCCTTTTCTAATTGAAATAACGTTGGCACGGTAATCATCCGGACTACCCAAAGAATATATACAAGAAACGCTGGCCACAATTATAACATCGCGTCGTTCCGCCAAAGCGAAGGTGGCGGAGTGTCGCAGACGGTCGATATCGTCGTTTATGGCGCTGTCCTTTTCTATATAAGCGTCGGTTGACGGAATATAGGCTTCGGGCTGATAATAATCGTAGTAGCTTACGAAGTATTCAACCGCATTGTTGGGAAAAAATTCTCTCAGCTCGCTGCAAAGCTGCGCCGCAAGAGTCTTGTTGTGAGCCAGTACCAAAGTTGGACGGTTTACCTTAGCGATAATATTCGCCATAGTAAAGGTTTTGCCCGACCCGGTAACTCCCATCAGCACCTGTTCCTTATCGCCGCTAAGCACCCCTTCGGCAAGCTTCTCGATAGCGGCGGGCTGATCCCCGGTTGGGCTGTATTCAGAATGCAGTTCAAATTTATCCATATATGACCGTTTCTTTCTTTTATAGCAATCTAAAGCATACGCTTAATCAATTCCATATTCTGTCAGACATTACGCTTTCACGCATACTTACGGAACCGTATTTTCCCACAATTATGTGATCCACCAATTCAACGCCAAGTTTATTCAGCAGCTCCGCCACTTCGTCGGTGGCAAATATATCTTCTCTCGAAGGCTGTGAAGAACCGTTTGGGTGATTATGAGCCAGAGCTATCCGCTCGCAATTGTTTTTCAGGACAAACTCCACTATTTTTCTTTGTGAAATCTCCACACTTCCGGGGTTGCCCTCCACTATAATCTCATTTGAAATCACCATCAATTCGTCATCCAAGGCGATAGCGTACAGAACTTCGTTTTTGCAGCCCAGAAACAGATTCGCACAGTATTCGCAAAGCCGGGAGTGTCCGCTGACGGTACGCTTAAAGGCGTCGTCGTCCTCCGCAAAGGAAGAGATAAGGTACTTCTTTGATACCATCTGAACGAATTTTATCAGCGACGCCGCGTTTTCTCCTATTCCATTGACCTTTACAAGCTCTTTATAATCGGCGTTCAGAACTTTAGCAAAGGTTCCGCCGAAAGTATCAAGCAAAAGATGAGCGGTATCGTTGGTATCCTTTTTGGGGACGGCGTAAAACAACAGCGTTTCCAGAAGCTGAACATCGGTAAAGCTATCGACGCCGAATTTTAAAAAACGTTCTTTCACTCTATTGCGATGTCCTTCATGAAGATTCGGTTTCTTTTTCGGCATAATCATTCTCCCGCTTTGAACAATGCTGTTTCGGAAATCCGGAATTTCCGAAACATAATAAATAAGAAATAAAGCTTTTCAGCGAAATATCCGCAAAATTCAATAATTGCGGATATTTCATTATTTATTACGGATAAAATAATAAATCCGTTAAAAGTCCGTTTTGAATACCGCTCCGGTATTTGAGCTTGTTACCAGTTTCGCGTAGCGCTTAAGGTATCCGTCAAGCTGCTTGGGCGGAAGTATTCCCTTTTCTCTCCGCTTGGCTATTTTCGATTCGTCCACCAGTAGCTGTATTTTCCTGTCGGGGATATCTATCATTATCTTGTCGCCGTTTTCCACAAAGGCTATAAGACCGCCCTCCGCCGCTTCGGGAGAAACATGGCCAACCGCTGCGCCTCTGCTGGCTCCGCTGAAACGGCCGTCGGTGATAAGCGCTACCGAGCCATCCAATCCTTTACCGACAATGGCGGCGGTAGGCGCTAACATTTCCGGCATTCCTGGACCGCCCTTCGGTCCCTCGTATCTTATTACAACCACGTCGCCCGCCTGTATCTCTCCGCCAAGTATAGCGTCAACAGCCGCCTGTTCCCCGTCGAACACCTTCGCGGTACAGGTTACTTTCATCATATCGGGCTTTACCGCGCCCTGTTTTACCACGGCGCCGTTTTCTGCCAAATTACCCGTCAGTATCGCTATACCACCGTCACTTCGTACAGGGTTTTCCAGCTTGCGGACAACATTTCCGTCCGCGTCTTTAGCGAGGTTTATTCTTTCCTTTTGTGTGCCCGTTACCGTAAGAACGTCGGAATTTATCGCTCCCGCTTTATCCAGCTCCTTAAGCACCGTCTGAATACCGCCCACCGCGTTTAAATCCTCTATAAAGATATCACTTGCCGGATTAAGCTTGGCCAACTGAGGTACTCTTTTGCTTATGTCGTCTATATCCGAAAGAGAAACATCTATACCCGCCTCGTGAGCGATGGCAAGAAGATGCAGAACGGTGTTTGAAGAGGCACCTATCGCCATATCGGCTGCAATGGCGTTTATCATATTGTTTTTGGTGAGAATATCTTTTGCCTTTATGTTAAGCTTATATAACTCAACTATACGCTCTCCCGCTTCCTTTGCCAGTCTTCTTCTGGCGGAGTTTACGGCGGGCTCGGTTCCGTTATACGGAAGTGCGAGACCTATGGCCTCAGTAAGACAGTTCATGGAATTTGCGGTATACATTCCCGAACAGCTTCCGCAGGTGGGACAGGCGTTATCCTCATAATCCTTTAAAATCGATTCTCCGATCTTCCCGTCGGAATATTCGCCGATAGCCTCGTATATTTCATTATAGCCGACACGTTTACCCTGCACACATCCGGCCTTCATCGGACCGCCGCTTATAAAAATCGAGGGAAGATTCAGCCTCGCCGCCGCCATAATCATACCGGGAACAATCTTGTCACAATTGGGTATGAACACAACTCCGTCAAGAGGATGAGCGGTGAGCATTACCTCAATGCTGTCGGCAATAAGCTCTCTTGAAGCGAGCGAATAGCGCATACCTTTATGGTTCATCGCCAGACCGTCGCAAACGCCTATGGTGAAAAACTCAAAGGGTACGCCCCCCGCATTTCTGATTCCGTCCTTTACACAACGGGATATTTCGTGAAGATGGCTGTGCCCCGGAACATAATCGCTGGCGGCGCACACTATGGCGATAAAAGGCCTGTCCATTTCGCTGTCTGTAACGCCAAGCGCCTTTAATAGCGCTTTATGCGGAGTTCTGTCAACCCCGTTTTTTATTAAATCACTTCTCATTTATTTGATATTCCTTTCCTGATTGACAGCAATTAATACCAAAAACAGTAATAGGGATTAGTATAAATTATAACACATTAAATATGACAACTATATGTCATATTTAAAATCAATTACACACCCGCTTTCATACTACGTTTCCCTGCTGCCTTCCCAAAAACGCCGCTCCTATTATGCCCGAATTATTCCCAAGCTTGCACAAAGTTATTTCTGTATTTAGATCGCTGTTTTTTGAGTAGACTTCTTTTGAAATACGTTCTTTTAATGGTATCAAGAGATTATCGCCCTCGTTACTTACTCCTCCGCCGATACAGAGAATATTGGGCTGGAACACATTTATCGTATTGATTATTCCGCAGGCTAAATTTTTAATAAAATAATTAACAACATCCTGTCCCGACTTGTCGCCGGCTTTAGCCGCGTTGAACGCCGTTCTCCCACTGATCTTACCCTCTTTTTCGGCAATCGGAACCATAAGGGAGTCCGGATTTTTTTCAATCGCCCTTTTGGTAAATTTTACAAGGGCGGTGGCGGAGCAGTAGGATTCAAAACAGCCCCTGCGGCCGCAGGTACAAGGCTCACCGTCAACATTTATAACAGTATGGCCTATTTCCGCTCCGGCGTAATTTGAACCGCTAAAAATTTTTCCGTCAATTATTATACCAGCTCCAAGTCCTGTTCCCAGAGTAATGACAATTGCGCTTTTCGCACCCTTTGCCGCGCCTGCGTAATATTCGCCGAGCGCGGCGGCGTTAGCGTCGTTTTCTATGTAGGCGGGAATACCGAGAGCGTCGCCCACGAACCGCCTTAAAGGTACATTCTCCCATTTTAAATTGTTGGCGTATTCCACCAATCCGCTTTCGATATTGCAGGTTCCGGGGCAGCCCATCCCCACCCACTTTATTCCGTCAAGCGGCAACCCCGCTTCCCTTGCGGCCAATTCGCCCGCAAGGGCAATATCCCGCAGCACTTCTTCGTAACCGCGCTCCGGATTGGTCTTGACCTTACTCTTTGAAACAATATTAAAGCTTTCGTCCACTACGCCGGCGGCAATATTTGTGCCGCCGATATCTATACCCAGTGAATATTCCATAACAAGCTCCGTTCTCAGTCAATGTCCGTAACTACCATTTCCGCCTTGCCTTTAAAGGTATATTCGCCGTAACCCGCGGGAATAAAGCAACTGTCTCCCTTTTTAAGCTTCACCCCGTCTATTTCCCCTTCGCCGTCCAGAACCAGTACAGAGTTAAAGGATTTTGCGGATGCTTCCAAAACGCAGTGCTCCCAAACACAAACCTTATTCACCCTGAAATAATCGCATTTTGAAAGCAATTGTACGGAACACCCGTCCTTTTGCTCGATTTCACCCATGGCTTTTGTGGGGTATTCAGGGGGGGTAAGCTTAGTCACTTCCACTGCTTTTTCCACATGAAGCTGACGGGGTTTTCCGTCCGCGCCAACTCTCCCATAGTCATAAATACGGTATGTAGTGTTGGAATTCTGCTGTATTTCGGCAATAAGGATTCCTTTTCCTATGGCGTGAAGAGTGCCCGCTTCTATAAAGAAAACGTCGCCTTTATGAACGGGAACGCTGTTTGTGACTTCAAGAAGTGTATTGTCCTTTATCCTGCGCTCAAATTCCTCCTTGACTATATTGCCCTTGAAACCGTAAAGCAGCTCGGCGCCGGGGTCACAGTCAACTATATACCACATTTCGGTTTTTCCGTACTCACCTTCAACCCGAAGCGCGTAATCGTTATCGGGATGAACCTGTACCGAAAGATTGTCCTTGGCGTCAATAAGCTTGATAAGAATGGGGAAATTATCAAATTTATCACAGTTTTTCCCCAAAATGTCATTTCCGTTTTCTTTTATAAATTCCGAAAGTGTTTTTCCGGCAAAATCACCGTTAAATATAATGCTTTCACCGTCCTTGTGGCAGGAAAGCTCCCAGCTTTCGGCAATCCGATCCGCGTCGGAGATTTTCCCGTATTCCTCCCGCAGTCTGGTTCCTCCCCAGATATAGTCCTTACAGGGAGCAGTGAGCTTCATTGGATAAAGTTTCATTTTTCAGATCTGTCCTTTCTCTTTTTCAATTTTAAGTATAACACAATAAAATTAAAATGTAAATTCATTCCGAAAATTTTTTTATCATTCTTATATCGCTGCCGTAAAAAAACAGATTTTCCATGGAAAACATACGTGAGGAAATTCTGCCCACATATCGGTTCTGAAGCTCCGACAGCGTGAAATTGGTATTTATTATAAGGGGCTTTCCCGCGTTCATTCTTGTATTCAGGAGATTATACAACACGGAAAGATAGAATTTTGACTCAAATTCGGCTCCCAAATCGTCTATTATAAGAAGGTCGCATTCCTGTAAAAGCTGAATTGTATCGGATTGTACGGTGCTGTCAAAGTGCTCCTTTTCCACTATTCGGAAAAGATTGGGAGCGGAGCCGTAAATAACGCTGTATCCTTTGTTGATGATCTCGTTTCCCACGGCAAGCGAAAGATGAGTTTTTCCGAGGCCGGTACCTCCGACCATAAGTATACCGTTCTGAGGAAGGTGAAAATCCTCGCAGTAACGAAGACAGTAATTGAGATTTCCCTTCATCTCCTCTCTGAAGGTTTTTCCGCTTACGGCTTTTTCCGTATCGGAATAGTATCTCATATCAAAAGAAGCGAAGGAACAGAGATTCATGGCGGAGGAAGCGTTCAGGTCAAGACACTGAAAGTTTTTCACAAGCTCCATAAAACAGGAGCAGCGCTTTCCCTCGTATATTCCGCTGTCTTTACATTTTTCACAGCTATATATGGGATTAAGAAAGTTTTCTTTAAATCCTGCGGAAATCAGCAGTTCTTTTATTTTTTTACGAATCGACAGATTTTCCTCGGCTATTCCTTGTACGGCGGAGCGCGGATCGCCTTCGGAAATCAGAACGGACGCCAATCTTGAACCACCGGAAATAAGCCGACGGCGAAGCTCCTTTATTTGAGGCGACTTTTGTTCCGCCAAGGCGATATTTTCCCGCTGTTGCTCGTCGTTTCGCCTTTTTCTTTCGTTCAACTCGTTTTCCGCCATAATGTAATACTTTTTTAAGTAACTCATAAATCAACTTTCCTTTTCGCTGCCCGTTCAATCATCAGACGCTCTATTTCAGATATGTCAAGCGAAGCGTTTTCACCTTTTTCCACCGTCTGAGGCTTTTTATCCACTTCAAGCTGTTCCTTTTTCCTGATGCCCTTGCCGTACCAGTCGGTCAGTATTTTATTCATATACTTAAACGCCAGCTTGCCCGTCTGATTCAAGGTTATCTGGTAAGCTTCGCTTATCATTTCATCGTCGAACGCCAATTCATTTACCCATTTATTGATAAACTCCTTCTGTTCTTTTGAAAAGGATGAGGTAACCTCGAACATGGTTTTGAATCTGCCTACCGCAGAGTTAAGCTTTTTAAGCTCCTCAACTCTTTTTTCCGCCGACTCTATTGTGGTTACTCCCGCTTCCACCCATTCAAGAGCCGTGCTCCGCATATAGGCGGGGGTATTTTTGCTTACGGAAAAACAGTAATCCACCAGTATTAGCGCCGCTTCCACGGGGAGGCATGCGTCCTCCAGAATTATCATAAGCGTGTTTTGCTCGTTATGCTTGAGAGGTCTTCCGTACAGGGCTTCGCAGTGCTTGAAAAGATAGTCCGCCTTATCGCTTCCCCTTACCGTTTTCGCGATTTCCACAGGAGGAAAATCGGGCGTTCGAGTAAGCTCTATCTTTTTCACTATGCTTTTGTGTTCTTCTTCCGCTTTGATAATATCAGTCTGAGCGTAAGTCTTTACGCCCGCTTCCTCTTTTTCCCGAACAGGAATAAGGTCTCCCGCTTTATCCGCTTCAAACAAACCGCGCTGCTTCCAAAAGTTAATTCCCTCCTCTACCCGTTCGGGAGACAGAAAAATTTCCTCGGATATCCTTTCACAACTGAACGATTCCCCGCCGTGTCTTAAAAGGTATAGAAGGATTTTTAACTCACTTTCTCCGGCAAGCTTTATATATTTGTCCACAACAGCGCATGGAACACAAAAAATACCGTTCCAAACGCCCAAGTTAATCTTATAATTCATTTTTATACCGTTATACCGTTTTTTAAAGTTTGCATCCATTGAATTTGTGCGTGAATTTTCGAGCCAATTTTGTCGCTGACAAGGCAAAATTTTTTAGGCTTACCGACAATTTTAACACAGTCAACGGCAAAATCTGCCGAAAAGACGCGTGCAATATCCTATGGATATATGCTCTTACAGCGCAAAATTCCGGATATTGGAATAAGGCTCAGGATCCTTTGTCAGACGCACATTATCCCCCGCCTTCCCCTCCGTTTCAAATATTATAAGAGTATTTGTTCCTTTTTTCAGAAGGGGGGCGGGAAGATACAGACTTTTCTGCGGGCCAATTTCCCAGAATCTTCCCAGATTAAAACCGTTTATAAAAACGCATCCTTTTCCGAAACCTGTCATATCCACAAAGGTATCTGCCGGATCGTTTACCTCAAATTCAAGCTTATAGAAGGCTGGAACGTTTTCCTTATAGCCTTTGGAAAAATCAAGCTTTTCCAACTGTTTTTCGTCAAAGGGAAGATTGTATATCTCAAAGCCGAAGTGACGATGAGTATTCACGCAAAGAGCTTTAGTAATACCCTTGCGCTGTTCCTCCAGCAAATGTCCGAAATTTACTCTTCCCATATTTTCAACAAGGAAGTCGTAAACGGCGCCGCTTGCCTTTGAGGAAATTTTTTGAGTATTCTGCAATTCCTTGTCGTAAGCCGTAAAAATGTGAGCTTGGTTTTCATAAGCATTTATACGGTCGTTGGCGCCGTCAAAGCGTATTTCTTACACCGTTTCATACGGTTTTATTTTAGTACGGTAAAGAATATAACCCGTATTCTGATCCGTTTCCTCCATTGAAAGGGGATACGGAGTGATAATCGGATCGGCAATGCTGTCCAATACGGAAAACAGGTCTGTTTTTTCGGTAACTTTCACTTGACCGAAGTCGGCGCGTTTTATTTCGGGATTGTAAATGGGCGGCAATGTATTATATTTTCCGATTATCCCACGGAAAGCCAAATACTTTTCGGTTAATCTTCCGTCCTCTGTAAGAGGCGCGTCATAATCATAAGAGGTAACGTCGGGGGTAAGCTTTTCGTCGTAATTGGAGCCGTTCATAAAGCCGAAATCCGTTCCGCCCAAAAACATATAAAAGTTGACGTTGCCCTTTGAAAGCATATAGTCAAGGTCGACCTTGTTTTTTTCAAGGTCGGAGGTTTTGTGCTCCCCACTTCCCCAGAAATCAAACCAGCCTACCCAAAATTCGGCGCACATAAGCGGCTTATTGTCTCCGATCAGCTTTTTAAGCTCGCCGAACTGCCATTCGCAGCTTGAACCGAAATTACCTGTAGGAAGCGCGCCTTCTACACAGCCCGCCTTAAACACGCTTTTATTCCAAGGCCCGTCGGAGGTTATAAAAGGCACGGTGATTCCAAGCGACCTCATCTTGTCTCTTAAAAATTCAAGGTAAGCGGTATCGTCGCCGTAATAGCCGTACTCGTTCTCAATTTGCACCAAAATAATATTACCGCCCTTATCGAACTGATAGGGGACAAGCTTTGGAATAAGCACTTCGTAATAGTCGCTCACATGATCAAGATAGGGCTTATAGCAGCAGCGTAGACGCATATTTCTGTCCTTCAGCAGCCATGCGGGAAGTCCTCCGAATTCCCATTCCGAACAGATATATGGAGACGGGCGTATTATCATATAAAGTCCAATTTCTTCGGCGATCTCTATGAAACGGCATATGTCCCTCATACCGTCCCAGTGAAATTCGCCTTTTTTAGGCTCGTGAAAATTCCATGGGATATAGGTTTCCACGGTGTTGCAGCCCATGGCTTTAAGCTTTTTCAGGCGATCCTCCCAGTATTCGGGAAGAGTCCGAAAATAGTGAAGAGCGCCGGAAATTACCTTAAAGGGCTTGTTGTTCAGATAGAAACTGTCTTTTACTTCAAACATTTTTTTAAAAGTTCCTTTCACTCTTATGTATTGCCTAACATATATTTTTAAAATAAATTTAATTTTATCTTTTATTTATTATTTTTTCTTACAGCACGTCCATCGTACCGTTGCTTGTACTTTATCATCTATGGCGCCAATTTCTCGTATCCCGTTCTTAAACTAAAATAAATATCTGTCGTCTGATTTTCATAGAAGCACTCTTTTCAAATCAAACCGTTTGTAAATAATATAAGGTACAAAAGCAAAGGGCTTAAGGCAACACCGCGCAATGACCGCCTTACAGCTTTGCGTGCGGTATTGCCTTAAAATCACCATTTTATCAATTTTCTTTAAAACTTCTATCCTTTTGTAAAATTTTAAAAGGATTTTTTGTGTATGAGAAATCCGCATTATGATAAAATTGCGGTCATAATGCGGATTTCGGTTTTTTGTTTTTGGAGCGGATTACGGGACTCGAACCCGCCCATTCGGCTTGGGAAGCCGATGCTCTACCGGATGAGCTAAATCCGCATAAATTTTGATGCAAATATA
Source organism: uncultured Ruminiclostridium sp. (assembly GCA_910588335.1). GTDB lineage: Bacteria > Bacillota > Clostridia > Oscillospirales > Ruminococcaceae > Ruminiclostridium_E. The sequence goes on along the minus strand of CAJUQV010000002.1, from coordinate 78,656 downwards.
TTATATAATATTTTTATGGAAAAGTCAACAGTTTTTTTTAAACTTTACCAAAACTTTCCGCCTTGAAATATCAAGCTTAAAAATTCGGATAACGGATAGATTACTTAACTCCTATTCTCATACGGTAACAAAAATCAATATTAAAATTTCTATCTCCATAAATTGAATTTATTGTATCTTTAAATATGTTTAAATCTCCTTCTATTGTCTCCGGACAGTGATTTAAAATAGTCTGAAGACTGCCCTGACTCATAATAATATTTACAAAACGCTCCGCCGTACATTTTTCCGTATTTGAAAACAAAAGTTCGCGGGAATATCTGAAATAACCGCTGCCGCGTATGTTGCTCAAATGATTTTCTTTGCTGTATTTTACAAAGGTGCTGTTTATATCTTTTCTTGTTTTTTCAATCATGGAAATTTTATCGCGCAGAGTCGTATATGCTTTTTCGGCCTGCCAAATGGTGACAGGCGGCCAATCACAGTCAATTGTCGCAAAAATACCGTCTGGCTTTAAAATTCTGTTAACTTCCTTTAATGTGGCCGCAGGCTCCATCCAATGAAAGGATTGTGAGCAAACCACAACGTCGGCACAATTATCGGAAAGGGTGGTATTATCCGAAAACGCCTGTATAAATTTCATGTTATCGCAGCTTTTACCGCGGGCAACAGAAATCATGTCTTCGCTCGGTTCAATTCCAACTACGTTATTTGCTGCCGATTTCCATACTAAAGTAGAAAGCCCGGTTCCGCATCCGATATCAACAACAGTATCCGGTTTTTTCCAAGATATAAACTTATTATTCTAACCGGATATTCCGGAACAGAAGGACGCGCTTTTTCATATATGTTTGCAAAGCCCATAAATCGTTTTGCATTTTTTTCTTTATTTTCCATATAATTGCTCCCCTTTTTTAACATTTCTGTTTTATCTTGTTATTGCTCCCACAATGAAATTTTGCCACAAAACATAGACTTAAATAAAAAATATTAAGAAAAAACGCAGCAATATGCGATATTGCCAACATTTTTAATGCAGAGATTTTTTCTTTGTGGCAAGTATTGCCGACAACGCTTCATTGGTGGAGTAATAAATATTATAACATATTTTCCTTGTTTTGTAAAGTATTGGTCAAGGCCCTTCCATATATATCGGTTTCATTTTCTTTATAAATTTGATCTGATAATATCCGCTTGTAACAATAACTTTTCACCACAGACTGCATAAAATTATGCCGAAGCTTATTACTCCGGCATAATATCAAAATTTATTTTTTAATAGTCGTCTGTGATTTATTCCGCCAAAACATCAACAGGTTATAGGATTATTTCTCTTTATTTCCTCCGCCACCGGAATTTTCTTCTATCAGAGGTTTGTCATTTGCGGGCTTATTGGCTGTAGGATTTGCTACGGTATTTGTAATGGCGTCTATTATTCTTGAAAACGCTTCGGGAGTTCCCTGCTTGCGGGCGGAAATGTTAAAGGTGTATTTCGCTCTTGTGTCGGTGCTCCTTGTCTGTTCACTGCTATGTGTAACGTTACCCGTGAATTTCGCGGTAACGGGGCTCCACCATGATTTATACTCTGTAGTTATATTGGCGTCTTCATTATTTATGTTCTTATCTTCCTCCGCAGTGTTGACCTCAAGATCAAAGGAAATATCCGCACTTTCAACCGCCAGATTCGGAAGTCCGGTCATAGCGAGGAACGGAGCCTGAATATAACGGGTCTGACCGGGAGTTGAAGGATCGGACGATGATTCCTCATACTTCAGAGTAACCATACGCATATTGCCGTCTTTGTCAATACCTACGTCCTGAATAAAATGAGCGAGCGACAGGCTCATTTCACTTTGGGCTTTTACAGCCGCAACCAAAGGCGCGGCAACCATCTTTTCGATGGGCAAAGAGTTTACGATTCCGCTTACGATTTCATGATTCATAGATTCATTCCTTTCTTAAAGGGGCAAAACGCCGCTTTAATTCCGAGGATAAAAATAGCTTATGCCAATCTTTAATCAAGTTATAGACTCGATTAAAGATTGCATGCTAAGCACTAATCTTTGGTCATCCATATTATTTATCTATACATTAACCAAAGATTGTTAATCCTCGTTTTCTTTAATTTTGATCATATTATTGATATAATCAATAACCCTTGATAGTGCTTCGGGAGGATCGTTCCGCTTGAATACCATTTCAATTTCCGCCAACGACGCTTCGTTGTTGTCCTTATGTACACTCCCCAATGAAACCGAAAATGATCCGCGCGTAAATTCGCCATGCTCCTCCGAAGCAGACATAAGTTCGTTTTCAACAGATTTTTCGCGTATATTGTCTATACTCATCTTTGTTTTTATCCGCATTTCCTCAAAATCGAGGCTTCCGTGATTGCTTAAACAAATCAACGGCACTTCTATCTGTGAATTTTCGTTTATATTAATTGTCTTGGTAACAGGTGTTCCGTCATTATAAAAAAACTTTTCCATCGTTTTTATATAGTGCTGTTCGGCTATCTCAACGCTTGAATTTACACAGTGCTGTATACCTCTTATAACATCAGAAAGAGTAAATTCGTTTCCGTTTTTGTTTTCGTTATTTTTCCTCATTTCGAGACTTCCTTTCTTTTTACCGCAGATTAGTACAGAGCCTGTTTTAACAAGATTCCTTCATGAGTTTTCAATCAAATTTTGTCAATAACAAGTTATCGGCAAAGTTTTACGAAAAAGCTCATAGCATATTTATAAAAAACAGGCTCTTAATGATTGTCCTTTTTCTTATGCTAATATATATGTAGGACAACTTCTGCATATTACAAAAATATTTTTCATATGCTTTAACAATAAAAATTCGAGCACAAAAAGTAAGAATCTATCTTCACAAAATGCGTGCAGTATCATGTGGAGGCAGATTCCAAAGCGAAAGGAGCTGTTAAAATGCCATATCCCAATTACGGTATAAAGGTTTACAAAAACGGTGATTATAAGGCTGTCAACCAATATCTCAGGAAAATAAAAGGAGTTCCGCCCACACATCTGCCTAACGGTATGGTTCTTACACATACCCAAATAGAAAAATTGGAAACTATCATAAGAAGTATTGACGGCAGAATGGTACCGGATGTATTAAGCCACTTTCCGGTGCTTTACCGTGGAACGGGACCGGACGAATTCGGAAAAAAAACCACTGAACAACTTTCGTCTCTGATAGACGGAAGAACAAGAAGATGGAAAGCGTATACCTCAACATCCGATATAAAAAGATGCGCCGAAAAATACGCATCCGGCGGAAATAAAGGAATCCTTCTGGAAATAACGCCTTCTCCAAACGTTTCTTTTATCGACCTCAGGGGGTACTCAGAGCTGAAGCACACTCGAACCGAGCCGGAAATACTTTTGGCACGCGACACTTCATACAGAATCACCGGAACAAGAATCGTAGATGAGCCCGGAAAACATTATGTATGCTTAGAAGTCCAACTTATATAATGATTTTTCAGCCAATGGAAGTGTTTAACAGCGCACAACCGGCACTGCCTATATCCGATTCTTACACAAATTACGAAATTCTCCTTGAAAACCTGCTTTATGCGTCGAATTTATAAAATATCCTTTAACCTAATATTTTTGACAAAATTTCTTACTGCACAGCAGAACGACAGTAATTGAGCAGTGTTTTTTAAAAAATTTCATAAAATTGTAACCTTTTTGTAATTGACATAATATAAAATAAAAGGTATACTTTATTATGGAAAACAAAAAAGACAAAGGAGAAATAAAATGCCTTACATATCGGTTGAAAGCGGAACACTTACAGAACAACAAAAAGAACTGCTTATTCAAAAGCTTACGGAAGTATCATCCGAAATAATGAATATACCGCAGAAATTTTTTTCCGTCACAATAAAGGAATTACCCGACAAGTGCTTTGGAATAGGCGGAAAAACAATTGATAAAGTTAAATCCGAATACGCCGAAAAGTTGTTTGAGCAAAAGGAAGGAAAAAACAAATGAAAATCAAACTCGCGGGCTTGGTAGCCGACTCCATAGTCGACGGACCGGGCTTTCGCTTTACGATATTTACACAAGGCTGTCCACATCACTGCGAAGGCTGCCATAATCCCCAGACGCATGATTTTAACGAAGGAAGATACGCTGACTGTGACAAAATAATAGAAAAAATACGGAAAAACAAGCTCACTTCGGGAGTGACATTTTCAGGGGGAGAACCGTTTTGTCAGCCAGAAGCCTGCGCTTATACGGCTAAAAAGCTCAAGGAACTCAACTATCATCTTATGGCGTTCACAGGCTATAAGTTTGAGACGCTTATTGAAATGTCGAAGAATGATAAGTTTGTCATGGACTTTTTGTGCTGTCTCGATATATTGATTGACGGAAAATTCGACCTTAGCCGCCGCAGCCTTGAGCTTAAATATAAGGGAAGCTCAAACCAACGCACAATAGATGTACAAGAAAGTCTTAAGCAAGGGAGTGCGGTGGAAATTGAAATTTAAAAAATCAGTTAAAAATGCGGCTCTGTTAATTGTCACGGTAATGCTGCCGCTGATTTCCTCATGCAAAAAGAATGACGGCAGCGGGTATATCTTTAAGTACGATATTGCCGCAAATCCCGTTACATTAGATCCTCAGACGGCAACCGACAGCGCCTCATATGAAATAATTGCAAATATGTTTGAGGGACTTTTAAGAGTGGACAACGAGGGAAATCTTCAAAGCGCAGCAGCGGAAAGTTATGCGGTAAGCGAGGACGGATTAACCTACACCTTTGATCTGCGAGACAATATATACTGGTATGACGGAGATAAATTTGAAGCTCCCTGTACTGCTCATGACTTTGTATTTGCTTTTCAGCGTCTTTTTCGTCCTTCCACCAAATCAAAAAGCGCCGGCAATTTCTTCTGCATAAAAAATTCGGAAAAAATCAACAAAGGAATTATTGAAGATTTATCGGAATTAGGCGTTAAAGCGCTTGACGACAAAACTTTGGAAATAACCTTGGATTCTCCCAATCCATCGTTTCCCGTAATGCTCACCACCGTCCCGGCTATGCCTTGCAACCGTGAGTTTTACGAAAACTCAAACGGAAAGTACGGACTCTACGGAGGCAGCGTGGCCTCCAACGGCGCTTTTTACCTTTATCGCTGGAGCTACGACCGCTGGAGCAGCGACAATAATAATATTATAATGAGAGCTAACATAAAAAATAACGAAAACGGCGCCATTTCCCCCCATGGACTTAATTTTTTCATTGAGGAAGACAACAGTTATCAGAATTTTTTGAATGAACAAAGTCATGTATACATCACATCCGGATCGGAAGCCATACAGCTTTTGAACTCAGGATATAAAAATACCGAAAGCGAAACACGTATTTGGGGTGTGCTTTTTAACACAAAAAGCGGTTCGTTTGCAAACGAAAACCTGAGACAGGCTTTGGCGTACAGTATTCAAAGGGAACTTTGCGAAATAAACACCGTCGGATACCGCAAGGCAAAGGGAATTGTTCCCAACGCGATAAATATAGGCGAGGAATTTTACCGAAAGCTTGCGGATAAGGAATGTTATCTGCCATATGACGGTAATCTCGCTAAAAGCACGCTTGAAATGGCCTTGGAAAACGTAAATAAAAACTCATGGTCCGGACTTACCATATATGTTCCCGACGACGATGTAATTTTTGAATATATTTCCGACATATCGCAGATGTGGCAGTCTGAACTGAATTTTTACTGCAACATAAAACGCCTTTCCGACGCGGATCATGACCGTGTGCTCCAAAGCGGTGATTTTGATTTTATTGTCGCCGATATATCGGGAAATTTCAACAGCCCATATTCTTATCTGTCTTCTTTTTCTTCCTCCGGCGGATCCAATTACAGCGGATACAGCGATCCGAGCTTTAACGAATTGCTTTCAAAAGCGGAAATTTCAGCTTCAGAAAAAGAAAGCGCGGAGCTTTACTATCTGGCGGAACGGAAAATAATTGATTCGGCGGTATTTATTCCTTTGCTCAATCAAAGCGAATACGCCTTTTTCGGCGAAGACTGTAAAGGAATAGTGTACAATCCCTTTACAAAAACAGTGGTATTTAAGGAAGCGAAGAAATTTTAATATTAACGTTCGATTGCAAAATCGAAAATTTTGTATCAGTCGCTAACTGTGCTATGCTTCCAATAATAAGAGCATATATTCAAAAACGGTACGGAAAAGCCTATTGATTCTCCGTACCGTTTTTATTACTTCCCATCCCCACTTTTTATGTTATTTAAACCTGCGTTTAATTTTTTTACATTGCGTTTACCCGTAAAAAATTGGAAAATCCATATGCCTGTAAAAATCAATACGAAAATTCCGAAATAGCTTAAAAATCCCGCCGTGCTGTGCTCCATCCAATAAGTAAAATAAGCCACCGGAAGCATTAAAGAGGAAATAATCAGAAAATATATCCCGGTTTGCTTTACAAGACTCCAATTATCAAGTTCCCATATTATCGAACCGCCGCCGAATCCCGCTCCCAACAGACCGGAAAGCAGAGCTTGCAGCATCACGGCATTTATTTCACTACCCATAAGTTCCTTAAGCTCCGGAACACACGGTGTGTAATATCCATCCGCCCAAATCAGTGAAACAGCTATTGTTATAATGTAACAGACAGCCATACCTAAAGGAAACCCCAAAAGTGCGCGTGTAAATATTTGTTTTTTCATATAATTGTTCCTTTCCCTGCTATAAACCTAAGATTTTTTTGATTTTGGATACATACCGTCTTGACACATACACTGTCTCCCCGTTTGAAAGCTTGACGCAAATGGTACCCGCAAAGCTCATATCAAAATTGTTTACCTTTTTAAGGTTGATAATTTCCGAATTGGATATGCGCACAAACGAATCGCCGCTTAACAGGTCTTCAATTTCGTAAAGTCTGCGCTTTATAATATATGTGCCTTTTTCGGCAGCGCATACCGTTTTTCCCATATCCGAGTATATTCGTATGATTTCCGGCTTTTCCAAAATTTCCGCTTTATCTTCCTTTATTCCGGTAATCATCCGCGGAGTATCCTCGGAAAGTATTTTAATGATATTATTCACCTTTTCCGTAACCGAAGCCGTCATAATTATTATTTTGGGATCAATACATGAAGAGTCGATTTTTATTTCAATATTCACTGTTCTTCACCTCCTTCCGCTTCGATAAGTATATTATAAAACAAATAAACAATTGAATCAACTGATTTGCGATAATCGGTATAAATAGATATATAAACGGTAATAAACAGGCAGTAAATGGCAAAAACCGCCGCTCAAAGGACAAAAACAGATTTCATTTTCTGTTCCTTGAGCGGCGGTTTTTTGCTTGTTTATACCAATCTTTAGAGCGTGTTTACATAAAATCAGTACGAAGATTTCCGAGCATAGTTTTGCTGTCTGCAAATCAAAATCATGCTCTTATAATTTTCAGCCCATAAGCTTAACCATTACAGCCTTCTGAGCATGAAGCCTGTTTTCCGCCTCGTCAAATATCTCATTGGCGTGCTCTTCAAATACTTTTGCGGTTATTTCCTCTTCACGATGCGCAGGCAGGCAGTGTAATACCATAGAGTCTCCGTGAGCGACGGACATAATTTCATCGTTTATCTGATAGCCTTTGAAGGCGATTTGCCTCTTTTCCGCCTCGCCCTCCTGTCCCATGGAAGCCCATACGTCCGTAAACAATACGTCTGCGTTTTCCGCAGCTTCCTTGGGACTGCTTGTGAGCCTGAAATTCTTATAATCCTTTGTAAAATCCAGAACGGTTTTATCGGGATGATATCCATCGGGACAAGCAACGGAAACATTCATTCCCACCTTAAGGCAACCCACTATAAGAGAATTGGCCATATTGTTGCCGTCGCCAATATAGCACATATTGAGACCGTTAAGCTTGTTTTTGTATTCCCTTACGGTAAGAAGATCGGCAAGCACCTGACAGGGATGGCAATAGTCGGTAAGTCCGTTAATAATGGGAATATTGCCGTACTCCGCAAGCTTCTCAACCTCCTCCTGCTTAAATGTCCTTATCATAATGCCATCAAGATATCTGGAAAGCACCCTTGCGGTATCCTCTACCGGCTCCCCCCTACTTATCTGCATTTCGTTTGAGGACAGAAACAGCGGATATCCTCCCAACTGATACATACCCGTTTCAAAGCTTACCCTTGTTCTGGTAGACGCTTTTTCAAAGATCATTCCCAATGTCTTTCCCTTAAGATGATTATGAGGTATGCCATGCTTCTGCTCATATTTCAGCTGATCCGCCAGATTCAGTATCTCTATTATTTCCTCGGCGGACAGATCCATCATCTTCAATAAGTGCTTCATAAAATTATCTTCCTTTCACAAATCATATTTTTAGGCTGTATTTTAAATAATTATAGCTGTGGCCGTCGCGTTCGTCGATTTTTATTTCCGAACCGATACGTTCAAATCCAAAAGCTTCCGCCAATTTTACGGAAGGAACGTTTTCCTCACGCGTCTGATAAATAAATTCCTTAGCGCCGTATTTTTCCTTGGAATACTGAATAAGCGCACTTAAAATCTGTCTGCCGTACCCCTTTCGGGTATACTTGGGACCAAAGCATATTCCCGTTTCACCGCAGATCTCCGCACCCAGCTTCTCCACGCCGGCAAAACCTATCGGTTCACCGCTCAACTTTTCGTAAACAAAATAGGTGTCATGCTCCTTTTGCCAGTCTATGGTTTTCTGAATCCGGATTTTTGCTTTTTCCTCATTATCGGAAATGTTCCACATCATATATCTGGCACTTTCCGGCTGTGACCAAACATTCCTATATATTCCCTCCCAATCCGAAAACTTTGCTTTGTCTAAAATAAGATCCTTTGTTTCAAGCATTTCGTATTTTCTCCTAAATAAACTTTTAATCCAATATTTTTTTCAATATTTCGACACCCTTGTCAATTTCCTCATAAGAAATCGTGAGTGGAGGCAGAAAACGAAGCCGATCTTTTGCCGTAAGCACCAGAAGGCCGTTATCGAGGGCGGATTTTACAATTTCCGCAGCTTTTTTGTCCTTAAGCTCCGCTCCCAACATAAGACCCATACCGTCGATCTTTACAATTTCGGGAATTTGCAGCAGTTTGTTTTTTAAATATTCGCCCTTTTCTCTTACTTGTTCCAGACAATCGGTATTTTCGATATGGTCAAGCACCGCTTTTCCTCCCGCGCAGGCTATGGGATTACCGCCAAAGGTGGAACCGTGTGTTCCATTTACCAAAACGTCCTTGCACTTTTCGTCGGCAAGACACACTCCCATAGGGAGACCACCGGCAATTCCCTTCGCAAGCGTTGTAACGTTCGCCCTATAGCCGTAGCTTTGCCCCGCCAAATAGCGTCCGGTTCTTCCTACTCCCGTCTGAACCTCGTCGGCAATCGTAAGTATGTCATTTTGTCCGCAAAGTTCAAACACCGCGTCAACAAAATCCCGATTTAACGGCACAACTCCGCCTTCGCCCTGAATATATTCAAACATTACCGCACATACCGTATCGTCAAGATTTTCTTTCAATTCGTCAATATTATTGGCTTCGACATATCTGAAGCCCTCAACAAAAGGAAAAAAGTAATTGTGAAAAACGTCCTGCCCCGTTGCGGAAAGAGTACAGAGAGTTCTGCCGTGAAAGCTGTTTTTTAAGGTAATTATATTATGTCTGCCCTTACCGTACTTATCAAAGCTGTATTTTCGTGCAAGCTTGATGGCGCACTCGTTGGCTTCCGCGCCGCTGTTGCCAAAAAACGCCGCAGAATAACCGGTGATTTTGTTTAACCGCTCCGCGAAATCCGCCTGAACCTTTGTATAATAGTAGTTGGATGTGTGCTGAATCGTCTTTACCTGATCGCATACCGCTTTTACCCAGTTTTCGTTACAGTATCCCAATGAATTTGTACCTATACCGCTTCCGAAATCAATATAGTTTTTTCCGTTTTCGTCGGTGGCTGTCTCCTTCACGCCTTTTTCCATTACGACGGGATATCTGTTGTAGGTGTGCATTATATTGCCGTCAAATTTTTCTATTGTGTCCATTTTATCTCCCTTTTTGTCCTCAGAGCTTGTATTCATAGGATTTGTACGCGGATTTTAGAGCAAATTCTGACGAGAAGAAGGCTGAAAAGCCTGAGAAATACTTGACGTATTTCAATGCCATCGTGACCATCGAATTTGCCGAAAAAACGCGTGCAATATTCTATGAATATACGCTCTCAGTTCACTATCATTGTTCCCGCGCCCTCGTTGGTGAGCAGCTCTATCAGAATCGAGTGGGGTATTCTGCCGTCTATTATATTGGCTTTTGGCACGCCTCGCCTTACCGCCTCTACACAGCAATCTATCTTTGGAATCATTCCTCCGCTGACTATTCCCTGCTTCTTCAGATAGGGAACCTCACTCACTCCCACCGAATAAATAAGAGTATTTTCATCGTCCTTATCCTCAAGAAGTCCTACTATATCGGTCATAAGAATAAGATTGGCCGCCTTTACCTCTGCGGCGATACGCGCGGCGGCGGTGTCTGCGTTGATATTATACACTTCGCCGTTCACTCCCGACGCTACCGTCGATATAACGGGTATATATCCTTTATCGAGAACATCATGTATAATCTGAGGATTCACCGAGGTTATCTCACCCACAAATCCCAAGCTCTCGTCCTTTTGTTCAGCCTCTATAAGATGGCCGTCGAGTCCGCAAAGACCTACCGCCTTACCCTTATGAAGATGAAGCAAATCCACCAGATCTTTATTCACTTTACCACAAAGCACCATCTGAACTATATCCATTGTTTCCTTATCGGTATGGCGAAGTCCGTTTATGAATTTACTTTCTTTCCCTACTCTTTCGAGCATGGCGTTTATTTCGGGACCTCCGCCGTGTACCAGAACAATACGTATTCCCACCAACGACAACAATACAATATCCGACATTACCGCCTGTTTCAAGGCGGCGTTGGTCATGGCGTTGCCTCCGTATTTAACAACCACGGTCTTTCCCGCATACTGCTGTATATAAGGTAAAGCGTCGCTTAAAATTTCTGCTCTGTCTTTTTTCATTCCGCGTATTCCCTTCGGATTATTTTTTGGTTATTTCTATTTTTTACGAACAAATCCTTTGTTCAGCTCCTGTACTCCGCGTTTATCTTAACATAGTCATAGGTAAGGTCACAGCCCCATGCCACGGCGGGATTATCTCCCGAATGCAAATCAATAATTATAATAACTTCTTCTTCGGAAAGTATTTTATATGCCTCGTCCTCAGAAAAATCAACTCCTACGCCGTTTTCGCATACACGCACTTCGCCGGCCTTGGAAGCAAAATCAACGGAGACTCTTGAAACGTCGAAATCCGCGTCGGCATAGCCAATGGCGCACATAACGCGACCCCAGTTGGCATCGGCCGCCGAAACAGCCGTTTTCAGAAGAGGACTGTTAACAACGGAAAGTGCGGTTGCCTTCGCCGTTTCCTCGGTATCCGCATTCTTTACAACACAAGTTATAAGCTTTGAAGCGCCCTCTCCATCACGGGCGGTCTCTTTTGCGAGATTCATCATAACCGCATGAAGAGCATAAATAAAAATATTATAATCTTCGTTAAATTCGGTTATCTCATTATTATCGGCATATCCCGATGATAAAAGTGTTACCATATCGTTGGTGGAAGTGTCGCCGTCAACGCTCACCATATTATAGGTAATTGCGTTAATCTGCTTTAACGCGCTGTGAAGCATCTCGGAGGATATTTTCACATCGGTTGTGATAAAGGCAAGCATAGTGGCCATGTTGGGATTTATCATACCGCTGCCCTTGCTCATTCCGCCAAGACGGCAAACCTTATCGCCCAGCTTAAACTCAACGGCAAACTGTTTTTGACGCGTATCGGTGGTCATTATGGCGGTGCAGGCGTCATTATAACCGTTTTCCGAAAGTTTTTCCTTCAATATCGGTATATTTTTTTCAAAAGGCTCCAAAGACAGCTTTTGTCCTATTACTCCAGTTGAAGCTACAATAACGTTCTCAGACGAGATGTCCAACGCCTTTGCGGTAAGCTCACAGGCACCCTCCGCAATCTCGATACCGTTAGAATTGCAGGTGTTGGCGTTTCCCGAATTAACGATCACCGCCTGCGCCCTTCCGTCCGCAAGATGACGCTTTGTAACGACAATCGGAGCTCCCTTGACTTTATTTTGAGTATACAAAGCGGCGGCATTACAAATTTTATCGCAATATATCAAAGCCATATCGTTTTTTTGAGAATTCGCCTTAATGTGCGCGTTTACTCCCGCGGCTTTAAAGCCCTTAGCTGCGCACACTCCGCCTTCTATAAAGGTATACCCTTCAAAACCAACGTCATTTATAAACTGTTCGGTCATATTTTTATTTTTCATTTATAAGTTGTTCCTTTCGCATTATGTTTTTATCAAAATAAGCTTTCCAGATATTCGAAAGTAAAATCATTCATTCTTCTGACATAACCTCTGAATGAGCAGGGATCCGGCGCGCCGTTTCTCATGGGAAGCGCTCTTTGTTTCCTAGAAGGCCAGCCGAATTTTAACATGGGCAGAACCTCTTCGGATATCGTGCGTGGATAAATTTCGGAACCGTGCTCCCCGCTGAGCGCCGTTTCCGCTCCACGGGTTATCGGCTCCTGATGAAATAGATGAGGAACATACGACAATTTGTCCTTGTCAATAATTCTGGTGACCGTCCTCGGTATTGCCGCAATGCAGGATATATGCGCGCCCCTTGAGGAAAGGTAGCCCATTCCGTCGCTGAAAACCGCAAACTTCCCCAATTCCTCCTGAGAAACTATCACCGTTCCGTCAGGAATCGGAACACTGTCTACAAAATTAAGCTCGCGATACAAATATTCAAAGGCGTCCTCTATTTTATCAACAGGAAGTCTCGCCATTACGCAAAGCCTGTTCTCCAAAACAGATACGGTATAAATAACATCACCGATATTCACTGCGGAAAGATCGGGCATTACTACATATTTACTTCCGTAGATTACCTTTATCGGCCCTCTGTCATTATGCTCCTCAAGCTTTTTTACATATTCGTTTTCCCAGAATATAACATAACCCGTCACATTTCTCACCTGTCCGTACTGTAAGCTGTCTGAAAAGTATAATTGCTTTTCACATAAATTCTATTATGGATTTTCATATAAAACAACGCTATATAAGTCCCGTTGTTTCATCTATACCCATCATTATATTTAGACACTGTACGGCCGCTCCGCTTGCGCCCTTTCCCAGATTGTCAAGCCGCGACGTCAGAACGATTCTGTTTTCACATCCGTAAACAAATATTTCCATATAATTTTTTCCGCTTAAGGTATTGGCGGCCAAAAAGCCGTCGGACAATTCCTCTTCGCCCATAAAATCATAGACCTTTATCATAGGCTGGTCACTATAATGCTTTTTAAGCATTTCCACTATTTCATCTGGGGTATATCGCTTCTTCATAAGCTTAGGGAACAAAGGCACGGTCACAGCCATTCCGCTGTAATAATCACAAACCAAAGGAATAAAAACCGGCTTTTCCGCCAGACCACATATCTGCTGCATTTCGGGAAGATGCTTATGCTGCTGGGTCAAGGCGTATTGACGGGGACTGTTGAATTCATAGGGCTTATCTTCGCTTTCGTATACCGCGATGGCTTTTTTTCCCGCTCCGCTGTATCCGGAAACCGCATAGCATGTCATAGGATAATCGGGGGCAATAAAGCCCTTTGACACCAACGGGTACACCAGTGAAATAAATCCTGCCGCATAACAGCCGGTAACCGCTACACGCTTTGAATTTTTTATTTTATCCCGATGCGCGGGTGACAGTTCGGGAAATCCGTACGCCCAATCGGGATTTGTGCGGTGAGCGGTGGAAGCATCTATTATCCTTACATTCGGATTTTCAACCAACGATACTGCTTCGATCGCAGCCGCGTCAGGCAGACACAGAAAAGTAAAATCCGAAGAATTTATCAGCTTTTTTCTTTCCTGCGGATCCTTTCTTTTATCCTCATCAATTTGTATCAGTTCAATGTCAGTACGTCCGGAAAATCTTTCATAAATTTTAAGACCTGTGGTTCCTTCCTGACCGTCAATAAATACCTTTGTCAATTTCTTACTCCTTTTTATCTTGTTTTTATCAACCTTTCAACCTCCGCCAATGTGGGAGGACTCTGTGCGATAGGAAATTTGGTACAGGCGATTCCCGCCACCGAGCTTGCATATTTCACAGTGTCATCGTCGCTCATATTATTGCAAAGCGCGTATACCGTTCCAGCTTTAAAGCTGTCCCCAGCACCCAATGTAGATATGATATCAAGTGTATACGGTTTAAAGTATTTGGGAGGTTGTCCTTTTCTGCCATATATCAGCTCTTGTTCTCCTCTTGTAAAAATAACAAGTCCATCGGTATTTTCTGTATACAACTTAAACAATGTTTCAAAACCGATATCCGGATAAGTATCCTTTAGGTAATGGTGAGAAAGAGCGTTTATTGAACAATGCCTGTTAATAAAACTGTCATAGCGACAATCAATTGTGGCATACGTTTTTTTATGTTTTATACATAGCTCTGCGGAAAGATCAGGATAAAAAAACGGATCAATACCGCAACATATCGCGTTTTTGATTGATTCCTCACTTGGTCGCTCATAAAAAGGCGTAGCTCTTCCATATAGTCTTGACCATTCTCCGAAAACCGTTCTGGTATCTTTATCTATAATAACATAGTCAATAACACCGTCAAAGTTTTCACTGACAAGTTCCGAAATATCCGCTTTATCTTTAAAATAATCAGTTATAAGTTCCTCGTTCATTCTGCCCAGATGTGTTCCTCCAAGCTTAACAAATAATCCCAATGATGTCAAAACAGCCGATGCGGTACCTGTTTCACCACCGATCACATGGTATTTTTCCTTTATATCAGCTTCACCGTCCGGCTTAGGAAAATTTCCGCTTAAAAGAAAACTATGCGTAGACATAATCTGTCCATACATATAAATATACTTTTTCATAGATAACTTTCTTTCCTTTCGCAATACTTTCCACGAAAAATAAATATTATAACACTGTTATCTAAAAATCAGCTCAAGCATTTTTTCAGCAAAACCAACAGCAATTTCTCTGTTCGCCGTCATTTTCCTGTCTGATAAATAACAATCAAGCGCCTCTTTCACAATTGAAGTATCAAATTCCTCATTTTTAACCACGTAATGTCCGCCATCGGCCTTTGAAAAACATTTACCCTCCCTTATATAAGCTAGGGTACGACACAAATTGAGAATAACATAAACAGGATCCGTTAAAATATAGGAAGCAGAATTGCGAATATCATAGTAAACACTGTCCATATAGCATTCTTTCGATACTTCACCGAAAACAGTCTTTATATTCTCGCCAAGAACCACTTTGCCGTAATTATTGATAACAGTGAAATGCGCCGCAAGATCTTTATCCGTTCCTTTCATATCCCTTACGTAATCGTTAGGCGATCGCTTGTACCTTTCTAGATGAACAGGAGAAAAATGAAGTTCAAAAGGCGTGGGATAAACAAACGGTTTACAATATTCACGTTTGACTACGCTTATTTCTATTCCCTTTGGCGGCGCGTATTGATTCGCATATACGATTTCATTCATAAGCAAAAGCTTCTGTGAAACGGAAATATCTTTATCAATAACCGCTATAAGATCGATATCGCTTTTATCGGGATTAAAACAGCCCATAGCCATAGAGCCGTGAAGATACACTCCGGTAATCATACCTTCAAGAATAGTCTGTGCCTTTTCCGCAAAATCGCGAATAAGATCCCAATAGAGCATACAGTTTACCTGTTATATTCGTGTGCCGCAGCAGTGTGAGCGGAACATAACAAATCATTAAGAGTCTTTTTTGTATAATTTATCTGTTCTCTGACGCTTTCGGGAGAGGGTCCGCCTTTGGAGCTTCTCATATTGACGCAGGTATCAAGGCTTATAGCCTCATATACGTCATTGTCAAACAATTCGCTTCTGCTTTTGTAAGCCTCGATAGGAAGATGCTCCAGATCAGTCTTTTTCTCTATACAAAGTGCAACCAGTCCTCCGGTTATCTTGTAAGCGTCCCTGAAGGCCATTCCCTTTTTGACAAGGTAATCGGCGCAGTCAGTGGCGTTTATAAAGCCTTTGGCCGCGGCGTTCCTCATATTTTCCTTATAAACGGACATTGTTTCAAGCATTGGTATAAAAGTGGATAAGCAGAGCTTTACATTGTCAACCGCGTCAAAAACAGCCTCCTTGTCCTCCTGCATATCCTTGTTGTACGCTAAAGGCAGCCCCTTCATCATAGTCAGCAGGTTCATATTGTCCCCTATAGCACGGGCGCACTTTCCTCTTATAAGTTCCGTAACATCGGGATTTTTCTTTTGCGGCATTATGCTGGAACCGGTAGCATAAGCGTCGTCAAGCTCTATAAACTTAAATTCCCAGCTACACCATAAAATTATTTCCTCGGAAAACCTTGAAAGATGAGTCATAATAAGCGATATGGCGCTTGCCAGCTCTATACAGAAATCTCTGTCGGAAACTCCGTCAAGCGAATTTGCCGTAGCACTGCTGAATCGCAGCAGTTCGGCGGTAAAGTCTCTGTCAATCGGATAGGTAGTGCCCGCCAATGCGCCGCTGCCCAAAGGACACTGATTCATTCGCTTTTCCACGTCATTAAGCCTGTCTATATCCCTTAAAAACATCTGCGCATAAGCCATAAGATGGTGGGCGAATGTAATAGGCTGTGCTCTCTGCAAATGAGTGTATCCGGGCATCACGGTATCCGTATGCTTTTCGGCAATATCGCAAAGCACATTTATCATATTTTTCAGCAGCAATTTTATCTCCTCGGTCTCATCACGGAGATAAAGGCGGATATCCAATGCGACCTGATCATTGCGTGAACGGGCGGTGTGAAGCCTTTTGCCCGTCTCTCCAAGCCTTTCCGTCAGTACGCTTTCTATGAACATATGAATATCCTCCGCGTTCATATCAAGCTGTAATTTTCCCTCGTCAATTTCTTTGAGCACATTTTTCAGCTCCGCAACCAGCGCTTCACTGTCCTCCATGGAAATAATGCCGCATTTGCCCAGCATCGTCGCGTGAGCTATGCTTCCGATTATATCATGTCCGTACATTCTGCCGTCAAATGAGATAGAGGAGTTAAAAGCGTTCACCTTGCTGTCTACCTCTTTTGAAAATCTGCCTGCCCACATCATCGCCATAAGCTTAACCTCTTGTTTTATATTTTTTCAGTCCCCTAAAAGCTTTGTTTTCAAGGCTCTTAGGGGGCTGACGCCGTTTCGGCGTTGGCCCGTTTTTATTATTATTTGTTTCTTTCCGCGTCTAACAGCGCCTTTACCTTAATAGGCAAACCAAACAGATTGATAAAGCCCGCGCTGTCCTTCTGGTCGTAAACATCGTCTTCGCCAAAGGAAGCAAAGTCCTCGCTATAAAGAGTATAAGGAGATGTAACACCCGCGTTTATAATATTGCCCTTGTACAGCTTCAGTTTAACCTCGCCGGTGCAGGTTTCCTGAGTCTTGTCGACAAAAGCGTCCATTGCTTCCCTTAAAGGTGTATACCACTGCCCGTTGTAAACCAAGTCGGCATATTTCAAGGCAAGTCCCGCCTTATAATGTTGAGTTTCCTTGTCAAGACATATGGTTTCCAGAACATCATGAGCGTGGTAGAGGATAGTGCCGCCCGGAGTTTCGTAAACACCTCTTGATTTCATACCCACAAGCCGATTTTCTACTACGTCAAATAAACCTATACCGTTCTCGCCGCCTATCTTATTCAGCTTTTTTATAAGAGTAACGCCGTCAATTTTTTCACCGTCAAGAGCAACGGGCACTCCCTTTTCAAAGCTGATTGTAATATAGGTGGGCTTATCCGGCGCCGCTTCGGGGGATACGCCCAGTTCAAGGAAGCCGGGCTTGTTATACTGAGGCTCGTTGGCAGGATCCTCAAGATCAAGACCCTCGTGTGAAAGGTGCCAAAGGTTCATATCCTTGGAATAGTTGGTCTCTCTTGTAATCTTAATGGGGACATTGTGAGCTTCCGCATACTCAATTTCTTGCTCTCTTGACTTGATATCCCATATTCTCCAGGGTGCAATTATCTGTATATCGGGAGCCAAAGCCTTTATTGTAAGCTCAAAGCGCACCTGATCGTTTCCCTTACCCGTGCAGCCGTGGCATATAGCATCGGCGTTTTCCTTTCTCGCTATCTCAACTAGTCTTTTCGCTATGGGAGGTCTGGCGAATGACGTACCGAGAAGATAACCTTCGTATTTCGCGCCCGCCTTTAACGTTGGGAAAATAAAATCGTTGACGAATTCCTCCTGTATATCCTCTATATAAAGCTTTGAAGCTCCTGTTTTCTTGGCTCTTTCCTCAAGACCGACAATCTCCGAATCCTGACCTACGTTTCCGGCAACGCATATTACCTCACTACCGGGATAATTTTCATGAAGCCACGGAATGATAATGGATGTATCCAGACCGCCCGAATATGCCAATATAATTTTTTTGATTTCTTTTGCCATAATAACAGCTCCTTTTTTACGTTTTTTTCCTTTTCTTCAATTATACAGCTTTTTTTTATAATGTCAAGTGTTTTTATTCACATAAATGTATAATATTCATAAAATAGTGAATATTATATGAATTTTTTTGAATTTTACGAATTTTTTAAAAAATGTGTTGACTGTTCACTTGTTCACCATTATAATATTAAGTGAACGGTGCTTTTTTGAAAAGGAAGGGGAAGTTAAAATTGAACTTCAGTGATAAGGTTGAGATACTTTTAAGAAGAAAAAACTGGAAAAAAACCGAGTTTGCGGATAAACTTGGGATAACCTACCGCGCTCTCGCAAATTATCTTTCCGGTGCGAGAAATCCGCGAGATATAATAATGAAAAAAATCTGCGACGAACTTGAAGTCAGCAGAGAATTCTTATTGGATGAAAATCAAAGCCTTATTTTGGACAGTGAGGAAAGATTTTTGCATAAAGCATCCGAAGAAAGCGAAGATATTGACAGAGCCATGGATCTTTTGAAAGACGCAAGAAGAATCTTTAACGGAAGAGGATTGATTGCCAGGGATAAAAAATCACTTTTCAATTGTCTTTCGGAAATTTATTTTGACGCTATAACCAATGACAGAAATAACAATTAACGCTTTAAATTTTTTTACTGCTAAGAGTAACTTATATAAAAATCATTATAATAAAGGAAGCCATTTTTCAGGCTTCCTTATCTTTTAAACTTTTCAACGGCGTTTTGAAAATTACCTTTTTTCCATGAATTTTTATGTTTACTGCCTGTCATCGCAAGATATCGCTCGCGTCCTTTCGGCAAAATTTGTGAAGAGAGGTTCTTATTTTATATGAGAAGTTCAAATATACCGTCAACTTTTTTTGAACATTCCATGTATATGTTATACAAAGTATCGGAATCGGTTCCGTATTTTTCCACAAACATATCGACTCCATCCCAGTTAGCCTGTTCATAATTGATCACAAGAGTAAAAACATCACCGTAAAAACCTTTTCTGTCCATAAGGGCTTCTTTTATACTCTTCGAGAGTCCCATTTCATTAAGCGTATCCTCATCATGATGCACTACTACAACTGACATCAATCCCATAAGATACATTTCATCAGACATATTGGGATCACTGTATATTAAATTGCAGATACTGCTGCAAAAAAACGCTCTGAAAAGCGCCTCCTTTACTCTTTCCTCCGGGTCGCCGGGAGAAAGACTTTGCAGCCCCAAAAGGTATATCCAGTCATTGAGCTTTCGTATTCCGATCATCACCAAAGCCTGTTTTACGGAACTTATGTGAGATGACATATCTGAGCGTATTGCATTTACAAGATGAAGCAGCTTGGCAGTCATAAAAGGATCACGGGACAATATTTCGGTAAGTTCGTCAATATCTGCGTCGTCTTTTTTCCGAAGCGCGGTTATAAGCCGGGAGAAGGTTACCGCCATGGGACTGTAGGCATTGCCTACCATTATAAACGGCTGAGCAAAATAATACCCCTGCATAAGCGTACAGCCTAAGCTTTTTGCGTATTCCGCATCCTTATTTGTCTCAATTTTTTCGGCAAGTATTATTTTCCCCATTTCTCTGCATCTTGAAGCCGTATATTCAATATCGTCCTTGTCGATTCTGAAATCAATCTTTACTATATCGCAATAATCAAGCAAAGGGGCGGTTTGATAAGAATACACATAATCGTCAAGAGCAATAAGATATCCGTTTTCAATAAGCTCCGCGCACCGTTCCAAGATTTCATCAGACGCAATTACACTTTCCAAGATCTCAATAACTACCTGTTCTTTTGGCAAAAGAAGAGCGGTTTTTTCAAGAAGTAAATTTTCGGTAAAATTCAAAAAGGCCATTTTTCCATGAAGCACTTTATTGTAATTATCTTCAAAAAATACGCTGTTTATTACGCCCGCAGTGGATTTATCCCCGTCAATACCGTCATAAGAACGTGTTCCCGTATTGTTTCTATATAATAATTCATACCCATAAGTTTCGCCGTCTAAATCAAGAATCGGCTGCTTGGCAAAATAGCTGTTCATTTTGTTACCGTCCTATAATTTAAATCGCTATTTATTTTATCACATTTATATTATGAGTGCAAGTCCAAAATAAAATTATTTTTTGAATGACAAAAGAATTTGTATATTTTAACAAAATTTGCTGTAACTAAATAAAAAAAAACATGGATAGTGAAAATATATAAATAATTTTCCGAATTTTAATAATTGACAATGATGTATAAAAATGCTATAATGGTTGTAATTATTTAGCTTTAGACTTATAATATAAATAAGTTGTTACATACGATAAATTTACTGACAAGAATCCCGGAAATTATCGCTAAAAACATTGATAATAAAGGAAACCTGAAAAATTATGAAAATACTCGCAATAGAATCATCCTGTGATGAAACCGCCTGCGCAGTGGTAAAAGACGGCCGGAATATCGTTTCAAGCATAGTGGCTACTCAGATAGACGAACATAAACTTTACGGCGGAGTTGTGCCTGAAATAGCTTCAAGAAGGCATTGTGAAAATATAGCAGGAGTATGCGACGAAGCGCTATTACAAGCGGGGCTCAGACTTTCCGACTGTGATGCTGTCGCAGTTACCTACGCTCCGGGGCTTATAGGCGCCCTGCTTGTGGGGGTGAATTTTGCCAAAAGCCTTGCGCTGGCAATAAACAAGCCCCTTATTCCCGTACATCATATAAAAGGGCATATCGCAGCAAACTATATAGCTCACAGTGAGCTTGAGCCGCCTTATTTGTGCCTGGTTGCAAGCGGAGGACATTCCCATATCATTAAGGTAAATGATTACACTAAGTTTGAAACCATCGGCAAGACCCTTGACGACGCGGCGGGGGAAGCTTTCGACAAAGCGGCGCGTTCCATGGGTTTTCCCTATCCCGGAGGAATTCACGTTGATAAAGCCGCCAAACTTGGAGACAGCAAACGCTATAAGCTGCCGATACCAAAAACAGAAAATCCTTACGATTTCAGCTTTTCAGGACTTAAAACCGCAGTTATAAATCTTGTTCACAACGCCGAACAAAAAGGAGAAGATATTAACGTAAACGATCTTGCGGCAAGCTTTCAGCACACCGCGTGCGATATACTCACCTCAAAATTTATAAGAGCCGCTTTGGACAACGGATATAAAACAATAACATTAGCCGGCGGAGTTGCCGCCAACAGCGGACTCAGGGAAACGTTGACCAAGCAGGCAGATCTCCATGGTATGAAGCTGTACATTCCTCCTATCTCGCTTTGCGGAGACAACGCCGCCATGATAGGAAGTCAGGGTTATTACGAATATCTCGCGGGAAACATTGCGGACAGCTCTTTGAATGCGGTGGCAAGTTTAAAATTATAATACCGATTCTCAACATATCAATTGAAAAATATATTAACTAAGACTCATTCCCAAAACAATATTTGCAAAACTGTCCAAATTTTTTGTCTGTAAAATGATTTGCAAATAGTATAAACCCGTCCGCATATAAACGACACATGTCTATGTGGACGGGTTCAAATAAAAATTATTTTAACTCAACTACGGTAACTCCCGCCTCTCCTTCGCCGTAAACGCCGAGGCGATAACTTTTAACAAACTTGCACTGCTTAAGATAACGATGCACAGCTTCTCTTAAAACACCGGTTCCCTTTCCGTGAATAATTGTTACTATTTTCAGACCGCTGAGGATACAACTATCCAAAAAGCTTTCCACATCCATAATACCCTCGTCGGCGGTTTTTCCTCTTATGTCTACTTCCATACCGGAGCTTCTGGTGGCGTTTGATTGAATCTGTTTTTTTACACTTCCCTTTACCGGAGCGGAAGTGTTTTTCTTTTCCTCCTCCAATTTCAAATTGCTTACGTTTGTTTTTGTTCTGAGTATTCCCACCATTACGAAGCAATTCCCCGAATTATCCGGCAAAGAAACCAAAGTCCCAACCTTGTCAATATCGGTAAGTCTTACCCTGTCATTCAGCTTCAGCGGACGCGGCAGTTTATAGTTGTCGGTTTTTCTTTCGGAAACGGGATTGGCGGTATCATACATTTTATTCAAAGCGGTATTCACCTTTGAACGTGAACTTTTAACCTTTTCCGCAAAATCCGCCGCTTCCTTTTCCTTGCGCAGCTTTTCAAGATTTTCCATAAGAAGATCCGCTTCAAAACGCACCTCCTCCACAATACTCATCGCCTTTTCCCGCGCCTTGGAAATCTCAAATTCTTTTGCCTTTTCTGCTTCGATCCTTTCCTTTTCGATCTGTTCCGTAAG
This sequence comes from uncultured Ruminiclostridium sp., assembly GCA_910588335.1. Lineage (GTDB taxonomy): Bacteria > Bacillota > Clostridia > Oscillospirales > Ruminococcaceae > Ruminiclostridium_E. The sequence continues at coordinate 55,707 of CAJUQV010000002.1, read as the reverse complement.
CTGCTTTGTTTTTTTCTTTTCTTCGGATATGTCAGCCTTTAGCTGTTCAAGTTCCTGTCTCGATTTTTCCAGATCTTCAACGACCCGTTCAAAATGCTTATTCTCATCGCTGACAAGAGCCTCGGCGCTCTTTATTATATCCTCGCTCATTCCCAAGCGTTTTACGATGGCAAAAGCGTTTGATTTTCCCGGAACGCCGATTATAAGCTTATATGTGGGTTTTAAAGTAGCAACGTCGAATTCGCAGCAGGCATTTTCAACTCCCATCTCCTCCAGAGCAAACATTTTTACTTCCTGATAGTGAGTGGTGGCAATTATAAAGCAGCCGTTATTTTTAAGCGTTTTCAGCACAGAAACCGCCAAAGCCGCGCCCTCCACCGGATCGGTGCCCGAACCCAGCTCGTCCAAAAGAATCAGCGACTTTGGACCGCAGCTTTTTAAAATACTGATTATATTATTCATATGCGATGAGAATGTAGATAAGCTCTGCTCGATGCTCTGTTCGTCTCCTATGTCCACCCGTATATCCGAGAAAATGCCTACTTTGCTGCCGTCAGATGCGGGGATCATGAGACCGCACATGGTCATGAGCGTGAGCAGCCCCGCGGTTTTTATGGAAACTGTCTTTCCGCCGGTATTGGGACCGGTGATTATAAGACAGCTATAATTCGTTCCCAACTCAATCGTAACAGGTACGGCGGTATCCCTGTCAAGAAGAGGATGCCTGGCTTTGTTTAAAAACAACATAGGCTGTTCCGTAAGCTCAGGACAGGAGGCCTTCATTTTTGCGCCAAGATTAGCTTTAGCAAAAAAAAGCTCTAATTTCAAAGCGTTTTCATACCCCGTTCTGATATCTTCGGCACGCTCGCCCACACGTCCGCTTAAGCTTCTTATTATACGCTCGATTTCCGCCTGCTCCTGCGCTTCAAGCACACGTATCTCGTTATTCGCTTCAACAACGCTTATCGGTTCGATAAAAAGTGTGGCGCCGCTGGAGGATACGTCATGTACAAGGCCGTTTATCTCACTTTTATGCTCAACTTTTACGGGTACCACAAAACGTCCGTCCCGCTGGGTTATCAAGCTTTCCTGAAGATATTTCTGAGTATCCTTGTTTTTTATCAGCTTGTTGAGCTGCTCCCTTATGCTTGCTCCCTGACGGGCAATTGATCGGCGTATACGGGACAGCTCCGGACTGGCGCTGTCGGAAATCTCTTCCTCCGAAAGAATGGCGTTGTCAATAGCTTCTTCTAAGCTTTTATCGGGAACAAGGAGATCAAAGTATTCGTTAAGGCTGCTTTCCGTTCCCGAACATTGGGAATACCATGAGCAAAGGCCGGATATTTCCCTTAACACAGCAGCAACATCCAACAGCTCCATCAAAGAAAGCACGGCTCCGTCCGACGCCCTTTTTACGATTCCGCATACATTTTTTATATTGCTGAAACGTGGGGTGCCGAATTTTCCGGACAAAACAAAAGCGTCGTCGGTTTTGCGAAGCAGCTTTCCGCATTCCTCCAAATCAAAAACAGGTTCGATTTCAAGACACTGTTCCCTGCATTCGTTACTCCACGCTTCCTCCGAAAGAAGCGCGAGAACTTTGTCAAGTTCCAATTTAATATATTCTTTTTTCATTTTTTGAATATTCCTTTTCATTATACAGCTCTGTAAAACTGTTTTTACCGTAAATTTTTATAATAATCCAATGTTTTAAAGCCTCTTCCAAGCTGCGTGAGCAGGTATTCTTCCGCAAAAACCGAAAATTCCGCTCTTGTTTCACCCTTAAGGGTAAAACCGTACAGCTTTTTCAGGGAAGAATAAAGCACAAACCGCATTGTATGCAAAAGATCCGGCAAAAGCGGCTTAAGCTCCTCATCTTCCTCCGTCTCTTCCACACATTCCCCACATATGAGATTATTTTTTTCTAAAGAAAAATACATTTGCCCGTTAAGATATCTTCCACATTCACGACATGCTCTCAGATCCGGCAGAAAACCCAACATTGAGGCTACCCTGAACTCAAAAGCCCCCTTTATTATCTCACAGTCAGAGTTTTCTCTTTCAAGCCTGTAAAGTGTTATTGCGAAAAAACGCAGAATATCCTCCCCGCTTTGTTCGGCGGTGGATGTGTATTTTATTATGTCGGCAAGATATACGGCAAGACTGAATTTTTTCAAATCGGAAGACAGTCCGAAAAAACTGCATATTGGTTCCGCGCTGTTTATGGAATAGTGAAGATTTGTCTTATTAAAACAAAATTTTGAATACGAAAACAACCCCACCGACGGAGCATTCCTGCTGTTAACCTTTTTTACTCCATGTGCGGTCGCTTCAATAACACCGTATTTATCCGTCAGAATATCCAAAAAACAGTTGTTTTCTCCTATATCCCGCTTCCCAACAACAATTCCTTCAACTGTAACAAGCATCAGTCATCGGCTCCCAATCCCATTTCAAGAATAAAAGCCTCTTTGTTGCGCCAGTCGTCCTTTACTTTTACCCATAATTTCATATTTACTTTTCTTTCAAAGTATTCTTCTAAATCAACTCTCGCTATGGAACCGATTTTTTTGAGCATTGCCCCCTGTTTTCCAATAAGCATACCCTTATGAGAAGCCTTTTCACAGATTATAACCACACCCAAATCTACTATATCCTCGCCCTTGTTGGTTTTTGTTTCATCAAGACTTTCGATCTGCACAGCCACACCATGAGGAATTTCCTCCCACATTGTACGAAGTATTTTTTCTCTTACTATTTCGGCAAGCCATATTTTTTCGGGCTGATCCGTGGGCAGATCGTCCGGGAAAAAATGGGGAGATTCTTTGGAAAACTTGTCCACGGCAGGGAGAATAAGCTCTGTGTTTATACGATTTTTTACGCTTATCGGGATTACCTCCGAAAAGTCGTAAAGCTTTGAAAACCCGTCAATTACAGATAAAAGCTCCGACTTGTCCCTTACAAGATCCACCTTGTTTATCAGCAGTATCACACTGAGCTTTCTTGACTTAAAGCTTTCTATAAGCTCCTTCTCTGTATTTGAAAGCTTCTTTGTGGCGTCCGTCATCAAAATGGCAACGTCAACGTCCTCCATGCTGTTTTTTACGGACTTTACCATCTCCTCGGAAAGTCTGGTTCTCGGTCTGTGTATACCGGGTGTGTCAATAAAAACATATTGAGTATCCCCTTCGGTAAGTATCCCGTTTATTCTTGTGCGGGTAGTCTGTGGCTTTTCGCTGACAATAGCCACTTTTTCACCTATAAGCAAATTCATAAGTGAAGATTTGCCCGCGTTGGGACGTCCGGTTATCGCAATAAAAGCAGATTTAGTCATTATTTATCTTTCCTTTAATATTCCTTCTTTTTCCGGAGGTAACAAATACCACCGCTATTGCCGAAAATCCCATAAACATAAGGAGATTCGTCCATTCGCCTAAAAACAGCAATATAAGCTTAAAACGCTCTATATCAAAAAACAGCACCGCACCCACCGCAACAGCCATAATCGCAGACAACAGCACGGCGCCGGCCGCCGCGTCCTTCGCAACCTTTGCCAAAGGACTGTATTTGGGCGAAACCTTGTCCACTATTACCTCAATAGAAGTATTCAATATTTCAAAGATCATAACCAAGGCGCAGGTTATAATCAATAAAGCGGTTTCGGTTTTCGTAAAATCGTAAAAAGCCGAAAAGAAAGCCACATACAGCACTACAACCATATGTATGCGCATATTTCTTTCATGCCGCATTACAAAAGAAATTCCCTTAAAAGCACATTTAAAGCTGTTTATCAAACTGAAACGCTTATTCATTCAAAACCTCGTTTTTACCCCTTTATCTGACGATGCCAAGCCTTTTCAGCACCCTTTCCTGTTTGTCAAACATTATTTTTTCCTCTTCCGCGCTTACTTCATGATCGTATCCGAGAAGATGAAACATTGAATGAGTTGCGAGAAAACATATCTCCCTTTCAAATGAGTGACCGTATTCCGCCGCCTGTTCTTTTGCCCTTTCGACGGATATTACTATATCGCCGAGAATGATCCGGTTCGTTTCGGGATCAACATCGAATTCATCATTTTCACTCATGGGAAAAGAAAGCACGTCGGTTACGGAATCTTTTCCGCGATATTCACAATTGAGAGCTGCTATTTCCACGTTTGTAACCGCAGTTAACGAAACTTCAGCCGACGCATTTATTCCCTCTTCTTCGAGAGCAGCTTTACAACATTTTCTTATTTTTTTCAGCAAATCCGACGAAAGCTGCGACTTGGTATTCCCGGAGACAATAAGTTTTACCTTTTCCTTTCCGCGAAGACTATGTATAACGCAAGCGGCCGAACAAGCAAGCGCTCCTGCCGCAGCCGCCACCGCCAAAAATTCTATTATTCTTTCCGTATCTTTTTTGTTCATTTCATCCTCCGCTTGAATTTTACAACTGCCTGTCCTTATACCAATCTTTGGTAAAGGTATATACAAATAACCAAAAATCAGCGCTTAATGCGCACTCTTTAATCAAGTATACAATTTGATTAAAAAGTTGTATTAAAACGTATAATCACAAACCGCTTTACGTTTCTTTCATGCAAAACCTGTGAAGAAAAGATTTTTACCTGCCGTATCTTCTTGATTGCTCCGACGCGTATTTTTCGTAAGCCTTTACGATATCCTGTACAAGCTTATGCCGCACAACATCCTTTTCGGAAAACTTTATCTGCTCTATACCCTCTATATTTCTGAGCACTCTTGACGCCTCAACCAATCCGGATCTTTTATTGTCCGCAAGGTCTATTTGTGTTATATCGCCGGTTATTACCATCTTACTGTTAAAGCCCAGTCGGGTAAGAAACATCTTCATTTGCTCCGGAGTGGTATTCTGCGCCTCGTCAAGAATTATAAAGCTGTCGTCAAGGGTGCGTCCCCTCATATACGCCAAGGGGGCTACCTCTATATATCCGCGCTCCTGATTTCGCTGGAAAGCTTCGGCTCCCATCATATCAAAAAGAGCGTCGTAAAGAGGTCTTAAATAAGGATCCACCTTATTCTGAAGATCTCCTGGCAGAAAACCAAGTTTTTCACCGGCTTCAACGGCGGGACGGGTAAGTATAATGCGCTGTATTTCATGATTTTTAAACGCTCTTACCGCCTGAGCCACCGCAAGATATGTTTTTCCCGTTCCGGCGGGGCCTATTCCGAAAACGATGGTGTTTTTTCTTATGGAATCCACATATTTTTTCTGTCCCAAGGTTTTCGGCTTTACCGGCTTTCCGGTAAAAGTAACGCATACGCAGTCGGAGGATAACACCTCAAGCTGCTGCTGCATACCGTCGTTTACCGCGCTTATAACGTATCTTACATTCTGATCACTGATATTCTCTCCGTTGTTGTACATTTTTTCAAGGCTGTCCACAACGGCGGCAGCGGCGTCCACGTTGGCCTCGGCGCCGCTTACTATTATTTCTCCGTTCCTGCTGTAAACCGTAACGTTATATTCCTTCTGAATTATATTTATATTTTCGTCAAGATTGCCGAATATGGAATGAATGCAATCCATTCCGTTAACGGAAATAATTTTTTCTGCCATACGCTTTTAAACAGTCCTCCGTTTTTGCCTTTTTTAGGCAATATCGCACAAAGATTGTCGTGCAGACGCGCAGCCGGCTTTTTCGTCAGATTGTCCGAAACAACGCGGGAATACCTGCGTATTTCAAGGAGTTTTGGGCAAAAATGACGAAAAAGATGCAGGCGTATGCGCGGCAAAGCGCGCAGCGCGGTCTTTGCGCGGTGCTGCCTTATATAACTCATAGTATTATATCACAAAACGCGGCAAATTTAAAGCGTTTTTTTAAAATTTACTCCTCTTCTCTGTAAAAAATCTCGCTTTGCTCCGCGATATCGCCTAATAGGGTATATTTACAGCTTACTTCCATACCTTTTTCGTCTCTTTTATAGCTTATATCTCTGTCAATTATTTTGTATTCTCCCAAAAAATTCCTTTCGTAATTTTCAAGCTCTCTTTCAAGCTGTTTTTTTACATCGTTAACCGTTCTTGTTACAGTTATCTCCTCGGTTCCCCTGCCTTCCACCACTACCCTTGTCCATGGCATTTCAAGACCGAAAAGCTCGGTTTTGTAGCTATCGGTTGTATAAGTATAGCCTTCAAGGTATTCCGGAGCATGACGAGGAAAGGTGAATCCGAAAAGTTTAATATATTCCTCCGTAACCGTTTCGTCCGTCTTTACTTTTTCCAGCGTGGTAAATTCCTTATAAAAGCTTACGCTTTCCTCAAACTCCGCCATAATCACGGCGTCTGCGTGACTGACGATTATATGCCCCGCGCCGTCGTTCACAAATCCGCTTACTATAATATCTCCTTCTGCGACGCCGCTTCCGACTTCACACAGCAAAGCTCCCCGATTAACCTCCGTTGACTTTATGACCCCCCCTTTTGAAGCTGTTATGTTGCAGGGAGTACTTACGGAAAGTCCTTTTTTGGAATTATCAATTGTTTCGCTCAGCTTTACGTTGACTCTTGAGCCTTCAGTCTCGATGCTTATCCACGCTAACCTGTCATAACTCAGCATCGCCTTAAGCTCGACCAATGTATTTTGAAGCCCTTTTCTGGGGGCGCCGGCGTACATGCCGTTATCCGAAAGAAATTCAAGAATGGATTCCTCGGGAATATCCGAGTTTCCCGTAATTGAAATATCCCATACAATATCGGAGCAGAAAAATATAACCAGACTGTACGCTATAATTCCCAGAAGGACGCCGTAACGGTTTCTGTACCTGTATGCGCTGAACCACAGTCCCCGCTTTTCCTCAATTCGCATACGTATGTAATATTTCCGCTTCAATCTTGCCAATATCGAGTAATTATCTGGAATGGTTTTGGCGTAAAAGACGCCGCCGTCATTTTCCACATCAAAAATTTTTATTCCTTCGGCAATAGCTTCGGAAATAAATTTTTCGCATTCGGTTCCCACAAGAGTGAATTTAACGTATCCCAAAAGCCTTTTTTTATTCTTCATAGCTCCTCCTTGGATATAAACGTTATCGAATGGATATCGCCCTCAATAATTACTCCGCCTACGCTGAAATTATGTATTTTCAGCTTCATACCCACTATTGTTATACCCACCGATGGCAGTTCAAGGCAGATCTCGTTTTCATCATACCTTATCACCCTACGGCAGCCGTCAAGGATCACCTCGGTGTTATCCGTTATCTGTATATCCGAGTGCTTGCTTCTTGTCCTCTTGAAATCCTCAAATTTTATCGCCAAGTCATTTATGTTCACTGTGTCACCGCCTTTTTATTTATTGCCTCAAAACTGTTCTTTGAGACACCGATATTTAATATAATGTATGAAACAAGCCTTAAATTAAGAACATTTTCCCATTTAAAAAGGAGAAAGCAATGAAAAAAAACGGATATTTAATCTTAACGGCCACTGCGGCAATCGTAATATGTACGCTTTTAATAATTGATTCGGAGGGGACAATACACGCCGTAAAAAAATCGGTTTACACCTGCCTTGACATAATAATTCCCTCTCTGTTTGCGTTTATGGTATTTTCACAGCTTTTGGTGTCAAGCGGAATTTCGGATAAGCTGTTTTATCCTTTGTATAGGCTTTCACGCTTTTGGTTTAAGGGCGGAAGCCGTGAATTCAGTATTTTTATGCTGAGTCTTGTAGGCGGATATCCGGTAGGTGTAAAACTGCTTAAGGAAGAAACTGCGTATAATAAAAATTATAACGCAATTGCAGAAAAAATGCTATGCTACTGTTATTGCGGAAGTCCTGCTTTTATAATACAAATAGCCGGACTGTCCGTTCTCGGAAGCGTCAAAGCCGGACTTATCGTTTATTTCTCCAACGTACTTGCTTGTTTTTCTTTGGCGGTAATTTCAAATCTTTTGTCCAAAAGGTCTATTACATATAACAGCACACCGCACAATGATTCAGGACTGACTCTGTCAAACGTAACGGAAAGCATATACGGAACCGCTAAAGCATTGGGAGTGATATGCGGCACAATACTTGCTTTTAACGTATTGCTGGAGCTTACGGATTTTTCGGGATTACTAACCGCCTTTGAAAAAATCGGTTTTAAAAAAATATTTTGCGCCGCTCTTGAAATATCCAATCTTTCTATGTTTAAAGGAAGCGATTATAACCTTATGCCCTTATTTGCGGCGCTTACGTCATTCGGCGGTTTCTGCATAATATTGCAGACGGCCGCTTTATCGGCAGGAAAGCTAAAGCTGAAAAAATTTATGCTATACAGGATTCCAGCTTGTATGTTAAGCGCGGCATACTGCTTCATGCTGACAATAATTTTCCCCATTGCCTTAGAAACCAAGACACCGATTGACATAACACCTGTAATATCATCAATTAACCCTATTTGTTCTGTTTGCCTTATATTAATGACATTCATTTTAATAAAAAGTTTTAAAAAAGAAAAAAATGATATTTATAGCAGTCCAAGGAAATAATGCAACGAATTTCGAAAGTTTATTACAATAACCCCGATATTCATCTCATACCAATTTTTAATCAAGTTGTAGACTTGATTAAAAATTGGTATCACGATCCATAAAACCCGATTTAGTCGTACCCTTTGCTATATGCTTACTCTCTTTTTTATTAACTACTTGTACTGCTATAATATAATCAAACGTATTTGGATTTACGCAGTCAAAAACGTTTTATTTAAAATTACCATAATATTATACATATTTTGTTTAATACTAACAAGTATGTTTTATTTTATTAGTATAAATTGTAAATTGACTAAAAGATAATTTTATAGTATACTTTAATGCGTGAGAGAAGTTTCATATTTTAAAAAAATTAATATTTTTGCGGTTTACTTTGTTATAAAATGTAATTATTTAATTGCGTTCAAATGTTAATTTTAAAAAAATTTATTTACATTACAACATAATTGCATCATTTTATTTAAAGCGCAGCTTAAACAAGCTGCCGGAATTGCTTCGCAATTCCGGCAGCGGTTTTAAAAAGGAAAAATATAAAAAGAGGTTTATATGAAAAAAAACATTTTCGTACTTGCCGCCGCAGCTGCTTGTATAATTCTTATGGCGGGCTGCGGCTCCGAAGAGGGTCCGGATGAACTTGATATGCTTATTGAACAGCTTCAGACCACTCATTTGAACACCGGTTCCCCCGAAGATTCCGCACCAAACGAGGAAGAAAGCCGATATAAATCAATTACGGGCGCTGTCGTTTCCTTTACCGAAACAGGAATAACCGTAAAATCCAATGGCAGTGAAAATAAATTTGTAATAAATGAAGAAACACAGATAATGGGAGGACAACTTTCATCGGCAAAAGAAGTTACCGTAACTTACTGTGAACCCGAAAAAAAGTCAAAGGGTACCATCGCAAATGTAATCACAATTATTTATTCTGCCAATGAGAGCATTGAAAATACATCCGAAACTTTTGCTTCCGACACAACGGATACGGAAACTTCCGATTCCATATCCGTTGAATCAATCACTGAACCTCCTCTTGATGCCTCTTCGGATGAACAGACAGTTATTCAAACCGAAACACAACCTGAATATACAAGCGAAACAGAATCCACAGTTCAAACAGAGATAACATAATTTTTTGAAAGCAGAAATATATATTCAACATTTTGATAGGAGCTAAAATGGAACATGAACGAAAATGTATAGCGGTATTGATTTCCGAAGTATGCGAAACTTACCAGTCGCTTCTGATAGACGGCATAAGAAAACAGGCTGCAAAGTACAATTACAATGTAGCTGTTTTTGCATCTTTTTTCTCAAAAAGTATGGAAAATATTTTAGGAAAACAGGGTGAAAACAACATATTTAATTTGGTGAATTATGAACTTTTTGAGGGTTTTGTAATTCTGCCAAATGCGCTGTCCGACGACGTGATGGAATCTATAAAACATTCGCTTAAAAAAACAGAAAAACCCGTTGTATGCGTAGACTATGAAAGTGCAGATTTTTATAACGTTTTTTCCGATGATTACAATTCCATCAAGCTCATTACAAATCATTTAATAAAAAAACATAATTATACAAAAATCAACTGCATTACCGGCCATAAGGGAATGAATCTGTCCGAAAACAGACTTCATGGATATATGGACGCACTCAAAGAAAACGGTATAGAAATCGAAGAAGACAGATATACATACGGCGATTTCTGGAGAATAGCTCCCTACGAATTTGTCGATCACATATTAAACTGCGGACTCGAACTGCCACAGGCAATTATCTGCGCCAATGATACTATGGCAATGGCAACCTGTGAAGCATTAGAGAAAAAAGGATTAAAGGTTCCCGATGACATAGCGGTCACAGGTTTCGACCGGATAATTGAAGGAAGAGTTTATCATCCTCGGATCGCGTCAATACAGCCGGCGCTGTCGGAAATAGGTATGAAGTCCGTAGACATTATTATAGACCTATTGGCCGGAAATGAAACCGAAAAGAATCATTACGTACCCGGCATATTTTTCCCAACGGAAAGCTGTGGCTGCCCATGCACCTCACGTGAAAAAGAACTCTGTGATATAAATACTCTGAAAAAAAACATAGATTTAAGTCAATATTTCATAAATACTATTTATATGTATGAAGATCTTCAAAAAAGCAAGGATGTCAACGAGCTGTTTGATCTTCTGCCAAAATATCTTTTTATGCTTAAAGAATTAAAATCACTGCACATTTTTTTAAGCGACAACTGGGATATATTAAACGAGGATGAAATAAAAGATAAAAATTACAATCACAGTTTTTCAGAAACCTCTGTCAACAGATTTATTTTCTCATCCGATAAAACAATAGATGACGTGGGCACCATAAAGACTTCAGATATATTCCCTCCCCTTTTTGACAATAATTTGGCTCCGGATGTGTATTTTTTCTTCCCAATCAACTTCCAGAACATAACCTTTGGATACTCTGTCTGCACTTGTGCGGAAGGAGAAGAAGTTCCGAGTTCGATTTTCCGCAACTGGACTAAATATTTATCAAACGCTTTGGAACATATACGTTCAAAGGAGCATCTTGAATGGGCGCTGAAAAGAATAGAGCGCATCTCCGAAATGGACGCGCTCACCGGGGTATATAACCGCTTAGGCTATGACAACAGAATAAACAAAACTTTTGAAAACGCCAAAAAAGAGCGTAAAGACTTTTTCATTATTATGGGCGATTTAGACTGTCTTAAGAAAATTAACGATAATTTCGGACATTCCGAAGGCGACAATGCAATTAGAATCATAGCAAAAGCCTTTCAGAATTCCTTTACCGAAGACGAGGTATGCGCCCGCATTGGCGGAGACGAATTTATTATGTTCGGCTCGGGATTCTTTGACGAAGACAGACAAAAAAACTACTTTACAAGAATAAATGAGTATTTGCAGCATTACAACCGGAACAGCAGCAAGCCTTATATAATAAACGTAAGTTTAGGTTTATACTGCGCACGAGCCGATGAAAATTCCAAGCTTCAGGATTGGATGGACAAAGCCGACAAAAATATGTATTCTTATAAAAAGAATAAAGTAAAGGTTTATCTTAAAGACACTATTGAGCAAAGCTAAACAAAATTTTTTCCCTGAAAACTGTCAAGCTGTGCCTGTCTTTTATCTATTGCTCCTAAAACAGCAATTTTGTTTTTACTCCACATAGGCGCCTTAAGTCTGCTTTTATCGCCGTCTCCCGTAAGGCGTTCTATTACCGTTTCGGGGGGCAGAAGTTCAAGCTGACTAACCGTAATGTCAATATATCTGTTCATTTCCAGAGGAGAGTATTTTCCTTCAGAATACATTTTTTCAAGTTTCGTGCCATTTATCACATGCAATAGATGTATTTTTACGCCGTCGGGACGCATCTTGCCGAGTTTGCGCGCCGTTTCCATCATCATTTCGTCCGTTTCACACGGAAGTCCGTTGATTATATGTACAACGGTTCTTATACCAAGTTCTTTCAGACGAAAAAAAGCGGCTTCAAACTCAGAAAAGCTGTGTCCCCTGTTTATTAATTCAGCGGTTTTGTCGTTAACGGACTGAAGGCCAAGTTCAACGGTAAGGTTCGTTCTTTGAGAAAGCTTGTATAAATAAGCATAAATTCCATCGTTAAAGCAATCCGCTCTTGTAGCCAAAGATAAAGCGACAACATCCTGAAAATCAAAAATTTGTTCAAATTTTTCCGCCAGTATTTCCGCACTGTCCGCATATGTATTTGAATATGACTGAAAATAAGCGTTTATTTTTGCTTCCGGATGTTTGGCATGGATAAGGGAGATTTGATGCGCAAGCTGTTTCGATACCGATAAAGAACAGCTATCGGTAAAATACCCGCTGCCGCCGTCGCAGTAAATACAGCCTCCCTTTCCCTTTCGTCCGTCAATGTTCGGGCAGGTGAATCCCGCGTTTATGGGAGCCTTATATACACGTTTTCCGAATTTTTGCATATTATAATAGTACAGCGTGTGATAACGCTTGTTGTCTGATGAAAACCTAAAAGTGTTCAGATTGTATTCCTCCGAAAAATCCCGCCGAAGCTCCGTTACGGCGGGAACTTTTTTTATCAGCGCTCTGCAAAATCCACATATTTTGAATGTTTTATAACATTTTTATAAGCGGGTCTGATTATTTTACTGTTGCTGACAAGCTCTTCTATTCTGTGGGCGCTCCACCCGGCAATGCGGGAAATGGCAAAAATAGGCGTAAACAGCTCCTTGGGAAGATCTAACATTTTATAAACAAAACCGCTGTAAAAATCAATATTCGCACTTATCGCCTTGTAAGTTTTGCGCTTTTCGCAGATAACTTCGGGAGCCAAACGCTCTACTTTTGTATAAAGCGCAAGTTCTTTTTCCATTCCCTTCTCTTCCGCAAGCTGTTTTACATATTTTTTCAGTACTTCGGAACGTGGGTCGGATATTGAATACACGGCATGACCCATACCATATATCAATCCCGAATGATCAAAAGCATTTTTATCAAGCACCGCGTTAAGATAATCGCATATCTCGCCTTCGTTATTCCAGTCATTTACCTTATCCATCAAATCCTCGAACATTTCGGCCGCCTTTATGTTGGCTCCTCCGTGCCGCGGACCCTTCAGTGAACCCAGTGCGGAGGCAATGGTAGAATATGTATCGGTTCCCGATGACGTCACTACTCTTGTGGTAAAAGAGGAATTGTTTCCGCCGCCATGATCGGCATGAAGAACAAGCGCTATATCCAAAACCCTCGCCTCAAGCTCAGTAAAGGAATGATCAGAGCGCAGCATATACAGTATATTCTCAGCGGTGCAAAGCTCCGGATCGGGTGCGTGTATAAACAAACTCTGATCCTCATAATAATGAGTCAACGCCTGATAGCTGTAAACCGCAAGACGGGGAAAACGCGCAATCATTTGCAAGGATTGGCGCATAACATTTTCTATTTTTATCGAATCTGCATATTCATCATATGAATAAAGGGTAAGAACGCTTCTGGCCAAAGAATTCATAACATTTTTGCTGGGATCTCTCAGTATTACGTCTCTTGTAAAACCGGTGGGAAGGTCGCGGTAAAATACCAGATCATCGTTAAATGCTTCAAGCTGTTCCTTATTTGGAAGTTCACCGAACATCAGAAGATAGGCAACTTCTTCAAATCCAAACCTATTGTCTCTGATAAAACCGTCAACTATCTGTTCCATATCTATTCCATGATAGTAAAGCTTACCTTCACAGGGAATAATATCACCGTCGTCAATTGTATAAGATTTTACTTCTGCTATTTTGGTAAGTCCGGCGAGAACGCCCTTTCCGTTAATGTCTCTTAATCCCCGCTTTACCTCATATTTTGCATAAAGCGACGGGTCAATATCACAATTTTTTTTGCACAGCTCCGAATATTCCAAAAGTCTTTGTGAGCTTTCACCAAACATACAGATACCTCCCTGTAAATTTTTTGAATAATTAAAAAAATAAAATTGCATTTTATTTTTTTAGTATAACATATTTTATTATATTTTTCAAATAGAAACGTAAAAAACCGGGCATAAAACAAAAAATTTTAAGTTTCTTACAATATTTAATAGTTTAAATTGTGAAATATGATACATTTTACAAATAAAAATCCTGCAAAAATCCTGCTTATACTGCGTTGTATGCTTTTTTATTCGGACTATTGAAAAAAAAGAAAAAAAGTTGTATAATTTTATTAAAAAAAGAAAGGAAAAAAATATGAAGATAAAACCTTTTTACAGACGGGTACTTTATTATGAAACGGATAAAATGGCGGTGGTTCATCATTCCAACTATTTAAGATGGCTTGAGGAGGCACGTATTGATTTTTTGGAGCAGGTGGGTTTTCCTTATGACCAGATGGAAAAAAACGGAATAATAAGTCCTGTTTTATCAGTTTCCTGTCAGTACAAATATGCCGTCAGATTTGGGGATACGGTTTGTATTAAACTTAAAATGGAAGATTTTAACGGATTAAAGTATAGGATTTCCTATACCGTCACAGATAAAGAAACAGGTGAACTACGGCTAATTGCGGAAACGGCTCACTTTTTTGTGGATAATGATTTTAAGCCTATGCGAATAAAAAAGATCAGCCCCGCAATATATGAAATGTTTAAAAGTGCGGTGGGAATTGAGCTTTATGATGATAATTAAAAAATGCCGCGGCATATCACAACCGCGGCAAAAATGTTAATTTTATAATGATATACAACAGATGCTTTTAACTTTCAGCCAAACAGAAAATCAGCTTACGCTGAATAATAACTCGGAATAAGTTGGGATAGGCCAGTATTCGGCAGCCACGATAGTTTCAAGTTCATCAGCCGCAGCGCGCAGTGACTGCATAGAAGCAAAAACGACATCATGGAAAAATCTTGATTTCTCCTTTATATCTTCAAAAGTATGCGCCTTCAAAATGTCGGATTCAAGCTGTTTTATCCTTGAACTAAGGGTATCGGCGAGCGCTATAACCTTTTCCGCCAGCTCCTTTTCCGCACCGGACTCAAATCCCGCCGCTTTTTTTGCGGCAACAGCTTCGCAAATATCCTTTTCAAATTTCAAAACAGCCGGCAATATCTCACGCTTGGCCATATCCACGGTGGTAAGCGCTTCAATGTTCAAAACCTTTTCGTAATTTTCAAGCAATGTTTCGGTTCTTGAATGTATCTCAATTTCGCTGAATACCTTGTGCTTGACAAAAAGTCTGACATTCTTTTCGTCTTCAAAATGCGGCACAGCGTCAACGGTGGAAACATAATTCGGAAGTCCTCTTTTCTCCGCTTCCTTTATCCAATTTGCGTCGTATCCGTTGCCGTTAAATATTATCTTTTTATGCTCGGTGAATGTTTTTTTCAAAAGCTGATTCAGCGCCGACTTAAAATCCGGAGCTTTTTCCAGTTCGTCGGCAAAGTCACACAGCGCGTCGGCAACTATGGTGTTAAGAACAATGTTGGGACCGGCTATATTAAGGGTGGAGCCTACACTTCTGAACTCGAACTTGTTGCCGGTAAAGGCAAACGGGGAGGTTCTGTTTCTGTCGGTGGTGTCCATGGGGAAAGTGGGAAGCGTAGAAACTCCTATATCAAACTGTCTGTGCAAATTTTTAGCATGGCTGCCTCTGACCAAAGCCTCAATTACATCGGTCAGTTCTTCCCCGAGGAAAATGGAAATAATAGCGGGAGGAGCTTCGTTCGCGCCTAACCTGTGATCGTTGCCCGCGCTTGCCACAGATAATCTCAGCAGATCGGCGTGGTCATCAACCGCCTTGACTACCGCCGCAAGGAACGTAAGAAACTGAGCGTTTTCAAGAGGAGAATAGCCGGGTTTCAGCAGATTCTGTCCATCATTGGTAGATAAAGCCCAGTTATCGTGTTTACCGGAACCGTTTACTCCCGCGAAAGGCTTTTCGTGCAGCAGACACGAAAGACCGTGTCTTTTAGCCACCTTCTGCATTAGCTCCATTGTAAGCTGATTATGATCGGCGGCGAGGTTGGCATTTTCAAAAACGGGCGCGCATTCATGCTGAGCGGGAGCTACCTCGTTATGCTTTGTCTTTGATGGAACCCCCAAAGACCAGAGCGTTTTATCCAAATCCTTCATATAATCGCTCACTCTTTGCTTGATGGTACCGAAATAATGATCCTCAAGCTCCTGTCCTTTTGGAGGAGCGGCTCCGAAAAGTGTGCGTCCCGTAAAAAACAGGTCTTTTCTCTTGTTGACCAACTTTTCATCCACTAAGAAATACTCCTGTTCGGCGCCTACCGTAGGCACTACACGCTTTGTGGAGGTATTACCGAAAAGTCGGAGGATACGAATAGCCTGCGCGGACAGCGCATCCATTGAACGGAGCAGCGGCGTTTTTTTGTCCAGCGCCTCTCCCGAATAAGAACAGAAAGCGGTGGGTATATAGAGTGTGTTATCCTTTACGAAAGCAAACGATGTAGGATCCCATGCAGTGTAGCCTCTCGCCTCAAAGGTTGCCCTTAACCCGCCGGACGGGAAGGAGGACGCGTCAGGTTCTCCCTTTATAAGCTCCTTACCAGAAAATTCCATTATAACGGTACCGTCGCCCTGCGGATTGATAAAGCTGTCGTGCTTCTCGGCGGTGATTCCCGTCATAGGCTGAAACCAATGTGTGTAATGTGTAGCGCCTTTTTCAATAGCCCAGTCCTTCATAGCGTGAGCCACTACTGCCGCTACCGAGCCGTCAAGCTCCGCGCCGTTATCAATGGTTTCCATCAACGCCTTGAAGGTTCCCTTAGGCAGCCTTTCTCTCATTGTTTCCACATTAAAAACGTCGCTTCCGAAGCCGGATTTTACGTCGTAATATTCATTCATTTCCCTTTTCCTCCCGAATAATATGATCCGTTTTACAACAAAGGCGTTTTGGTACAGCCATAAAACTGCCAAAACGCCTTTGTTTTGCCTTATGTTTTATTTTACATTATATGCGTTTTTTTGTCAATGGGTGAATTTAACTAAAGTTGTTATATTTGCGGTTTTTTTTTGTAAAACCTGCAAAATATTATTTTATATTGACTTTTTAACAAAAAAAATATATAATTAAATCACGGTATTACAGTTTAAAACGTTACCGATAAATTTGAAAGGACTATCAAAATGAACTATCAGGAAATCGTAAAAACCGTACAGGATCTGTGTAAGGGCGCCGACATAAGCGACTATAAAAAACATTTGGCTGTGGAAGTACAGATTACCGGCGAGGGAGAAGGCGTTTTTTATATTGAGGCAAGGGACGGCAAGGTGTACGTTGAGCCTTATGACTATCACGACAGAGACGTAAGACTCATCACCTCGGCCGATAACTTTTTAAAGATCGCCAACGGCGAGCTTGACCCCGTTAAAGCGTTTTTTACCGGCAAGCTTAAGATAGACGGAAGTGTCGACAAGGCTCTTGAGTTTAAAAATATAGTGGACAGCGTAAATAAAAGTACAGAAAAATAACACAGTGAAAGACAATAGGAATGTAATATGCCGCGAAACAGCTTAAATGTAAACGAAAAAAGCTTTACCGAAATAAAGCTTCTCGGAAAAGGGAAAGGCGGTTATTCGTATCTCGTTACCGACGGTAAAAACGAATTTGTACTAAAACAGATACATCATGATCCATGCGATTATTATAAATTCGGAAACAAGCTTGAAGCTGAGTTAAACGACTACCGAAGGCTGAAAGAAGTGGGAATCAGTATTCCCGAAATGATAGACTTTGATGGAAAGACCGAACGAATACTAAAGGAATATATTAAGGGCAGCACAATTTACGACTTGGTGCTGAACGGAGAAGTCAAGGAAAGCTATCTTGAACAGATAAGAGCTATGCTGAAGCTTTTATATCCCGCAAAGCTTAATATCGACTACTTCCCCACTAATTTTGTGGTTCAGAACGAAATACTTTACTACATTGATTATGAGTGTAATTCCTACAGCGAGGAATGGAACTTTGAAAACTGGGGTATAAAATATTGGTCGAAAACGGAAGAATTTATGGCTTATAATAAAACTTAAAGGAGAAAATATATGAAAAATCATACTCAGGTGTACGTTAAAAACAGCATAGAGGCAGTAAAAACATATTGTAAAGCATTTGGAGCGGAAATAACATTTGAGATCAAAAATGACAGCGGTACCGAATATGAGCATTGTGAAATATCTGTTGACAAAAAAGTCTTTTTAGCGATATCTGAAGCACAAAATCCTTGCGACGTAGAGTTTGTTCACAAAATGAAATGGGAAACAATGACTTTTAATGTATTTGAAATGGGAACGGAAAAGAACGTTCAGCGCGCGTTTGATGTTCTGAGCGACGGCGGAGTTGTCATAGAAGAAATTCATGAGGCGCCATGGAACAAATGCTGTGCCACAGTCATTGATAAATACGGCGTGTGCTGGTGGCTTGCTATTTAATACCAAATCCTTTTTAAACCGACGTAAATCCCAAAGTTTAAAAAGAAATTGCACCCAAAACACTAATCCCACAATTCTAAAATGGATTAACTATAATAAGATGAGCACTACAAGTCGGAATCGGAAAAGAGAATATGAAATTAGTATTTATATTGGGAAACGCGGCAGTAGGTAAAATGACAGTCGGACAAGCTCTTATGAAAATCACAAATTTACGCCTGTTTCATAATCACATGACTATCGAGCCGGTTATAGAAATATTTGGAAAATACGACAGCAAAACAATAAACGAATTACGAGAACTTATTTTCACTAATTTTGCGGCCTCAAATAATTACGGGATGATTTTCACTCTGATGATGGCTTTTGACCAACGATCGGATTGGGAGTACTTAGAGCATATAAAAAATATTTTTATTCCCTATGACACAAAATTTTATTATGTTGAACTAATAGCTCCTCAAAAGGTGCGTCTGGAAAGAAATGCGACCGAAAATCGGCTGAAATTCAAACCATCTAAAAGAAACATATCCGACTCAAACCAACGACTTATAGACGATGACAAAAAATACAGATGTGTAAGCTATGAAGATGAAATACCGTTTGAAAATTATCTCAGAATTGATAATTCCGATAAATCTCCTGATGAAGTAGCACCACTTATAAAAAAACTTTCAGATTATAAATTTCATTTTTTCGGGCTGTTATTTATTATTGATAACTGCCCGATTTTATATTTTAAAAATATCAGCATAAAATTTAAAAAACGGTACCGCATCTTTAGTACGGTACCGTTTGTCAGGTAAAAAATAAATTTAAAAAAGCTTGACATTTTTATAAAAAAGAGTATAATTTAAAACATAGGTTTTAAAACGTATGATTTAGTTAGAAAGGAACAAAATGCCGCCAAAATCAAAATTTACCAGAGAACAAATAATTGCCGCCGCCTTGGAGATCGCCTCCCAACAAGATATCTCCTGTGTTACCGCAAGGGCGGTGGGCGAAAAACTGAACAGCTCCGCTCGACCTATCTTCACAGTTTTCAAAAATATGGAGGAGGTTACAGGGGAGGTAAAAAAAGCCGCAAGGGAAATGTATAACGAATATGTCAAAGAAGGCCTTAAAGAGGAAATTCATTTTAAGGGCGTTGGAAAGGCATATATAAAGTTTGCTGTTGAACAGCCCAAGCTTTTTCGGCTTCTCTTTATGTCGGAAACCGACCGCAGCGACGCCATAAGCGTGCTTCCGGTAATAGACGATAACTATGACAATATATTATCGTCCATAACCGAGCAATATGTGCTTCCTGCGAAGGACGCTCTATCACTGTACAGTCATTTATGGGTGTATACTCACGGAATAGCCTCTCTTTGCGCGACAAAAACCGTTAAATTCAGCGAGGAAGAGATTAGCGGTATGCTTACGGAGGTTTTTGTCAGCATTCTTATTAAAAAGAAGTCCGAAATCAACGAAAGGAACAAAGCAGATGATAAAAATTGAAAACATCGTAAAATCCTACGGAGAAAAGGAAAATAAACAAACGATTCTCAAAAACATCTCACTTGAAATAAAGGACGGAGATCTTGTAGTAATATTAGGCGCTTCGGGATCCGGAAAATCCACGCTCCTAAATGTATTATCAGGTCTCGAACGTCCCGACAGCGGAAAAATAAGCTACGAACAAAGAGAAATCACTTCCCTTTCCGACAATGAACTTACCGAGTTCCGCAAAAGCAATACGGGATTTATTTTTCAGCAGTACTATCTTCTTCCAAATATGACCGCAGAAAAAAACGTTAAAATGGGGGCGGAGCTTGCGGATAACAAGGATTACGGAGAGATAATCAAGGCAGTTGGGCTGGAGGAAAAAAAGCACAAATACCCCTCCGAGCTAAGCGGAGGAGAACAGCAACGGGTGTCTATTGCGCGGGCGCTGGCGAAAAAACCCAAGGTGCTTTTTATGGACGAACCCACCGGAGCGCTTGACGAAAATACAGGGCGCTCGGTTCTTGAATATATACTGCGGCTTCACAAAGAAAAGAATTTTACCGCCGTAATGGTTACTCACAACGCCAATATTGCCGAAACGGCAAATACAGTCATAAAAATGCAAAGCGGAAAGATCGGCGAGATTTCCACCAATGAAAATCCCAAAAACGCTTTTGAAATAGGTTGGTAATAAAGAGAGGAAAAATAATGGTAATAGGTATTAAAAACGCAGTCAAACTTGTAGGAATTACGATAATGTGCTTCTGCGCGGTGTTTGTCTGCAATTTGTTTTTGAATTTCAATATAGACGTTATGCTAATAGAAAGCGAATTAACCGCCGAGTATCAGAAAATATTTTTTGACGCCGTCACGGCTACCGGAAAGGTTGTATCCTCGCTCAGCGGAGGATGCCTGCTTATAACTTCGGTTATTATGCTGATTTTTTACATAAAGCAGTACATAAATTCTCATTCAAAGGAATTAGGCATATTAAAAGCATTGGGTTACTCAAATATGAAAATCGCCAAAGATTTTTGGATTTTTGGATTAAGCGTTTTTATAGGGACTACAATGGGATATTTCTCATCCTTTCTGCTTATGCCCGTATTTTATGAAAAGAATAATGAGGATGGTATACTTCCGGAAATAAGCATTCATATAAACCTGATTCTCCTTTTGTTTCTGGTAATATTGCCTTCGGTAATATTTGCGCTTTTATCAGTGACATTCGCATTTATTAAACTTAAAAGACCCGTTATAAAGCTTCTTAAAGAAATACCGGATATAAAGATAAAAAAATTTACTGAAAAAGACGCTCGGTCAAAAAAGGAAAACCCTTTTTTGACCGATCTGAGAAAAGCTACTTTAAAAAGCAAAAAAACACTTGTTTTTCTTATTGCTTTCGCATCATTCTGCTTTTCCTCAATGATGCAGATGTCATTTAGTATGGATGAGCTGGCAAGCGAAATGTTTGCGGTAATGATATTTATGATAGGAGTAATTTTATCCTTCACTACGCTGTTTCTGGGAATTTCCACTGTAATAAACGCCAACGGAAAAACAATCGCAATGCTTAAGGTTGAAGGTTACAATACAAGACAATGTGAAAGTGCGATTTTCGGAGGCTACCGCCCAATAGCCTACATAGGCTTCGCCATTGGCACCTTATATCAATATATACTGCTTAAAATAATGGTTGAAGTGGTGTTTGCCGATTTTGCGGAAATGGGCGATTTGCCGGAATACGGCTTTGATGTTAAAGCCTTCATCATTTGTCTTATCACGTTTGCTGTAATCTATGAGCTTATGATGAGATACTGCGGCGGTAAGATAAAAAAATGTCCCATAAAGCAGATAATGGAAAGCGGAGAATAAGAGGATTTTTTAATATGCACCTTTCCGGATTGCCGCACCTTATATAAGGGCGGCTTTTTTATACCAAATTTTCACATGTCTAAAGACGCATACCAATTCTTACGTGAGCAGGTTCTTATTTATTATTTTTTTCACTGGGCTTTATGCGCGCCTTTACTGTTCCCATCTTCCTCATTTCCCTCCTGCGCCTTATCATTGCGGCAAAATTATGCACCCGCAAAATATCGTTTATTTCCGCTCCCACAAATAAAATTATCATACAAATATAAAGCCAAAGCAAAAAGAAAACTATTGCCGCCAGACTTCCGTAAATATTTGAGCGGCTGGCAAACATATCCATATACAATGAATAAAGCGCCGAAAATCCTACCCAGCCAACCGCGCTCACTACCGCGCCCGGAAGTTCATTTCTGAACTTTGTTTTTCTTTCAGGGATTACAGTATACAAAAACATAAAAAATATCATCAAAAACCCAAAGCTCACCAGCCACCTTATTACCCTGACAGCGTTTGCAAGAGAACCCAAGGCAGGAATGTACGTCATCAGCAGGTTTAGTATCATATTTCCGAAAACCATAAGCAGCAATACCACCACAAGCGCCGCTATAAATCCTATGGTATAAAAAACCGCCGTGGCTCTTAACTGAATATACCCACGCTTTTCCGTAGTTTTGTATACGGAATTAAGACCGTAGATTATTCCCAAAACGCCCTTTGAGCATGACCAAAGAGCGGCAATGGTGGTAATTGAAATAAGAGCACCGGAACCAGTTTCACCCGCTTCCCTGACTATTCCCTTTAGCAGCTTACCTATAAGCGGAGAAAAAACTTCCATAGTCCAACTTTCGATATTTTCCCCGCTGAAAAAAGGTATATATTTTAGCAAATTAAGAAACAGCATCAAAAACGGAAAAATGGATATGAAAATAAAGAATGCCGATTGTGCGGCGTAAGCTGAAAGATTATCCGAATCAAAGCGTTTTGAGATGCGCTCTACTGCATAAATCAGACTTCCTATCATCTTTTTCGACTTTTGCATCGGACATCACCTTTCTCTGTTATTTATAACGGTAAAGCGAAATTTTCTCAAAACCGTCAAGCAGCTCCTCAGAAAGACTGAAAGCGGCCTCGACCCCCTTTGCCACACATTCGAGAGGATTATCCGCCACATAGCACGGTGCGCCTATCTTATTCTGGATATATTTATCCAAGCCTTTCAGCAGTGCGCCTCCGCCCGTCAGTACAATACCGTTTGCCAATATATCACCTACCAGCTCCGGAGGAGTACGCTCCAACACCGAACGTATTCCGACGGTAATCTCTTCCACATGATCAATAAGCGCTTCATACAAATCCATCTCATTTATCTCTACGCTTTCGGGAAGCCCCCTGAGCAAATTGCGCCCTTTTACAGTCATTTTAACGTCGGCACTCGGTTCAAATACATTGGCAAGATGAATCTTCGCCTGCTCTGCGGTTTTCTCACCGATAACAAGCTTATATTTTGCGGAAATATATTTTACTATTGATTCGTCAAATTTGGTTCCCGCCAACTTTATGGATGTATCCTTTACTATACCGTTAAATGATGTTATGGCAATATCAGTGGTACCTCCGCCTATATCAACTACCATGGCGCCCTTCGCCTGTGAAATATCAACTCCCGCGCCCAGAAGGGCGGCTATGGGCTCTTTTATTATAAATACTTTCCTTGCGCCGGCCGAAAGCGCGGCTTCAATAACAGCACGATTTTCCACATCGGTAATAAGTGAAGGAACGCACAAAATTATACGTGGTTTAAGCATCATACTGCTGCTCACCTTTTTTATAAAGGCGGAAACCATTGCCTCCGTTGTGACGTTATCGGATATAACACCGTCTTTAAGAGGTTTTACCGCTACTATATATTCCGGAGTCCTTCCTATCATTCTATATGCCTCAGAGCCTACAGCAAGAACCTTTTGCTTTTTTTTATCGTAAGCCACCACGCTCGGCTCGTTAACTACTATTCCCTTCCCCCCAATAGATATAATTGTGTTGGCAGTTCCAAGGTCAATACCTACGTCGACCGACGACATAACGCCACTTCCTTTCAATTGTTTACGCTTTTAAATATTGTTTTCTTTTATATATTTTATAAGCCTGTCATGTTTATTAGAGATTTTTCCCTCAATCACCGAGTTGAGCAAAAAATCAAGCGCTTTTCCTATATCGGCTCCGGTATATCCGAGCTTGATCATATCATTTCCGTTTACGTCAAGCTCCTTTAAAGAAAAACACTCTTTCTCAGCCAATATTTTTTTTGCCGTACGTTTCGCTGAATTATAAACGGGAATACGGCTCATAGCCACGGGAGCTTTGGCAAGATCGTCCGCAATATGAACATTAAGAAGGTCGAAATACGGTTTCTCTCCAAATTTTTTAAGGTGCTTTTTTATCAATACCGGATCGTCGTTCATTACCATATCGTGGCGTTCCACCAGAAAAACGGCCTTTTTTATCGTACCGCTGTCATAATGCAACCTCTCCAAAGTTTTTTGACAAATATTTCCGCTTACGGAAGCATGACCTTTAAAATGTCCCTCACCATTATAGAATTTATAACAAGACGGCTTTCCAAGATCATGAAAAAGCATTGTAAGTCTTAAACAAGGCACCGGCTCGATTCCTCCAACAGCCGCTATCGTATGCTCCCATACATCACGGTTATGATAATGTGTATGCTGTTCAAAACCTACACATTTATTTATTTCGGGAATAATTACCGAAAAAACATCATTATATTCTCTGAGTACTTGAGATAAATATTCCGTGTTTCCGCATAAAATCTTTGTAAGTTCGGAATTTAACCTTTCAGGGGATATTTCATTCAGAAGATCCTTTTTTTTATGAAGCGCATTTTGGGTGCCGATTTCGGGAACAAAACCGTACTGCGCCATAAACCGCAGTCCGCGCATTATTCTGAGGGCGTCCTCTTCAAACCGTTTTTCCGCGTTTCCTACACAGCGAAGCTCCATTTTTTCAAGATCTCCGATACCATTGTAAGGGTCAATTATTTCGCCGTTCCGTGAGCAAGCTATGGCGTTTACGGTAAAATCCCGACGTTTCAGATCCTCCTCAAGACTTTGGGTAAAGCTTATATTTTCCGGATGGCGGAAATCCTTATACTCTCCGTCGCAGCGAAAAGCAGTAATCTCGGCGGTGCCATATTCGGATACAACGGTAACGGTTCCGTGTTTTATTCCCGTTTCCACTATCTTCATATTAAAAAATACCCGTTTTATCTCCTCCGGCATTGCGGAGGTGGTGATATCATAATCGGAAACCGGAAGTCCCATAAGGGGATTGCGCACACAACCCCCGATCCCGTAAGCCTTAAAGCCCGCGTCTTCAAGCTTTTTTAAAATTTCTTCCACAAATTTCGGAAGCTTAATTTTTTTTTTCATTTATGTTGTCTATAAAAGCGCGCTTATAACATATGAACCTGTTTAAAGCAGCAAAGCCTTTTACCTCAGTTTTTTTGCCAATTTGTTGGCTTTTTCGTATATTTCACGCGGTTGTTCACCGATATAGTATTCCCCGTTTTCATAAAGAATCCTGCCATTTACCATAGTAAGCTTAACATTGCTCTTGCTGCCGCTGTACACAAGGTTCTTGCCTATATTGTTTAACGGCTGCATATTTGGCTGCTCAAGATCAATTAGCACAAGGTCGGCCTTTTTCCCTTCTTTAAGGCAGTCGCAGTCGGTGAGTCCCATAGCGAGCGCTCCTCCCTTAACCGCCATTTGCAGTACGACGTTGGCATCACAGGCAGAAGCGTCCTTTTCACGAATTTTTTGCAATCCCGTGGTTAAAAACATTTCCCTGAACATATCAAGACAGTTGTTGCTTGCCGCACCGTCGGTGCCTATTGCTAAATTAACTCCTTTATCCATCATACGGCATATAGGCGCGATACCGCTGGCAAGCTTGGTATTGGAAGCGGGATTTGTAACGGCCCACATACCGTGACGCTTAAATATATCCATATCATTATCGTCAAAATATACGCAGTGAAACCCTCCGCCGCCGTAATTAAGCATTCCCAGCTCTTCAAACAAAGCCGTGGGACTCATTCCGTGACGCTCCCTGCACTCGGAGGTTTCCTTTTCCGTTTCGCTGTTATGAGTATAAACAGGTTCTTTTAAGCTCTGAGACAGCTTTGCCATTTCTTTCATAAGATCAAGAGAAGCCGTGTATTCAGCGTGAAAACCCAATTGGTAGGATATAAGCTCGTTATACTTCCCATTGGCAAATTTAAGGTATTCCTTGTGTACACGCTCGGCATTTACAGGGTCTCCGCTTACGGAACCGCACAGCACAAGCCTAAAGCCGGTATCAGCTGCAGCGGCGGCAATGGCGTCGGCAAAAAAGTACATATCAAAACAAGATGTAATGCCACTGCTCAGATATTCCATTATACCAAGCTTGGTAAGCAAATATACGTCGTCGGGAGTCAATTTGTCTTCACGCGGGAAAACACGTTCAAAAAGCCACTCCTGTAAAGGAAGATCGTCCGCATAAGAACGCAGAAAGGTCATAGCGGAATGAGTATGCGCGTTTTTAAAACCCGGTATTATCAAATTTCCCTCACAGTTTATTTCTCTGTCAAAAGAGTCCTCTTTTTTTTCCTCACCCACATATCTTATTTTATCCCCATCTATATGAATCTCTCCATTTATTATCGAACAATCGTTTTCGGCGGTCATTATCCTCGCATTATAAAACTTTATTTTCATATTCGTATAATTTCCTTTCGCAATTGGTTATTTTCCAAACAAGTTCGAGAGACTTTTTTCGTACGGCAAACGACAGATCCCTTTTTCCGTTATTATAGCGGTAATCAATCCGTTATCGGTAACGTCAAAGGCGGGATTGTAACACTTTACGCCATTCGGAACAACGGGTTTTTTAAAATACAGTCCGCTTATTTCCGTTTCCTCTCGCTCTTCAATAACAATATCATTTCCGGAGGAACATTCAAAATCTATTGTTGAGGACGGACAAAAAACATAAAACGGGATTCCGTAGTGCCTTGCAAGAACGGCAACTCCGCTTGTACCTACCTTATTGGCTGTATCTCCGTTTGCGGCAACTCTGTCACATCCAACAAAACAGGCGTCGATTTTTCCCTGTTTCATAACCATACTTGCCATATTGTCACAAATAACGGTAACATCTATTCCCGCACGGTGAAGCTCATAAGAAGTAAGCCTCGCGCCCTGCATAAGCGGACGCATCTCATCCGAATAAACATGAAATTCATAGCCAAGCTCTTTCCCCAAAAACAAAGCGCCAAGCCCCGTACCGTAACAAGAAGTGGCCAAAGGACCCGCATTGCAATGAGTAAGTATTCCGTCTCCGCTTTTTACTAAGGATAACCCGTATTCGGCTATTTTAAAGCACATCTCCGCATCTTCGGACTGGATAAGGCGGCTTTCTCTTAAACAGCTTTCCGCAATTTCCGAAATACCTTTTCCCGCACATAAAAAAGCGGCTTTTTCCACCCTGTCTGACATATGTATCAGATTAACGGCGGTGGGACGTGCGGAATCAAGATAACATTTTGCTTTGTGAAGCTTTCCGAAAAAATCCGACTCGGACAAATCGGGTAAAAGCGAAAGTCTTTTTGCTTCAACAGCCAAGGCAAATCCGGCACATATGCCGATAGCGGGAGCACCTCTGACCTGCAAAGTTTTTATTGCATGGTAAAAATCATCAATGCTTTTCAGCTCCAGATACACTTCCTCATTAGGCAGCTTAGTCTGATCTATAATAATTACACTGTCTCCGCTTTCCGTCAAACGGACATTGTCAAAAATATAGCCGCTTTTATCGGTATTATTCACTTGTTGAGCTCCTCGTGAAAAATATTAACCACGGATGCCTTTATCAGCTTTTTAAACAGCGGAGCCGCCTTATCCGCCGCCTCAATTACTTCCTTATGGGTAAGAGGGGTATCGGTAAGTCCGCAGCCCAAATTTGCCACACAGCTTATTCCCACAATCTTCATGCCGGCATGGTTAGCGGCGATCGCTTCACAGGCGGTACTCATTCCTATTGCGTCCGCTCCCAGCATACGGCACATTTTCACCTCGGAGGGAGATTCAAAATTGGGTCCTGTAAGCTGTATATAAACTCCTTCGCGCAATTTTATATTAAGCGCCTCGGCGGTCTTTTTGACAATTCCCCTAAGTTTTTTGCTGTATATCTCACTCATATCCGGAAAACGTGTGCCTAAAGAGTCTATATTGGGTCCTATAAGGGGACTTGGCACAAAATTGGATATCTGGTCGGTTATAAGCATAAAATCTCCCGCAGAAAAATCAGGATTTGCCGCACCGGAAGCATTTGTAAGAAACAAAACCTCCGCACCCATTTTACGCATAAGTCTTGTGGGAAGCACCACGTCGCTCATACTGTAACCCTCGTAATAATGCACCCTTCCCTGCATTATGACCATAGGAACATCATCTATGTATCCGAATACAAAACGCCCTTTGTGTCCCGGAACAGTAGACAGAGGAAAACCCTCAATCTCATTGTAATTCAAAACAGCCCTGACATCAATCTCGTCGGCGAGGGCGCCTAACCCGGAACCCAATATCAACGCCACAGCCGGCTTGAAATCAATTTTACTCTTAAAACTGTTAAAACACAGTTCGAGCTTCTCTTCGGGTGTCGTGAAAATATTATTTTGCGTCATATAAAGAAACCGTCCTTTCATAGGCATTATACAATGCCATTATTTTTATATTCCGATCTTATTACTTCAAGACCTTCTCTTTTTGCAATTTCCTTAAGCTCATTCTTATTTTCATACATTTTTTTATCCGCAAGCTTTTGTACCTCTCGAAGCGTAAGATATTGATCCGAAAATTCACTGTTGTAAAACTCCGCTCCGTAGGCAATTTGAAGTAAAAACCTGTGAGAATCATCGGAATTGTATTCATCAATAGCCATCTCAAATTTTAAAATCGCCTCGTTGCAAAGCTTAAAAGCATTTTCACAGCAAACAACCGCAACAAATTCGTCGCCGCCCGTGCGGTACACGCTGCCTATGCCGCCAAAACATTTGTTTATCATTGCCGATCCGTCTATTATAAGCTTATCGCCCATTTCGTGGCCGAGTGTATCATTTATGGTTTTAAGATTGTTTATATCAAATTGTACTATGCCTATTGATTTGTAATTTACCTTCACAACCTCAAGATGATTAAGCTTTTTTTTAAACGCGGCAGTATTTCCGACTCCCGTAAGCCCGTCCGTAAACGCAATTTTCCCCATTTTTTCCGCCTCGTTGCTAAGCTCAAAAGCTTTGGAAAAGCTAAACATACTCATAACAAGCACCGAGATAATAAAAAACAGACAGGAAAAAACAAACAATATGGGTATGGAACTTCCCGAACCAAAAACAAACTGCGCTGCAATCACTCCGAGAAATATCAGATATATTGCGATAAACGTAAAATCTGTGCTTCTTTTTTCATTCTTTTTATTAAAATCAAATATAAGTACCACTAAAATTAACAGAAACTGCACCAACATGGAAATATCCGCTATAATCCTTGTGCGATAAATATTCGCCGCACCCGATATTCCAAGAATATAAACCACAGCGATAACGACAGCCTGAATTACCGACGCGACCTGCAATATCCTGTCCGAAACTCGAAATTTCGTATTTTCCATAAAAAAAAGAATAAGCGGCATAAACATAGTGACATAGGCAAGACCTCTTATTATATATAATGAGTCCGCACCTACTATCTCCAACGAGGAAAGCGAAATGCTTCCCGAAATTGAGTAAACGGAAGACAACACCGCAAAAGCGCCGGCATAATGTACTCCATGGAGAAACACGGCTTTTCTGAAGGCGAAATAGAACATAATTAGTATAATTCCCATGCAAAACAAAGCAATACACAAAACAATACCCAAAAGATCGCTTCTGAACACCGTGTTAATGATTTTACCGGAAGAGCCCAAAATCACATTTCTTATTCCGCAAAGTTCGCTGTCACAAATAAGTTTAACGTCAATTCTGATAACATCTCCCTTGACAATATCGCCAATACCTGTAAAATAAAACTTCGGCGACGCGCCGTCAATGGAAAAAAGCGATTTTTCCGGCGGGTAAGAATGCTCGTTTGTGGAGTATACCTTATTTTGATTAACAAATATATCAGTATCCGCAAAGGAATTTTTAAATGCAATATAAACGTCGTCATAATCTTCTTCCGCAGTATGGAATAAAGAATATCCGTTTTCAGAAACTATTGCGGAAAGCTGAGAAAAACTCTCGATATCTATCTCGACTCCGTTTTCGTTTCGCCATACCACGTTTAAATCCGAATCGTTTTTAACATCCATATGCAGCGAAAAGAATATATTGTATGAGCAAACGAAAACAAACGCTGCGGCAACGATTACAAACAGTACCGCAAATATCGGTGACCTGAATTTTCTCATAATTTACAGCGCATCCTTTTTGTTTTTTAAAATTATATCAAGAAGCTCTTTGGGAGAATCCGCTATATATAAAGCGCCGCTGTCCGAAAGCTCCTTTTTTGTACGAAAACCCCATAATACGCCGCAGGAATCCACTCCGGCGTTTATCGCGGTCTCCATATCCACATTGCTGTCTCCAACATATAGAATATCTTTTTTATCAGCCTTAAATCTTTCAATCACATAATTTACCGAATATGGATCGGGTTTTTTAGGAAAACCGTCTTCTCTTCCGCGGACGATACCGATATTGTCTCCAAAAAAGTCCTTTACAAGTTTCACCGAATAAGAATGATCCTTATTGGACACAACACCCGTTTTAATACCGTTTTTTTTAAGTTCCGAAAGCATTTCAAGTATACCGTCGTAGGGCTTGGTGTTATCGAGACAATGCGCGCCGTAGTAATCTGAAAAAAGACTATGGACTCTGTTTTCTTCCTGTTCTCCGATATTTTTAGGACATAGCCTTTTTATCAGCACAGGTATCCCGTTTCCAACGAAATATTTATATCTTTCAATATCGTAAGTCGGATAACCGGCGGTGCTTAAAGCGTAATTCCCGGCGGACGCCAAATCCTCCAATGTATCTAACAAGGTGCCGTCCAGATCAAATATTACATACTTGTACATAAAACCACCATTATAATTGATTCATACAAATATAATACCACTAACGGAAAACTTTGTCAACTTTTACGGCAAAAAAATACACCGTTTTAAAGAATTTTTATAAAAGATCTGTAATATTGCTCTCCCAACGAAATTATGCCGGCAATACTTGCTGCAAATAAAAAATATTTTAAAAAACCATTGAAAAAAAGTCCGAAATATGTTAAAATTAAATTTGGAAACGTTTGCAAAAAAATATTTAAGGATACATATAAATATGCAGAAAAAAATTATAAAGCCGGCCGCTATCCTTGTTCTTGCGGGAACAATAGCCGTTTTGTCATCGGGATGCTACTTTTTTCCCGATGAAGAACCATTGCTTGAGCCTCCGACTCTCGATGTTTCGGAAGTGGTTTACTACACCTACACCGTTACAAGAAAAGACATTGTAAGCCAGACTATACAAAGCGGATATCTGGTATCGGGTGTTCAATCGGACTGCTTCTTTTCAAAATATACCGGACAGCTAAAAAATATTTACGTAAACCCCGGAGACTTTGTCGAGGAGGGGCAGTTGATCGCCGAAATGAATAACGGCGCTATCGAGCATCTGCTTAAAATACAGCAGCTAAAGGTTGAGCTTGCGCAGCTTAATTATAACAACTCCGGCTCCGCTGCGGACAGGCTTCAGCTTGAAATAGAAAAAAGTACCCTTGATCAGTATCGGGACGAATACGAAGGCGGCCGCGTCTATGCTACAATGACCGGGCAGGTCTCTTATGTAAAAACCTTGAATCCCGGCGACAGCGTAGATCCTTATGATATTATAGTTTCAATAGTTGACCCGGAAAAACTTTGCGTACGAGCTACCGTCGAAAATGCGGGCAAATTTTCCGTAGACGATCCCGTTACCGTTGAAGTAAACGGCGATATTTACGACGGAATAGTTGTTCGCACTCCAAGAGAAGAGATTGAAGAGGGCGACACCGAGGGCGATAAGGTGTATGTTGAATTCACCGATGAAAATCCCGGTTTCGGTTACTTAGGTTCCATTGCGAATATAACAAAAATAAAGGCGAAATCGGAAAACGCTCTGGTCATCCCCAAGCACGTTATCAAAACAGACGGAGACAGAACGTATGTACAACTGCTGAGAGGCGATGAAAAAGTTGAGGCGGACATTGAAACCGGTATCAGCAACGCCGTTGAAACCGAAATTTTATCGGGACTTTCCGAAGGCGAAGAAGTCATAATTAAATAAAACCGCCCGTTCACTATAATATCGCTGATTAGGAAGGATTGAAAACCTTGTTTACTATATTGCTAAGAAAAATGAGAAACACAAAATGGATGGTTTTATGCCTTTTTTTGGGTTTCTTAATGGCGGCGGGAATGATGAGTACCGTACCTATATATATGGACGCATCCCTTCAGCGCGTTCTAATCAAAGATATGGAAGAGTATCAGCTAAGCAGCGGCAAATATCCGGGAATATATACCGTTTCCGCTTCTCTTCCCCATGGGGTCGCCATAGAAGATCAACTTAAAATATTGGACGAAGCTCCCGGAATGACGTCTGACCGCGTAAATAAGGTCGGTATACCGATTTTAAACAATAAAACCGTGGTATCGGACAATCTGCTGTACCTTAGCAAAGGAAAAAGCGCCTCCGGCTCTTCTTCATCTCGTGTAAGAGTCAGCGCCATGAGCGGGATTGAAGATCATATAGTTATGCAAAGCGGCGAAATGTTCAGCGAAAGCGGAATCGCGGCTGACGGCAGCTATGAGGCGATTGTCACTGAAAATGCGGCAAGAAACTTAGGCATAGTTCATGGCAATACATATGAAATCCGCCCGATGAATGCGGGACAGGAAAGCTTTTACATTACAATTACGGGTATTTTTACCCAATCGGATATGAACGACAGCTATTGGTCCGAAGATCTTATTGCGTATGTAGGCAGCGTTTTTATTCCTTACTCTCTTTATGATCGGCTTATATCTTCAAGCAACCTGAATATAGTTGATATGAACGTAAACTATAATCTCGACTATCATTCTGTCAATATGAATGCCATTTCCTCCATTACCGAAGCGATAAACAGCGATTTTGATTATTACAAAGAAATGGGATACGAATTTGAAATGGGCGCAAACAGTATTCTTTCCGCCTATGTGGAAAAAGCGTCTGCCCTTACGGCGATACTGTGGGCAATACAAATACCTACCATGGTAATGCTCGCGTTCTACTTATTTATGGTATCTCAGCTTAATGTGGAGCAGGAAAGAAACGAAATAGCTGTACTCAAATCCAGAGGTGCAAGTCCCAGACAAATATTCGGACTGTATTCCATGGAAGCCGGTTTGTTGGGATTGGTGACATTTTTTGTATCGCCGCTGATAGGTCTCTTACTCTGCCGCTTTCTGGGGGTGAGCGACGGCTTTATGGAATTTGTCAACCGCACCGGAATAGCAGCCAAATTATCTGTCACGGCGTTTATCTACGCATTTATTTCGGTTGCGGTATTTTTCGTAACTACAATGCTGCCGATAATTCCCGCTTCAAAGCTTACAATAGTTCAATACAAGCAAAGCAAGACCAAAGTAAAAAAGAACGCACTCTGGGAATTGATCGGTGCTGATTTTATACTTATTGCCATTTCCGTTATATTTTACTTTCTTTACACCAATACTGTCAATGAAGCGATAAATAACGGTACTTTTATTGCCACCGGACAGATCGACCCGCTTGTATTCATATTTTCAACCTGCCTTATATTAGGACTGGGGCTTTTATTTGTAAGGTTTTATCCATATCTGTTAAAGTTTATTTCGCTTTTGGGCAGGCCTTTCTGGAGTCCCTCCCAATATATGGCTCTTTCCACCGTTTCCTGCGCCGGAGGCAGCAAAGAGCGCTTTTTAATGCTGTTCCTTATACTTACTTTTGCCTGCGGTTTGTTTTCCGCCAATACGGCAAGAGCCATAAATAACAATAAAGAAGATATGATTTATTATAAAAACGGCGCGGATATTACTCTCATGGAATACTGGATGGAACAAAGCTACACTTCCGGAGAAAATATAAGAACCGTTTACATTGAGCGTGATTTCTCAAGATACGAAAAATTGGCGGGAGTTGAATCCGCCGCCAAGGTCCTTATAAACGATAATGCCAAAGCTCACACCGACAAAGGAAACGATATCTCAAAGGTAACAGTTATGGCTGCGGAACCCGATAAATTTGCAAAAACCGCATGGTTCCGCGATGATCTTCTGCCCGTCCAGTGGTATAACTACTGTAACGCACTGACAAATTACAACTCCGGTGTTCTGATCTCCCGTTCCATGGCCGATAAATACGATATCGGATTCGGAGATGAGATATCTGTCACATGGAGCGGAAATGATCCGTTAAATACTACCGTACTTGCGATAATAGACTACTGGCCCGGAATAAATCCTAATGAAATTCTCACCAACGGATCAAAAAAAGATTTTTGCTTTCTCAACTATAACTATGTTTATAACAACACGGAAATTGAACCCTATGAAGTATGGCTGAAGCTTAAAAGCAATGCAACTTCCGAAGAGCTTTACAACGATATAAATGAAAAAAAGATTCCGGTAGAATGGCTTATAGACAGCTCGCAGCTTCTTATCGAGGAAAAAAACAGTCCTACTTTACAAGGTATGAACGGCGGACTTACACTGGGATTTATAATAACGATGATAATGGCTGTAATAGGATTTCTTATTTACTGGATACTGTCCATAAAGGGGAGAACTTTGCAATTCGGTATCCTAAGAGCCATGGGTATGACGATACGGGAAATTATCGGTATGTTAGGCTATGAACAGATATTGGTATCCCTGGTATCCATTGCTATGGCATTCATTATAGGCGGAATAACAAGCGATATATTTGTGCCTTTGTTCCAGAATATGTACAGCATAGCCAATCAGATACCTCCGTTCATAATCTCGGCAGCAACAAGCGATTATATAAAAATATACGTGCTGATTGTAATAATGCTTGGCGGCGGTTTTGCGATATTGGGCGGAATTATCAGAAAAATAAATATCAATAAAGCGCTAAAGCTCGGCGAAGATTAAGAACTTGTCTTTACAAGATTGGGTATATAACCAATACATCGTGGGTTAAAATTTTTTGACTTGCTTGTCGCGCAAGCTACAAGACGTGTGACTTTGAAAAAGTCACACTAATCTTTGCCTTGTCATCGACAAAATCTGCTCAAAAATTCACGCCCAAATCTTGCGAAGAAAGGTTATAAAAAAGTCAACAGAAATACAAGGAAAAATAAAATGCAAAAAGTATTAGGCAGTATAAGAAAAGCGGTTCAGACCTATGACCTTATAGAAAACGGCGATCATATAGCCTTAGCGGTATCCGGAGGAAAAGACAGCCTCGTAATGCTGCAAGGGCTTAAGGAATTTCAACGCTTTGCGGGAATAAAATATAAACTTACCGCTTTAACCATTGACCCTTGCTTTAACGGCGAAGCGGGAGATTATTCGGCCGTAAAAAAACTCTGTGATAAATTAGGAATACCTTATGTCGTTGAAAAAACCGATATCGCTGCCATAGTGTTCGATATAAGAAAGGAAAAAAATCCCTGTTCTTTATGCGCAAAGATGAGAAGAGGCGCTCTTCACGAAAAAGCTAAGGAGTTGGGCTGCAATAAGCTCGCCTTGGGACATAACAATGATGACGCTGTTGAAACGTTTATAATGAACCTTTTCAGGGTGGGGCAAATTGACTGTTTTGCGCCAAAAAGCTACCTTACAAGACGCGACCTAACAGTAATACGCCCTCTTTGTCTCGCACCGGAAGCTCAGGTCAGAATGGCGGCAAAGCACGCAGGTCTTGATATCGTAAAGTCAAAATGCCCCGCCGATACTCACACAAAAAGAGAGGAAACAAAGGAATGGCTCCGTTCTATGGAAAAGCAGGATAAGGGATTTACGATACGCCTTTTCGGAGCTATGCACCGCGCCGATATAAACGGCTGGGGATTTCCCGAAGATAAAGAGAACAAAAGAGAAAAAATGGAGGAAACACCTTGACGGATATTCTCAATCTTAATAAAATCGAAATGCCTCATCACGTTGTAAGCGTAATGTATCTGATCACCGAAAGAGACTATCAGTGTTTTATGGTCGGAGATACCGTAAGAAAGCTGCTCTTGGGCGAACCTATGGGAGATATTGACGTTATAACCAACGCAGAAGTGGAAAGAGTAGAATATATATTGGACAACTACCGAGTTATTAATATAAACCCTGTTCAAGGCGAAATTATGGTCATGGCCGGCGGAATACCCGTAATGATAAGAAGCTACCGCCGCGGTAAAAATGAAGACGGAACTCCGATTTTCGGCGGTACTCTTATCGACGAACTAAAGCAGCGTGATTTTACAATTAACACCATTTGCGCGGATTTATACGGGAATATTGTAGACCCATTTAATGGAGTTAACTGTATTATCAGCGAACCGTTTACGCTTAAAGCCGTAGGAGAAAACGAACCTCCTACAACAGACGAAAACGGAGAAGAGCACTGTGTACCCCTTTCGGTGGAAAAAGATCCGCTTTTTATGCTTAAAGCTTTGGAACTTATGGGAAGCGGAGATTATATCATATCGGAAAAGACGTCAAACGCGATAATGGACTGCTCCGAAAAAGTAAAAGAACTGAAGCCCAAAGTGCTGAGGGAAGCATTTGAAAAAATCCTTTCGGCCAAAAGAGTCAGCGATGTTTTTTTAGAATATGTATCCATTGTAACAAATGTTTTCCCCGAACTTATACCGACTTTGGATTTTGATCAGAAAAGCATTTTTCAAAACTACACACTTTATGAGCACCTTTGCAAAAGCGTGGGTTTTTCCTTTCCCGATATATCGCTGAGGTACGCTCTCCTGCTACACGGCGTGGGAAAGCCCGACTGTCAAGCTTTAACCTCCAATGGTTCCGCGACCTATTACGGACACGTAGAACGCTCTATGCTGATTGCACGGCGAGCATTGGAACGGTTGGAAGTTCCGAAAGACATTATAGAAGACGTATCGTTTATGATTATTCATCATGATATGGGTGAAATATTGGATGAACATGAGGTAACGGCACTGCTCGAAAAATACAGCAAGGCTGATCTGCGCAAACTTTTGCTTATGGCGAGCGCCAATCTCAGAGCCAAGTCGCCCGAAAATGATCAAAAAGCCAATAATCTGAAAAAACTTTCGGAAAGCCTTTTAAAATAAACAGAGTTTGAATATAAACGTTGCCGGATAGTTCCCGTCTCTTAGGCGGCAGATTTCATCTCTCGGTTTAGTGGGAGGTAAAAATCTCGGAATTGCTTCGCAATTCCCTCATCTTATTTAAGTTGTGCTTTAAAAATATTATTATATTGAATAATTTGATAAAATATAAAAAATATATTGAAAAAGGCTGTGAAATATGATAAAATTATAAGCGGATAATATTGTAAAGGAAGGGGCGGTGAACTCGTTGTATTGTCTTTGGTTCGGAAATCATAAAATATATAATATGGATCAGTTAAGAAAAAATTTTGATTTTGACAGTGCGGAAATGTATTATTTAGGCGGCAGTCTTTCCTTATGGCTCAGACAATGCGGCAAAAACGAAATTGCCGAAAAGGTGGAAAATATCAATCCTTTAAGTGATATATCAAAGCAGTTAGCCGAAATTTTTTCGGTAAAGCTTCCCAAAGGCAGAAGCAATTTTCCTACTGCGATTTCGTCAGCCGAAAACAGCGAAAAATCACAACAAAACAAGATAAGCTCCTTTATCTGCACCGAAATTTGCTCATCTATTCCGAAAAATATAAGCTTAGGTACTTTTAGTTCCAAAATCGGTTCTTTTGAACTTATACCGGAGTCTTTTTATACTGAAACCGGCCCTTTTATATCAAACGCCGGTTCGTTTACTTTAAATTCATTTTATGCTTTGTATCATTCATTTTCTATGTTTAACGGTTCATTTGAAACAACCTCGTTTCAAAATATTTTAGAATTGAGTTCATTCCGTATTTCCGGCGGTTCTTTTACTTCAAACAGTTTTCATTTGCATGAATATGAATACGAATACGGTACGTCATTTAATTTTTCCGGCTTTGAACAAAAAAGTTTTGATCCGGAAAACTTATCCGATATCATCAAAAACAAAAAATGCAGCGCTTCCCTTCCCGGAAATAAAAATCGCAATTGCCGCGCAAATATAACTCAGTTGTCCGATGAAGAAAAAATAAAGCTTAATATTATGTATTGTCCTTTAAATCGCTTCGGATACGGAATTGATCTGATTTAAAGCAGAACCGCACAATGACCGTGTGTGGATTGCGCGGTATTGCCTTAAAAATTATTGCTGATTTGCAGTTATGCTATAGAAAAAGTTTTGAGGTATTTTAAGAAAGGAATTATATGAGAGGAATTCATATCATTTCTACCGCGCCGTTCTTTGCCAAAAATCCGAACGGCGCTTATTCTATGAATAAATTTGAACTGTATACCGTCGTCCTTTCCGCTTTAAGCTGGAAAAGTCTCGGAAATGAAATCATCATGGCTTCGGATAAAAAAGGTGCTGAATATATTGACAGTTTAGGAATAAGAAATGTATGGGACGGCATGGAAAACGTTATACCCGATGATCTTGAGGGAATTAATCCCAAAATGTTCTGGGCGGCGGGTAAGTTGTTTGCTCTTCGTGAATTTTCCGCACCTTTGGCGATGATAGATTTGGATTTTATTCTGTGGAAAATGCCTGAATTGCCGGTAAACCGCATTGTTGCGGCACACAGAGAAAACCTTACTCCGTCTGTCTATCCGGAAATTTCCTCCTTCAAATTCAAGCGTCCTTTCAATACGGAAAAAATGAATGAAAAAGTTCTTCCGATGAATACCGCTTTTTTATATCTTCCGGACGAAAGCTTTAAGCAATATTACGTTAACCGCTCCATAGCCTTTATGAAATCGGCTGCGGACTGCAGCGATTATCTATGCTACATGGTTTTTGCAGAACAAAGACTGCTCTCAATCTGTGCAGAGGAAAAAAAAATAGGCTCACAAGTGCTGATGGATAAAGATGAGCTTTTCTTTCCCCGCGACGATTACACACACATTTGGGGAGCGAAGCAGATTATGAAGGACAATACGCAAAGTCTGCATGATTTTTGCGACAGAGCAAGAAAAAGGATAAGAAAAGATTTTTCTGCTTATGAGTATGTTATCGGAAAAATCGAAGAAGCGTTTTCACCGTTTTGATAAAAATAATTATTAAAGCGGCAGCTTGTTTAAACTGCCGGATTTGCGAAGCAATTCCGAGGTTCAGTAAAGATAAAATCACCCACCGAACCGAGTGATAAAGAGATTTGCCTGCAAAGTCTCATAAACCTTTGCCGCCTAAGAAGCGGACGGCATCCGGCAGCGGTTATAAAAATTTAAAATAATCAGTAACAAAACAGGAACAAAGCAAAATGAACAAAATATTAAAAAAAATTTCATCAATCGGCTTGGGGAGCAAAATATACACCTTAATCGCATTTTTCGGCGGATATATTGTCAACACATTTGTAACGGCGATAAAATACACCGCAAAAGGGGTTAGGCTTACCGCTTTAACACTGTGGCAATCAACCAATGGCATAAGGAGTTCCACTGCGGCCTTTTTCAAAAAAATCTGCGTTTTTCTTTTACGTCCTGTTGCCTCTTTTTTCAGGTATTCCGGCGGCAACGCCAAAGCGCTTGAAAAAATAAAGGAAAAAAATGGCGGCAAGCTTGGTTTTATCGGAGCGCTTTTATTTACAGGAAGGCTGTTATTCGGAAAAAAAGGTATTGCGGTAATAATTTTTAACTTTTCCATTCTCATTATAAGCGTGTTTTTCCTGTTCAGCGTCATAACATATGCCAATTCCATAAATTATGCGGTAAAACTTAATGTTAACGGAAAATTTTTAGGATACATAGAAAATGAACAGGTATTCCTCGACGCCAAGGAGGTTTTACGGGAAAGAGTAAATTATTTAGGACATGATATGAATATTGAAGTACTTCCCTCTTATTCAATAGAACAAATTGGCAATAATGAGACTCTTACCAAATATCAAATAGCCGATCTGATGCTAAAAAATTCCGGAATAAGCCTCGACTACGGCTACGGTTTTTTTATCAACGACGTATTTTACGGAGCGCTTACCGATTTTACCGGGGTAAAGGAATGCCTTGACGGTTTACTTGAACAGTATAAAACGGATAACAACACCGAAGTTATAAGTTTTGTCGACGAAATAAGATACAATGAAGCGGGTCTTTATCTTTCCGAAAGTCTGATTGACGAAAATGAGCTTATTAAACTGTTAACAGGAAAAAAAGAGGAATCTTCTTTTTATACGGTAGAGGACGGCGACAGCCATTCTCTTATAGCGGATAAAGTCGATCTTACATCCGAACGTCT
Source organism: uncultured Ruminiclostridium sp. (assembly GCA_910588335.1). Lineage (GTDB taxonomy): Bacteria > Bacillota > Clostridia > Oscillospirales > Ruminococcaceae > Ruminiclostridium_E. The sequence goes on along the minus strand of CAJUQV010000002.1, from coordinate 15,233 downwards.
TGAAGCTTTAAATCCCGGATTTGAGGAACAGGCGCTTCACGGTGGTGATAAAATTAAGATAAGTAATGAAGTGCCGTTTCTGTCGGTCAGCATCACCAGAACGGAAGTATACAAAGTTGACACAATTCCATTCTCTACCGAGACATATCAGGACAACAGCGTATACGAAGGATCATCGCGAGTGATGCAGGAAGGTCATTACGGCGAAAACGAAGTTACCGCAGACGTTACATATGTTAACGGAATTGAAACAAAAAGAAATATAACAAATGTAAAACAGCTCCTCTCCCCTGTTTCCGAAATTATCGCAATAGGAACAAAGCCGACTCCCGCAGGAACCTTTAAAGAAGGCTCGGCGGCCTACGGAAAATTTCTGTGGCCCGTAGAGGGAGGTTACATAAGCCAATGGACACATTGGGACGGAGGATACTACGGACACAAAGGAATAGATATAGCCGGCGTGGCCTACGGACAAACTGTATACGCGGGTGCAAGCGGCGTCGTTACATTTGCGGGCTGGGACGGCGGCCTCGGAAACTGTGTGAAAATATACCACGAAGATCTGGGAGTAACCAGCGTTTACGCCCATAACAGTATACTCTTTGTTTCAACCGGACAGCGTGTGGCGCAAGGAGAAGCCATAGCCGGAGCGGGGCAAACAGGCAAAGCTCAGGGTATTCACGTACATTTCGGCATACAAATTAACGGCGTCGCCGTTAATCCGAGAGCCTATCTCGATATTACCGATGAAACGCCGATAAAAATATACGGATAATTACTCCACACTCAATTTATTGAGCCCATAATCTCTTAAAATATCCGGAAAATCTCTGTAAGCCACATTGTAGTCCACATTCCCCTCAATACCGTTTACCTTTCCTTCATGCGAATACTGCCAAATGTAATAGCCGTAATCCGTTTCCGGCTGCGGATCATTCAGCTTTGCCACCCATACCGAGTATCTGTCTTTCAATGAATCGCTGAAATGGTTGTCAAGACGCGCTTGATATGAATAAAGCATAGGAAAATATCCTCCGCCCGCCACGGTTTCAAGAAAGGCTTCCGCGATATCGGTCATATCCAATCTTCTTCCGTCCTCTTCCATATCCACAACAACAGGAAACGTTATTTCGTAGCCTTCAAGGAGGTTTAAAAAGAAGTACGCTTCCTGTTCTGCTTCTTCAACGGTTTCGGCATAGCTGTAAAAATACACACCCACATCTAAGCCGTACTGCAAAGCCCCTTCTATATTCTGTCTGAAATGAGTGTCTTCTTTCGGACCGGTGTCATCAATATCACCTCTGCCCGCCCGTATTACGGCAAAATCTATTCCCGATTTTGAAACCGTTTCCCAGTCAATATCGCCCTGTACCCAAGAAACGTCTATTCCTCTTAATATCACCTCGTCCTCGTTCTTTAAAATGTCGGTGGAAAAAATTGACAAATCCGTATGAATAGCGTAATCAGCAATTACACCGGACGCGGCGCCGATTATTTTTCCGTATTCCGTTACGGTACTGCCTTCTCTCATATTCATATCGCCAAAAACAAAAATATTTCCCTTTCGCTCCACCGTTATATGACCTGAACTTTCTAAAATTCCATCCTCTATTGTAATATTTCCGTTATTTATTAACCCGCCTCCGTTTTCTATGTAAATATCCCCCATGCTCGTCATAGCCGAACCACTTGTAAGCTGTAAATTCCCCGCAACTGTTAACATTCCGCCCAGATCCAGAACCACAGAAGTATTATTTTCAAAAGCGCCTTCGGGTCTTATATTTAATGCTCCGGAAATAAGAAGAGAAGAATTTTTCTCGGCGTAGGCTCTGCCGTATACGGAAAGTGTACCCGTGGGTGTAATCATAAGATCACCCGACGAAAAAAGATTACTGCGCTGTCTTAAATTTACGCCGCCCTCTATAATCAGAGATTTTCCCTCAGGTATTAAAAGCTCCGCGCCTTCCTTTAGAGTCAATGTAGTTTCAGAAGGAACAACTAAATCATTATCCAAAACCACTCTTCGGCTCAGAACATATGAGCGGTTATTGCGAAGCTCCGTTATACCGTCCCATTCCCCCTCGGGAACCGCGGATACCGCCGAAAATCCAAAGCATCCTATAACGCTTATTACGGCAATAAGTGTAAGTATTCGTTCAGTAAGCTTCATTTGCTTTATCTCCCCGAAATGTTTTGTTTGCATAACCGATACATAACTTCTGAAAAAGTCAAATTGACTTTTCCATAACATAATCCACGTTAATATACCCGTTTTTTTGTGATATCTCCTCGGTTTTTATCACTTTAAAGCCATTTGCCTTATAGGCGGAAACCGCTCTGTCATTTCCCTGATTTACATTTAATCTTATTGGCAGGTTATAATTTTTTATAAGATATTCGAAAACGCTTTTCGAAATATGCTTACCTCTTTGATCTGACGATAAGTAAAGTTTATCCAGATAAATATATCCGGAAAAAGAACAATAAGCAATAAAGCCCGCTTTTTCACCATCACAAATTATGTATTCGTAAATCATTCCTTCAGCTTTAAACTTAAGAATATTTTCATACTCAAAATACTTTTCTATGAGTATTTCAATATGCTCCCGTTCAACAATCCCGTTGTAGCATTCCAACCAGATGGGTGCCGCAAACTTTTTCAAATACTTTAAATCGCTGTCAGTCATTTTTATAAACTCAATCACCGTGTTTTTACCTCTTTTAAATTTATACTTTCATTTTATCACAAATCGCTAAATATTGCAATACCTGACGCTTAACTGTGATAATTTACGTTATTTGACATTTCCTGCATTGAAATAATTGTGCTTTCGCAGTGATTTTTTCAATATCCCTCTACAAATTTCTGTGTATATTGACGCAAGTATGAAGAGTGTTATTTTACACGTAAAACGCTGGAACGGGAAATCCCGAAAAAGCATGATAGTCACTTAAACCACTTGTGAAAATGCTTTGTTTAAACGGATTTAAGCAATTTTTAAATAACCATGGCGGAATTCTTTTGTAATCGAAGCTATCAAAAAATTTGTGGGCATTTCGCCCTGAGCCTCACCATTTTGTGCAGACAGTGCAAAAAAAACCACTGTTTGGAAAATTTAAGCAACAAATTGATTCCGATTTTAAAATGAGTTTAATTTTGGAAACCGAGAAAATGTTACAACGGGCGACCTTATGGTAACCGACGAAATGCAGCTTTACACAATAGGCGACAGAAAGATTGCCATTTTCCTCATTGTCAGCGACATTGACGGCATCTTTAACTTTGTTATGGGCATTCTCTACACACAGCTATTCAACCTCATGTGCGACAAGACAGATGATGAATACGGAGGGCGGCTTCCTGTCCATGTAAGGTGACTGCTTGATGAATTTGCGATTATCGGACAGATACCGATGTTTGGCTCATTGCAACAATACGGAGCCGGAAAATCTCTGTTTTTATTATATCGTATTTTTTGTTAAATTACGATTTGCTTTTTATAGATTTATTTGGTATAATGATGTTGAAAGGCGGTGCAGCCAATGAAAATTGCAATTTGTGACGATGATCAATTATTCACCGAAATTTTAAGGGAAAAAATTGAAATCATTTTTACTGCGGAAAATTTAAATTTTGATATAAGTATATTCAATAACGGTACCAATCTAATAGATTCTGTGAGTCAATATGATATGATTTTTCTTGATGTTGAAATGCCGGATGTTTCAGGTGAAAAAATTGCTCACCGTATTATTGCGTCAAAATACAAAACTCTTGTTATTTTTGTAACAAATCATGACGATTTCGTTTCCACATCATTCAGATACAAGCCTTTTGGCTTTATACGCAAGAATAAACTTGATTTTGAGCTTCAAGAAACGATTTTTAACTTAAAGGAATATTTATCTGACAACACATTGTTATTTTTGTTTGAATATCAAGGTAAAACTATGACTGTTAAGTTTCATGAAATAGTTTACATAGAAGTTATTGGTCATTATACTACAATGCACACCGTAACACGAGAATTTAAGTTATTAAAAACACTCTCCGCAATTGAAAAACAATTGCAGCACAAAGGTTTTATCAGAACCCATAAGTCGTTTTTAGTTAACTGCGATCATATTTTTTCTGTAGAAAAAAACAGTGTAATATTAAATTCTGGTCAGAAAATTCCGTTAAGCCGCCATAGAATAACTGATGTTAAAGAAACATTGATTACTTTTTCAAAGAGGTGTTAATATGTCTTGGATATACGAAGTTATTGAATTACTTGCGACAGGATGTGAGAGTGCCCTTATTTTATGGCTTTTGTCTTCTTTTTTTGGATTCAAGTCATCGATAAAACGAAGACATATATTTTTCGCAGGCTTTATCGTTTTGCTTACGGCAGCCGTAACGGTATGCTCGCAATTGTTACCTAATGAAAACTTTATTTGCACTTTGATTTACATAATTATAATTTTTATTTTCAGTTGTTTTCTTAATGGAAAATGGTTAAGTCATTTGTTCATTGTTCTTATCGCGGAAACATTGCTTATGTTGATTGCTGTGTCGATAAACTCATTTATGTCATATATTACTTCATATAATTCAGTGGAACTTATAAACGGCAGAAATGTTGAACGTATTGCTGCACTAATATTCAGCAAACTGTCGCTTTTTCTTGCATATAAGGTAATTCTTGTATCACATAGAAATAAACTTAAGTTGAAACAAATAGAGTGGGGCGCGTTTACGGCAATATTTTTATCGACCTTATTAGCCGGTATCTGTGTTTACGAAATGCAGATAAAAGATTGTACCGACGGCAGTGCTCCGCTTTTTCCGTTGTCGGTTCTTTGCTTGGCGGTGATAAATCTTGTTTCATTTTATATGCTTTCAAAAATCTCTAAAGAGCATCGTGAAAATATAAAAAATTCATTATTGGTAATGCAGCTTAGAGAACAGGAAAACAATATTTCGGAAATGAAAAATATTTATGATGAAATAAGGAGAGTTCGCCATAATATCAAAGAACAGTACGGATGTGTGCAAGAAATGATATTAAGCGGAAAATATGAGCAGGCAAAGGATTATTTATATGAGATACAAATACCGAGTTTGCTGTTAAATCCGTCGATAGTTACGGATAACGATACTCTTAATGCAATATTAAATTATCTTTCACATAAATGCAGCAACAGCAAAATTAAATTCCACTGCTTGATAACATCAAATAATATCGAGTGTTTTTCCGCCGCTGATATTAGCGTTATTTTAACCAATCTGGTAAGTAATGCGCTTGAGGCATGCACCGGATCATCTGAAACGGAAATTGAATTGCAACTGTATGAACAAAAAAATTATTTTTGTATATCGGTAAAAAACCCCATAACCCGATCAGTGCTTATAAGAAATCCTTTCCTGGTCACTACAAAGCAGGATAAGGATATGCACGGATTTGGCGTAGAAAGCGTCAAGCTTTTGGCGGAAAAGTACAACGGCATAACAAAGTTCAGAGAAGACGGCTTGTTTTTTATAGCAGATGTGTGGTTAAAACGTCCATTACAGAAGAAAAATATACCAGTTGGGAATAAATAACTACCAATCAGGAAATAACTATTGATTTTTATGCAAAAATCGATTATATTGATTGCAGAGGGTAGTCATACGATTACTGCAATCAACCCATATGATATGCGCCGGTTATTGGATATGGTTCCCAAAATAAAAAAATTATATAATCAAGGAGTAACAGATCGTGAAAAAAGGCAAAAATTATATCAATATTATTATCTGCAATTCCGCTTTGATCTTGCTCGGATCCGGGTAATAACATTACCGAAACCGAGCCTCCCTTAATTTCATCCGCCCCTGCCGAAACGGATTCCGACACAAATGCAGACTTTATAGAAACATGGGACAGCGAAACGTTTGCCGCAGCTTCCACTACCACCGTCAACCGATTTTTACAGTTTGAAAGGAATATCTCATGAAAATATCAGCAAACATATATACCGTCAAAACAAATTTATCGGAAATAACTGGCGCTGTAACCGTTACCGGCTCAAATCGCCCGGTCAATCCCAATAAGCCCGCGAGCAGATTTGACACTTTTACTTTAGTGGGTACGGGCGAATCTGACAAAGCAACCAAATTATCCTTTGAGAAATCGGAGCTTATCAGAAATTTGGAAAGCATGTCAGAGGAAGAAAAGGCGGAAGCAGCAGTTAACTCTTACTTGAGTATGCAGTTAGACTGTAGAGAGGCTTTGGGAATTCACGAATTACGTGTCAATATATTTAAAATGAACCAAGAAGAAAAAGCTTACTATAATGAGCTGAAGGAGCAAGGCGGGGTAATATCCGAGGAATACGGAAAATACGCATTTACAGGCATGAAAGCAGGGACTGCAATTGATATGGACAGCATAGAAGCCGCTCTTTCCGAAGTACAGCAAAAGATCGATTCGCTGATTATTCCTCCCGATGGGAACATATCATTTGGCGACTTTGTCGATAGGTCTTTCCGTTCGTCAGCAGCAATCTTTTCAGCAGCGACGGGTATTTCGGATGACGCGCTGAATCTTAATGACGACAGCTTTTATAAAATCAGAGCAGGACTTACGGAGGAAAATTTCCTCGAAAAAGAAAACGAAGCCATAAATTCAATACGTGAACGTTCGGAACAATTGTCAAAATTAATGGGAGAATATATGGAGAAAAACCCATATGCTAAAGAAAAAATGAAAGATATCAACAATTTGCTCAGAAGAGACCGCAGTGCAAAAAACTCTCATCTGATTGAAATACCTGAAAAATACTGAAATGAAATCAAGACTTTTCCTTTTAAATTAAACCCTTTCTTTAGTCTTTTCTCCTATAAAGATCGGAAAACTGAGGAAATTAAAAATCAATAGTTTTAGCTATCAATATAATTAAGCAGTACAATGCAGACATCAATATCAGACTTTTATGGCTGCATCAACTACAGACAGCAGTTTAAAAACAGTTGCAGGCGACAAATGGGCACATGAAAAAAAACAAAGACTGAGAAACGAATAATTTATAAGTGAAAGGAATATCCCATGAAAATATCAGCAAACATACACGCCGTCAATACAAATTTATCGAAAGTAGCAGGCACTTTAACCGTTACCGGCTCAAATCGCACAGTTAATTCCAATAAGCCCGCGGGTAGATTTGACACTTTTACTTTAGTAGGCACGGGCGAATCTGACAAAGCAAGCAAATTATCCTTTGAAAAATCGGAGCTTATCAGAAATTTGGATAGCATGTCAGAAGAAGAAAAGACGGAAGCTGCCGTCACTTCTTACATAGAGATGCAGAAGTGCTGCAAATCGGCTTTAGACCGTTATGAAACGGATATGTATTCATTTAAGTCGCTTCAGGAGAAGAAGGCGTACTATAACAAGCTGAAAAGTCAGGGCGGAGTAATATCCGAAGAGGGCGGAAAATACGCTTTCTCGGAATCGTCTGCCGGTTCGGTAATCGGTAAAAAGGAAATTGACGCGGCGTTGTCCGAGGTTCAGGAAAGAATCAACCGATTTATTATGGCGCCTACCGACGAAACTGCGGGATATGAATTAACCGACAAGATTTTCCGTTCGGCGTCTCAAGCGTTTTCCAAGGCAACGGGCATATCGGACAACGCATTGAATCTTGACGATGACAGCTTTTGTAAGTTCAGAGAAGGGCTTACCGAAGAAAATTATCTTGAAAAAACCAACGAAGCAATCAATTCAATCAAGAACCGCTCCGGTCAACTCAGAAGCGTGATGAATGATTATACCGGAAAAAATTCATACGCCAAAGATCTGATGATGAATCTGGATAAGCTGTTAAACAACACCGAAAAAAAGGAAAAACCGCACTTGGCGGAGCTTCCGGAGCAGTATCGTAAACAGATCGAATTAACGGATTTGTTCGAGTCCGATCTGCTTTCCGACTTATTTCCCGAAATCAATAGGCGAAATTAATAAATGACAATCTATTGAAATAATTTTATCACATAGTTTGTCTATGGATAAAATTTAAAAGGTAATATTGTAATTTATATGAGGATTCATTATGGGAACAGCAGCAATCAGTAATAATCTGACTCAAGTTAACCCTTCGGAAGGCAAAAGAGATACCGTAGGATACAAATATCATCCTACCGATGAAGAAAAAGCAAGGAATGCCAATTATGATACCTATGAAATGATAGATATCGTGGATAAATTAAAAAATCAGATAAAGGACAGAATTGCAAATCTTGATGTACCAAATATTTTGGACGTCAAAGGAAAATCTATTACCGATGCTCAAAATAATTTGCGGTTCAGTGAGCGGACTGTTGTGGGACGGGACGGAAGCACATTTCAGATAGGCTATTACAGTAACAGTAAAACAGGAGAAAAATACAGAAGCGGATATCTCGACATTTTAGCCGAAAAGGCCACGGGAATAAATAATTCCAGTTATGTGGAATATTTTTCCAATATGACTTCTGATATAATGTCCGTTTTTGGCACTGCGGCAACCTATAAAGAGGATATGGGAACAGTGCAGAGAGCCATATTCTCTGCAATAGATGAAATGAAGGAAAACATTGCCAACGGCAAAGAAAATCCCATCGAAAATTTAAAAACCGCTGTCACCATAGGCGGAGTAGAATGGAATTTTAAAGATATTCTGAACATTTCAGCGCTTATGATAAATTCCTTTGACGGTATAGATCGTACAATTACAATGGACTATATCGAATACGCGAAAATGGGGCTGTCAATCGGAAATGTTCAGAATTTTGCGGATAAGAATCTGAATAAGGAACAGTCGGATATGGTAAAATCCATTTTAAAGTCGAGAGCAGATTATTATGACAGACGTATTGACGAAGAAGCGGAAAGAAGCAGGGACAAGTGGATACATGCCGTAAGCAGCGAGCAAAGGAAAAAGTATTATAAGTACGGGTATTATGTTTCCGCAACCAATGAAGAGCTGAGGAATTCTATCAGAGATATTTTTGCTTCGGTAGGTAAAAGTTCCGATTTAGCCGAAGCATTATCTCGGTACAATCAACTTATGCCGCCTGCGCTCAAGGCTTCTGGCATTTCGGAAAGCAGCTTCGCACAGGTGCTTAAAAATGATGCCAAAACGCTAAGTTCATATTATTCTGCTTTGTTTTTGCTGCAAAAATAGTATAACGCAAATTTTCACGAAGTAATATAAAATATAATGATAAAATGTTTTCAGACATTAAAATAAAATTTTCCCATTTCCGCAGTCTAAGGTTATTATGCCACAAAAACATGAAAAAAGCTCGTTTTCACGGGCTTTTTTCATAAAGCAATATTTCGTATATTATACTTTAATGTATTTGTTTTCTTTAATATGCAGCTCCTGAATCAGCCAGCTCAGTTCTTACTCGTTGACCGTGTCTTTTCCTCGGTTATATACTGCAAAAAAACGGTATTTTCCTTTTTCAATGCGCTTGTAAAGTAAGCAAAAGCCGTTTTCGTCCCAATACAAATTTTTGATATTGCCACAGTGACGATTGTAAAACACGAGCATCATATCAGAGAGCGGATTTAAGGCAAACTTTTGCTCAACTACGGACGCCAATCTGTCAATGGATTTTCACATATCCACATGTGCGAATGATATGTAATTTTTGACGGTTTTATTATCAGCATATTCTCTCACCGCCGATCTCTATTTGCGCAAATTCAACTTCGCCTCCATCCGAAAGCTCGTCAATCTTTTAATCCAGTATCTGAGAGTGCTGCGGTTTACGCCCTTTTCTTTACTCCACACCCGCCGGCTTTTTCCGCTTACGTGGAACTCTTTTGCCCTTGCAGCTCATTTTTCTGTTTCGTTCATTTCTGCGCTCCTTTTTGGTTTTTCTTTTATTCTGGCATGTGTGCAGTGAAAGTAAAAGGTGAGCGGGTTTGACGGATACGTTTTTTTGTGTTGCATAGTAAGATATTTTTTATGTTTTGGGAATGATTTTTGCGTTTTGGGAGGAAATATTAATTTTGCGGAAATAGAAAAAACCCGCGCAGTAAAAGGGTTTGCCTTTACTGCGCGGGTTTTGATTGTTTTTTGATTTGGTGGAGCATTTTTTCCTTTAAACGAACATTTTACATCACTTAATGAATCACCTAAATCCAATGTTCTCAGGTCTTTTGTACCTGTGCTATCATACAAATCGAACTGAATTCTTATTCTTCCATCATCATAAAGGTATACGCGTTCAAGAAAAATTTTGAAAAGTTGCGCTTGTATCGTTTTATCCTTGATATTTTCGCCTGAAAAGCTGTGAAGCCAAGTCAAAAGTTGTTCCCGATTAAAAGTAGGAACCTCCGATTTTTTTATCGCTATTTGCCCCTCCAGTTTTTTCTTCTCCGACTCTAATCCCTCCAGTCTCTCTTTGGTTCCGGGAGTTAGTATTCCCTGCTCTATTGCATCAAGAATGTTGTTTATTTTCTTTTTTGTAGTTGACAGTTCAGTTTGCAGCCGCTTAATCTCATCTTTATTGCTGTGAGCGGATTGATATTCCATTACAGTGTCGGCGATCCAATCAATAACCTCGTCCTGTAGTATGTACATCTTTATTGCCTCAGCGATTCTAAGCTCTATATCGTCTCTGCGGACGTTCTTTTTTTTGCAACGTTTTTCGGATTCTTTTTTGCCGATGCAACTATAATAAAAATACAAAGTCCCCGATTTGGAATAACCAGACATTCCGGTCATCAGCTTACCGCATTCACCGCAATAAAGCTTACCTGAGAGTAAATAATCGCCGTTAGCACGGTGCCGTCCCTGGGGATTTGGTTTTGTTTTCAATTTTTCGTTCACCTCCAGAAATAAGTCTTTGCTTATAATAGCGGGGATACCGTTTTCTATGCGGATTTTATCAAAAATATAGGTGCCGGTGTATCTTTCGTTTTTTAGAATTGATTGAAAAGAACGACCGCTCCATTTTCCTTTTTGCCGGGTTAATATTCCGCGGGAATTTAGGCTTTCCGCTATATCTATAAGATGTTCCCCGTCAGCTGCTTTATGAAAAATTTCACGGACAACGTCCGCTTCTTCGGGATTAACCGCAAAATATCCATTATCGGAACAGTATCCGTAAGGAATGGGGCCGTTGATTTTACACTTTTCCGCATTATCAAGCATTCCTCTCATTATATCCTCGGCGAGATTCTCCGCGTAAAACTGATTCATATTCATCATCATTCGCAGAGCGAAGCGCCCCGCCGCATTGTCGCCGAATTCCTCTTTGACGTAGGTTACACGAATACCGAGAGCGTCCATATCATTTTCAAAATTCAGGGCATTCGCCATATTTCGGGCGATTCGGTTGGATTTATATGCGATAATTACGGCGAATTTCCCTTTTTTGGCGTCGGATTTCAGGCGCTGGAACTGGGTTCGGTTATCGGTCTTACCGGATACGGCAGCATCGGCGTATACTTCTACAATGTTAAGGCTGTTTGCTTTGGCGTACAGTTTACACTCGGCTATCTGCTGTTCTATGCTCTCGTCTTTTTGGTTGTGGGAGGAAAAACGGGCGTATATTGCAGCCGAAGAAGGTGAAGCGGCAATTGAAGCTTGCTTTTTTCTCAAAGTATCACCTCTTTTTGTTTTGCAGGCGAATGCAAAATTTTACCTTGATTTTATTTCAATGTGTCCAAAATTTTTTTATTTGCTTATCCTTATAGCTGACCCTCCTTGACAATAACCACGTATGCAAGTATAATATAATTAACAAATTTTATACTTGAAAACAGCGGCAAAGGAGAGCACCATGATATTAGAACCATATACTTATGAAACGCTTGAGAAGATGGGATTTTCTTTTATTCCTCTTTGCGAGAAAAATTTTGATGAATTTGGAATTAAAGAAGAGAAGTTTATTGAAATAAACGACTGCGATATTATTCTGGTTAAATACACCGACCCCAGAGCAATTGGAGCCGTTATACAATGGATTTCCAACTCAAAAAAGGTTACAGGCTCAAATACAAAGGAAAGACTTATCATTGATTACGATCCCAATACTCCCGATCAACTGATAATCAGAATACCTACAGAGACCGATACCCGGAAATCAAATCGCGTCCCGTTATGTCTTTATACTTAACCTTGCATTCGTCAAGGCTGCTTCAGCTGTTTATAAAATTCTTCTTGACAATAGCTGCGTACACAAGTATAATATGATTAACAATTATCAATCCATTAAATTTGAGGTGAAATCTATGAAAGAAAACCATTTTAAAATAAAGCCGAGTCCAGAACAGGTTGAAAGGCGGAACAGGTTAAGCGAAATAACCGCACATATACTTAATATTTTAGCAAAATACAAATGCGACCGTGATGAAATAGACGGTGTTTTGTATAATGTAAACTGTGAAATAAAAAAATTGCCGATACAGTACAAGGAAAACTTTTTAGACGAGCTTACTCGTGAGTAGCCGTAGAAGTATCGAGTTCTTCCTTTTTTTCCTTCACGGAATAAAAATAATCTCCGATGTTCCCCAAGCTGATAGCCGCATAGTGTAAGCTGCAGGGAGTTCCGGTATCATCTCTATTTGTTCTGAAAATACATTTATTGTTACACGTTTCTTTTAAAATAGGGCAAAAATCATTCATAATGTATTGTTTCCTTTCCGCCGTCCCGAAGGACGGCTTTTTGTTTTGCAGATGAGTGCAAATTTTAATTTTCAGGAAGGTTTTTCTTTAATTCAAATGGTGCCTTTATGTATTTAACCTTAACTCCCGAAGTTGTGGCGCTGCTTTCAATAATGATATCACCATATCCGCAAATTTTTCCAAATAATGACTCTTTAATTGTAACCCCGCTTATTTTATCTAAAGGTACTTCTGAAAAAACACTTTTAAGCAATCCATAGCACATAATCGCTCGGTTTTCAGTAATGAGTATACATGTGGTTGCAACAAGTCCCAGCGTTTGAATTAAATAAAGCAATTCAACGAACGCAAGAAAAGAAGATATCACGCCGAAAACAATCGCAGGAGCCTCCCAACTAACAGCACTGGTAAAAAGAATTATCGCCAATACCAAAAAAATAGCGAAAGCTATTCCGCTCGTAAAAACCGGAATGAAAGAGGCTTTCGCCGCGTAGTTGATTTTTTCATCCTTTTTTAAAAACTTTTCATAATTCATTTTGTCAATCCTCCATTGTCTTATTATTTTTTATATTTATCCATTCCACCGTACTTCGGGGGGCAGCTTTTTTTGTTGGCGAGTACAAAGTTATTGTTTATTCTCTATTGTATCCGTTTTGGCACTAAAGAGCGTTTGTAACTGTTCAAATGATAAAATTTCAATATCTTTCGCTTTTGCTTCTTCTCTTGCTTTTGTCATTACATCAGAAGCAAGAACAATAGCTGATACCTCCATCCAATTGAAATTTCCGTATCTTCCATTGTGCCTAACGATAAATTCTTTTACAGGATCTTGTTTTCTTCCAACTATATTGAATCGCAAGCCACCCAAAACAGTATCAAAAGCATATCCGCTTTGGTAGAAGTCGTCATCTGTTAAATATTCCTCGTAATTATGAAGGATTGTAGCAAGTTTATACATATGTTTACATGGTATCAGCCTTTTTCGATAATCAGGGCAACTGCATCGTTCGCCGCTTGTTAAATAATATCCGCTTGTACCCTTAAATCTTGCTATCCCAATAACAGGATTATATTGAATTAGTTTAATATTGTCAGCGTCAACCGTTCCTCTATACAATCTATCAAGCTGACCAGAGGCTCTGTGTATTGATTCATCCCATCTATTCCACCCATTTTCCTCAAAATCGTGTGAAATCATTTGTATAAGTCTTTCATTGACATCTTCGACTGTTTGCAACTCATCTATATTCTCTATATCAGAATATGATAAATCTTTCTTATGATTAAATGTTACATAATCAACCGTTATTAAAGGCGTTTCAAAGCAGTTTTTATTTAATTTAACTGGTTTTTTACATATCGGACAAGAAAAATATTTTACTAAAGCAGATGTAACAATTAAGCTTTTGCAATATGGACATTCGCCTGTTCGAGTTCCTACAGCATATCCTACTCCCAATATCCCAATAAGAATACAGAAAACAGTTGAAATAATTCCATAAACTAAAAAATTACCTATAAAAAATTGTATAGAAATAATTAAAAAAAACAGACAACAAAGGAACATTATAAATGCCCATGCTATTCTTCTGTTTGTATTTTTAATTGGTATAGAAACTTTACGCTGAACTTTGGTATTTTCAAGTAATTGCCCGCAGTACTGGCATTCTTTATCTCCAGCGACAAATTCTTTTTTACATTTTGGGCAATAAAATACAACTTTCATTTTATACCTCTAATTTAACGTAATCACATTATTCAATTTTTTATATTATTTTTTCAAAAAAAGAAAAATTATTTACACAACTAACATAAATGTGCTATAATATATTTGCCGGCAGATTCTACGAAAGGAGTAAGACATCATGGAGAACAATGACCCTCAAGAAACCCTTTCTCTCGCTGTCGGTCTTTTTGAACAGCTTCCGGAAGAAATTCAGGAAGTTGTCCTTGAGCTGATGAGGACTATTTTAGACACCAATAAAAATTAAAATCCGGTTTAATCCGCTGTTTTCGCAGCGGATTTTTTATTTCATCTGCCAACGTTTATTCAGAAAGAATACCTCTAATTTGCTTTATAATTAGAAATTGTTGATCCGGAGTAAGCTTTTCAAAAAGTTTTATAAATTCAGCTGTACGTTGATCTTGATTTACAATAGTGACTGGAGTTTCACGTTCCATTGGCACATCATGTCCCATTAACCACACTTCTGATACATTAAGAGCCATTCCCAATAATGTAAGCCGATCAGAACCAGGAGACATTCTTCCATTTATATACATACTAAGAATACTCTTATTAAAGTTTATATTCAATTTTTTTGCAAATGGTTCTACAAGCTTAAGTATATCTACTTGGGTTAAATCTCGTTCTTTCATTAAATATTTTAGGCGCTCTGATGTAGTTGCTTTTCCCATATTAAACACCTTTTAAAAATTTACATTTTCTTTCATTTTTTAAATTATATCACCTATAAATAAAAAAATCAATAGAAAAAATAAAAAAAGTTAAGAAAATTTTTAAAAAGGTGTTGACATTTATAAACTTATGATGTATTATATAGAAAAGTTGTTTACAAATGTAAAAT
>CAJUQV010000001.1 GCA_910588335.1 uncultured Ruminiclostridium sp. | reverse complement strand
GGCTGTGAAAGCTTGGTTTATGCTTAGTCAATAATAATGAAAGCACACCTCGATTAAGGGGTGTGCTTTTTTGTTTGGAACAAACGACTCTTTTTGTCAATCTTTAATTAAGGTTTGGGTTTAATTAAAGACTGTGCCCTTCGGCGATAATCCATTAAATTATTGCTCCCGAAATTCAAAGGACTCACAGCTCCACTATCTTATTCGCAACCTTTTCAACAAAGGCTTTGTCATGTTCCACGAATATCATGGTAGGCCTGAACTCCGTCAAAAGCTCTTCAATCTGCATACGGGAGATAACGTCAATAAAGTTCATCGGTTCATCCCATATGTGAATATGAGCTCTTTCACAAAGGCTCCCCGCAATCAGCACCTTTTTCTTTTCCCCCTCGCTCAGCTCCTCTATCCTTCGGTCAATGTCAAGCCGTATAAAATTCAGTTTGCTGAGCATCGCCTTAAACAGGCTGTCCTCGGCACCGAGCTTTTCCGCATATTCCGAAAGCCACCCCTTTACATTGGATGTGTCCTGCGACACATAGGAAATGATAAGCCCGCCGCCTACGGCAAGCTCCCCCGTATATGGCACGTTTTCTCCCCTAAGCAACTTTATAAGGCTGGATTTTCCCGAACCGTTCTTACCGGAAAGCGCGATTCTGTCCCCCTTGTTAACCTCAAAAGAAATATTTTCAAAAACGGCTCCGCTTCCGTAGTTCACCGAAAGCTTATTAACCGTAATAAGACGCGAAACGCGGTAATCCGACTGATAAATCTTAAGCTTATCGGCGGATTCGATGTTTTTCAGAAGCTTAGATTTTTCTTTTATGGCATTTTCCTGTCTTGTTTCTATGGATTTTGCCCTTGCCATTATCTTTTTGGCCCTTGCGCTTTCTTTTGTTCTGTGGCCTTTTTTATTGTCCACTTTCAGGGGATCAATTCCTATTTTTCCGCTTTCCGCTCTGTCTGACCAAAATCTTTTTTCTTTGGCCGCTGCTTCAAGCTGTTTTATTTCTTTTTTCAGCTTACTGTTTTCCGCCAGCTCAAAGCTGTCTTTTCTTTCTTTATTTTCAAGCCACACGGAAAAGTTCCCCTTTATTATCTCTATATCCGCTTTGTTAATCGAGAGAATATGATCCACGCACCCGTCCAGGAACGCTCGATCATGGGACACTAAAATAAAGCTCTTTTTTCCGTTAAGATATCGGCTTACCACTTCCCTTCCTCTTATGTCCAGATGGTTGGTAGGCTCGTCAATAAGCAGAAAGCTGTTTTCCTTAAGAAACATTGCCGCAAGCAGCAGCTTAGCGCGTTCGCCGCCCGACATTGTGGAAAAGGGACGGTAAAGTATCCCCTCGTCCGCTTCGAGTATGTTAAGCTCCTTTACAATCTGCCAGTATTGAAGTGCAGGGCACATTTCCTCGGCAATTTCAAGTCCGTTTTGACTTTGATCCTTTACCTCGTATGGAAAGTATTCAAAGTCTACCGATGCGGAAATACTGCCTCTGTATTCGTATTTTCCCATCAGCAGCTTTAGGAATGTAGTTTTTCCTCTTCCGTTCCTGCCCGTAAAGCCAAGCTTCCAGTCGGTGTCAATCTGAAAGCTCACGTTTTCAAAAACATTGTCATAACCGTCCTCATATGCGAAGGTCAGATTAGTGATATTTATAAGCGACATTGTTATTACCTCCGTTCCGAAAAAAATATACCGTATCAAAAGCGTTGTTCTCAAATAATAGGTATTGTTGAGAACAGATTACTATCTTTAATATTGTTTGCAAATTATACTATAGACAAAATGAAAATTTGTAATGATTTGCAAAAGTGCTTCGGGTGTAATTGAAAATCAATTTTAGAGTAAAGATAGTATAAGGCTGCGGAAAAGCAGATTTCCGCAGCCTTAGAAGGTATACGACAGTCACGAGGCAAAAAACGCGTTTTCACAAAACGCAGAAAGATAAACACACTAAATTGCTATGCCTGTTTGTCTTAAATCCTTAAAGCCGAAAAAATACAAAACCTTCCCGCATAATGGCATAACAAAGCTGACAGCCGCGCCGTCGGTGCTTTTTCATATCAATCTTTAATAAAGTCTTCATTTTAATTAAGATTGATATTGGTTATACCGTTTTTCAGCAAGAAGAATTACGCATTTTTTCAACTCCGATCTTTTTATAATAAAATTATTATATCATCTTTTTTCCCGTATTGCAATAGTTTTAGAATATTTTTTTGGGGAAAAAATAAAACAAATGGTATTTTGTTTCGGGGAATACAAATATTTTTACAAAAAAACAGCCTCCCATAGCGGGAAGCTGTTAAAGCTTACTGAGGAAGCTTACTTTCTCTTCTTAGCGATAATGATAGCGCCGGCAGCGATAATAGCTACGCCTGCAACAGCGGCTACGCCTTCAACACCGGTATCGGCGTTGTTCTTATCGGAAGTGGCAGGAGCATTGTTGGCATCGCCTGCGGGAGTTTCGTTAGCGGCATCGGTAGTAGCTTCGGAAGAAGCCTCAATACCGGAAACAGTGAAGTTGATGGTCATTGTTTTCCAAGCACCGATTGACTTACCGAGAGCGGTAGCGGTAGCGTTGGAAAGATCGCCGTCAGCGGTACGGGCGTCATCGGGAAGTCCGGATACCCACTCGTTGTAAAGGTTTACTCTTGTTTCGATTTTGTCATCGGAAGAAGTGTAAGGAACGCCGTTCAAAGCAACCGCGGTACCGTCAACTTCGATGGAATCGATGGTCATGATCATGCCGGGGAAGAGAACTTCGCCATTGGGAACGGAAAGGGCTGCAAATGCCAAGTCGGTGCTGCCTTCCGAGGTAGCGGGTTCACCGGTTTCCTCATCGGTAAAGGAAGCTACGGCGTGAACTGTTACGCTGTAGGAGCCGTTGCCGGTGATTTTAACGGTGTCGTTGTAGGAAGCATATTCTTTTCCGTCGTTATAAAAAGAAGCGAGCCAGTCGCCGCCTGCAAACTGTACGTATGCTTCGCCGTCCGCAACTGCGAAAGCGGAAACTGCCATAGCGGAAACCGCTAAAGCCGACGCTGCGCAGCCTGCAATGATTTTTTTGATATTCATTTTAGTTTTCCTCCGGTTAAAAATTTTGTACTTTAATTATATTAGATTATAACCTAAATTACAATGGGCACTTTGTATAATCTTAATCGTTTACATTTGTTGAAACCTAACACTTTTACCAAATATGCGCAATAATGTCAAAATGTTGTATATGGCCGCTTTCGGAGCGCACAATCGCTGTGTTCGGGTCAAAAATATTTTTTGAAAAATTAAAGTGCTTATACAAATTTGTCGACTTTTTAAAGCTGTAAAAAAATATGTTTTTCGGAAAAATTTTTTTACACTTTCTTTTTCTCAATATTACCGCCCCGCCCTGAATTTTATTTCATTGTCGGAATCCAAATAAAAGACAACGGGAGGATTTTCTATATTGTTGTCGTAGGTTGAGGTATAAAGCTTAATGGAAACTCCTGGAAAACACTTTTTCTGAACGATAAGCTGCAATAACCTGCTTTTTGCCAAAATCTGCTCATTTTGCACTATTTTGGCGCTCATTTCCGCCAGCGTGTTGCGTTCGTTCATAATGAACAGGAATGCCTGTTTGCGAGCCGCCTCCTGCTGAGGGGTGAGGGTTTGAGACTGTCTTAACTGATTAAGCTTTTCATACAGATTTTTAAGTTTTTTGTAATTTTCGGTCAGTATTTTGTAATTATCGGTTAATTCATGGTGGCTTTTCAGAAGCACTGTTGTATTGCCTAAATTTATAATCGTTTTGGTGTAGCTGTCGGAGCCTACTTGAGAGGCCGTAATATTTTCGTAGGAAATACACTCGCCGCCCACTATTATACCCTTGCCACCTTGGACGGTAATTCCGCCCTCGCTCAGTACATTACAGTTGACCAGAGACTTGGACTGCAATTGACCTTTACAGTGTATATCGCAGTTTTCGGCAAAGGACATTGCGATATCTCCGTCGCAGATTAGCTGGGAATGTACCGCGCCGCTTTTAATGTCTATGGCATGGCTCGCTTGTATAATCGCGTTGGTGACGTTTTCCTTTACCGTCACTCTTTTTCCTTTTACGGTATATCCTTCGAAAATACCGCCTTTTACCATAACGTCCCCAACAAAATCAATATTTCCCACGGAAGAGTCTACATGTCCCGCAATTGTCACCACCGTATCAACGATAAATCTGTCCTTATCCCAACGCAGATTACCGTCGTCAGCGGCAAATATCTTGGTCTGATCATTGCTCAGTATCGTTCCCGGTCCTATTGAAAATACGGGCGGCTTTCCGGGGATGGGCTTTATCTCCGCGCCTCTTATGTCGATTCCGGGGGAGCCTTCCGTATTGTATTTTATCGTGGCGAGCAGCGTGCCTTTTTTAATATTGCGCACTCTTCCCAGTTCCTTAAAGTTCACTATTCCCGTTTCTTCGTCGATAGAGGGTTTAAACTCATTTCTCGGGTCATAGTTGTAGAATACCTTACCGTCCTCGCCGTCGTTGGCCGGAATGGCTTCCGCTACAATTGCGCTTTTGTTTTCGGGAAGGTCTGCCAGATATTCATCTATCTTTTTTTCATCAATACATGCCGTTACGCCGCACTTTTTAAGCTCGGCTATAACGTCGTCCTTGGTGATTGCCACTCCGCCGTTCTGAGCTTTGGTAACAAGCGCTTTCGCCCACATAAAGTATTCGTCCACAAAAACGCTTACCTTGCCGTTTATTGAAATGTTGCTGAAATCGTCTGCCATAGTTATTTTCTCCTTTTTTAAAAGCTTCGGTAAGTGTTCAACATTGTTTCTTCATATCAGCTTTTAAGTGCCGCGTCCCGCTTTTCTTCGATTTTTTTCTTTGCCTGCGGTTCTGCAAGCGCCTTAAGCTTTTCTTCCGTCTCCGCGCCGTACGCCAAATGTGAGTTACTATATACCTGATTTACCGATTTGCATACTTTAAGCGCTTTTTCCGCCTGATCAAAAGCTTCGTTAAAATGCGTTTCCGAAGAAGGGATCGAGCTTGCCGCGCTGAAAGTTATGTTTATATATGTGCTGTTTATTTTTATCGGTTCCGAGAAAACGGGCAGCAGTTTTACTATTTGACTGTCCGGATGATCTTTTTCCGTTACGGACAGCATAGCTATAATAAATGTATCGTCATCGGCTCTGCCTATGATGCATTTACCCTTCTGATTTGTCCAAAGCAGTTCCGTAACCTTCCTCAGCACCATATCGCCGAATTCATAACCGTATTGATTATTTATAAATCTAAAGCGATTTATGTTAAGAAGCACTATGGCCTGTTTGCGGTTGTTTTTTAAATTATCGTTATATTGTTCGCCGAGGGCGGATTTTAAAAGTGCGCCTGTAAGGCCGTCACATACCGCTTTAAAATGAAGATCAAGGGCTATGCCTTTTAATTCGTTAATATTGGATATGCGGCCGATGACCTTTTCCACTTTGTTGCCGTTGTGCGAAATGACTTGAGCTGTGTGCTCAACCCATATGTAATCGCCCGCTTTGTTTCTGATTCTGTACTCATAAGTCATTGTATGTTCGGGCATTATCATCATATGGCTGTAATCAAAGAATCTGTCTACGAAGCCCTCACGGTAATCGGGATGAATATTTTCCCAATAAGGTCTGCGTTCTCCGTCAAAATCGCTCATGCTTCCAAAACCGAATAATCCGTCAGCTACTTCGGGGTTAAGGCTCACCAGTTTATTTTCGGGTACGTTCACCTCATAGATGACGTCCTTAGCGCTCCGGATAAGAAAGCTGTTCTTTATTTGTTCGCTTTCCAATTTATGTTCAAGTTCGGATTCGGCGTCAATATCGTGGACAATACCCACTACGGCTCTGTGCTCATCAGAACTGAGACCGTCTGCGGCGTTGCCCCTTATTCTTACCGTAACGGTTTTGTGAGGTGATATTATCAAACCCACAACTATATTGAAATTATTTATAACTTTTTCCCGAGTGTTTTTTAAAGCCCTTTCAAATTCGGGAAGATCAGAAGGCTGTATATGGCTTCTTATATCGCTGCTGCTTTTCAGTGTGATATAACCGTAGTTTCTGTTCCAATACTCTCCGTATCTGAGGGAGCAGCCTTTATCCGAGATGCGCCAAAATATCTCGCCGCTTACCTCCACTTCCGAGGCGATAGCGATGTTATTGCGGCGGGCTTCGTCGAAAAGTCTGCTTTGCTCCGCTACCCAGCGGGTAAGCTGTTCGGGCAGCGGATCCCCGCCGTTAATTGACATAAGCGCGTCCGTGTCTTCCTTTACAAAGGCGGACAGAACCTGATCGAAGGAATCGGAAAACTGCCTCCTTATTTTTCTTACGATAACGGTGCAAAAAACCGCCCAAGCAACGCAAAAAACCATCATAAGCGGGACAAACCAAATAAGCACATCTGCTTTAACTCCCCCTAAAATAAGAACTGATGCAACACCGACGCAAATCGCAGAAAAAAGCGCCGCCGTTAAAATATATATCGGCGCCAACTTCAATATCAACGCTTTTTTCATCTTTACGACCATTCCTTTCATTCGCCGTTCCGAATGTTTTTTCGGGCAAGGCGATCGGAGCGTATAATACTAATCTTGGTCAAAGCACAGACAAATATTATGGAGAGTCAAAAATTAGTGTTTTGGGTGCAAACTTCAATCAAGCCTTATACTAATCCCCTTTAAAACTGTTGGATTATTGTTTTGGGTACACCCCTTTTTAAATATGGATTTTATCCATATTTAAAAAGGGGTTGGTATTAAACTTGATTGAAGATTGGTATAACACTCCTTTTATATTATACTTTAAATTTGTGAAAATGTCAATATTTTTGTTTCCCTTGTTTGGAAATTTTTGGTTAATTTTTTACACGTAAATTCCCAAAGTAAGTTCCACAGTGGAAAAAGCGGTGGAAGTTACAATAAAACGAAAAAAGAGGTAGAATTAAATGTGGGAAAAACAAAAATCAAATCCCGGAAAGGAAGCTGCCAAAACGGAAAAGAAGTACAAACATCTCACAATTGAGCAATGGATACGGTTATTGGCAGAACATGGGGAAAAGTAATTTTAACTATCCATTTCACTGCCTTTAATTTTATGATTGGGATTATATCAGACAACAAATCTTCAGGGAAAGTAACCTCAAAAATCAAGCGGTTAAAGCAAACTCTTGTTGACAACGGCTTCTCTTTGGGTAAGTTGATTCCTGTTCTGTTCACTGACAATGGCGGAGAATTCAGCAATGTTTCCGGTTTTGAACTGAACTTGGAGGCTGAAAAAGAAACCGTTAATTTGATTTTTTCTCATGTTAATCCAATAAAAAGAGAAATTTTTAAAGGTAAAAGTCCTTACGATTTATTCACCTTTCCTATTCACAGAAGCTTGCTTCTGTTCTTGGAGTTTCTTGTATTTCTCCGAAAGAGGTTATCCAAGCTCCTAAACTTTTGAGAAAAATTTCTTCTTAATTCTTTCCCGCACTTATTTTTACACTTGTGGAAGTTAGTCTAAGACGTTTTTGTTTTAGGCTTATTTGCTATGCCCTTTTTCTGATTTTCATCATGCTGTTATGCTGTTTTTTTCTTTTTTCCACGTTTTACGTCCACTTCTTCCTACTGTGGAACTTACTTTAGGAATTTACAAATTATAACCGCCGCCTGTATCCTGTATCTTAGACGATAAGGGTTTAGAGGCTTTACAGACAAAGTCTCTCCCTCTCTATATTTATTGAAGGATTTTTTATCCTCCAATAAATCTCAAATTTACTTTACAATTCCGGCAGCTTGTTTAAGGTGCGCTTTATACCAATACATTTTAAAACTGTTGGATTGGTGATTCGGGTGCAATCTTTAATCAAGTCTGCAACTTGATTAAAGATTGGTAATAAACTTAAAAAAATCAACAAAAATATTATTTCATTCTTTACATTTTCGACAAAATATGATATAATGAAAATAAGTTTATGTGTTTTGAAAATTATATTATAGCAGAGCCTACAAATCCGTGTAAATGAATCTGGTTGTGCTTATGTTTTAAATGTAAGAAAGGATTTTGACATATGAAAGTGAAAAAGGCGGTTATATTGGCCGCCGGATACGGCACGCGAGTGCTTCCCGCCACAAAATCAATCCCCAAGGAAATGCTCACAATAGTGGACAAGCCCGCAATACATTATATTGTCGACGAGGTATCGAGAGCCGGAATAAAGGACATTTTAATAGTAATCAGCCGAGGCAAGACGGCGGTGGAAGATTATTTCGACCGCTCTCCCGATTTAGAAAGACAACTTATAAATTCGGGGAAAAATGAGCTTTATCATCAATTGGAGGGTATATCCAAATTAGCTAAGATACAGTTTGTGCGTCAGCAGGAAATGAAGGGTACGGGAGACGCGGTTATGTCTGCAAAAGGTTTTGTGGGGGATGAGCCGTTTGTGGTGCTATACGGCGACGACGTAATAATAGGCGACGATCCCGCCACGGCTCAGGTATGCCGCGCTTATGAGGAATACGGGAAAGGCGCCGTAGCTATGAAACAGGTGCCAAGTGAAATGGTAATGCGTTATTCTAGCCTTAAGGTAAAGCCGAAAAAGGATAATGTTTACGACGTTGACGATATGATAGAAAAGCCTGCGGCGGATCAGATTTTTTCCCACTTTTCGATTCTCGGTAGATGCGTTTTGCCGCCCAATATTTTTGATATACTGGAAAATCTCCCTACGGGAGCAAACGGAGAGTACCAGCTTACTGACGCTATGAAGCAGTTGGCAGTCAGCGAGGGTATGTTAGGTGTGGACTTTACCGGCGTCAGATACGATATGGGAAATAAGCTGGGAATACTTAAGGCAGTTGTTGAGGTTGGACTGAAGCATCGGGAAATCGGCAAAGAATTTAAAGAATATCTTAAGGAAATAGCCAAAGAACTTTAAAAAACTCATTTAATAAGAATATTGCGCGTGTTTTTGGCAAATTTATGCACAAATTTTGTAAAGACGGTTTCAAAACCGAAAAGACCGGATAAATATTATTATGGCCAACTGGAATTTATGGCACGGCTGTCACAAGTACAGTGAGGGCTGCAAAAACTGTTACGTATACCGTATCGACAGCTCCCACGGAAAAGAGGACAGTTTTATAGTGCGAAAAACCGCAGACTTTGACCTTCCTCTCAGAAAAAACAGATACGGAGGTTATAAGCTTGCTCCCGAAAACGGAGTGGTATTTGCCTGTATGACAAGCGACTTTTTTATAGAGGATGCCGACTGTTGGAGGGAGGACGCGTGGAAAATTATGAAGTCGCGTCCCGACCTTCAGTTTTGTATTGCCACAAAAAGAATAAAGGAAGCGCGTGAAAGGCTGCCCGCCGATTGGGGCAACGGCTACGACAACGTTGCCATTGCCTGTACCATGGAAAATCAGAGAGCGGTGGAGGAACGGCTGCCCATATTTAAAAGTTTTCCCGTAAGGTACAGGCTGATTTTTTGTTCTCCGCTGCTGGAGAATTTACAGCTTTACGGAAGACTTGACGGGATAGATACCGTAAGCGTTGGCGGAGAAAGCGGGATCGAAGCCCGTCCTTGTAAATGGGAGTGGGTGGAAAATATTTTCAGAGCCTGCAAACACGACAATGTACCTTTTCACTACCATCAGATAGGCTCAAATTTTATAAAAGACGGAAAGGCATATCACATTCCCCACAGCAAACAGTTCAGTCAAGCGAAAAAAGCTCATAAGCTGCTGGAGGACAGTGTGATTTCGGACAAAAATAATTTGGGAGACACCTCCGAAGGAAAGGAATGATATAAACTTGGAGATTAACGGACTGACACAGGACGAATTGCAGGAATTATCCGACATAGAAGGCTATGGAAAATGGCTTAAGATAGAACGCTTTTATCCCGAAACAAGATACATACCCGAGGCGGGCAAGCATAAAACGGGCGTTATTGCCATTCCGCCGAGGAAGCAGCCTCCGGTTTCTCCTTTAAGGCGGCTATATATGATTACCGCCGCAGACGGTAAAAAGCTGCTTATGAAAACGGACGATATTTCCCATTTCGACCGCGAAGGCGAGATTGCCGAATTCGCCGACCGCGCTTTCGGGGAGCATGGAGTATATGTTTCTTATCCCGTTGAAGTGGGTCCATATGCCGACGAGACCAGGGTGTACAGCATTTATATTTTTTTTGGCGGGGACAATCTGGCGAGACAGTTACCCACACTTTATGTACCGCAGCAGCACGAGCTTGGCATTGAAGCGGGAAAACAACTGAAAAAATTTCACATGATTACCCCGATCGGAAATGCAACTCCGAGAAAACCGAAGGAGGATATTTTTCTGCTGCTCACCAAGCTTGAAGAAAAAGGCGTAAAGTATCCCGGCTTCAAGGAAGCCGCAAGCTTTATGAAAAAGCGTTTTGACATTGCCGATAAACGTCCGGTGAATGCTCTCCACGGTGACTTTTCCGCCAATACGCTGTTTATTGACAAGGGTCTTAATGTGGGTATGTTCCCCTTGGAGGATCCTTACTGGGGCGATCCGATAAAGGATCTCATTTCTCTTCAGGACAGTTACAGTCTGCCTTTTATGAAAGGCGTACTTAAGGGTATGTTTGACGGCGCGCCGCCATCGGATTTCTTTGAGCTGCTTGCATATTATTGTACGGAAAGGGCCTTATCCGATATTGACGCCGCTTCCACGGAAGAGGAAAAGGCCATTGCAATAATCAGAGCGGGAAAAATGGCTGCCGATTTGGATAATTATCAGACAGTAATACCCGGTTGGTATTAAGCTGAAAATATCGAGTAAATTCAGACGAAACCCGTTAAGTTTTTAACTTGTTTTATCACTCAAACCGATTAAATCGGCGGCAAATTTTGTTTTTTTATAGGCGGAATGCACCATAAACCCCATATATTGGTTTTATGTAAGCATTCTGTGGAACTTCAAGTGCAGCCTGATCGCAAAAAAATATCGGAAAACGAAAGAATATAAAAGAATATATATGAGAAATATTATACTAATAGGAATGCCGGGGTGCGGCAAAAGCACCGCAGGCGTGCTTCTGGCCAAGACTTTAGGTGCGGATTTTACGGATACCGACCTCATTATCCAGCTTAAACAAAAATGTACCCTTCAGCACCTGATTGACATAAACGGCCTTGAAAAATTTAAGGAATACGAAAACAGCGCTTTGTTGTCCGTGACCTGCGAATCTGACACAGTGATTGCAACCGGAGGAAGCGCCGTCTTTTGCGAAAAGGGAATGCGCCATTTAAAACGCAACGGTATCTGCGTCTATCTTGAACTGCCCTTATATGATATTCGCTCCCGTCTTTCCAATATCAAAACAAGAGGCATTGCCTGCCGTCGCGGCGAGGGACTGGAGGAAATATACAAGGAGCGGGAGCCGCTGTACAACAAATATGCGGACATAAAAATAAACTGCGAGGGTAAAAGCTGTGAACAGACGGTTGAAAAAATAATTGCAGTTCTTAACATTAAGAAATAAAATTTTCAAAAATGACTTATCCTATTAGGCGTACCAAAACTTGCAAATTTGTATAAAACGGTTATTGGAGCAATCAGCCGTAGTTATCTGCGGAAGCTGTGTAAAATTTATGGCCGCGTTTTAGCTGTGGGAATGAAAATGCTTTACAGCAGATTTTTACTGATATTTTCTTTATAATAAATAATAAAAGAATAAATCAGATTTTTTTAAAAAAGGTATTGACAAATTCTCTAAAATATGATAATATTATAAGGTCATAAAAATTGGGGCGTCGCCAAGTGGTAAGGCAGTGGACTCTGACTCCACCATTTCGAGGGTTCAAATCCTTCCGCCCCAACCACATCATTTTAAAAATCGTCCTCGGTTTTACCGAGGACGATTTTTTGAATTTCCCTGTATTACTCTCACAATTAACTCTTGAAGATTTTATGTGCCGAACGACTGTCGAAAGACGAAGAAGAAAGCCGCAGGAATATACGCGTATTTCAAGTATTTCGACAGTGTTAAATGTTTTTTCAAAAAATGATTATTTTTAAAATATTGTAAATAAGTAATACCAATCTTTAACCGAGTCTGCAAACTTAATTAAAGATTGGTATTACTGTTTATATGAATCGCTCTCTATGTCCGCTCCTTTTATTTTTGAATTTTCTCCCTGCCCCTTACAAAAAATTTAGTGATTCACACTATAACAATAAAAGAAAATACAGCAACACATATCGGCAATTCAAATCACGCATAGCCGAGTTGTCCTCCTCACCGGGCTTATTGCGCAAGCTGCCCGTTTTCGTCGTCCGCCTTGCTGCGCGCGATTTGGTCTTACCGATATAGGTCGTGTTATTTACTTGTACTGCTATAATTTTTAATTGATTAACATCATTAAATCCACTTAGTCTTATCAAGCTCCGAGACAAACTTCTCCATTTCCTCTTTGGACCGTATGGTATGGGTGTGCGCAATAACCTCCCGTCTGTGAGCGGGAGTGAGTGTGGAAAAGTAACTCATGGCGTCGTTGTTTTTGGATAGCGCCATACTGAAGCCCAAAGGGATTTCGTTGTCTTTTTCCGGTATGGTCATAATTTTTCTTTCCTTTCTTTTTTATGGCAAAACCGCACAAAAATTGTCGTGAAGTCGCGCAGCCGGCTTTTTCGTAAGATTGTCCAAAACGACGCAGGAATACCGGCGTATTTCAAGGAGTTTTGGGCAAAAATGACGGAAAAGATGCAAGCGTATGCGCGGCAAAGCGCGCAGCGCGGTCTTTGCGCGGTGTTGACTTATATCTTGACTGAAGAGTAGTATTAAAATCCCACCTCCACCTCCTTTACAACGCCTTTTTCCAATCCGACTTTAACCTCGTTCTCCCCTTTCCCTTTATACCTGAAGGTCGCGTTAATTTCTCCCCCGTTAATCTTAATCCTTACCGAAGCCCCGTCAAATTCCGCCGGCAGCCTCGGCGCAAAGCTTACGGTGTTCCCTCTTACCTTAACCCCGAACAGCCCCTCGAAAATACATTTCCAATACCAGCCCGCCGCCCCCGTATACATGGACCAGCCCCCGCGTCCGTAACAGTGAGGATTGGTATAAATGTCGGCTGTCATAAAATAAGGCTCCCTTCCGAATTTCCCGTCCTTATAGGAAGGATTCAGCATATTAAGCAGCTCGAATCCCCTCTTATTCTGCCCCAGTTCAAAGCAGGAAATACAGTACCATACCGCCCCGTGCGTATATTGTCCGCCGTTTTCCCTTACGCCTATGGGATATGACCTGACATACCCAGGATCCCGTCCGCTTTCGGAAGCATTGTCAAAGGGAGGGGTAAACAGCTTTATTATCCCGTTTTTCTTGTCCACTAACTGTTCCCAGGCAGTATTTGAAGCGGTAACGACTCTCTTGGTATCGGGAAGACCGCAAAGGGCGGCAAAAGCTTGCGGCAAAAGATCAATCTTGCACGCCTCGCTCTCATCGGAGCCCATTTTTTCCCCATCGTCATAAAACGCCCTCAGATAATGATCCCCGTCCCAGGCGTTTTCCTCTATCGCGACGCATAAATCGGCAATGTTCTTTTCCAGCTCTTCCGCATATGCTCCTTCACCTCTTTCCCTCGCTACGGGAGCGAATTTTCTTCCGCAGATAATATAGAACATGGAAAGCCAGACGCTTTCTCCGTTTCCTTCAGCCCCAACTCGGTTGTACCCGTCGTTCCAGTCGCCGCTTCCCATTTTGAGAAGCCCGTTTTTGCCTTTCACAAAGCCTTTTTCCATAGCCTTTTTACAGTGTTCGAATACGCTTTCCTTCCCCCCGTTTCCCGACACCTCCATAAATAGCTCGCTTTTATCATCGGGAAGCTGCGGCCCGGTACAATATTCCGTCTCCATACTCCAGAAATCGCCGCCCATGCCGTCCCCCTCCGTACCCGCGAACACCTCCGCGTATTCGCAGGCGGCATAGGGAAGCCACAAAAGATCATCGCTGCATCTCGTCCTAACCCCCACCTTTTTACTCATATTACCGCAGGTAAATTCGTGCCACCAGTGCAGAACGTCGCCCTCCGGAAACTGGTTTTGACAACAGCGTAAAATATGCTCAAGTGCAATCCTCGGCGAAAGATACATTATGGCAAGACAGTCCTGAATCTGATCCCTGAACCCGAAGCCCCCGCCGTTCTGAAAAAAGCCCGTCCTTCCCCAGATACGGCAGGACAATGCCTGATGGGGCAGCCATGTGTTGAAAAGCTTATTTAAGTTCCCGTCGGGAGTGGATATTTCAATGCTGTTTTCATAAGTTACTCCGCAGGGCGTGCCTTCAAGTGCCTTTACCGAATTTGCCGCTTCGGCTCTGTTTTCGCAGTAACCTAAAATATAACGTATCCTCAGCTTTTCCCTCGGCGGCAGTACAATCGGCACTATAACCCCGACCGTTTCCGCGTTTACCCGAACCGTTTCCTCTCCGCACCTTGAAAAGTCCCCGCTTCTTATCTCCTCCTCGGAAAAGGAATAACGCGCTTTTTTACTGCAATAAATCACCGCCGCGCCGCTATAATTGAGGTTTTGGGAATTGGTAATTATCAGCGCGCCGTTTTCCGTCTCAGCCACGGGCATGGAACCGTTTACCCTGTCCCCCAAAACGGGCGTTATTTTATAAATGAGATCAAGCTTCTGTTCGCTGTCCGATGTGTTTAAAAGACTGACGGTAAGCTCCTTTCCCAGTCCTTTGGAGTATACCTTAACCGACGTTTCCGATTCGATACACCCCGCCTGCCCCTTATAAGAGCAGTACTGTGGAGTAAATTCAGCCAGACTTCCTCTTATAATATCGTATAGTGCGTTCCCATTTTTTAAAAGCAACATTTCGTTTCCGTTATCCGATATGGGGTCGTTTTCCCATGGGGTAAGCTTGTTTTCCCTGCTGTTCAAAGCCCAGGTAAAACCGAGACTGTTTTGCGACAAAAGGGTACCGAATCGCGAATTTGAAAGTATATTGCAGCGTATATTCTCTTCTCCGTTTATGATATATCCCTCGTCGGTAAAACGGCTTTCCTCTTTTTTGTGGGAGCAATGCCTTATTTTCAGCATCGCCCTCTGCTCCATTTTCCGGTTTTCCTGCCATAAAACGGCGTTTTTTAATTCGGTTCTCGCCGAAAGTGCATATATAAGCGTCAGTATTTCGGGGGTAAACTCTGATTTTAAAAACGCCCGTCCAAGACCCATCAGTTCCCCTTCCGCCGCGCTCTTTTCCAACCCGTTTTCACACAATATTATAAGCTCCGACTTTACCCCGCAGCGGTCAAGTCCCTGTTTTAACAGCACCATTGTTTTTATTTCTTCCGCTTTCGCGATAAGCAAAGGATAGTCTCCCGATATTGAATACCCCCATAAAGCGTTTTTGCCGAGACGGTTTTCCTTTCTTGCGTTAAGAATCGTTTCCTCCTCGGTTTCGCCGTAAAGCAGGGCGGGCAGGGTAAGCGAAGCGATACGCCCGTGAACGGTTGACAGGGATAAAGGCGAAGGCGCAAAGTTTTCCTTAAGCTCCACGCCCTTGCTCCTTAACCTTAAGGCCGCCTTTTTTGCTTCCTCCGTGCTGTCGGCGTAGCAGTAAAAGAAGGTGAGGTTCTTTGTCTCCCCCGCGTCAACCGTCATATCGTCTTTCACGAAAAGGCAGGGCGAAGGAATGGCGCGGTCATAGCATTCTCTTAAAAGCGCCTTATCAAAGAACGAAAACGGGGAAGAGCCGAGACACGCCTCCTTGGAAAAACAATAGGTGAAATCCGCGTCCTCCTCCGAAAAACCCGCGGCGCAGGCCGTTACCTTGTTTCCGTCTCTTTCCTTGCGGTAAAAGACAAAAAGCTTGTTCTCTTTGTCATACTCTATTTTCAAGAACAGATCCATAAACATCGGATGAGCGGAATAATCCGCTTCCGCCGCCAAAGTAGGCTCGCTGTAAAGACACAGGGTTAGCTGTTTTTTCGTACGGCTTTTGTTTTTTGCGCCAAAGGTGCGTATTTCCGCGTTCTGCTCCGCCCTTACCCTCATTTCAAGAATCAGGCCTTTTTCCTCGCTCTTGTACACCGTCTCCCTTTCGGAAAAAACCGTTGATGGCTTAATTTTAAACTTAGGGTGATAAAAGAAGGGATATATTTCGCTTCCGTCGCAAAAACCGTAAAAAGCCCCATGGGGACGGTCAATATAGCTGCGGGAATCCGTACAGCCGTTTACCGTGCTCACTCCCTTATAAACACCCTTAAACATACCGTTGGCGGAAGTAAACAGCGAAAGGCTGCCCCCGCTGAGAGGATTTATCGGAGAACAGAAAAGCCTCTGTTCCTTGATCTCCTCTTTTTCCTTGGGGAATCTTTCCTCAATCCGGTTCGGATCGGAATTCAATATTTTTTCTCCTGCCATTACTTTTTCCTCCGAAAGCTCCTCTGCTCTTTTTATCCTTTCGTCGCTTAAAAACAGTTTGGAGCAGATATTGTCCTTTAAAAGATTTGCGGCGCCCGCTATGCTCATTCCCACATGGTGAGCCATATGGCTTTGTATAACCGCAGCCTTTCTTCCCACGCGCCGCCTTGTATAATCCACAGCTTCATAAAAACCGTATTTAGAATCTAAAGCTCCTTCTTTTTCAAGTCTGCACAGATTGTTCCAGCTTTCCAAAGGCTCCATAGACAACGTCAGATAGCTTGAATAAGGGCTTATGACGCACTCGCTGTCCATTCCCCCCTTCAGGGCGGTTTTCTGCACCCCATGAGCCTTGTACTGATAGTTAAGCTCGCTGTCAAAGGCGTAATAGCCGCTTTCGGAAATACCGAAGGGCGTGTGCCTTCGCTTCTGACAGTGAAAAGCGTATTTCAATGCCTCATAACACATACTTCCCTCCTTTGAGGTAATTAAAAGTTCGGGCATAAAAAACTCAAACATTGTTCCCGTCCACGCCACCGCTCCCGCATAGGCGCCGCTTCTCGACATGGTTCTGGAAAGCGCCCGCCAGTGCTCCTTGGGTGCCTGTCCCGTGGCGATTGCGGCATAGCTTAAAAGCCTTGCCTCCGACATCAGCATATCGTAATTGTGATGAGAAAGCTGATCCTTTTCGGTGTCGTAGCCTATACTGAAAAGCTTGTTTCTTTCCCGATAGAATTCGGAAAGCCTTGTGGCGTTTATTATAAGATCAATCCTTTGCTTAAGGGAAGAAGAAAGCCCGTTTACCCTTAAGCACTCCTTTACCGCTATAAGACAGCAAAAAAAGTTTCCGCTGTCAACCGATGACACAAAACCCGATACCGGCTTAAGACTCTTTAAATCGTACCAGTTGTAAAGATTTCCACGCCATTTGGGCAGCTTCTCGATCGATTCCACTGTCTTTTCCAGAAGCCCCGTAAACTCTTCTCCCGTTATTATACCCAATTCGTACACCGCCGCAGCCGACAAAAGATACATTCCCACATTGGTGGGCGATGTTCGGGGGCATACGCGGTAAACCGGCTTGTACTGAACATTGTCGGGAGGAAGCCATGAGGTGTCGGAGCCGATATGATCCTTATAAAAGCTCCACATTTTTTCCGTCTGAAGCAAAAGCTCCTTATTTGCCACTTCGTTCAGCGAGGGGGTAAAGCTGCTCCTGGGCTTGTCCGCATATATGAAAAACGGCAGAGCCGAACACATCAGCAGAGCGGCGGGAAAAACAGAGTATTCCCCCCGATAAATACACAAAACCATAAGAAAGGCGGACACGAGAAATGCGGGCAAAAGATGCCAGAATCCCCCCATAAACGCGGTTTTTTCAAAAAAACCGCTGGTAGTCCACTGTAAAAGATTTCGCTTTGAAACCAGATTACGCCACATAGTCTTTACCAGCGCGTCCAACGACACAAGCGCCGCCTTCGACAACGTCATAACCTCCAGCACCGCCTTGGAAGCAAGCTGCTTAACCTCGCTGACTATCGGCGAATAAAAACGCCTTTTTACGCCAAAATAAAGCCCCCTCACCGCAGAGGATACCAGCGGCGGAATGAAGGGCAAAAGCAGTGACAAATAGGCGGAAAAGCTCAGAATAAAACCGTTTCTCACAAAACAGGACAGAAACAATAAGGCGAGACATAAAACGGGATGAAGCCCGCGCCTTATATTGTCGAAAAGCTTAAACTTTGTGAGGGACGAAAAGTCTTTTCTGAACATATGCCTGAAATTCTGAAAGTCCCCCCTTATCCAGCGGTGGGCTCTTTTAAAATAAGCCTTCGAGGAGGGAGGAAAGCTGTCGGAAAACTCCACGTCCCCCGCATAAGCCACTCCCGTAAGCCCACCCTCCAAGATATCGTGGGACAGTACCCTTTCGGGTCGGAATTTATCGCAGCAGTCCTTTAAAAAAGCTTCTTTACGTATCAGCCCTTTTCCGCAGAATATTCCCTCTCCGAAAAGATCAAAGTAAAATTCTCCCCCAAAGCTGTCATAAGCGGAAACGCAGCTTACTCCCCCGTTTCCCGCCATGGCGCGGGCAAATGGCGTTTTCAGCGTGGAACCGAGAGTCGAGGTGCAGCGCGGGGCGAATATGCCGAAATCCTTATTTAAAGGGTGAAGCGCAATGGCGGTCAGTTCCTTTATGCTGTCCATAAGCGGCACGGTATCAAGATCCAAAGCGGCGATAAACCTGCATTCTCTTAACCGGGAAATATCCCCCAAAACCCGATAAAATCCTTCCTCGCCTCCGCAAAGGTATTTCACCAACTCTTCAATCGCTCCCCTTTTTCTGTCAAAGCCCTGATATTTTCTCATGGTTTTGGAGTATACTCTTTTTCGGAAAATAACGGCGCATTCGGGGAAAATGAGATTTTTAAGCTCTTCCCCCTCCGCAAAAAGCTTTTCGTCCTCCGCCTTAACCTCGCTGTCGGCGGGAGAAAGATCGCAGAGGAGACAGAAAAAAATTCCTTCGGCGGGATTTTTAAGCTCGGCGGTTTTAAGCCTCAGAAGCGCGTCCCTTAACCCTTCCTTGTCGGCAACAAGCGCGGACATAACGCATAGGGTAAGCCCCTCCTCCGGCAGCTTCTCCCCTATTTCTATCCTCGGAAGCGGGTGAGAGCGGGCAAAACGCGACATTATCAGGTCGGAAACCGATTTTACCGCTCCCCATAACGGCAGGAAGCTTATCGGTATTACCCAAAGCCTTGTAAAAAGTCCCGTTATTACCGCCAAAGCAAAAGCGGCGCCAATCTGTATCCACACATAAGCCATCGCGTTACCGAAAGGGTAAATGTTACGGTAATCCTCTTCAATAACCTGTCCTATATGAAAATCGTCCAGTAAAGCTCTTTTGGTTATCTCGGAGGTGTACTGCCTTTCCTCTATGCCGGTAAGCCTTGAAATAAGAGCGGTTCTGGCGCGGTATTCTTTTCTGGTTTCCCTTGAAGACTTTACGTATACCTCGTCGAACAAAAAAGCCCGATGAAGCGGACTTAGCTCCTCTAAGGCGTTTTCGTCCAAATCCTTTATCTTGTACATTTTATCAAGATAAATATTAGGCTCCTCCCTGTCCGAAGCCGCCTTAAGAACAACGCAAAGCTTCGCCTGCCATATAAGACTGCTCAGTTCCTCCTCGCTTACATAGCGGGTCTGCGATAAGGTATATATAAGCTCGGAAACCGTTTTATCATTTATGTCTTTAAGCTCGGAAACCTCTTCCCCCAACGCGGGAAGACTTTCGTCAGCGGTTTCCTTATTGCTTTCCTTTAAGGTAAAATACATATAGGGGGCAGCTTTTATAAGCCCTTTTATTTCCCTTTCAAAAAGATGATTTTCGTTTAATATCTTATCCCCGCGGAGAAGCTTTTCCGTCTTTTTTAAACTCTTTAAAAAGATCGTTCCCCTTACGGCGGTATTTGTAAAATTTTTCCGAGACATTTTGTTATTCCTTTCCGTTTGAAAAAATTTTGCTTCATTTATTGTTAACAAAGCTGTCAAAAAAATGTGTGGGTATAACAAAAACTTTTCTTTTTTGTAAGAATTTGCGAAAATTTTATCCTAACCCTTGCATTTTTTCAATAAATATTATATAATATTACTGCAACTCTTTGATAAAATAAATAAGTCGGCACACGCCGAACCGTTACGGCGCAGCTTTTACAAGCTGCCGGAATCGCAAAGCAATTCCGCGGTTATACGGAAATTTTCAGAATAAGAAACTGTTCCAATAGGAATGGTGTGCGGATTTTCGAGCATATTTTGTTGCTGACAAGGCAAAAATCCGCAGGCGGGCTGTCGCCCGTCAAGGGTTTTTAACGCAGTCAGCGGCAAAATATGCCGAAAAGACGTGCGCCAATTCCTATTGAAACAGTTTCTAAATGCCTATAAAGAGGAGTACAACAGTATAATGGCAACAAAAAAGAAAAAGAAAAACGGAATAAACGCAGCTTCGCTTATTATAACCTTAGCGGCGGTAATATTGGCGGTAGTCGCGATAATATTTCTGATTAAAACTACCGGCTCCGACGATGAAACAGGAACAACTTCCGCAGAACCCAATTCAACCGAGTTTCAAGCAACGCAGGAGTTGGTAGACGCCACACAGCAGGCAGCCTATGACCTGCTCCCAAAAAATTATAAGGTATTCCAGTATCTTACCCGCGGAATGACTCACGAAGACGAGCCTTACGGAAACCTGCCCGAAGACGGTTTCTATACCTGCGTAAGCGACGAATTTAATAATTTTGAAGATTTCAGCAATTATATAAAAGAAATATATACCGAAAAGACGGCCGAAAAGCTGCTTACCGACCCCTTTGGAAACGGTCCCGTTTACGGCGTTGACGATACGGGCGCTTTGGGTCTTTCCTCCGAGTTCGTACCAAGCGAGGACGAAGGCCTTTCCTGGGCGGACGTACACTTTCTCTGCACCCCTGTTTCCGAAACCGAGTGCAATGTCAAAGTCACTTTAAAGGACGCTTCCGGCAGCGACGTGGATAAAGAAGTTAAATTGGTTTCCGAAAACGGACAATGGAAGCTGACGGAGCTGGTGGGCTGATGACGGAAGAAAAAGGAAAAGGCGAAAAAAGGGATAATCCCTTTTCGGTATATGCGGTTGCGAGCCAAATAGGATTTATGGTAATTCTGCCTTTGCTGCTCTTCATCTGGGGCGGCGCGTGGCTGGTGGAAAGATTTTCCCTGCCTCAATGGCTGATGCCGATATTTATTGCCTTGGGAATCATAACCATGATATCTTCTGTTGGAAGTTATCTTTTAAAGCTAACCAAAAAATACGGAAAACCCAATGTTCCCAAAATATCGGAGATACATCACGATACAAAAGATCACGACTATTACGATGATTGATTTAAAAGGATTGATATATAATGAAGCGCAAACCGAAAAACCCCGCCTTTGAGGAATTACGTGATATGCTGCCCACGGCGCTGATAATAAACGGATTCGCCATGGTGGGAATAGCGGTATACGGCATTTTCGAGGGCATAACATGGAGAGCCGTAACGGGACTTTTATTCGGCAACCTTTTGGCAGCGGGAAACTTTATCCTTTTGGGTATGTCGGCGGCAAGCACTCTTACAAAGGCAAACGCAAAAAAAGGACAGTTTTTTGCTAATATGTCCTACGGCGGAAGATATATTGGGCTTTTCCTGCTTCTCGCGATAGGGCTTATGCTGAACGTTATCGACGCGGTTCCCGCTTTTGTGCCGCTTTTTATACCGAAGGTTCACTATATGTTCAAATATGCTTTTAAGGGCAAAAGCTTTGACGATTTCACTTAATACTAATCTTCAATCATATTGCAGACAAAGTCGAAAATATAATTAAAGATTACACCCGAAGCACTAATCTTTGGTCAACATTTTTTTGTCTATAACCTGACCAAAGATTAGTATAAAACAGATATGACAGGGATTTACGGCTTTGCCGTTTCATACCGATTTTTAATCAAGCTGTTGGCTCGATTAAAAATCGCACTCTAAACACTAATTTTTTGTCATCCGTATTATTTGTCTATACCTTGACCAAAAATTAGTCATATTTAATTTCAGAAAGGCTGTGATTTTTTATGGGAATGAATCTTTTGGCGGAATCAAAATTTACCGTTAACGGACCTCTTGAGGTGACAACCTTTGATCTGTTCGGTATGACCTTCCATCTTTCGGAATCGGTAGTGGTGGAATGGTTTGTTGTGATTCTGCTGGGCGTGCTGTTTTTTGTTCTTGGGCGTAATCTGAAGGTAAAACCCGCCTCAAGACGGCAGATGGCTGCCGAGTACATTGTTGGACTTTTCAGCGGAATGGTCAATGACACTATGGGAGTAAGCTATAAGAAATATACCCCGTACATAGGCGCTCTTTTCTGCTTTTCCATACTGTCCAGCCTTATGGGGCTCCTCGGTCTCCGTCCCCCAACGGCCGACATCTCGGTGGTAGCTTCATGGGCTTTAATCACCTTTGTGCTTGTTCAGCGAAACAAAGGCAAAACCGGCGGCGTAAAAGGATATTTCAAAAGCTTTATCGATCCCCTGCCCTTTATGCTTCCTTTCAATATAATCGGAGAAATCGCCAACCCGCTTTCTCAAGCGCTCCGTCACTTCGGCAACATAGTTTCGGGTCTTGTAATAGGCGGCCTTATCTATTTTGCTCTCGGCAACTTCGCCATAGGCCTTCCCGCTGTGTTGTCGCTTTACTTTGACTTGTTCTCATCCTTCCTTCAGGCTTATATATTTGTTACTTTAACTATGAGCTATGTGTCAATGGCAGAGTGCGATTAGTGTTTTTCGCGCCCTTTTGGGCGCGAAAAACACGTTCGATACACTTAGAGTACGCTGTACGCAATCTTGGCTTTGCTGAAAGCATGTATCGAACATGTACTTCGTCTTCTATGTCGATTTATACAGAAACATTGCAAATTGTGACTAATCGGCAGGTCATAAAGGCGAAATAATTACCCCAATACTGATTTTAATTCAATCTATTGTCGATAATTTGAATTAAAATCACACCCGAAACACTATTTTAAATCATTCAAAAATTTTATCTTGTCTAATAGTCTAAAGTATGATTTATAAAATAGGATAAAGCCCGAATGTTTTTCCCCTAAAGGGGTTTAACATAAACAAAACAACAAGAAAATAAAAATTTTCAGGAGGAACTTTCTTATGGAACAAGCAATCGTACTTGGCGCTTCCGCAATCGGCGCAGGTTTAGCCATGATCGCAGGCTTAGGACCGGGTATCGGTGAAGGCTTCTGCGGCGGCAAGGCAGTTGAGGCTATAGGCAGACAGCCCGAGGCTTCCGGCGCCATCACAAGAACAATGATCATCGGCGACGCTTTGGCGGAAACCACAGGTCTTTACTCTCTGATCATTGCGATCCTGTTGATGTTTGCCAATCCCTTTATTGGTCAGCTTGGCTAAGAGTGGACTAAATTCTGTTGAAAGGACTGATCATATTGTATATGGAATTACTTGCCGAAAGTAAAACCTATCTCTCCTTCGTGGATATCAACCCCTCTACCATTGTCTTTACGCTGATCAATACTCTTATAATCTTTCTGCTGTACCGTTTCTTTTTACATAATAAAGTAATGGCAATCCTTGACAAAAGGCAGCAGATGATAAACGCCGACTTTGACGCCGCCGACGCGGCGAAAAAGGAAGCGGAGCAAACCAAGGCGGAGTATACCGAAAAGCTTCTTAAATCCAAGGAAGAAGCCGAACAGATCGTTGCGGCGGCAACCAAAAGAGCCGCCGACAAGGAAGCGGAAATCATTGCCGAAGCCAACGCCGACGCCGCACGCATGAAGCAGCAGGCTCAGGAAAGCATCGAGCAGGAAAAACGCCGCGCCCTCAACGAGGTAAAGGATCAGATTTCCGAGGTAGTTGTTCTGGCCGCTTCAAAGGTTTGCGAAAAGGAAATCTCCGAAAAGGACAATGCCGGACTTATTGAAGGTTTTCTTGCCGGCGTAGGAAAAGAGGGCTGATATGACGGGAACGGTTGAAAAAAACTATTCTTTGGCTCTCTTTGACGCTATAAACGAGGAGGGGGAGAATCTTTCCTCGGCGCGAGACGAGCTGAATTCGGTTAAAACCGCCGTAGACGGCACCGAAGGCTTTGTCAAGCTGATGAACACCCCCACCGTATCCAACGAAGAAAAAATATCGGTTATCAAAGACGCTTTCGGCGAAAAACTGTCAAGATGCGTGTACAATTTTCTCTGCGTAATTACCGAAGGAAGGCGCTGGGACAGATTTGATAAGATCTGTACCGCCTTTTCGGAATTGTGCAACGAGAAATTGGGTATAGCGGAGATTACGGTTACCACCGCCTTTCCTCTTACCCCTGCCCAAAAAGAGCAGGTTAAGGAGAAGATGTCCGAGATAATAGGAAAAAACATAGTTATGTCCGAGAAATTGGACAAATCCATAATGGGCGGCATTGTTGTGGATTATGGGGATACCCGTATGGACGGCAGTGTTAAGACAAGGCTTGAAGGCTTGAAGGAAAGCTTTTCTCAGCTTATAGGCTAAAAAGGGATAAGGATATAAAGCATAAATATTCCCCGGTGGGAAAGGAACCCGCTAATGAAAAAATTTAAAAATTTTTTTATATTTTTTTTAGCACTGACTTTTATTTTGTCTGTCCTTTCCTCCTGTCAAAAGGAAGAGAATAGGTCGGAAACTCTTTTCGCCGAAATGCCCGACCCCTTTGATTTTCCGGAGCCTTCGGGACCTGAAGTCTTGGGAAGCTTCCGCGGATGCTATAACCTCACCTTTTCAAATCTGGATTCAACGATTCTTAACCTTGCGGATAAAGACGAACTTGACAGGTGGTTTGACGAGAAATTTAAGGAAAGACTTTTCGACCCCTATGCGGATCAAATTACGGTGTTAAGCTTCGCGGAAAGGTTTGAGATTTCCAGGGAAAAGCTCCTTGAAGCCGTATCCGAAACGGATTATGTCAACAACTTTACGGTAAGCCCTGAGGATATCAACATAATCTATTCAGGAGACAAAGAGCTTATAAACAAAACCTTTGCGGACGAATACGCATTGGCAAACGGCGATGAGATATATTCCGCCGAGTGGGTCTATATGCACACCCCCGACGATTATCTCAACGAGGGAATCCCATTTCAAAAGGCAATAGACTGCCTTGAAAAAATGAAAGAGCTGCCCTTTACCGAGGAAGCTTTGACTGCGATGGACAATAAAATTGCTTACCTTAAAAAAGCGGGAAACCCGATAAGGGAACCGGAAAGCATAAAGCTGTTCACTGTTTCCGAAGAGGACTGCAAGTCCTTTTTCAGCGGCTACGACTATGACAAAAATGGAAAAGAAGCGGAAATCAGCGCCTACTCTCTGGTGTATAAGGAAAAAATATACTCCCCCCAATGGCTTTACGAACACTCGATAAGCGATTATATAGGGAAAGGCCTCCCTCTTGACGAAACGGCGGAGCGCCTTGAAAAAATTGGCGATTTCCCCTTTACCTACGAAGCGAGAGCCGAGCTGGAGGAAAAAGCGGAGCTTGTAAGAAAAATATATTCCTTTTCTTTTGACGTCGCTCCGCCTGCGGAACCCGAAACCGTATCCGTAACTGAAGCCCCGGAAACCGACGAACCGATATCCACAACCCATGCGCCCTGATTTTACTTTTACCGCCGAATTACTGCGGCTTATTTAAAAAATTCCCCGCGGAAAGGAGTTTCCGCAAGACCACCGAAAGGAGGAAGGTCACAAATGGAATTACGCCCCGAAGAAATAACGGGAATACTTAAAAATCGAATTAAAGAATTTGACAGCAAAATTTCTCTTACCGACACCGGTACGGTAGTTACCGTAGGCGACGGCATAGTAAATATCCACGGCTTGGAAAACTGCATGATCAACGAACTTTTGCAGTTTGAAAACGGCGTTCAGTGTATGGCGCTGAACTTGGAGCAAAGCTCCGTGGGTGCGGTAATGTTGGGTTCCGACGACGACATCAAGGAGGGAGCCACCGTTAAGCGCACCGGAAAAATAATCTCCGTACCCGTAGGCGAAGCACTTTTGGGAAGAGTTGTAAATCCCCTCGGTGAACCTATAGACGGCGCGGGAGCGATACTTACGGAGGAACGCAGACCTATCGAAAAGATAGCTTCCGGTATCATCACCCGCGAACCCGTAAGCGTACCCTTACAGACCGGTATCAAGGCCATTGACAGTATGATCCCCATAGGAAGAGGTCAGCGTGAGCTTATTATCGGCGACAGACAGACGGGTAAGACCGCCATAGCCGTAGATACCATCATAAATCAGAAGGATTCCGGAGTTCTTTGTATTTACGTAGCAATTGGACAGAAGGCCTCCACCGTGGCTACCGTTGTTGAACAGCTTAAGGCCGCGGGAGCAATGGATTTTACCATCGTGGTATCCGCGGCGGCCTCCGAATTGGCGCCCCTTCAGTACATAGCCCCTTATTCCGGATGCGCCATGGGCGAATACTTTATGGAAAAAGGAAAAGACGTATTAGTAGTATACGACGACCTGTCAAAGCATGCCGTAGCTTACCGCGCCCTCTCCCTGCTCCTTAAAAGACCCCCCGGACGTGAAGCTTACCCCGGCGACGTTTTCTATCTCCATTCGAGACTGCTTGAAAGAGCGGCTAACCTTACCGAAGAGTACGGCGGAGGCTCTCTTACGGCTCTGCCTATCATCGAAACGCAGGCGGGCGACGTTTCCGCATATATCCCCACAAACGTTATCTCCATCACCGACGGACAGATATTCCTTGAGACCGAGCTTTTCAACAGCGGTATAAGACCCGCCGTAAACCCCGGTATCTCGGTATCCCGTGTAGGCGGTAATGCTCAGATAAAGGCGATGAAGAAGGTTTCCGGTTCTCTG
The DNA here is from genome assembly GCA_910588335.1 of uncultured Ruminiclostridium sp. GTDB lineage: Bacteria > Bacillota > Clostridia > Oscillospirales > Ruminococcaceae > Ruminiclostridium_E. The sequence goes on along the minus strand of CAJUQV010000001.1, from coordinate 212,640 downwards.
AAGCTGGAATATTCACAGTACCGTGAATTACAGGCGTTCTCTCAGTTCGGCTCCGACCTTGACGCGGACACAAAGGCGAGACTTGCCAAGGGCGAGCGTATAGTTGAAGTGCTTAAGCAGCCCCAAAGCTCACCTCTTACCGTTCAGGATCAGGTTGTTATTATTTACGCCGTTATCAACAACTATCTTGCCGACGTTCCCGTTGATAAAACCGCCCGCTACCAAAAAGAGCTTTTGACGGAAATCAACGAGAAGCACAGCGAGATCACAAACGGCATAAAGAACGAAAAGGTGCTTTCGGCCGAAAACGAGGAAAAACTCAAATCGGTGCTTAAGCAGTTTACCGAGAGCTTTGTGAGAAGTCTGTAATTTTATAAAAGGGAGTTTTCGAGAATGTGGATAATGGGAGCAGACGGAAAAGAACTTGCCGATGTAAAGTTCTTTAAAATACAAAGAAATATGGGCAACGGCAAGGATAAAAAATGGGCAATAGTCGGCTATTCTCAAACCACCGCCGCAACCACTCTTACGGGAATTATCTGCGCATACTTTTCCGATGAGGACAGAGCGATAATGGGACTTGAAAAGGTTATATCTTTTATTGAGGAAAATCCCGAAAAGGTTGTTCGTTTTGATAAATTTTAACACTGTCATCATACCAAAATCCATTGAAAAATTCCATAATTAAAGCATTTTTTTACCCTAAACGAAAAAAATATTTATTGAAAGCTAAAAGAACAGCTTCCTGCATGAAAGGAGAACGGAAATATGAAAAAAGCCGCTTTAGCTATAAGCATTGTAGCGCTGTCAATATCGGCGCTTAATCTGGCGTTTTCCCTGCTTTGCTTTTTCTGCAAGGAAAACGTTCTGCCGCTTAAAAAATACTATTAAAAGCTAAGAAACGGGCAAGCGCCGAGGCAGCTTAGGCTGCTTCGCACTTTCCTAATACTGTTAAGAGGTGATAAATTGGCATCAGGAAATATGAAGGCGATAAAGCGCCGCATAAAGAGCGTAGGCTCAACCATGCAGATCACCAAGGCAATGGAGCTGGTTTCGTCCAGTAAGCTGAGAAAAGCCAAGGAAAAAGCCGAATCGGGTAGGCCTTACTTTGAAAAGCTTTACGAAATGATGACGGAGATAGCCGAATCTAAAAAGGATTTCAGTTCGCCCTTTACCGAAAAGCGGGAAGTAAAAAAACGCCTGTTTATCGTTATTGCCGGCGACAGAGGCCTTGCGGGCGGATATAACGGAAACCTGCTTAAAATGGCGCTTTCCGAGGGCGAAAAGGGAGAAGATAAGCCCCAAATCATAGCTATCGGAAAAAAGACCATAGAGTTTTTTGAAAAACGCGGCTTTGACATAGTGGGAAAATACCCGCTGCTGGCCGAAACCGCAAAGACAGCCGACTGCTCCGATATTGCCACTATCGCCATTGAAATGTTCAAAAAGGGCGAGGTCGATCAGGTAAAGATCTTCTACACAACCTTCGTTTCCCCCTTGGTGCAGAATCCCGTTTCCATGGATATTCTGCCTATTTACAGGGACGAAGACAGCGAGGAGATCCCCGGCGTTATCACATACGACCCTTCTCCCGAAGCGGTTTTCAACCGTATTGTACCTAAATTTACAATGAGCTTGATTTACTGCGCTTTAAGCGACGCTTATGCTTCGGAGCAATCCGCAAGACGAAACGCCATGGAAAGCGCTACGGACAACGCCGAAAAAATGACCGAGGAATTAAGCTTGAAATACAACCGTGCCAGACAGGAAAAGATCACCAATGAAATCAACGAGATCGTTTCCGGCGCAAATGCACTTCAATAATGCTGCTCTCAAATTTTACGGCAGTATAGTACCAATTCCTTTTTAAACTTTGGCTTTACATCAATTTAAAAAAGATTGGTATAAGAAACTAAAAGAAAGGCATTACGGATATGTCAGAAAACAAACAAAATATCGGCACTGTGGTGCAGATTATCGGCGCAGTGCTGGACATTAAATTTCCGCAGAACAGCCTGCCTGCCTTGCTTAACGCCATCGAAATCGACAACAACGGTAAAAAGCTTGTTGTGGAGGTGGCTCAGCATATCGGCGACGATCTTGTACGCTGTATAGCTATGGGCAGCACAGACGGTCTGGTACGCGGAACAAAGGCAGTAGACACAGGAAAATCCATAACCGTACCGGTAGGCGAAGAAACTCTCGGACGTATCTTCAACCTGTTGGGCGAAGCGGTAGACAATAAGCCGACCCCCGAAACCAAGGAGCGCTGGGAAATCCACCGCAAGCCCCCTCAGTATGAGGAGCTGGCTGCCTCCAACGAGGTTCTTGAAACGGGAATCAAGGTAGTCGACCTTATCGCCCCTTATCTTAAGGGCGGTAAGATCGGTCTGTTCGGCGGTGCGGGCGTAGGTAAGACCGTACTTATTATGGAGCTTATCAACAACGTAGCAAAGCAGCACGGCGGCCTTTCCGTATTTACCGGCGTCGGCGAGCGTACACGTGAGGGTAACGACCTTTACCGCGAAATGAACGAGTCGGGAGTTATCAATAAAACCGCCTTGGTTTACGGTCAGATGAACGAGCCTCCCGGAGCGAGAATGAGAGTAGCTTTGTCCGGTCTTACAATGGCGGAATATTTCCGCGACAGAGAGGGACAGGACGTGCTTCTCTTCATTGACAACATATTCAGATTCACTCAGGCGGGCTCCGAGGTTTCGGCTCTGTTAGGACGTATGCCCTCCGCCGTAGGATATCAGCCGACTCTTGCCACTGAAATGGGCGCATTGCAGGAAAGAATTACCTCAACCAGCAAGGGCTCCATAACATCGGTACAGGCAGTTTACGTTCCTGCGGATGACCTTACCGACCCAGCTCCCGCCACTACATTTGCCCATCTGGACGCAACTACGGTACTTTCCCGTGCCATTTCCTCTTTGGGCATTTATCCCGCGGTTGATCCGCTGGAATCCACTTCGAGAATACTTGCTCCCGAAGTCGTGGGCGAAGAACACTATCAGGTAGCAAGAGCCGTACAGGGCATTTTGCAGAGATACAACGAGTTACAGGATATTATAGCCATTTTGGGTATGGATGAGCTTTCCGACGAAGATAAACTGACCGTAGCGAGAGCAAGAAAGATCCAGCGTTTCCTGTCTCAGCCCTTCTCGGTTGCGGAGCAATTTACGGGTATGGAAGGTAAATACGTGCCCCTTAAGGAAACTATCCGCGGATTTAAAGAAATTTTGGAAGGTAAGCACGACGATCTTCCCGAATCCGCTTTCCTTTTCGTAGGTACGATTGAAGAAGCCGTGGAAAAGGCAAAGTCAATGAAATAAACCTATAATCGACAGAGGAGAATATTATGACTCCCTTTAACCTGCAAATACTTACTCCCGACAAGGAATTTTACAGCGGCGAAACAGAAAATCTCATAGTCAGAACCACCGTAGGCGATAAGGGAATCCTGGCAAGACATGAGGACTATGTAGCCGCCCTCCCCATCGGAAAGCTTAAGGTAAAAATAGACGGCAGTTTCCGCACTGCCGCTGTTTCCGAGGGGATAGTAAAGGTGAGTAAGGAAAAAACCGTGGTACTTGTTCAAAGCTGCGAATGGGCGGACGAGATAGACATAGACCGCGCAAAGGCGGCAAAAGAAGCCGCCGAAACAAGACTTAAAGCGGCCGAAAAAGAAGACCGTGAATACCTTATCGCGGAATATAAGCTTAAAAGAGCCATTAACAGGATTGAAACTTCAGAGCTTAAGTAACGCGACATACAATCGGATTTGTACAAATATATAAAAAAGCTTCCCTTTTTTGTAAATACGGGAAGCTTTTTTATATATAAAGCAAAAAGAGGAAACATAAATTTTTGCATTTATAAATATCTATTTAAAATTTATTTTATAATAGTATACTGTAAAATAATAATTATAATACATATTATATAAGAATATAAATATTAGTAATTAGTGTACAATCTTTAACTAAGTCTACAAGTTGATTAAAAATTGGTATTAACTGATAAAAGGAGGAGCCATATTATAATATTTAACGACTGCTTCGCCACCTATCTTACACTAAACTCCTTTCTTCCACCCATTGCATTTTTTTCAGATTTATGCTATACTTATATTAATCACACCGGAAAGGAGAAGTACAATGCCACAAACCGCCGCCCCCCTCCGCTACCGTAAATTAAACAAGGAAATACAGGAACAAATAGAACACGATCGGGTGAACCACATAAATAACCCTTATAAAGCCAACGACAGTGGAGCCGTCCGCCGCGATCCGGAGCGTGATAAATCGTCTCTTCTCCGCCCGGCCTACATAAGAGATATAGATAAAATCCTTCACCTTCCATTATACAACCGCTACAATGACAAAACGCAGGTTTTTTCATTTTTTTGCAACGACGATATCACAAGGCGCGGCCTTCATGTGCAGTTGGTGTCCAGAATTGCACGAAATATAGGAAGGCTTCTTGACCTTAATCTTGATCTTATTGAAGCCATAGCCTTGGGTCACGATATAGGCCACACTCCGTTCGGCCATGCGGGCGAACGGTATTTAAGCGAGCTTTTGTTTGCCGAAACAGGCAGATATTTTAATCACAATGTACACAGCGCAAGAGTACTCGACCTGCTTTATCGAAGAAATATAAGCTTGCAGGTATTGGACGGTGTGCTTTGCCATAACGGCGAACTTGAGTTGGAGGAATACCGACCATTTCCCGTAAAGGACTTTGAAGATTTTGACAGGCGGTCGGAAAAGTGTTATACCATGGGGAGAGAAGCAATAGAAAAACTTGTTCCCTGTACCCTTGAAGGCTGTGTGGTGAGAATAAGTGATATAATAGCCTATGTGGGAAAAGATCGACAGGACGCCGTTACCGCCAAGATAATTGACGAAAACACCCCGTTTACCTCTAATATAATAGGGAGCAAAAACGCAGAAATGATAAACAACCTTGTTGTTGATATAGTAAATAACAGCTATGGCAAAGATCATATAAGAATGAGCAAAGAGGCATACGAAGACCTTAAAACTGCAAAAAAGGAAAATTACGAAAAAATTTATCGGAATCCTAAGGCCAACGTCTCATATGACGAAATAATCAAACCCATGTTTAAGGACATTTATTACAAGTTACTGGAGAACGTTTTAAAAAATGACAAGGAGTCGCTTATCTATAAACACCATATAAACTATATCAAAGAAGGAATGAAGTATTATACCGACCGTTTTGATTATGGGGAAGAAGAACCGAATCAGGTGGTGGCCGACTATATGGCGAGTATGACCGACGATTATTTTGTGGAGCTGTATAAGCGTCTGTTTCCCAACAGCCCATATAGTATCAAGTATTATTCTTATTTTGAATAAAAAAGTAAAAAAACACATATCCACCGATTCTTATCAGAAACGGCAGATATGTGTTTTTTCCTTTCTTTTTAATGTTAATGTTCCACGTGGAACATTTTTTGCTTGTTATTTCAGCGGTATTTTTACGAGATATTCTATACATTCCTCCGTCTGACGCTTTTCAAGGTCACAGTGAATCCCCGCCGATTTCATAGCCTCCACCGTCTTATTGAAGCTGTTTATATAAAGGCCGATAACCGTATACGGATTGGTCTTGTTAATAATCTTCGGCTTTGGTTTAAGCTCTTCCTCATATTCAACCAGCAGTGCCTCAACATACTTATCCGTCTGTGTACTGTTAAGCTGTCTAAGATAAATTTCCCTTACCGCCTGTTCCCTCTTGCTTTCGGGAAGTCTTATAACCGCTCTCGCCTGACGTTCGTTAAGCCCATATTTCAAAACCATTCTCCTGTCGTTTTCCGACAGACGGAGCAATCTCAGTTTGTTGGCAACGGTGGACTGGGCAATTCCAAGCTTTGAGGCGGCGTCCTCTTGGGTAAGGCCGTAGTGATCTATCAGCTTTTTGATTGCCGCCGCTTCTTCAAGGTAATTTAGGTCGGCTCTCTGTATATTTTCAAGTATCGCCAAAATAGCGGACTGCTTGTCCTCCCTATCCAGTACAATACAAGGAACGAACTCCAGATTTATAAGCTTAGCCGCCCTCAGACGTCTTTCTCCCGCTATAAGCTGATATCCGCCGCCTTCGGTCTTACGCACGGTAAGCGGCTGAACAATTCCATTCTGCTGAATACTTACGGCCAGCTGCGTAAGAGCGTAATCGTCAAAATACTCTCTCGGCTGTGCAGGATTAGGTTCTATAAGAGAAACGGGAATGTTAAGCACATTGCTTACCACACGTTCGGCTTGCTTTTGAAATATAGGCATAATTTTGTCCCCTTTTTTGGAATTGTAATAAAAAGTTCTGTTATCTGTTAACATAAGCTATGCTTTAATTATTACACATCCATACAAGATTTTCAAGCAGAAACTTTCGCGGCAATACAAGCCTATTCGACCAAATGACCAACCCTTCGTGTGATTGCAAGCTAATTAGCGGTGCTCAAAACAGAAAAAAAGAATAAAATATCGAATAATAAAAAAAGTGCCCGAAGAGCTTTTATGAAGCAATTCGGGCAAAAAACAGCAATAATCTGAAAAATATTATAGCAATCCAATAAAAAGATAAATAGGAGCGAAGCGACTAATTGTCCTTTCCGCTTCCCTTTCGGGCTCCGAAAGGGAAGTAAGGGAGTCCGAAGGACGGGGGGCAACGCCCCCAAAGCTTGTGTATTTTTTTCACTGTTGTAATTTTGTTTAAACTTTTTTTGGATTGCTATAGCTTGTCTTTACAAATAAAATCAATCTTCTCCCGTCTCCGCCGGGAAGATTATACACAATCTCTCTGTCCAAAGAAAGTGAAAGCCTTTCCGCGGTCTTTTTCACTTCCCCGTCAAGTTCGTCTTTAGCTCCCCTCATAGCCATAAACACTCCGCCCTTCTTAAGCATAGGGGCTGCGTACCTTAAAAGAGTGGCGATATCCGAAACGGCGCGGGCGGTTATCATATCAAATCTTCCCTTATACTTTGCCGACCGCCCCACTTCCTCCGCCCTCCCGTGAATTATTTCCTGCGCACAAACGCCCAATTCGGGAAGCAAAAGCTTAAGATAATCGGTTCTCTTACGTCTCGCATCAAGCAAAACAAACTTCAAATCGGGACGGCAAATCATCATAGGAATCGCCGGAAATCCCGCTCCCGTCCCTATATCCAAACAAACAGCATTTTCCTTAAGGGAATACAGCTTGAGAGGAAGCGCCGAATCAAGAAGATGCTTTTCTATAATACCTTCCCTGTCGGTAATTGCGGTAAGATTTACATTTTTATTGTATTCGGTAAGAAAGCCAATCATTGTCTCCATTTTCTCAATCTGAACGTCGGTAAGAGAAATATCGGCAAGTGCAAATTTTTCTTTTATATCCTTTGACATCGGTTAAAATCCTTTCGGAACATTTTTTCTGAAAAACACAATGTTCCACGTGGAACATATATAGACGGCCTGCTGAAAAGTCTTTTTGAAATTTAAAATATTACTCACCAAGCAAAAGCAGCAAAACAGTAATATCCGCAGGATTAACCCCGCTTATACGGCTTGCCTGTCCGATATTCATTGGCCTGTACATGTTAAGCTTCTCCTGGGCTTCAAGCCTCAACCCCTTAACGGTCTTATAATCTATGTCAACAGGCAGCTTTTTTTCCTCTAACTTTTTCATCTGCCTTACCTTTTCGTCCTGGGCGTCAATATATCCTTTATACTTCACCCTAATTTCAATCTTCGCGATAAGCGCATCACTAAGAGAAGGAGCCTCCTCGTCAAAAGCGGCAAGAGTTTTGTAATCCGTCTGCGGACGCTTTAACAGCTCGATAAACCTCACACCGGTAGCTATGGGAGTCGTTCCCAAAGCTTCAAGGGCGGCGTTAAGCTCTAAGGTAGGCCTAAGTGAGGTTTTGCTTATTCTCTTAATCTCATTTTCCACACTCTCGTTCATTTCCACAAAAAAATTGTACTTTTTCTCCTGAAGAAGTCCAAACCTCCTGCCAATCTCAGCCAATCTTTCGGGAGCATTATCCTGTCTCAGCAAAAGCCTGTATTCGCTTCGGCTGGTCATCATACGGTAAGGCTCTACGCATCCCTTCGTCACCAGATCGTCTATAAGAGTACCTATATAAGAAGAGCTGCGGTCAAGCACCAGCATTTTCCTGCCGCAGCAATAGCATGAGGCGTTTATTCCCGCTACAAGCCCCTGAGCCGCCGCCTCCTCATATCCGCTGGTGCCGTTGAACTGCCCGGCGCCGAACAGTCCCTTTATCTTTTTAAATTCAAGTGTGGCGTAAAGCTCAAGAGGATCTGCACAGTCATACTCGATTGCGTAAGCGGGGCGCATTATCTCCACGTTTTCAAGCCCTTTTATGGTGCGGAGAAATTTAATCTGAACGTCCTCCGGCAAACTGGAGGACATACCCTGTAAATAACACTCGTCGGTATCAAGCCCCATAGGCTCGACAAAAAGCTGGTGCCGTTCCTTATCCTTAAACCTTACGATTTTATCCTCAATACTGGGGCAGTAACGAGGTCCCACACCCTCAATCCGCCCCGCATACAGGGGAGAACGATGAAGATTATCCAAAATAATTTTATGCGTTTCTTCATTGGTGTAAGTAACATAACACTTTACCTTGTTTTCCAAAGGAAACTCATTGTCAAAGCAAAAGGGAATAATAGGCTCGTCCCCGTTCTGAACTTCCATAAGGTCAAAATTTACGCTTCTTTTATGAACACGCGCGGGAGTACCCGTCTTAAAACGGCGAAGAGCGATTCCCTTTTCTTCGAGATCCTTTGTCAGCTCAAGTGCGGGGAGCACATTGTCGGGTCCACTCTGATAATTAAGCTCCCCGATATGTATCCTGCCGCCAAGATAGGTACCCGTGGCAATAACGGCGGCTTTCACGTTATAAACGGCGCCGAGACGGGACTTAACCCCCGTTACCTTTCCGCCTTCGGTAACAATTCCCACAATTTCCGCCTGCTTAAGCTGTAAATTTTCCTGTGCCTCAAGAACACGCTTCATATAAGTGTGATATTTAACACGGTCGCTTTGAACCCGCAAAGCATGAACGGCGGGTCCCTTACCGCGGTTGAGCATACGGGACTGAATAAAAGTAGCGTCCGCCGCCCTGCCCATTTCGCCCCCCAGCGCGTCAACCTCGCACACAAGCTGTCCCTTTGCCGATCCTCCTATACATGGGTTGCATGGCATATTGGCGACGGCGTCAAGAGACAAAGTAAACAGAACCGTCCTATTTCCCGTTCTGGCGGAAGCAAGAGCCGCTTCCACCCCCGCGTGTCCCGCGCCTATAACCGCTACGTCAAAATCGTTGTTGTATATTTCAATGGTATCATTCATTTTTGTTTTATCCTTAAATTCTTAATAATTGGGCGTCTCGTTTACCTCGGTAAGCTCCCTTATAACCCTGCACGGATTTCCCGCCGCAAAAAAGTTTGCGGGTATGCTTCTTGTCACAACACTCCCCGCACCGATAACGCAATTGTCCCCCACGGTAACTCCGCCGCAAATCGTCACGCTTCCCGCTATCCAGCAGTTATTTCTTATCGTTATCGGCTTTCCATACTCCAGATCATAAACCGAACCGTCCGCTCTTCTTCTGTAAGCTCTTTCGGCGGGATTAAGAGAGTGCATGGCAGTATACAAAGAACAATTAGGCCCGAAGAAAACATTGTCACCGATGGTTATGGGGCAGGTATCGAGAACGGTAAAATTAAAGTTGGCGTAAAATCCTTTACCTACGGTAGTAAATATACCGTAGTCAAACTGAACCGGCGACTGCAAAAATGCACCCTCGCCGCGATTTGGCAAAAGAAGGTTAAGTATATCCTCCCGCTGCTTAATATCCGTCTCATAGCTAAGTTATACTGTTGGGACAGTCTGTGGGCGCGAATCCGCAGCTCCGTAAGCTCGCTGTCTGTAGGGTCGTAGATTTCCCCTTTAAGCATTTTTTCTTTCTCGGTAAGCATTGACACAGTTCCTTTCATATCATTTTCAACACCTCTTATAATACCACTTTTATGCCCTACAGTCAAGAAAAAAATAAAAAGAGAAAAATAAAGGCGGACACGTCAAAACTATGCCGTTCCCGCCTTATACTATTTTAAATCATATATAAACCCAAAAAACAAAATAATTTAAAATTAACCTTTCCTGTTCAATTATAATCGGCATAAATCAAATACGTCACAATACCCATCCCTGCTCCTCAAGCACGCACAACAGTCCCTTTCTTGTCCTGAACAAGCTGCTCTTTACCTTGCTTTCGGTCACCCCAAGGAAAGAAGCAATCGCCTTTATACTGTCGCAAAAATAATACCTCATTACAAAAATAATCCTTGCTTCCCTTTTTCGCCCCCTTAAATACTCCCCTATCACCTTAGCCAGAGAAAGCAGTTCAGTCCTGTCCTCCGGGTCTACCTCGGAACAGCGTGATGGCACGCATTCCTCCAACTCTTCGAGAGAAATCTCATACTCCGATCCAATCCGCTTTCCGCTGAACCTCATACGCAAACGGTCAACAGACAGCTCCCTTGTTATTTTCCCCAAAAAATATTTAAGGATCGGCGGATCGTGAGGCGGCATGGCGTTCCAAGCCTTGAAATAAGTATCGTTTACACATTCGGAGCTGTCCTCACGGCTGTTCAATATATTTAGAGCGGTCACAAAAAGGTAAGAGGAATACTTTTTTTCCGTTTCTCTTATTGCCGACTCGTCCCGTGCAAAATACAGCTCCACTATCTTTCTGTCATCCATAACTCCTCATTTCCTTTCCGCAAATGAAATATGATCAGTTAAGATCATTTACCGCGCCAGCGAACAATACCCCGCTGCCGGAGGTTATCATAAACACAAAAGGCCTGTCCAGCACGAAATCGATCTCTTCCTCCGGAGCCATCGCCCCGCCAGGTGCCATCATAACGGTAAAAGCCGCGGCAGTACAGCCTTCTTCATCAATAGAAACCCGCGCGGCATGCTGCACCTTATCCACCCATATTTCGTACCCATCATTCATAAGCGGAGAAAAATTGGCTCTTCCCATATCAAATACATCTCTAACTCCAAGTTCCTTTAATCCCTCCGCAATATCCGTATCCGAGGAAACATCAAATTTGGGCACAGATACATTTACTCGGATATACTGATTATTTTCCCAATTTGAAGGATTGCTTACCATTTCAATATATTCACCGGAATTTAAGAGATCGTCAAGGGTTTTTCCCTCATCGGGCAAAATAAACCACATTTCGCCGCCATCGGCAAAACGAAGATTTACGGAGGTATAGTCCTCCCCAAAAAAATACATAGTGGTTTCAATGTTCATAAACTCCGTCTCAATTTCGCCGTTTGTCCCGTGAAAAATTCTGCGGTCATTTTTATCCGGATTAAATTCGTTATTCCATCTCGCCTTAAAATACAGCGTAGAGCAAATCAGCATCACGGTTTCGGGATCAACGGTCAAATCTTCCGCCGCTTCTTTTAAAAGCCCGCCCGTTTGTTCGTTTATCCAATTTCTGATTGATTCCAACGTTTTTTCCTCCGCCAAATCGCCGCGATAAACGGAAGCAAAGTATTCGTCCGCAAGGCGCTTTATCGTATCGTCCTTAAATTCCGCACCGCTGTTTAACCAAAGAGAATTGGCGAGAACCGTGGTTGTCGCTCCGTCGTTACGGTAAAGGGCCTTCCATAAGCTTGCCGCCTGCCGCCTTAATCCCTCCATATTGTCAAAACCCGTAAGCTCCAGTATCTGTGTGCGGCTTTCCCCGTCGGTCAGCTCCGCTAACATGGAAAGCGCCATAAAAAGATTCGCGGGAGAATAAACAAGATTTGTTCCTTTGGAATCCGTCATAAATTGACAAACAGTACGCTGTGTAAAATTATTCAACGCTGAAATATCTATATTTTCCCATATTCCATATCTTTCTTTTCTTTGGTCGTACCACAGTTCTCTTTCACTGCTTTCGATATTTTTGGATTCATCGGGATATGGGGCGGCATAAGGATATTCCGCTTCTGCCAAAACCTCGGCATAAACGGGCAGCTCAAGCATATTTGGCTTGTTCCCCCCTCCGAAAATTATTCCCAAGGTTATGGCGGCGCAAGCAGCAAGCGAAACGGCAGGTATAAGTATTTTTTTCTTTTTTGAAACTGTAACGGGCGTTTCCCTCTTCCCTTCCGCATTATATACTGCGTTTTCGTTTTTTTCAACTGAAATCTTTCTTTCCCTGTCGGCTTCCATTACAATATCCTCCTCCAGTTCACCGATTGCGTCGCTTATCCTTTTTGATTTTTCAATATTGCTCATTGGGCATACTCCTTTCTTATGAGACATTTATGTTAAAGAAGCTCCTCAATTATAATACCGTAATTTTTTTAAAAAAGTTGCGAAAAAAGAAAAAATATACGAAAAAAACATACATTAAAATAATTTTTTCCTCTTTTCGCTGTCTGAGGTTATTATTCTATAAAAAGAGCGACCGCAGGAAGCGATTCCTTTAAAACGGTAAAAAGTTCTCAGACATAAGAATAATTTCTGCCTCTTTCTGCTGTCTGAGGTTATTATACCAAAAAAAGAAACCCTTGAAAAGGCTCATTTCAAAATAACAAAAAAGTTTAAATCACATGGACAAATTCTCCCTCGTTTGTAACCGTTTCACTGCCGATACTCATCAAAACATTTCTATCCATCTTTTTTTCGTATATCCCGGCCAATGCTTAATCATCTTATACTAAACTTTAGTTAAAGTATAGACAAATAATATGAAAGGGCGAAGATTGGTATAGAGGTCTTTTACCTCACATTTATATCATTGTTCATATTCTTGTTTATAATGAACTTCTTTACATAATTATATTATTTAGCCTACAAGCGTAAAAAAATTTTTTTACAAAATCTACCCATCCTTTATAAGCCTTTTTTCTAAACTTTTCCTTCTAAAGAACACGCTGCTTTTTACCTTCCCCCTGCTCGTCCCCCGACAGCTTGCAATTCTCTTTATGCCGCCGTAAAAACAGCAGCGAATAACAAAAATATTTTTTGTTCATTAATAAAATCATTTATGAACAAAGCAAGAATTGATCATTTCAGTTGGCTATACGGAGTTTCCGCAAAGCTTGCTTCCGAATCGGACAAATTGGGCACACAATCCGAGTCGTTCTCTTTAATGTTCGGTATATTTATAGATATGAACAAAAATATGTAAAGTACTTACATTCGGTATCCTTAAGGACTTTTTTTGTTTCTTGCATGAAAACTCAAATATTTTTTTAATTTATGTACACCGCCCTAACTGATTTGAGCAACGTACAACCCCTGCCGGTTTGTTAAATCTGCGCTTAAAATCAATTTTGAACACAGTTCAAATCAAAACATTTGCTTTAACAAAGAGCATGACAAATATTGCTTGTTTTATACCAATCCTGAATCAAATCTACAACTTGATTCAGGATTGTACCCTAAGCCCTAATCTTTGATCATTCGTATAATTTTTCTATACCTTGATCAAAGATTACAGTATCACTCACTTTCCCCATTCTTTACCCCGCAGCCGACTCACGGTTACCCCCATTAAACCCTTTAACCCCAAATAATATCGCAAAAAGCACCAAACAGCTTCAAAAAAACAAGAAAAATCACATATTTGTAAATTTACCGCCAGTAAACGGTTATAAAAAGGCAAAAATTTTCAAAAATCCGCCCCGTAAATGTTCATTTTACTTGAAAAAAAAGAAAAAATATGCTATAATAAACTATACTATTTATAATAATGCTTAAATAATCGGACTGTTACAAAAACGCCTGATACTAATCTCCGGTTAAGCCAAAAACAAATAATATTGATAACCAATGATCGGTATTTCGGGTGCAATCTCATTTTTAACTGCGTAAATTACTTCAATTTAAAATGAGATTGGTATGAAAGGAAACCACAGATGAACGACGAAACCAAAGTAGAACACGCTTACGGCGCGGAGGACATACAGATACTCGAAGGCCTTGAAGCGGTAAGAAAGCGCCCCGGTATGTACATTGGCTCCACAGGCCCCGGCGGACTTCATCACCTTGTGTATGAAATAGTGGACAACGCCATAGACGAAGCTTTGGCGGGCTATTGTACCGAAATTAAAATAAAAATCCTTCCCGGAAACATAATAGAAGTAATTGACAACGGCCGCGGCATACCCACCGGCATTCACCCCAAGGAAGGTATAAGCGCCGCCACAGTCGTATATACTATTCTTCACGCAGGGGGAAAATTCGGCGGCGGCGGCTACAAGGTTTCGGGCGGACTCCACGGCGTAGGCGCAAGCGTTGTAAACGCCCTTTCCGAATGGCTGGAATTAACCGTTTGCGACGGAAAGCATATTCATTTCCAGCACTTCGACAGAGGACAATACACCGAACAGCTTAAGATAATCGGCGACACCGACAAAACCGGCACCACGGTAAAATTCAAAGCCGACGGCGAAATCTTCCACGATGTTAATTACGATTACGACACCCTTCTGGATCGTATGAGAGAACAGGCGTTCCTTAACGGCGGGATAAAAATAGAGCTTTCCGACCTTAGGGACGAGGAAAGCGATGGAAAGAAAAGAAGCGAAAGCCTGAAATACGACGGCGGAATAGTGGAATATGTGGACTGGCTTCAGGAAAAGCGCGGAGCCGAACGCCTTCACCCGGACGTAATCTATATAAAAGACGTTATGGACGATATAATGGTAGAAACAGCATTCCAGTACAACACCGATTTCAACAGCGAGGCCTTCCGATCATTCGCCAACAATATCCATACCGTAGACGGCGGCACCCATGAGCTTGCTTTTAAAAGAGCTCTGAACAAAGTAGTTAACGATTTCGTAAAAAAATACAAGGAAAAGGAAAACGAAAAGAAAAAGAAGTCCAAAAGCAAAAAAGACGAGGACAAAAAGGACGAATTTACGGCCATAAGCGGAGAAGCCATTAGAGAAGCCATTAACGCCGTTATCTCCGTAAAGCTCCCCGAATGCGAATTCGAGGGTCAAACAAAAGGAAAACTGGGAAATCCTGAGGTAGGCCCGATAGTGTACAAAATAGTAAGCGAAAAGCTGACCTATTATTTCGAAGAACACCCCGACACCGCACAGGCAATAGTAATTAAAGCAATAAACGGGCAGGCGGCGCGGGACGCGGCAAAAAAAGCCATGGAAGCAAAACGCAAATCGGCGGCCGACGGCGCGGGACTTCCGGGAAAATTGGCGGACTGCTACGACAAGGATATACAAAAAACCGAAATTTATATTGTCGAGGGAGACTCGGCGGGAGGCTCCGCAAAGCAGGGCAGAAACAGCCGCTATCAGGCAATTCTTCCCCTTTGGGGAAAAATGCTCAACGTGGAAAAAGCGAGAGTAGACAAGGTTTATAACAACGAAAAGCTTATCCCCGTGGTAAAAGCCTTGGGTACGGGAATCGGAGACGATTTCGACCTCACAAAGCTAAGATACGGAAGAGTGGTTATTATGGCCGATGCCGACGTGGACGGAGCACATATCAGAACCCTTCTGCTGACCTTCTTTTTCAGATTTATGCGTCCCCTTGTGGAGGAAGGTCATGTGTATCTTGCGCAGCCCCCTCTGTTTAAGGTAAGCAGAGGCAAGCAGGTAAGGTATGCCTTCTCGGACGACGAAAGAGATGATTATATAAAAGAGCTTCAGGGAGAAACCTCCTCCAAGGTAGACGTTCAGCGCTACAAAGGCTTAGGTGAAATGGATCCCTCCCAGCTCTGGGAAACCACAATGAATCCCGACACCAGAACAATGCTTCAGGTAACTCTTGATGACGCCGCAAAGGCTGATCTCACCTTTTCCATACTTATGGGTGACAAGGTGGAACCGAGACGTGAATTTATCGAAACCAACGCTCAGTATGTGGAAAACCTTGATATTTAATATTAAGTTATGGTCAAGGTAAAGACAAATAATATGGATAACCAAAGATTAACTATTAAAGATTGATATGGTATATCAAAAACACTCCCGCCCAAAAAGGAGTAAAATAAATGAACAGTAAACGATCAAACGAAAAAATAATTCAAATCTTATCGGAAATGCAGCCTATTCACGAGGAAACCGACGAAGAGCGGGAACACCGGGAAAAAATGGCGGAAGAAGCAATAAAAAACGTTTCCGAAGAAGCCCCATTAGCTTTTGCGAGAAAAGTAGCGGGAATAATCTGCGTATCACTGTGGCTGTTTTCACTTATCGCACTAATGTTTGGATTCGGTGAAATAGGCGTACTGCTCCCATTTATGCTTTTATCATTGGGAGCGGTGAGTGGGCT
Source organism: uncultured Ruminiclostridium sp. (assembly GCA_910588335.1). Lineage (GTDB taxonomy): Bacteria > Bacillota > Clostridia > Oscillospirales > Ruminococcaceae > Ruminiclostridium_E. The sequence continues at coordinate 196,271 of CAJUQV010000001.1, read as the reverse complement.
TAATATCCCCGTTTTTTTTAAAAAAGGCAAAACATTTGACGTGATCGTAGCGGTAATAGCCTGTGCGGTATGCGTATTGTTTGCATTGGGAATCCTATTTGTAGGCGGAAACCGCTAAATGCTATACAAATCAAAACAGTATAATAAAAAATAAACCCATTCCGATCGAACCACACACAACGCAGTCTCGAATGGAATCAAAGCGTTGTCAATTTTTTCGTCGGGAAAATTTGAGCCGCGCCACTGTTGGAACAACCGAATGGTCTTTGCCGCTTATGGAAACCTTGCCGACAAAATACCTTTATTTCTCGGTTCAGCGGGGAATTTTTATCCGTACTGAACCTCAGAATTACTTCGCAATTCCGACAGATTGTTAAAGCTGCGCTTGAAAACATCATTGCGGTAAACCACAAAAAAGCCCTCCGCGGGAGAAAGGACAACATTACCCAAATGGAAAAATTTGTAATAAACTACACCAACACCCTCCCCGAAATAGAAACGGGCTATAAACTCTTCCAGCGCAAATATATGCTGAAACGCAGCATAATTTTTACCGTAGTATATTCCATAGCCGCCGCAATCGGCATAGACTTCTTAGTTCACAGCATAATGGAAGGCAATTACGGCAATATGCCCGGCTACATATTATTGGTAATAGGCCTCGGCATGATATTCTCCACATGGGCGCGCCCCTACTACGCCAGAAAAAAACTTATGAAAACTCTTGAAAGCTTTGGCGACGAAAAATATTCCGCAAAATTCGAGGATACAAGGATAGTAATAGATACCGAAATTCTTCCCGAATATGAAACCGAAACAGTAGCCGTAACCCCAAACGGAGTAATGACCATGGATCAGGATATGGAAATCCCCGAAGAACAAAAAATAACCCACGATAAAACAAAAATAGAACTCCGATCAAATACTTTGGATTCAATGGAAACAAACGAGCTTTTTCTGCTCTTTCTTAACCGCTCCCTTATCTATATCTTCCCCAAAAGATGTCTTGCCGAAGAGCAAATAAACAAGATAAGAGCCTACTTTGAAGATAAAAACATCTGAGGCATGTATTTAATGTATACAAGCCCTAAAACAAATCTCAACAAAAAGGAAAAAAATAATGGACGAACAGCAGACCTCAACAGAAAAGCTCATACAGGTTGACATTGACAAGGAAATGAGGGATTCCTTCCTTGAATATTCCATGTCGGTAATAGTACAAAGGGCTCTCCCCGACGTAAGGGACGGCTTTAAACCCGTACACAGACGTATAATTTATACAATGGACGAAGCGGGAAATACCTACGAACACCCCTACCGTAAGTGCGCTTATACCGTCGGCGAAGTTTTAGGTAAATATCACCCCCACGGCGACGCTTCCGTATATGACGCCATGGTAAGGTTAGCGCAGGATTTCAGTCTTCGTTATCCCCTTGTGGACGGTCACGGAAACTTCGGTTCCATTGACGGAGACCCACCGGCCGCTTACCGTTATACCGAAGCCCGAATGAGCAAAATCGCGGGCGAAATGATGTCGGATATCAATAAGGATACGGTGGATTTCGGCACTAACTATGACGATAAAATACCCGAACCCAAAGTACTCCCCAGCCGCTTTCCCAATCTTCTGGTAAACGGAAGCACCGGCATAGCCGTAGGAATGGCCACCAATATTCCTCCCCATAATCTAAGAGAAGCCATTGACGCCATAAATATGGTGATAAACGATCGTGATATCCCCCCCGAACAGCTTATGACCGTAATAAAAGGCCCCGACTTCCCCACCGGCGGCATAATTATGGGCAGAGCGGGAATAAGAAGCGCCTATATGACAGGCAGAGGCAAAATCATTTTAAGAGGAAGAGCGGAAATTGTCGAGGAAAAAACCCATACCAGAATAGTGGTCACAGAAATTCCCTATATGGTAAACAAATCGAGACTGCTGGAAAATATAGGAAATCTTATGCGGGACAAGCGTATCGAAGGCATCTCCGTACTCCGCGACGAAAGCGACAGAAACGGTATGAAAATCGTTATGGAGCTTAAAAGAGACGCCAACGCAAACGTGGTTCTGAATAAGCTGTATAACTATACCCAGCTTCAGGACACGGTAGGAGTTATCCTGCTTGCCTTGGTGGACGGCCAGCCCAAAATACTCACACTTAAAGAAATTATCACAAATTACATCGACTTCCAGACAGAGGTTATCCGCCGCAGAACCAATTACGACCTGAGAAAGGCCAAGGAAAGAGCCCATCTGCTTCAGGGCTTTATGCTGTGCATAGACAATATAGACGAGGTAGTGTCTATCCTGCGATCCAGCAAAAGCATTCCAGAAGGCAAGGAAAGGCTGATGGAACGATTTAAGGAAGCCGATCTGTCCAATCTCCTTCACCGTGCCATGGACGATCAATATAAGGATATTGTTTTTGAGCACACAATCGGGCTTTCATCCGAACAAGCCGACGCTATCGTACAAATGCGTTTAGGTCAGCTTACCGGTCTGGAGCGGGAAAAAATCGAGTCTGAGCTGGCCGAGCTTATGAGCAGGATAAAGGAGTATATGGCCATACTTGCCGACGAAGGAAAGGTGCTTAAAATCATCTCCGACGAGCTGGAAGTAATAAAGAAAAAGTACGGCGACGAAAGACGCACAAGCATAGAGGACGTAAGCGGCGAGGTAGATATAGAGGATCTTATCCCCGTGGAGGAAAGCGTTATCACTTTCACCAACATAGGCTATATCAAACGTCAGCCCATAGAAATATACAATACCCAGAAAAGAGGCGGCAAGGGCGTAAGCGGAATGAAGCAAAGGGACGAGGATTTTATAGAAAACGTCTTTGTCGCTTCAAGCCACGACGATATTCTCTTTGTCACAAATATGGGAAATATGTATAAGCTGCGCTGCTACGAAATACCAGAAGGCGGAAAACAAAGCAGAGGAATAAACGTAGTCAATATCTTACAGCTTTCCGAGGGCGAAAGAGTAGCGGCTATGATGAAAACCTCGGATTTCGCAGAAAACAAATTCTTTATCTGCATAACCAAACAGGGTAAAATAAAGCGCACCCCGCTTTCAGATTATAAAAACCTCCGCAAAGGCGGCTTAAGGGCGGTAGGCCTTGATGACGGCGACGAAATAGCGGCGGCTTATCTCACTGAGGGCGACAGTCATGTGGTGATAGGCACAAGAAACGGTATGGCAATAAACTTCCTTGAAACGGATATCAGGAGTATGGGAAGAACCGCTCACGGCGTAAGAGCTATAAAGCTCCGCGAAGGAGACAGCATAGTAGGCGCCTGCAAGGTTTACGATGAAAATATGACCATACTTACAGTAACCGACAAGGGCATGGGCCGCCGCTGTCAGGTTACAGATTACAGAGTACAGAAGCGAGGGGGCTTCGGAATACTGAACTACAAAGCGAACGAGGAAAAAGGCTTTGTCTGCGGTATAAGAGCGTTAGGTGCGGACGACGACGTTATTCTTATAAACACCGACGGTGTTATAATAAGAATAAGAGCAAACGACATAAGAGTAATGGGAAGATATGCCACCGGAGTAAGAGTAATGAGACTTTACGGCGACAGTAAGGTAGTGGCCTTTACCAGAACGGAGCACGACGATACTCAGGAAACGGAACAGGTTGAGGAAGCCAGCGAGGAAGATATCAGAGAAGCCGAGTTGGAGGAAAAGAACGAGGTTCTGACGGAAGAAGAAAATGACGCTGAGGAAACCGAAGAAGAATAACCCCCCTTAGTTACCGCATAAATATTATACTAATCTTTGATCGAGGTATAGACAAAATAATACGGATGATTAAAGAATAGTGCTTGAGGTTCCCTTAAATCGAAACAATACAAAAACTCCAAGGAGGACATAAAATGAAAGTAATCCTGATAAACGGCAGCCCCCGCGAAAAAGGCTGCACCTACACTGCCCTTTCCGAAATCGAATCTGCTCTGATCAAAAACGGCTTAGAAACGGAAATATTTCAATTGGGAAATAAACCCATACAAGGCTGTATAGGCTGCGGCTCCTGCAAAAAAACCGGACACTGTTTTAATACAGAGAAGGTAGCGGAATTTCTCGAAAAAGCCGAATCCGCCAACGGCTTTATTTTCGGTTCCCCCGTTCACTACGCCGCCGCCAGCGGATCCTTAACTTCATTTATGGACAGGGCCTTTTATTCCGGCGGAAGCAAGCTGACGGGTAAGCCGGCCGCCGCAATAGTAAGCTGTCGAAGAGGCGGCGCATCCTCTACATTCGACCAACTAAACAAATATTTCACCATAAATTGTATGCCCATAGTCTCCTCCCAATACTGGAATCAGGTACACGGAAACACTCCAGAAGAAGTAAAGCAGGACGAAGAAGGTCTCCAAACAATGCGCACTTTAGCCAACAATATGGCATGGCTGCTTAAGTGCATTGAAGCGGGAAAAGAAAAAGGCATAACCTTCCCAGAACGGGAAGCGGGAATACGTACCAATTTTATAAGATAAAATAACAAATCCCTCAAGGCTTATTCAGTCGAGGGATTTTATTTAATGTCAATTTTTGATCATCAGTATTATTGAAGCTTCCTGAATTGCTAAGCAATTCAGAGATTAAGCGGGGATTAAGAATCCGCCGGTAAACCAAAAGATACCCCCGTCTCTTAGGCGGGGGTATCTGACATCAATTATAAAAAATATTTATTAAAATTAACCTGTTATACTTGTAACGCTTGCGTGAATCTCCTCCACAACCGTAAACACATCGTTAACACTGTTGTTGATATCTGCGGTACTTTCACTCATCTCGTTAACCGACTGCAACGTAGCGTTGGCGGTATCGTTCGTACCCTCAACACGTTTGGCAATATCTTCAACACTGCTGTTGATGCTTTCAAGATTGCGGGATATGTTCTTTGTATGCTCTTCTGCGCGCTTAACGGTCTCATCCGATCTCACCGCCAGAGTGCGTATCTCGTCCGCAACAACCGCAAATCCTTTGCCTGCCGCACCTATGTTGGCAGCCTCAATTGAAGCGTTAATAGCCAAAATATTGGTCTGCTCCGCAATGTTCTTGATATCCTTAAGAATTTTATTGTAACCGCCGATTCCGGTGCTGATTTTTTCGGCTGAACCTATAATATCTTCAACCGCTCGGTTGATATTCAGAATACTCTTCTGAAGCGCCTTCATTTCGTCAACAATAAGCTCATTTTTATCCTTGTTTTCACCGGAATGAGTGGCAATAGGTCCAACTTTCTCCTGAAGGATCCTAAGTTCTTCCTTGATTTCCTGTACCGAAGCGGAAAGCTGATTGTGTTCAAGTTCAACTTCTTCCTTAAGCTTTTTGATATTCTTCTTTTCAAACACAATGCAGTTTTCGGGAACATTATTGCCGATATGAATGGATAAAGCCATATGACGGCAGCTGCTGTAACCGCAGGCATGACAGTTCAGTGATCTTTCCTCGTCGGTATATTTTCCCATACGGTTGAATATCTCGTCCAACTCCTTCTCGGTAGGAGGCGTAGTTGTGGCGCGGTTTTCGTAAGTCCTTAAAAAATCCTCCAGCTTCAAGGTCTTGAACAGATTGGTATGAAGACGTTTTTTAAGTGAATTTTTTTCCGTCCATCTCTTAGCGCTGGTCATAATATCGTTTGCGCTGAAAGTACTCAGATTTTCTCTCGAGCCCGCTCCGGAGCTGCACCCAAATTCACAGGACAATACGTCGTAAACTACGGGAAGCTTCGTAGTTGGTGTTTTAAGATATTCATCAAGATCATCATATACCTTCGAAGCACCCTCGGAAGTCATAATGTTGAGACCGGGCTGATATACCTTAAGGCAGTCCATTAGGCCGCCGGGCAGCGGATAAAACGCGCCGTCATATCCGCGGGTTCCCGTAAATTCAAAATCACAGTAACCGTTTTCAAAAATTATCTTATTTGCCTTAAAGAAATCTCCTAATTTTCTGAAAGTAACGTTATGAGAAATTATTTCGGTATTTACAAACTCATCCCCCTTGGCAAGACAAGGAGTAAGTCCGATAAGAATATCGTCATTCTTAAGATACTTTCTTATGTATATTGCGGAACATAACAACGGACTCTGTACCGGAGAAAGCTTCGGAAGCAAATCGCTTTTATGCTTCTCGGCATAATTCACTATTGCGGCGCATGGCTGGGATACAACTTTAGTACCCGGATGGGACTTTAAATATTCAATATGCATATATGTGCATATATCCGCTCCGAAAGCTCCGTCGTAAATCTCACGTACGCCGTTATTTTTAAGCCATTTAAGTACATGACGCCAACTTCCGTCAAAGGCGGATTTAATAGCGGGGGCAACGATAACCGAAACGTTTCCTCCCTTCATCAGATCCAGCAGCACATCGAGATCGTCGGTATAATCTCTCGCTCCGTGTGGGCAGGCCTTTATGCACTCGCCGCATCGAATACATTCATCGTAAACGCACTGTACCTTACCGTTTTCCATCTTATTGGCAGAAGGCACCGGACAAGCCCTTACACAGGCGTTACAGCCTATACACTTATTCTGGTCGACAGTTACACGTACCAAAGCTAAATCCTCCGTAATATAAAAAATATATTAAAAGTAAATACCGATATTTTTAATCCGTTTTTGCTATTATTTACAATTATAGCACATTTTTTTTAAAATTGCAATGGTTATAAAAAATTTTTGTGGAAATTGTTTTATACATATAAAAATATACAACACAACATTGCATTTACTGCCACAATAATGAAAAACCCGATATGGACGGATTCAAAGTAGCCGAAAGAATTCGGAAAACCTCCGAAAACTTTGAGCACCCGTATTATTTGTCTATACCTTGATCAAAAGTGCTTGTTTTAAAAATAGAAGAAATGACGGATATTTGACCCAAAACGGTTAGCTTCAAGAAAAAAACGCAGTCAAACCGTCGTTTCACGAAACTTTTTGACGCGGAAGCGACCGTTTGAGAACGAAAAGAAGGCGTTTCCGATTTTTTAAACAAGCCATAGTACCGGAAGCCGTCATTTTTGATTTCATAAGACGGCTTTGTAAAAAATTTCCTCAAGAGAAAGGAATGGTTATAAAAATGTGGGAAACCTCTTCCGAAACTATCCTCGAATTATTTGACGTTTCCGATCTGACAGCGGTATCAATGCGGCTGATAAAAATTTTCGATGCCTTAATCTGTACCCGCTTCGTGCTGAAATTTCAATATTCGGATCTGGATATACGCGGCGGCAAATTCAAGCTGTTTTTGGGAACGGCTCTTTATTTGCTTTTGCTTGCCCTTACCGCTAAAATCGCTGTTTTCGGAGGCATCGAAGCCTTATCGATTTTTTTCTTTTTTCCTTACTGTTTACCTCCGCCAAACCTTATGTAAAAGCATACGCATCCATTCTCTGCGTATTTGTGGGAATAGTTTCGTCCGAAGCAATATCCGCCGCTTTATTTCTTATATTTAACCGTACATATGAATTTCTGTACTCCGAAAATATTTTTTCGGAGCCTTTGATATACGCTTCGGCACAGGTAATAAATCTGACTGTTTTTGAGCTTATACTCAGACTTACCCGCAGAGATACGGTAAAACTTGAAAAAAAAGAATGGCTTTTTGTTTTGTCAATACTGATAATTTCCTTTATCGCCGTTGTTTTACTGAAATTTATTGTCAAAGAAAATGAAAAAAATTTCTCCTCGCTTTTACCGTTCTGCGTCATTCTGTGCTTCTGCGCGATAATAATAATCTGCTTTAATATAACCGTCAGGCTTAACAAAGAAAAAGAAGAAAGAGAAAAAATAAAGCTCACTCATCAGCAAAACGAATTTCGGAAGCATTACGCCGAAAACGCCGTCAAGCAGTACGATGAGATACGAAGAATACGCCATGATATGAAACACTCCTACGGAGTTATACAGACACTTCTCAGCGAGGGAAAAACGGAGGAAATTTTTGATTTTATACAAAAAAACGCCTCTCTTATAGCGGGAGTCGAAGTATTTATAGACGTGGGCAGCGATATAATAAACTCACTTCTCAATTCAAAGCTCAGCGATGCAAAAAGGAGGGGAATAAACGTTATCTGCAATGTTGATATAAGTCCTGCCGAAATTGACGAAGCTGATATATGCAGCTTGCTTGGCAATATGATAGACAACGCCGCGGAAGCCTGCGAAAAATGTCCCGAAGGGCGCCGATTGATTGAAGTAATCATGAAAAGTTTTGAGGGAAAATATCTTTTCGAGGTTTCAAATTCGGTTTCCGGAAATATTTTTGAAGAAAATTCTGCTTTAGATACCACAAAAGAACAAAAAGAGCTTCACGGCTTCGGAGTAAAAAGTATAAGAAGCGTTGCTGAAAAATACGGCGGAAGCGCCTGTTTTGTACAGGAGGGAGATATGTTCAGATGCGACGTTGTTCTTATGAAATAATATTATGAACGAAAATAAATCTTCCGTTTTCCTATTTTAAAAACTTATCCCTTTCCATCACCGCTAACCTGTCGCATCTCTCATTTTCCTCATGCCCCGCGTGTCCCTTTATCCAGGTAAATTTTACATTATGAATTTCAATAAGATCCAGAAGCCTGCCCCACAAATCGCTGTTCAGGGCGGGCTTTTTATCGCTTTTTATCCACCCTTTTTTCCTCCAGCTTACGGCCCAACCCTTTTCTATCCCGTCAACCACATATTTTGAGTCCGTCTGCAATATAACGTCACAGGGAAACTTAAGAGCCTCCAACCCTTTTATAACCCCCGTAAGTTCCATTCGGTTGTTGGTAGTGTGCGCTTCCCCGCCCGATATTTCCTTTTCTTTACCGTCACACCTTAATATCACTCCGTACCCTCCGGGGCCGGGATTTCCCGAACAAGCCCCATCCGAAAAAATATAAACGGTTTTTCTTTCCATATCAATTCTTTCCTTTTTCGTTAAATAATCGCATAATTTTTCTTTTAACCGCCCTGAACGGCTTTCTAACCTGTATAAATACCCTTATCATTATATCCAGGAGCCTGTCGGAAATTTTGCTTACAAGAAGACTCGTTTCTATTCCCACCGCAGACGTAAGTACGATCACCCCGTATCCCATCAGGCCAAGGGGATACAAACCGAAGATTTTAGGCAAAATAATCGCCGCCCCAACAAACGCGCCCATTAGCACTGCCATCATTCCTATTTTCCACGGTTTAACGGGTTTGATTACTCTCGATACCGTAAAAAAGCTTACCGCCGTAACCGCGTAAGTGGTAACCGTAGACATAGCCTCCGTAGAAAAATTAAGACATTCACATACAACGGCGGAAATTATAACGCAAAGCGCCGTCGCAATGCCTTGCGGCAAAGAAGTGCGCATAATGTTTCTTATAAACCCGCCCTTGATAATATCCGTATTTGACTGAAGCGCCAACAAAAAGCTCGGAGTACCTATGGACAGGGTGCTTATAAGAGTAAGCTGAATAGGTTGAAACGGATAAGGAATAGGCATAAAAATAAAGATAAATGCTAAAATAGAGGAATAAATTGTTTTTGTCAAGAACAGAGTGCCGCTTCTCTGAAGATTGTTTACAGACCGTCTGCCTTCGGCAACCACCAATGGCATCGACGCAAAATTACTGTCTAAAAGCACTAAATTGGATACGCTTCTCGCCGCGTCGCTGCCGGACTGCATGGCAATCGAACAATCCGCTTCTTTAAGCGCCAGCACGTCGTTTACTCCGTCTCCCGTCATTCCCACGGTACGACCAGCGGCCTTGAGCGCTTTTACCAATAAAAGCTTCTGATCTGGAGAAACCCGCCCGAATACGGTATACTTTTCCGCCTCTTCCGGTATTTTTTCGTCGGGCACTATTGACATATCCACCGTACGCGAAGCGTTTTTAACGCCTGCCTTATTCGCTATTCTCGAAACCGTTACGGGATTGTCGCCGGAAATAATCTTTATCTCCACTCCCTGCTTTTCAAAATATTTAAGAGTATCCGGCGCTTCCTTTCTTATAATATCGCCTATAAATAAAAGCGCCGCGGCCTTAAGCCGATCAGGAAGCCTTCCCTCATTTAAGCCTTCCTTTGAAAAGGCTAATGTCAGTACTCTTAGTCCCTCATTCTGGGCTTTTTCGCATTTTTCCTTAACCTTTACGTATTCTTCTTTAAGAACAAATTCCGGAGCCCCGAATACAAGACTTCCTTCTTTAAACTCCGCCGCACTCCATTTTCTTGCCGAGGAAAAAGAAACGGTTCTTATAAGTTTTGATACAACGTCTGTTTTCTCTTTTTTATCGGAAGCACTGTCCTTATTTGCTCCCCACCTTTCTTTTACCGCGTTAAAGGTGGGATTATCGTCTCCCATAACCTCTGTAAAGCTTGCTAAAGCCTTGTCAACAGGAAAATTCTTTTCAAGCAGTTCGACCCCTTCAACCCTCATCTTGCCTTCGGTAATGGTACCCGTTTTGTCAAGGCAAAGGGTATCCACTCTGGCTAATGTTTCCGTGCAGTACATATCCTGAGCCAAAGTCTTGTGCGCCGCCAGTCTGATTGTGCTTACCGCCATAACCACGCTTGTGAGAAGATACAGTCCTTCAGGTATCATACCGATAAGCGCCGCCGCAGTACTTACTATTGCGCGATTAGTAGGCTGTTCCGAAATAATGATGGAATTCACAAACAGCCCTATGGCCACGGGAACGATACACACCGCCAGCACTTTTATTATTGTGTCCAGAGCTTTAAGCATAACGCTGTTGTTTTTCTTAAGATATTTGGCTCCGGCGGTTATTTTCGAAGCAAAGTTTTCCTTTCCCACTCTGTGAACTCTCGCCTTTACCTTTCCGGAAATCACAAAGCTTCCCGACATCATTTCATCGCCGATTTTTTTCAGAACCGGGTCGCTTTCACCGGTAATAAGACTTTCGTTTACCTCGCATTCACCCTCTACAAGAATACAGTCGGAACAGATCTGACGGCCTGAGCTTAAAATCATAAGATCGTCTTTGACTATTTCGGCCGTGCTTATTTCCTTTTTCTCTCCGTTTCTTAAAACAACCGCTCTAGGCGCAGAAACAAGGCTGAGTTTGTCAACAATTTTTTTTGCTCTTATTTCCTGGACTATACCTATTACTATGTTAAAAAAGATAACTCCCAAAAAAAGGCAGTTTTTATAAGATCCGGTAAGAAATATCAAAAATCCCAAGCCTATATTAAGCAGGTTGAAAAAAGTAAAAATATTTTCGGTAACTATGTGCTTGATGCTTTTGGTATTGCTTTCCTGTTCGCCGTTAACACAGCCTTCCTTTATACGAAGGTTTATCTGATTGTCGGAAAGACCGTTTTTCAGATATTCTTCCTTTAAAAAATCCTCTCCCATTGTTTCTCTCCTTTTTATAAGTATATATATTATAACATATAAAAAGTGAAAATTGGTAAAGAAAATGTAAAAATTTTGAAAAATTTTTACATTTTTTATATCAATCCAAGAAAATACCGCAGCATTCTTATTGCTCCCCCAATTAACTCTTGAAGATTTTATGCGCCGAACGGCTGTCGAAAGACAAGGATTTCTGACGATGTATTTCGTCAGTGGGCAAGCAGAAAAATTCAAGAGTTAATTGGAGGAGCAATAAATACAATACAGCATACAAACATTCAAATAACAAATTAACCAAACCTCACAAATTCTTTATAAAAACTTTTCACCGTTTTATACAAAAAATTCAATATAAATTATTATATTTTTTCTTCCGCCTCACTTGAAAAAAATTCTCCTTTATGTTAAAATTATATTGGAAATTTGTCTGATTTTCAGTATTTATGGTCTTATACCCTGTCTGTTGAACTGCGGTTAAAATTTCTCTTATCATAAAACCGCGCCTGAAAATCGCCATAATCCTTAAGAGAGGAATATTAAAATCTATGAATTCTTTTGCCGATATTTTCGAGCTTATGAAGGAAAATCTTCCTATCACCGATACAGCCAAAAAGCTCTTTATTGATCCGATAAAGCCCATAAAGCTCAATAACAACAGAGTGGTGCTGTATGTCAACAATCCCTACGAAAAAACCATCATAAACGAAAACTATGTGAATATGTTCAAAACACAGTTTTACGAGATATTGGGCTTTGAAGTGGAAATAGACATACTTACTCCGGGAGATCTCACTCCCGAGCAAAGGCTTAAATTCTGCGACCCCATACCGGAGCTGGAAGATGATGTGGATATGACCAAAAAGCTGGAAAGCACTCTCGCAAACAGCAATTACAATCACACCTTCGACACCTTCATTGTGGGAGACAGCAACAGATTGGCTTATTCCGCCTGCAAATCCATAGCGAAGGGTCAAACGGGACAGTATAATCCTTTATTTATATACAGCGAACCCGGACTCGGAAAAACCCACCTTCTTTGCGCGGTAAAAAATCACGCCGAGCAAAACAATCCGGGTTTTAAAGTGCTGTACGTATCCGCCGAAAATTTCGTTACCGAATTCGTAAACTCCCTTAAATACAACACTAATGACGAATTTAAAAACAAGTACAGAAACTGCGATATGCTTCTTGTGGACGACGTACAGTTTTTCAGCGGAAAAAAGGAGAGCCAAACCGAGCTTTTCCACACCTTCAACGAACTGCACCAGAAAAACAAGCAGATAATACTTACCTCCGACCGACCACCGAAAGAAATAAACGATATTGAAGAAAGACTTCTCACCCGCTTTGAGTGGGGTCTTTTAGCGGATATAAGCACTCCGGAATTTGAAACAAGACTCGCTATTATAAAACGCAAAGCGGAACTGCTTAATATGCACATACCTCAGAATGTCACGGAATATATGGCGGACAAGCTTAAGAAAAACATACGTCAGTTAGAAGGCGCGATTATAAAAATGAACGCTCTTACATTAGTAACCGGCGTATCTCCCACGGTTTCAATGGCTCAGAATGTAATAAAAGACGTTCTTACGGATCAGCAGCCCGTTCCTGTTACCGTTGAAAGGATAATTAACGAAGTAAGCCATATATACAGCGTAACGCCTGAAGAAATGATAGGACCGAGAAGAAACAACCAGATCTCCTCTGCAAGACAGGTGGCAATGTACCTTATAAATCAGATAACGGGTCTTTCATATACGGCAATCGGTGAGGAATTCGGAAAAAGAGACCATTCAACAGTTGTTTATGCTATAAATAAAGTAAAAGGTATTATAAAAAAAGACCCAAATTACAGAGCCACTATTGAAGATCTTGTTAAAAACATTTCAAACCAAATATAACCTTCGCCGGATGTTCCTGCCTTTTATACTAATCGTTGATCATCCATATATTTGATGTATTTTGATCAATGATTAGTATTGGGCAGCGGATTCCGGCTATCGGTTAAGTGGGAGATTTTTATCCCCCATTTAACTTCGGATTCGCGAAGCAATTCCGACAGCTTTAACAAACTGAGCTTGAAAAACTAAAACATTCAACTTTTTCCACAAAGTTTTCAACAATCCCTCAACACCTAACCGTTAAAAAGTTAAAAGAAAAAAAGATTAAACTTTTTACAATTTTTTCAACCAACATTTAACAACTCATAAATCCGCATCCAAAAAATCATTTCCCATCATTTCCCCACTTTCCACACCCCCTATAATAAAAAAAGAAAATATAAATCTTCTTTTCGTTTTTATAAAAAAATTTAATGCGAATAAAATTTTGTTGTTGAAAAATTGAAAACCTAAAATAACACCGTTTGGTGAAATTAAAGATTATAACGATAAATCAAAGAGTCGTTATTAACATAATTTAAAACAACAGTTTATTAAACAAATGAAAGGAAAAAAATAAAATGAAGTTTACCGCAGACAGAAATTTGTTATCCGACGCCGTCATCAATGCCTCAAAAGTAACCGCATCCCATTCTTCAATTCCCGCTCTCGAAGGAATTCTTATTAACCTTAAAAACAATGTTATAACCGTAACGGGCTACGATCTGGACAGCGGTATTAAAAATATGATTCCAGTTATCTCCGCCGAAGAAGAAGGAGAAGTGGTGCTTAACGCAAAACTTCTGGCGGATATGCTGAAAAAAATGCCCTCCGGATTTCCCATAGAGCTTACATGCGAGGAAGAAACAAAGGTAACAATCAAATGCGGCACCGTAGAATTTAAGCTTGTGGGCGTTTCCGGAAACAATTATCCCAACCTGCCGGAAATGAGCCTTGCCGTAAGTTTCAATATTAAGGAAAATATACTCAAAAGCATGATAAAACAAACCGTCTTTTCCGTTGCCCAGAACGATCTTAAGCCCATTCTTACAGGCGTTCTCTTCGAGGTAAGGGATAATGTGTTCAGTATGGTAGCGGTAGACGGCGTAAGAATAGCCATGAGAATGGAAAAAATCGAATATAACGACCTATCCTTCGTTGTTCCTACCAAAGTATTAAATGAACTTTTGCGTATACTCTCCGACGAGGACACGGGAAAGGACATAACCGTACTGATAGATAAGAGTCAGGTAGGATTTAACAGAGACGATTATATTACCTTTACAAGGGTTCTCGACGGCGATTTCATAGATTTCCGCAGATTTACCGAGTTTACCCCTTCTACCGAGGCAGTGGTAAAAGCCGCCGCTTTCGCCTCCTCTCTCGATAGAGTTCTGCTTCTCACGGAAAAATTTAAAAGTCCGGTAAAATGCGTTTTTGAAAACGATAAGCTCACGGTAAATTGCAGCACTAATTTAGGTTCGATCCACGAGGATATTAAGATTGACTATCCTAACAGCAGAATGGAAATAGCCTTTAACGCCAGGTATATGATGGACGCTTTAAGGTACTCCGAGTGTGACGAGGTAAAGCTTCAGTTTACTTCTCCACTTTCACCGATAAAAATCGTTCCCGTGTCCGGCGATGATTTTACCTATCTTGTAATGCCCGTAAAATCCAAAGAATAGGAGTTTGTATTCATAGGATATAGCACGCGTCTTTTTGGCAAATATAGCCGATGACAGCGTTGGAAAGCCTTGAAATACGTCAAGTATTCTTTCGGCTTTCCTCCTTGTCCTCGGCAATATTTGCCCGAAAATCCACGCACAAATCCTATGAATACAAGCTCTAAGATAAATCTGATCGAAAATTCGTTAGGAAAGGAAAATATAAATGACAGAGGAAGAAGTAATAGAGGTAATCCCTCCTTTTATAAAGCTTGAACAGTTTCTGAAATTTTCCTCGGCGGCCGAAACCGGCGGAATGGCTAAAAGAATTATATCCGAAGGCTTGGTTAAGGTCAACGGAGAGGTTTGTATGATGAGAGGGAAAAAGCTTAAGGGCGGGGAAAAAGTCGAGATTGAAGGAAAGGTTTACGTTTGCGTTGTAAAGTAAAAACCCGTTGCGAAAAAGACAAACGGATATTTGAAAAATACCGCGGAGCGGGGAAGATAGTATGAAAATAACCGATTTAAAAATCAAAAATTTCCGTAATATAAATGAAGCTGATTTTTTATTTTCCGATAAAACCAACATAATAAGCGGCAGAAATGCTCAGGGAAAAACCAATCTTATGGAATCAATCTGCGTTGCGGTAGAAAAAAGCTTCCGAACTTCAAAAGCCTCCGAGCTGCTTCCGGAACAATATGAACAAAAAGAAAAATCCGCATGCGAAATAGAAATGTCCTTTTTTTCGGATAAATATAAGGAAAAGAAAAATTTTATAAGCTGTAAGATATCCGGCGGAAAAATAATAAGAAAAATAAATTCGGTTCCCTATAAGGAGGCTTCAAAGTTATACCCACAGTTAAAAACGATAGTGTTTATACCCGAAGATCTTTATACCGTAAAAGGAAATCCCGATAAAAGGAGAGAGCTTACCGACGAAACCGCGGATATGATGAATAAAATACATCACGAGAGAACCTCCGTTTATCTTCGGGCTTTAAAGCAAAAAAACACCTTTTTGTCTAAAATAAAGGACAGAAATCTCACAGGAGATCAGCTTTTGCAGCTTTCCGTATGGAACGAGGAGCTGGCCAAGGCGGGAGTGAACGTAATGTGCGGAAGGCTGAAATATTTTCAGATGTTAAGTAAATATACCAGCAAATATTACGGAGAGTTAAATGGCGCAGGAGAAATACTTGAGATGAAATATCAAAGTTCCATAATCGGGGATACGAATTTTGACATTTCGGATACCGAAGAAATATACAATATTTATCTTGAACAGCTCAAAAACCACCTTGAAAAAGAAATAATAGTGGGACACACATTGGTAGGAGTTCACAGAGATGATATAGAATTCAGAATAAACGGAAAAAAGGCAAAAGATTATGCAAGTCAGGGACAGGTAAGAAGCGTCGCCGTCGCCCTTCGTTTGGCGCAGGCGGAAATGTTCGCGGAAAAATGGGGAGAATCTCCGGTTATAATTTTAGACGATGTTCTAAGCGAATTGGATGACCGCAGACGGGAGTTTATTTTAAAATATATAGTAAATTCACAGGTTTTTATTACCGGATGTAATAATAACGATTTTGATAACATAGAAAACTCTTTCAGATGGAAAGCGGAAAAAGGTGAATTTAAAAGAATAAACTGAAAAAATTTTTCATATTTATTAATGCTAATAAACCTCGGAATGACTTTGCAATTCAGGCAGTTTGTTTAATCTACAATTTAAGAAGAAGGAACGGTTATAATAATGTATATTTCATTGGGCAGCGATGTTTCCGTTCATAAAAATGATATAATAGGAATATTTGATATTGAAAAAACCTCCGTTGTAAGAAGCGTAAATGATTATTTAAGCGGCTGTCAGAAAAGCGGAGGAATTTATTATGTAAGCCTTGATATGCCCAAAAGCTTTGTGGTTTGTGACAACTGCGTATATGTAACCAATGTAAGCGCGGCCACTTTAAAAAAAAGAGAAAAGTTTTCTTAATGTAAAACCGTCTAATAATATAGGGGAAACAGCAATATATAAAAATCTTTATCCCTTTACATACCTCAATTTGTATAATACGCAGATTTTTATTCAAACAATAAATAAAAGAGTATTATTAGAATTGACATTTAAACGTCAAAGTGATAAAATACATTTTGTAAAAAAATATGACCAATGAAAGGAAAAGAAAAATGAAAACAACAAAATCAGCTTTGGCCGCGGTGGCTTTATCTGCCGCCATGCTTTTCTCGGCTTGTTCAACACCCGTGGAAAAGGTAGAATTTTCTCACGGAAAGGTTGAAGGTACCGTATACTCCAACGATATGGTATCAATAAAGGCGGATTTCGGAGAGGGATGGACATATTTTTCCGATGAAGATCTTGCCGCTGCGTCCGGTATCACCGATTTTTCAAAGGAACAGACAGACAAAGCCTTTTCCAACACGGGCATTGTTTACGATATGTATGTCTCCAATGCCGACAATGAAAACGTAAACGTTCTTTTTGAAAATCTGGAAATGTCCAATAATACCTCTCTTGACGAACAGGGATATATAGACGCTTCAATTTCCGAGTTAAAATCCCAGCTTGAAGCTCAGTTTACGGTAGACAATCTGGAGCAGACAAAGATTACCTTTGCCGGTACGGAACTTCCTTGTGTAAAAATATCTCTTGACGTTTCCGGAGTAAAACTTTACGAGTGTCAGACTTATAAGAAAGCGGGACAGTATATGTGCGTTATAACCGTTACCGCTACCTCTCAGGAGAATGCGGAAAATATCCTGTCGAAATTTACCGCCGCTTAAATAAGAAAATGTCAACATAGAATGGTTATTGATACTTATAAATTCTCTGAAGAATAATATAACCTTTGCCGAATGTCCCCAGTCTCTTAGGAGGCGGGGGACATTCTTTGTCAGTTTGGAGATATAAATCCCTCAATGAATTTAGGAATCGCTTTACAATTCCGGCAGCTTGTTAATCTTTGGTTAAGGTAAAAAAATATGGATAACCGAAGATTGGGGATTATGTTGTAATTTTTAATAAAGTCTTGCAGCTTGAATAAAGATTGGTATGAAAAAAGAACTGAAATCGGAATAAGCCGTAAAAAAGCCGCTTATTCCGATTATTTTTAATAATATTTTTAGTAAATTTAATTTACCCCAACTACTCCTCCTGCCATGCCCGCACAAAGACATAAAACCAGTCTCCCGAAAAAACCTCCTATTGTTATCGAACCGAATATAAAGCCTCCCGACAGGCATAAAAGGAAAAGAGCCGCGCCGCATAATATGCCCTGCTTTAAACCGTGTTTGCGCTTTTGTTTTCCCAAAACGAAGCCTGACACAAAACAGCCTGCCGTAAGCGAAAACGCCGCGAATATGCCGCTTATCTCAACGGGAAGCTGAAGGACGTATAAAGCGGCGGAGCATAAGACAAGAGCCGTTAAAGAACACGCCATTCCGATTATTACCGATATACAGAAGGGTCTGTAAATATGCTGCTTTAAGTTTTTCATTTTTCCTCCTTAAAAAAACTGTCTTTCAATCATAAATAGACAAAATAAAGAAAGAATGATTTAAGGCAACACCGCGCAATGACCGCCTGATACTAATCCCTTTTAAAACTGTTGGATTAGTGTTTCGGTTGCATCCCTTTTTAAACTATGGATTTTATCCATAGTTTAAAAAGGGATTGGTATTACGGCTTTGAGTGCGGATTTCCTTAAAAACAGTGATCAGTACTTTGAAAATTGTCATTACGCCGTCGAAAGTTATTATTGATATTCAATAGGAATTGCGAAGAAATTTTGTCAGCTTGTTAAAGCTGTGTTTGAATCGGAAATGATTTTGCGGACGTTAAAAAGATTGTCCTTAAATAATATGCGGGATAAGTAATTTTTTGACCAAAAAATAAACATTTTTTGTAAATTCTATTGACATTGCTTTTTCACTGTGGTACAATAGCTTCTGTAAACATTTTAATTCGTTAAAACCAATTTTGAAAGGGAAAAGAGAAAATGGTCACAATAAGCAATCTCCGGAAAAGCTACGGCAACTTCCGCGTTCTGGACGGCCTATATATGAATATCCCCGACGGAGAAGTTTACGGCTTTTTGGGCAAAAACGGCTGCGGTAAAACAACCACAATGAACATACTCTGCAACGTTATTCCGAAGGACGGCGGAGAAGTGATTTTAGGCAGCGGGAGAGACAATGAAAATATAAAAATAGGATATCTTCCAGAGACGCCTTCGCTGTTTGGATATATGAACGGATACGAGTATCTTAGATATATTGCCGCCTGCTGTAATTATAAAGACGATATAAACAAGCGTATTGACGAGGTATTGGAAATAACGGGAATGAGAGAGGGCGCAAAGCGGCGTATTAAAGGTTATTCAAGAGGAATGAACCAAAGATTGGGTATCGCTTCCATTATTTTTGACCATCCTCAGATATTGGTGCTTGACGAGCCTACCTCCGCCCTTGATCCGGAGGGACGCGCCGATGTAATGAATATTATCCGCGTTTTGTCCGATACGGGCTGTACCATTATTTTATGTACTCATATTTTATCCGACGTGGAAAAAGCGGCAGGAAGCGTTGGAATACTTAAAAACGGAAGAATGGCGGTAGAGGGGAAAATCTCGGATATACTGAATCAATATTCACGCAACGAGATAGAAATAAAGCTTTATCATACCGACGAATACGGCATAAACGCCATAAGATCACTTCAGGAGCTTTCGCAGGTGGAAAAAGTGGAATTTTACGAAAAAACGGAAACATTTGTTATAAGGACGTTTGAAACCGAAGAAGTAACAAAACGGATTATTGAATGCTTTAACCGAAATTCTCTCGTACCTAAAGAGTTTAAAACGGTATCCGAGGGGTTGGAGCAGATTTATCTGAAGGTGGTGAACGGCAATGCTTAAAACAGGAATAAAAAAGGAACTGATGTTTTTTACCCGCTCTTTTAAAATGGGCGGAGTAATTATAGCGGCTATCGCTTTCGCCATAGCTTCCCCTCTTTTGATGAAGCTTTCGGGAATGATGATAAACAGTCTGGATAACCTTAACGCATCGGATATCGAAAACGGAGTCTCCATAAATATGACCCTCGAATCCCCTTCGGCTAAGGAATTTAAAGAGGAAAAAACGGTAAGTATGAATCCCGGCGATTTAATGTCGGTATTTGGAGACGAAAATCTTGCGCCTTTGAGTATTTTAAGTGCGTTCGGAGATACCACCTCAACTTTTCTGCTTGTATTTATGATTGTTACGATGTCAAGCGCGGGAGGAGAGCTTAAAAAGCGCTCAATGATAATTCCGCAGAACGCTGGGCTTTCTACTAAGCTGTATGTACTTCCAAAATTTTTGGTATATCCGGCAGCAGCGGCTCTTTTCTCTTTTTTGGGAATAATATCGGCGGGGATGGTAACCAAGCTTGTTTTCTTTTCTACATTTGACCTTGATATTATGAAGCTTTTGCTTATTGCCCTTATTGCGGCGGTTTACGATGCGTTTATGATAACCTTATATTTTACACTCGGATTATGCACCGCGAGAGCGGGAATAGCCACGATTATTCTTTACGGAGGGGGAGCCATACTATCGCTTTTGTTTACCTCCTTCGGCGCGGATAAATTCCATCCTTTTGCCCTTAAGAACGAGGCGCAGAATATTCTGATGTCGGGAGGGTCCGATATAAACAATATTATGACTTCGGGCGAAGCGGATATGGTCAATATCTGGGGCAGTATCGGGGTAAGTCTGCTTATTATGATTTTATGTTATTTTATTACGGTGTTTGTTATCTCGGCCAAAAGGGTGGATAACAGAGGGGGAGAAGAAATAAATCTTTGAGTTTCTAACATTTAAAAATTAGGCTGTAAAAAGACTTAAATCTTTTTACAGCCTAATACTTTGTAAAGACTAAAAGTTCAATCGATTCTTCTTTTTGTTATACAAAAAGAAAGTGGGGTTTCAAAATTGGTAAATCCATGCAAGAGAGGAAATTCCATCTGTTGATAAACACTTGTTTTCTTCTGAGTATACCAGAACAATAATTCAATTTTATAAATTCTTTTTTAAAACTTCTTCCCTCTAAGCACCATAATAACCAAAACATTGGTATCCCACACCCTTTCTCCTTTTTCATATTTTTTTATTCTTTCATCATACCTCTCGTTTGCGATACTCTTCATTATTTCTATTTCCCCCTCGGTAAAATGCTCCGGATAAGAACAAATCACCGAATCCAGCCTTTCAATGTCCGAATACCTGTCCGAATTTATTATATTATGCGCAAGCTCTGAAGAAAACTTAGGATCGTCCGGAGTTAAAGCAATAGTTACAAAATCCGTACTTACATTACCAAATCCGTACTTTTCCATAATAACCGGCATCTCCGACTCCAGTGCCGAATATTTACCCACGGCATATTTTTCAATGGAATCATCGTATTTTTTTGTTTTTTCCCAGAA
Organism: uncultured Ruminiclostridium sp.; assembly: GCA_910588335.1. GTDB lineage: Bacteria > Bacillota > Clostridia > Oscillospirales > Ruminococcaceae > Ruminiclostridium_E. Next base: position 174,851 of record CAJUQV010000001.1, on the reverse strand, counting down.
ATTTTCCTCATATTCGGTCAAATCCTTATATTTTGTACCGTTTATTCCTTTTCTCGAAGACAACACAAGACAAAACCCGCCTTTTTTCAGTACCCTGAGCTGTTCTCCGTAAAAACCTTTTGGCTCTATATGTTCACATACCGTATTGGAAATAACCACGTCAAAGCTTCCCTCAGCGAAGGGCAGCGACAAGGCGTCTCCCCCGACAAATTCAATCCCCTTTTCGTGTTCCCGCGCAAAGCGTATCAGATCTTCGTCACGGTCAACAGCGGTTATTTCAGCGTTTGGATACCAACGGTGAAACGCTCCCGCCAAGGCTCCGGGTCCGCACCCTATTTCGAGAATTTTCAGCCTTTTCCCGTCGTCCAGATCAAAAACACTTTTCCACCTTTCCTTAAACATATCGTCAAATCTAAGCTTGCGGGAGTAATAAAGTGTATTCGCCCCCTGTATGTACCTTGACCATATATTATTTGTCATATATTTAACCGCTCCTTTCACAAACTGTTTTTTAAGGGATAAATATTGTACTGTCCAAATATGAAAAAGCAATGAATATAAACAGAATAATATATGAAAATATTTCTACGCTGCAACCGTAAGTTGCATAAATTCCAATTAAAGTTGGTTGAAAGCAAAAACAATATATGATAAAATAGCATCACAAAAAAAGAAAGGAAAACCGAAAAAATGACGATAGCCGAACAGATACAAAAGCTTCGCATACAAAAAGGTCTTACTCAGGAGCGTCTGGCTGAAATGCTGGAGGTTTCCCGACAGTCGGTATCGAAATGGGAACTGGGTCAGGCAGTTCCAGATGTGGAAAAGATTATAAGAATGAGCGAGCTTTTTGACGTTTCCACCGACGCTATTCTGCTTAATAACACCGTATCGAATGTCGAAAAGAAAAATCCGCTTCATTTAGGCAGCGTTTACCTTATCGTCAAGAATTTTGAAAGATCCGTGGATTTCTATGAAAGATTTCTTGACGTTAAAGTTGACAACAGATGCAGAAGCGGAAACAAGTTTGTTGAATTTTATGTCGACAACAAGTGTATTGCCCTAATGAACGAGGAAAATCTTATCGGACACAATACAGATCTGAACAGCCCTTATAAATTTGTTCTGAATTTCTGGGTTGAAGATCTAAACGCAGAATATGAGCGTATAAAAGCCCTGAAAATCGGAAAAGTAAGCGATATACGGGAAGCGTATCCAACTTATCATTATTTCCATCTTATCGATCCCGACAACAACGTTGTTGAAATTACAGGAGGATATCATATGAACGAAAACATCTGCCAGAGTTGTGGAATGAATATGAAAGAAAGCGATTTTGGAACCAACGCCGATGGAAGTCTCAATAAAGAATACTGTAAATACTGTTTTGCAAACGGAGGCTTTACGAAAAATCAGACGTTGGAGGGATGTATTGAAAGCTGTATTCCATTTCTTATTGAGGACGGAGTATGTAAAACGGAGGAGGAAGCGAGAGAGAATCTGAAAACGGTTATGCCGGAGCTTAAACGGTGGAAAAAGTAAGAATATATTATTTATTACCGAAGTGTCGGTTAGTTTTTGTGAAAAAAAAGTGAATGTAAAAGAGCATTTATCGTTTGTGGATAACTCCTGACAAAAACGTGTGCTTATCAAAACAAGTGACTCTTTCTATTGCAGGCGTTCCCGTTCCAAAAAATTCCAAAAGGATTTTTTTATTCACAGTTTTGCGGAGAGACCTTTGTCGTTAAGGGAGTTTCGCTGCCTTCGTGCATCTGTCAAAGGTGCTTAGTCTCTTTGTAAACCCTATCATCCTTTGAAGAAGTGTGAGAAAATGGTGTTATTTGTTGTTATTCGGAAGGAAACTTCAAAACGCTTTCAGAAAAATTAATTTTTACAGCTCATTTTACCCTTTTTCAAAACATTTACAATATCATCAAACACATATGCAAAATCACGCAGCTTCTCAGTAATCTTTGCCCTTTTTTCTTTATTTTGCAGCGTTTCGAGACTGATATTAAACCCTCCCCCAATTTCTTCAAGCTCTCCCCACATAGCTCCCGTTTTACGGTATAAATCACTGATTTCCCTCAGAAAATTCATATCCGGGTTAAGCTCCAGCGCCTTATTTAGAAAATTAAAACAGCAGCTTCCGTTGGTTGCTAAAACACATACAAAATTCTGATACATACCCCATCCGTCAAATTTTTCGATCTCCATTTCGTCAAAAATTCCGCTGTCAATATCGTCAGCCCATTTGCGGAACGCTGCCGCGCCGAAACAAAATTTTTCATTATTTACGGTAAGCAGTTCGGGCAGTTTAAATATCGTTTTACGGTAAATATCTGCCAAAGGAACAGATTCTTTCTTTTCTCTCACGAAAATACAAGCGTCATTATCCGGATTCTTTTCCTCCGTTAAAGTAAAATCACCGCTGCGCGAACCGTTTTTTTTCATTGCTATATCGGCGGAAATACGCTTTGGTTCATCATTTTCTCCTGACATATATAAAAGCACCTCTCCGCCTTCCTCATAGCCCACATAAACTCCGGTAGGACGAACGTCAGAGCCCAAGGATATAACCGGTATTCCCATGTCTATATATCTGACTATCTCATTTAAATATTTTTCCCTGTTTTCCGCCATATCCCGTACAAAAACATAGTCGGCTTCGTATCCGCATATTGCAAATATATTCCTGAAAAATTCCCCTTCACCGTAAAACTCGGGATATGCGCTTACACCGTCTCCGTAAAAACCGAATTTATAATGCTGCGTAAAATTGTCTCCGGTAATGCCCGCGAAAAACGAATAATCATAATCCTTTTCTCCAAGACATTCCATCACGTACCCAGCGCACGCGTTAAACCAATAATTTTCGCCTTTATTGTTGGTTACAAGCCGATGGATAATCGGTATGAGATTTTCATTTTTATTTTCAATTTTCAAGCAAAAACACCCTTCCTCTGAAATCTTTCGACAACTCGTTTCCCCATTCCTCAATTATTTTTTTCCCCTCAAGAAGATCGTCAATATCGGGATTGGCTCCGTTTTCAAAGGTATGAACTACCAGTAGTTCTCTGTTTTCAAATGTCCTGAGAACTGCCTGATACCCCTGCGGCTTTCCGTAGCTGTCGGCGTTACACCTTATAACACGCGTGAATCCGCTTCTTATTATCTCTTTTACTTTATCGTAAAACGCTATGGCGCTGAGGGTCTCTTTCCAATTTTCCTCCGAAATATCGAAAATATCTCCGCTGAGACACAGTCTTCCGAGAAATCCCGCGCACAAGCTGTATCTGATACGGTGAATGTCATCATATCCCTTAAGTACAGCCCATATCTGACTTTGCTCCGGCCGTATTAGCCTGTGAAGATTTGCCGCAATTATGGGAATACATTTGCATTCGTGAGCGTCGGAAAAGCTTGCCATGGATGACAGCTCCATCATGGATGGAACTAGCCTGTGTCCCCCGCTGGAACAGTTTTCTATTACAAGCTCAGGCATTTCCTCCGCAAGAATTCTCAAAAAATCCTCAGAAGCCGCCACGGTCTGCCTTAACCCCTCGCCCAAGCTTTCCGCCCCGTCGCAGCCTATTCCTATGCTGTCGTTGTAATCTATCTTAAGATAACCGAATCCGTTTTCCTTAAGAATCCCGATTACCTTCTCATTAAGATAATCAATAACCCACGGGTCTCTCATATCCCAGAATCTTCTTCCGCCCGACGCAATCGGCGTTCCGAAACGCTTTAAAAGATGATCGGTATTATGGTAGGAGCGGGAAGCCCAGCCTACGTTTTCATGCTCGAACCAAAGACCCGGAATAAGCCCGTGAGATTTTATCATATCGGTGGTTTTCTTGAGTCCATCCGGGAATATTGCTTTGCTGATATTCCAGTCGCCGATGGAACCGCTCCAGTCCCTTCCCTCCTCTTTATACCATCCGCTGTCTATAACAAGGTATTTGACCCCGCTTCCGTCAAGCCTTTCCGCTATTTTCCGAAGCTTCTCCTCCGTGGGATCGCCCCAAGTGGTGCAGTATTCGTTAAAAATAACGGGCATCTCTTTATCGGGTTCGGCAATGCGCGGTTTTTGCGCTTTAACAAGCCTGTCGCAAACCTCTTCCAATGATTTTCCCGTTGCAATCACCGCTTTGGGAGTAATAAATACTTCCTTAGGCTCCACTTTTTTGCACCAGTGCCCAAAATCGTAATCCGCCAGCCCTCCGCTGAGAGACAAAGGCTCCTCTCTTCTGAAAAGCTCTATCTGCCAGCTTGCGGAGCAGTAAAGCTGAACCCCGATAAATTCACTTTTTGAGGTATTTTCCAGAACGATAAACGGAAACCACTTTCTTACGGGCATCGACCCTAACTGTCCGAATTTCTCAAATCGAACCGAAGCGCCCAACCAGGCCTGTTCCATATTCATATCCACAAGCCTCTGACTTATAAGCCTGCCTTCGGCGCTCCAGAAGGAAGCCGCCCTATGAATCACGTCGGCGTAAATATCCCTTATGGCAAAGGAAGAAATCATATCCAGAGTGACCGATTCTTCGCCGTTATTGACAAATCTTGAATAACATTCGGTAACATTCCCTTTTTTAATATGAAAGCATTCCACGGTGTTTCCCATATATTCGAAAACGGTTTTTTCCTTGTCCTCGGATATTTTTCGGCTATGATTCACCGAATCGCTTCCCGTCATTGTCATGCCGTTGGTAAATCCGCTGTTGAAATTTGATTCACGGGTTTTGAATTCACAATAAAATTCCATAGTAATCCTCCTTTTTTGGCATTACAAAGTATCAAAATCATTATATACTCTGAAAAAAATAAAATAAGACCATAAAGCGACATAAAAGAAAAAATTATGTCGCTTTTTCATATTTTCATAAAATTCCCTGCCAATTTTCCCAAAAACTTCAATATTAATTGGGAAAGCAATAATATAATATGCGAAAATCCGCGGGTAAAGTTGCGGCTTAATTGAATACAAACTGTCTGTTTATTTGTTGTACTCAAAAACTGCTTATTTTTCTTTTGGGTTAATTTTTTAAAAACAAATCCGAGTCAACTTGTTTTTGGGCATAGCTCCAAAAAATAAAAATCGCGCAGAGCATTGCTTTGCCGCGATTTTAAAACTTGATTGCGATTTGCAGAAAAACCATTATGGTTTTTCTGCAAGCCTCTTTTCCTTCCAAAATTTATATATTTATACTTTTTCGGCAGCAAACGAGGAAAGTAACCGTCCGTTAAGACTGCACCTCGTCATGTACCGTTCTGTTTTCCGCAATGGAAGATCTGAGCACGCGTAGCCTTGTTCTGTCGCTTCCCGTCTCGATAAGCACTGTATCCTCCTTAACGGAAAGCACACGCCCTATAATCCCCCCTGTGGTAACAACCTCGTCCGCCACCTGAAGATTGTCCAGCATATCCTTCATTTTCTTGGAACGCTTTTTTTCGGGACGAATAAGCAGAAAATAAAAAATTACCACCATAAGAACTATGGGAAGCAGAGTAGTGAGTAAAGTCACCACAGTATTTCCTCCCGCATCGGCGGCGGATGGAGTCTCAACCAATAATCTGAAAAGCATTGCGTTTTCCTTTCTTTTGTAAAAATTTACTGTATTTATTTACCATATTTAATATTATACAGCTAAAAACAGCAAAAAGCAAGTGAAATTTTAATGATTTTATGAAATAATACGAAATAATGCAAATTTACTTGACGAATCAAAAAAAATGCAGTAAAATAATAATGTATATTGTATGGGTAATGCACTCAATTTTAAAACAAAGAAGGAAAAACAATTGGATATTAAAGTAAGCGCTTCACTTTTGGGAGCGGACCTTTCCGAACCGGGCGCGGAAGCCGTAAGAGCCAAAAACAGCGGTGCGGATTGGATACACTATGATGTAATGGACGGGAAATTTGTTGAAAACATCTCCTTTGGTTCCGAAATACAAAAAGCCATCGTAAAAAAAGACAAGTTTTTTATGGATACCCACCTTATGGTAAGCCGACCCGACAAACAGCTTGAATTTTTTATCAAAAGCGGATCCGATCTGATCACCTTTCATATTGAAAGTGAAAGCGACGCGGATCATACCGTAAATATTCTTCACCGCGCGGGTCTTGACGCGGGAATAGCTTTAAAGCCTTCCACACCTGCGGAATATGTTTACCCTTTTCTGGAAAAAATCGAACTTGTACTGGTAATGACGGTTGAACCCGGTTACGGCGGACAAGGTTTTCTGAATTACACACTTCCGAAAATAAAGCAGATAAGAGAAAAAGCCGACGAGCTTCGCCCTTCCCTGATGATAGAGGTAGACGGCGGAATAAACAGCGAAACCGCCCCTCTCGTTAAAAAAGCGGGAGCCGATGTATTGGTAAGCGGAAGTTACCTTTTCGGCGCCGAAAATATGAGGGAAGCAATTCAAAAGCTGAAAGCTTAAAACTCAAAATACCCTTCCCGCCTTTTCGGCTCCGTGTTCCTCCGCGATAACCCTGAAATGCTCCTCGGTAAAAGCCGCGGTAAGTTCGTCTCTGTACACCTCGCCGAACTCCTTAAGAACCCCGTAAAGCTTGTTATAGCATACATTTATGGGAATCAGCGCCAGACGGTAATCCGCGCCGTCGGAAAACAGTTTTGAATGAAATCCCGCTCCCTCTTTTTCCGCATTCTTAAGACAGCGGCAGGCGAAACCCAGATCCTTTTCACTGTAAGGCTTGAATATTATCGGGGACACCTGACAGCTATTGTCCAGAAGCTTTTTACCCTGACGCTCCAATGCGCTTACATAAAGCATACATCCGCCGTCGGTGCGCCTAAAAGCCTCCACGAACAAACGGCGCTCATTGTTGAGAAGCCTTGCCGCCATCGCCGCCCCTTCCGGCTTGTCGGAGGATTTAAGCAGCTTTCCTAAGGTCTGGCGGCAGCGGCCGCCCTGTTCGGAAAAGGATTCGTAACAAAGACGGTTTTCACTCATATCCTCCGGAGTAAGAGTAAGCTTTAGGGTAGTTTTGGACAGAATATCTATTTTCATTTTATATCATTCCTTTCCGAAAGGTAATACTAATCTTTGATCAAGATATAAACAAATAATTAGGTTGATTAAAGATTGGTATAATACAAGATTAAAAAAGTATTGGGAGTGCGTTTTTGTCCCGATTTTATTCCGATTACGCATTGGATTGCAATCGGAAAAACGTCTGTAATACCGATTACTTTTAAAATTGTGGATATTACGTCGGTTTAAAATGGGATTGGTATAAATAATATATTCAGAAACAGAAAAATAAACCGGATTTAAAATAAAATTTTTACGCGCCTATTTGTGTTTATTTTCACATAATTGCGTTTTATTCGCGAAATGCGTAAATAAGCTTTTAATAGGTACAATAAAGAGGTAATATGTCAAATTCCGAAAAAACTTTTGCCGTGAAAAACGGCGAGGATATAAAAATAGCGGGAGACGGAAAAAGAGTGCTTTTCGGCAGAAAATACCGCTCCATCTACGGCGATCAGCTTGTTTGTCTTTGCGCTCTTCTGATAATGGCGGTATGGCGCTGGGGTTTAAGGGCGCTGATTATCTGCGCTGCCGGCGTTGCGGTAAGCATTGCCGCCGACTGGCTTTTTTGTAAAATGACGGGTAAGACCTATAACCCCAAGGATCTTTCCACCGTTGTCAGCGGAATGTGTCTGGGTCTTATGATGCCCGCCACGATAGGCTACGGCTATATTGTTTTCGGCGCGGCTTTGGCTATGGGCATTAAGCATATTTTCGGCGGCAAAAACAATTATATTTTTAATCCCGCCTGCGTAAGCTATGCCTTTTTGTCCGTCTGCTGGCCGTCACAGGTATTGATGTTTCCGAAAATAGGGGAAGAAATACCCGTGTTTGAACCTTACGCGGGAACTTTGTTTTCCGGTCTGGAAAGTTATCTGGTAAGATTGGGAACAGCGCAGGAAATGTCGGTAACCGATATTTTTCTGGGCAATTTTATCGGCGCCTTGGGCACTACCCACGTGCTGATACTTATAGTATGCGGTATCTGCCTTATGTGCAGGCGTTCGCTTTCCCCTACCGTAACTTTGGTTACATTTGCCGCCTTTGCCGCCGGTACTTTTTTGTTCCCCATGTATGATAACGTTAGCGCTTCAATCGTTATCGAGCTTATTTGCGGCAATATCCTGTTCGGACTTATTTTCCTTGCAAACGATCCTCAGACGCTTCCTCATTCATTTTTGGGAAAAATATACTACGGTATAGTAATAGGCGTACTGATGGTTTTTTTCAGACATCTTACCTCCGCGGAGGCAAGCTTCGTATACGTTCTGCTTATAGCCAACGCGGTGTCTCTTCACATAGACCTGTTTGCCGACAGAACCATAGTTGTGATAAAGCACACTTACAAATGGCTTAAAAACAGTTCCGGAAGCTTTGAAAGAGTGAGAAAAGAGGCTCAGAGCGGGGAAAGAAAGTCCTTGGGCGATACCCAGGAAATTATTGTGCCTCTTTTGAATTACAATATGCCCGCAGTTGACAACAAGATAATCAAAGCGTCAAAAAAACCACCGAAAATCGTCAGAGACGAGCATAACCGCCCGATTCGAAAAGAAAACGGCAAAGAAAGCTTTTTAATGTCATTAAGAAAAGGAATGGGAATTAAAAAAACATTCGTTAATGTAAAAGCCGCGGTAGAGAAGGAAATCAGAAAACCCAAAAGCCGTCCGATAAGACAGCCGAAAAAGAACGATAACAATAAAACTGGAAACAAAGGCAATTCATAATGTTAATGCCTTTTTGACGGTAAAATAGGCGTTTGCCCATAAATAACAATAAGGAAGAATTGAATGGAACAGAAAACAACCGGAAAAGTAAAGCTTTCCGACGGTATAATAAATCAAAATATGGTTTTAATGAGCGGTCTTTTTGCCGGTCCGGTAATAGGCGCCGCTACGAATCTGAAAAATTCATTGGTAATAGCTATGGCTTTTACTCTTATAACCGTAATTTCCGTTGGGCTGTGTCGGCTTCTGCCGAAAAAAATAGCCTTTGCGGTAAGAATTGGACTTTACGCGCTTATAGCGTCGTTGGTATATATTCCGGTTACGCTGCTTACGGAACTTATTTTCGGAGCGGATATGGTAAGCTCGATTTCTCTTTATTTGGCCATTATAGTAACCAACCCGTTTATAATGACCAAAACCGAAAGCCGCTTCTTTCTTCGTCCCGTACATATGATGTTTAAAGATCTGGCTGGATTTGCAATAGGCTTTGATTTGTCCTGTATTCTTGTGGGGGCAATCAGGGATATTCTTTCCGACAATATGCTCTGGAATACGATAATTCCACTTCCCTTCCAGATGTCGGCTATGGAAAACGTTTATGGGGGATTTATTTTGGTGGGAGTACTTGCGGGGCTGTTTCGCTTTGTTTATCGCAGATATTTGGGAAGAAAAACTCGTTTGGATACGGAGCGTGAGGATTTTTCCCGAAAAATAACGTATTAAAAAATAACATTTTTTAAGCTCAGCTATAACAAGCTCCCGGAATTGAGAAGCAAATCCGAGGTTCAGTGGGTGGATCACTGAACCGAGGGACGGAACCCATTGCTTAATATGCGGATGGACATCCGGCAGCGGTTATAGAACAATCTACTTAAAAGCAAAAAAGGAACATAAAATAAATGGAAACGATCTTTTCAAGATTTTTAGCTGCCGCTCTGCTTGGCATATTTATAGAAAACGCCGCTTTTGAGCGGGCGCTTGGCGTAAACGTGCTTTTGTACGCCGCGCGCAAAAGAGAAAACCTTATAGGAATATTTGTGGGCGTTGTATATGTAACAACGATTTCCTCCGCCCTTACTTGCCTTACCGACAGGTATTTTTCCGACTGGGAGTACTATAATATACTGATACCCTTTATTTATATTTTCATAGTTTCGGCGGTTTACATCCTTACCTTGATGCTGGTATGGAGATTTTTCCCCAATATTCAGAAAAAAGTCAAAAAGTACGTTCACCTTTCGGTGTTTAACTGCGCGGTTTTAGGCGCGCTGTTTATTCAGAGCAGAATTGGCGGCACCTTCGCCAGTTATATCGGTTACGGTTTGGGCACAGGTCTCGGTTTCCTGCTGGCCGGTTATTTACTGTATGCCGCCGGGGACAGGCTGAATTCCGAAAATGTTCCCGAATCCTTCAGAGGCATGCCTATTACCATGATCTATATCGGGGTGATTTCCTTGGCGTTAAGCGCTTTCTGGGGCAAGCATTAAAAGGAGATTTTTAATATGAAACACAATAAATCTATCAAAATAAAAAGAAGTAAAAACAGGCTCTACAAAAAGAAAAAATCCGGAGCAAAAATAGCGGCGGAAACCGTTATTTTCGTATTGATTGCGGGCGTGCTTGTGTTTGTGGGATATTCCGCCGCCGGGCCGTTGATAAAGCTGTGGTCGGGAGAAACGGAAACCGAGATAGAAGGATGGACTCCTACCACTCCGCCTCATTTAACCGAGGACGATGTTTCGGATACGGTCACGGGAGGCGAAATCACGACAGAGCCCGTAACCACCGAGGAGGAAATCGCAGGTGAAATCGGAGCCTATATTATGTCGGAAAACGACATATCCGATCTGACCGCGCTGAATAATGCCGTAAACAGCGCCAAGGAGTTGGGGTACAATCAGGTTATTTTACCTATGAAAAACAAAGAGGGAAAACTTCTTTATAAAAGCAATATCAGTTATGTGAAAGACACCGATTTGGTAACGGGCAGTATGCCCGCGGGACAGATAGCCTCGGTTATAAAGGCAGGCGGTCTTGTTCCGAAAGCGGAGATTTCCGCTTTAATGGATAACAGCGCCCCCTCTTATGTGGACGGCGCGGGTTACCGTTTCGCGGACGACAGCTATTTCTGGCTTGACGCCGCCGCTGCCAACGGAGGAAAAAGGTGGCTGGATCCGTTTCTTGACGGAACTAAAAAGTATATTTCAGATTTATCGAGGGAGCTTAAGCAGGCGGGTTTTGAGGAGATAATTCTTTCTCAGCTTCGTTTTCCGGATTTTACTTCCTACGATCAGTCAATACTTGACAACAGAAGCTTTACCGCAGACAGATACAAGGCGCTTACTTCCCTCTACGGCACTTCTTTTAACGCTTCGGAGAAGAAAAGCTCAGTATCCATGGATATAAAAGACGTGCTTGCGGGTTACGGCGAGGGATTTTCGGGTACCGCCGAGATATTGAACGATAAGACTTTTACCGGAACGGTTTATCTTTTTGTAACTCCAAGCGAGTTTGAAAACCGCCTGGAGGTTGGGGAAAACAGGTTTATAGGCTTGTCCCCAAAAGTTTCCGAGAAAGCGGAAACGCTTATAGGCAAAGCTATGGAATATATAGGGACAAATGTTACGGTTTCGATAATTATAGATGACAGCAAGCTTAGCGAGGAGGAAATTGAGAAATGTTATAACCGCCTCCGGATTTCTTCCGTCTCTAATATTTTAAACTGATGTAACATTTACAGTTTAAAATGGGATTGCACACGAAGCACTAATTCCTCAGTTATAACAGTATTATACCAATCTTTAATCAAGTTGCAGATTTGATTAAAGATTGGTATAAGTTTATATCTTACACTAATTCTTTTTAAAATATAGGATTAGTGTTTTGGGTGCAATCCATTTTTAAACTGTGGGTATTACGTCAGTTTAAAAATGGATTGGTATGATCGGTTATTGTTGATGAATGCGTGCCTGTGAAATACTTTGCTTGTGTCTTGCGTATCAAACTCCGCAAATGGTTACATCAGGCAAAAGTGCGCCTACATAGATAACTGCCCAACCGCAGGGGCGCAGCCCTGATTTTCCTAACGGAAAATCAGACGACGCTTTGCGTCGGCTCACTCCGCTATGCTCCGTTCGCGGCTGCGCCGCTTATCTCTCCCCGCAATCACTCCTTTTGTCCAAACTTAACCTCTCCCATCATATTCCCTTAAATACTGCTTTCATTAACCTATTCTCCCTAAAAAACAAAAAATCCCCCAAAATCCCAAAAACCTCTTGACAAATCTATAAGACTGTGGTAGTATTTACTTGTTAATAAAACTACTATCGTAGTACAAAAAAGAAAGGAGCGCCTTTAATGTCAAAACCAACTCCAAACAAGCTTTACGACTCCGAGCTTAAAATAATGGAAGTCCTTTGGAAAAACGGAGACACAAAAGCCAAGCAAATAGCGGATATTTTATTGGAGGAAGTAGGCTGGAATATCAATACTACCTATACTCTCATAAAAAGGTGTATAAAAAAAGGCGCGATTCAGCGGATTGATCCCAACTTCCTCTGTCACGCCCTTATTCCTAAGGAGCAGGTTCAGGAGGCGGAAACCGACGAATTGATAAATAAGATTTACGACGGCTCCGCCGATAAACTTTTTGCCGCTCTTTTGGGGAGAAAAAAACTTTCTGCGGAGCAACTCGAAAAACTGAAAGAAATCGTTGGCGAGCTTGAATAAACTCGGAAAAGAGAGAAAAATGGGTTGTAAAAAATCAACCTGTTATAAATTTAAAAGAAGTGCATAACTCGGTTATGCACTTCTCTTTAAATAATAAGCATTTTTTATTTAATCATTCATTTTATTGTGACAGCTTCCCCCCATAGGACAGCACCCGCAGTCGTTACCGCAGGAACACTTCCCGTTTTTTCTGCTTTTTAACATTGACATAACAATCCCTATCACAATCACTGCCAAGACAACACAAATCACTATTGTCGAGAGATTTTCGGAAATCCAAATCATTGATTGCTCCTTTCTTTACACAAAAAAATACGGAAAATACAATATTATTTGTTTATACCTTAACCAAAGATTGCACCCGAATCACACTGATTCAACAGTTTTAAAATGGATTATAGCAATACAAAAAAGTTTAAACAAAATTACAATAGTGCAAAAAATACACGAGCTTTGGGGGCGTTGCCCCCGTCCTTCGGACTCCCCCGCTTCCCTTTCGGAGTCCGAAAGGGAAGCGGAAAGGACAATTAGTCGCTTCGCTCCTATTTGTTTATCTTTTTGTTGGATTGCTATAGTTAAACCCTTACTCTGCTCTTCCTGAACAGCAGCCACCCCGCAATTACCAACACAGCCGCCGCTGCTAAAATCCCGAAAATATTCCCGTTTCCCATAAACATATTTCCAAACTGGTACACAATCAGCGACACTCCATAGGCAAACGCACACTGATACCCTATCGCGAACCATGTCCACCTTGCGCTGTTCATCTCTCTTCTAATAGCTCCTATCGCCGCGAAACAGGGCGCGCACAGAAGGTTGAACAGAAGGAACGAATATCCGGCCAGAGGAGTCATAGCCGCGAAATCCAGAACTCCGAATACGCCTACGATTTCCTCTTTGGCTACAAGTCCCATAATGGTGGCGACAGCTGCCGTTTCAGTGCCGAATCCCAGCGGTGCGAAAATCGGACTTATGAAGCCGCCTATAATGTCGAGAACGCTTATAGCTTCGGCCGCATTTTCGTTTAAATAGCCGAATACGGTTCCGCTTTCCGCCGCATAGGTTCCGAAGCTGTTACCCAGCCAGATTATTACGGAAGAAAGAAGTATAATGGTACCCGCTTTTTTGATAAACGACCACGATCTTTCCCACATGGAGTGCATTATATTCCCGAAGGTCGGCAAGTGATAGGCGGGAAGTTCCATTACAAATGGCGCGGGATCGCCGGCGAACATCTTTGTTTTCTTAAGCATTATTCCCGAAATAACGATAGCCGCCACCCCGGCGAAATAAGCGCTGGGCGCTACCCACCACGCCCCGTCGAACAAAGCAGAGGATATAAGCGCGATAATCGGAAGCTTTGCGCCGCAAGGGATAAAAGTGGTAGTCATAATGGTCATTCTCCTATCCCGCTGATTTTCAATGGTACGGCTTGCCATTATTCCCGGTACGCCGCAGCCCGTTCCTATAAGCATGGGAATAAATGATTTTCCCGAAAGACCGAACTTACGGAATATTTTGTCCATTACAAATGCAATGCGCGCCATATAGCCGCAGGCTTCAAGAAACGCAAGCAGGATAAACAGCACCATCATCTGAGGCAGGAAGCCCAATACCGCGCCTACACCCGCGACTATTCCATCCAGCAGCAGGCTTTTAAGCCAACCAGCGCAGTTTATCGCGTCAAGCCCATTTTCGGCAAGGATCGGAATACCCGGTACCCATATTCCGTAATCGGAAGTATCGGGAATATTTTCCCGCGCGGATTCCGTCATTCCCGCAAGATCAAAGCCGTTCTCACTCATAACATCGCCGTAGCTCTCCAACGCTTCGGCAAAGGAGTCGTAATCACGGTCTTCTATGGCGGAATTTACATCTTCCGATCCTAACACTCCCGCTTCTGCGGCAAGCGCGGCCGTTTCCTTGACGGTATCGGTCCAGATATTGGCTTCGGCGTATTCTTCCAACGCCTGGTTATATTCGGCGCTGCCTATCCCCAACAAATGCCAGCCATCGCCGAACACTCCGTCGTTCATCCAGTCGGTGCATAAGGTGCCTACGGTGCTTATTGAAAGGTAGTACACCAAAAACATTATCACCGCGAAAATAGGAAGAGCCGCAAAGCGGTTGGTAACCACTCTGTCTATTTTATCCGACATCGTGAGCTGTCCCGTATTCTTTTTGATATAACAGCTTTTTATTATCGAATCTATGTATATGTACCGCTCGTTGGTTATTATGCTTTCCGCGTCGTCGTCCATTTCCTTTTCCGCCGAGCGTATATCGTTTTCAATGTGATTTTTTACGCTGTCGGAAATATTAAGCTGTTCTATTGCCTTTTCGTCACGTTCAAAAAGCTTGATGGAATACCAGCGCTGCTGTTCCGGGGGAAGGTCGTGTACCGTGGCTTCCTCGATATGGGCGAGAGCGTGCTCCACCGCTCCCGAAAAGGTGTGCATGGGCATGGGTTTTCCCTTTTGGGCGGCTTCAACCGCAAGCTCCGCCGCTTCTGTAATACCGGTGCTTTTTAACGCGGATATGGTGACTACTTTACATCCCAACGCCCTTGAAAGCTCATCGGTGTTTATTTTATCTCCGTTTTTCTCCACAACGTCCATCATATTTATGGCGATTACCACGGGAATTCCAAGCTCCGCAAGCTGAGTCGTCAGGTACAGGTTTCTTTCAAGATTGGTTCCGTCCACTATGTTTAAAATAGCGTCGGGTCGTTCCGTTATAAGATAGTTTCGCGCCACTACCTCTTCAAGAGTATAGGGTGAAAGCGAGTATATTCCGGGAAGGTCGGTTATGGTAACGTCCTCCCGCTTTTTCATTTTCCCTTCCTTTTTCTCCACGGTAACGCCGGGCCAGTTTCCCACAAACTGGTTAGATCCCGTTAGCGCATTGAAAAGCGTAGTCTTTCCGCAGTTGGGATTTCCCGCCAAAGCAATTGTCACGGCCATTTTTATATGTCTCCTTTTTAGAAATTTCTTTTGGTTGGTATAGGCTAACTCGTTGTCAAAAAAATAATCTCTATCTTACTCTGTTTCAATCATTTCCGCGTCCGCTTTTCTTAAAGAAAGCTCGTATCCCCTTACGTTGATTTCAATGGGGTCGCCAAGAGGCGCAACCTTACGCACGGTAATAGTCACTCCTTTTGTGATTCCCATATCCATAATTCGTCTTCTTATTGCTCCCTCGCCGTGAACCTTTACAACCCTGACGGTCTCTCCGATTTTGGCTTGCTTAAGAGTATTCATATGGTTGTGTCCTTTCTTTTGTAAGCATAGCATATTTATTATATCTCTGTGTCTATCTGTACAGTTAGCTCCTGGTAACTAAATTTATTATAATTCAAAAAAATGTCTTTGTCAACGTATTTTTCTTATTTTTTCTTTGGAAGATAAATTTTTGTTAAATATGTTATAAGTTAGCATAAGTTAACTCGTTCTCTTGTGCATTTTTAACATCGGAAATCTTTCTTTAAAAATATCTGCATATTTTATTTTACTTCTTGACAAATTCTTACAAAACATTTATAATGTTAACTGTACTACTAATAATAATACAGTTAGAATAGTTTTGACAAAACGGAGGTGAAGCATCGGAAATGTTTTTAACGGTAAATATGAGGGATAAACGCCCTATATACAAGCAGATAGTTGGAGGGATAAAAGACATGATTCTATCGGGAGAGCTTAAGTCCGACGAACAGATACCGTCTGTAAGGCAGCTTGCTACCGATATGAACATAAACCCCAACACCATCGCCAAGGCTTACGCCGAATTGGAGCGGGCAGGAGTGGTTTACAGCGCTATGGGCAGAGGGTATTTTGTCAGTCCCGATCTTACCGGAGCAAGGGCGGAAGAGAAGGAGGAAATAAAGCGCGCCCTTCTGCGCTGTGTAAAAAACGCCGAAAGGTGCGGCGTGGAAAAAGCTTGCATTACGGAAATGGCTCTTTCCGCCATTGACGAGGCTTATAAGGAAAAAAACGAAAGGAACGGCGAAAATGATAAAAATAGATAATGTAACAAAGCGCTACCGTGATTCGGATACGTTATCCTTGGACAATATCAGTTTAGATATCCCCGATGGCAGCATAGTGGGACTTATCGGCGTTAACGGCGCGGGAAAATCCACTCTTTTAAGAATCGCGGCGGGCATTTACAAGCAGGATGGCGGAGCGGTGCTGATAGACGGGGATCCGGTTTACGAAAACACCAAGGCAAAGGCGAAGATAGCCTATATAAGCGACGAGCAGTATTATCGCCCCGCTTCGAGCATGAAGAAAATGGCGTCCGTGTACAATTACTTAAGAGAAGGTTTTTCCATGAAGAAATTTTACGCTCTCGCGGAGGAATTCGGATTAAACGTAAATAAAAGCCTTTCAAGCTTTTCCAAGGGAATGAGAAGGCAGAACGACGTTATAACCGCCTTGGCCTGCGAAGCGAAGTATATATTATGCGACGAGACCTTTGACGGCCTCGATCCCATAACAAGAGAAAAAACCAAGAGGATATTTATCGAAAATGTGGCAGACGAAGGCGCCACCATACTTTTGGCTTCCCACAACCTTAAGGAACTGGAGGATATATGCGACAGGATAGTGCTGTTAGACAATGGTAGACTTGTGTTCAGCGCGGAGCTGGATGACCTTAAGGATTCGGTTAACAAATATCAGGTAATGTTTCGGAACAACAATTTCCCACTTGATATTGTTGACCCCGTTCGCCCCGTATTGCTTAAACAGAGCGGACAGATAATAAGCTTTATTGCAGCGGGAAGCGAGGAATTTGTACGTAAAAGACTTGAAGCGGCGGCGAGAGACAAAGGCAACGAGCTTGCTTATATGGAAGCGCTGTCTTTGAGTCTTGACGAAATATTTTCCTATAAGCTTAAGGAAAGGGGAATAAGCGGACTTTCGGAGATAAGCGAGGCGTTGGGATGCGAAACTGCTCCCAAAGAGAAGAAAAAAAACCAAGGAGGCGAGATACAATGACAACAGCGGCGGATACAAACAAAGGTTTGATAGGAGAAAGAGCGGGGGAATATATGAGAAAAACCTTCAGAATAACTCTTTACGGTTTATCCTCCAACAAGGTTTTCATAGTGCTCATATTTATGGTATCTCTGATAACTTTTATACTGACAATGAACGCGTGGAGTTACAATACGGGCGAACAGGTGGGGTTTATCGCGATTTCCGGACTGTTGGGCGTATTCATGCCCCTTATAATGTTTCAGCATATGTTCAAGCGGGGGGAGTATGATTTTTACACTGTTATGCCGGTGAAAAAAAGCTGTTATTTCTGGGGCTTCAGCTTGGCGGCGTTTATGTCCTTTTTAATGATATGGCTGTTTTTGTTTTTAGTGACGGTTATGTTGGGATTTACCGAAGCAATAAGATATTTTTTGCCCGGGTTTATGCTGTATTTTACCGTTTCATCGGCCACGGTGCTGGCGCTGGTGCTTTCAAAATCTGTATTCAGTTTTATTATGATCTTTTTGATACTGAATTTTCTGGCGCTTGAGCTGTTCGGAGGGTTTCTGAGTATTTTTAATTTAGACAGCCTGGTTTATATGATTGCGTTTGAAAAAATACTCAGCTTTTTAACCCCTTTTTATTCGGTGCAGCTGTTTTTTCAATATGACCGTGACTGGCTGTTGCTGGGACTGCTGCCCGTCGTAATGGGAGGGATACAGCTTGCGGCCGCTTTCCTGCTTCACCGCAGGCGCAGCGGGGAAGGACAGGACACGCTGGCTTTTTCAAAGACAAGGTACCCGATACAGTATATTATAATGTTTATGGCGACGCTTACACCGGCGCTGCTGTCTTTGGATACGTTTTATTACAGACGGGAGAAAAATTTCGGAGATTTTGTCTCCGCCACCGTTAAAGAAGGCCACTTTGTGGGAATAACTCTTGTGGTCATATTCGGCACCTTTGTTATCACCAATATGATTTTTGAAAACACTCCCAGGGGCGTATTTAAAAAAGTACGGCATCTTTTCATATTTACCGCCGGCTACTGGATATTTTACTTTTTTATTCTGGGGGCGATTTTATTCCCGAACATTCCACGTACTTATATACCGTTTAACGGCAATATGGCTATCGTATCGGTATATGGATTTGAGGAAAAAACCGAAGCTGAATATAACGAAATGATGTCGGTATATAACAACGCGTTGTTTGAACATAATAATTACAACGGTGAAAGTGATGAAGAATACTCACGGCTTTATAATCTTTACAATAAAGCGTCGGAAGAGGAACACAGATGGAAAACCGTCTATGAAGATGAAACAGCCAAATATTTTTACAGAAAAACCGACGTCGCTTCATATATAGTCACGGATTCGGAATACCTAAAAAATATTTCTGACAGATTGGCGGAAATGTCAAAAAATTTCAAAGGCAATTTTTACCAATACTGGGATTTCGGTTATCCGAACATTATATCCGACGCGCGGGTAAGTCCCGACCGGGAAAACGCCTATTCGTACATTGACGAGAAATACTATTATGAAAATGCCCTTATTTTTGAGATCGCTTTATACGAGCTTACGGATTGGCAGTATGACGAGTTCACGGAAAAGTACGGAAAAGACGAATTTGACGTCTCAGGAGACATGATTTTCAACAACAGACACAGATATTATTTCAGAACATATGTGGACAGCCCGGAAGCTCTCAAGGAGTTTTCGGAGCATACGGCTTATAAAAGTTCGGAAAATGCGAATATATTAGTATACTAATTCCTTTTAAAATTGCTGGATTAGTGTTTCGGGTGCAAGGGTCTGTAAAAAAAGTCTTTACCGTTCTGAGATAACCTCGAAGGAAAACGAGTATTTATCAAAACACAGATTATACTAATAACCATTTTGACACAGGATAAAATCATAGTCAAAATGGTTATTACACCCGAAACACTGTTAACCAATTAAAAACCATTTTTCCAATTTTTAATTGGTTAACAGTATTAGTATTATGTAAAAAAATACAAAAAGCTGCGGTCACCGTGTTGTCGGGATCGCAGCCTTTTGTATTCAAAGCCTCGTTTAACGGTTTAAAGCGGCTTTACGGGCTTTTTGTTTTATCAATTTGCGTTACTTGCGCTTCTTAGCGGCAGCGGCGGTTATACCGGCAGCGATTGCGCCGGCGGCGGTAACGCCGATAGCCACACCGGTACCGGGGTTATTTCCGCCCACACTGCCTACCGCAGTCTTAGTGGTTGTTATTGCGGCGGAAGTAGTGGCGGAGGATACGTCGGGCTTGGTGCTCTCAGAAGTAGTGGTAACAACAGAGGTTGCGGGAGTAGTAGTCGTTACAACGGCGGGTGTGGTAGTCACAACAGGTGTTGTAGTAACTATTGCGGGAGTTGTGGTTACGATGACAGGTGTTGTAGTTACTATAGCAGGTGTTGTGGTTTGATCGCCTTCACTCGTTGTTTCATCTCCGGGAGCATTGTTGTTATTATCATCGCCGGGAGCATTGTCGTTATTATCGTCTCCGGGGGCATTATCGTTGTTGTCATCGCCGCCGTCCACAATATCGTCGGCCGCGTCGCCTACGCCGTCGATAATGTCATCGGCGCCGTCGCCGATGTCGTCGATGACGTTACCTACCGCAAACGCGGAGACGGATAAGGATAAAGCAGCTACGGAAGCAGCAAGAATAATCTTAAGTTTATTCATTTTTATGACCATTCCTTTCGATTTACTTTCATTTATAGGGGATACAAAATCCCGTTACTATTATCTGAAAGGAAGTCAAAATTATAAGTGCAAATTTAATCGGTAATTTTTAACATTTGATTCTCAATCTGGTTTTCGTTTTCCTCAATACCTTTTTCCTCTTCGGCGGCAAGCCGCTTTCCGCAGGAGGAACAGTAAGCGTTTCTCATCTTGACGGTGTTCCCGCAGCCGGGGCAGCGAACAAGCCCCATAATGTACTCTATACGTTTTTCAAGCGCGGCGATTCTTTTTCGTGTGCCGTCTATCTGAACGGTCATGGCGGCGATTTCCTCACACTCTTCATTTCCTGCGCTGTCCTCGCTTTTGCACATTTTATAAACCGCCAATCCCAGTTCGCGGTATTGTATTTCCAACATTTTGGCAAGCGCGGCGGCGGACAGCTTCAGCATGGAAGCCCGATAGGCTGTATCCGCCTTTTTCGCGGCGGTTTCCGTAAATTCTTTAATTGCTGTGATTATTTCTGACATAACGGTACCTTTCTGTTTTCAATAATGCCAATCTTTAATCAAGTTATAGACTTGATTAAAGATTGCACCCTAAGCACTGATTTTTGATCATACGTATAATTGTCTGTACTTTGATCAAAGATTAGCATAAGTCAAATCAGAAAAGGATTTGACATTCTTTCATTGTTTAAGCTGCTGTCCTCTCCGTGTCCGCAGAACAGGAGGTAATTTCCTTCCGTTTCCGCCAACCTTCTGAGCGATCGGTTAAGCTCCTTGTAATCTCCCATATATAAATCCGTTCTTCCCACGGATCCACGGAAGATAGTGTCCCCGGTAAAAATACTGTCTCCTTCTATGAAACAAACGCTTCCTCTGCTGTGTCCCGGGGTTTCCATTACTATAATTTCCAACCGCCCCTGTCTTATAATGTCCCCTTCTTTTAAATATCCGTCGCATTCCACCGGCACATATTCAAAAAACGGGGCTATCATGGCGCCGGATTTTACCATATCCGACAGCATGCACTCGTCGTTTTTATGGATATAAACCTTCGCTCCGTATTTTTCCTTTAAATATTTGGCTCCGCTCATGTGATCAAAATGCCCGTGAGTCAGAAGTATCCTTTGGGGTACAAGACCTCGTTTTTCCAGCTCCTCCTCTATAATTTCGGGAGCCGAGCCGGGATCGATGACAATAGCTTCGCCCTCTCCGTCGGGAAGAATATAGCAATTTTCTTCAATAGGCGGAAGCGCGAGTTTTACAGGATTATTCATTTAATTTTTTCCCGTTCTTTCAACGGTAATGACCCCCTCGATTTTTTTTAGTTTGACTATCATGTTTTTAAGCTGCTCCAAGCCGCTTATTTCCACGGTTACCGTAACGTTGGCGTTGCCGTTTTTTAAATTATGGGCGTTTATTTCGTGAATCGGTATGCGGCCGGCGGCAATGGCGGTGGAAATATCCGCTATAAGCGCCGTTCTGTCCTGAGCCACTATATCCAATATTGCTTCATAGTTTGCTTTGGCGCCCGCCGCCCATTTCACGCTGATCCAGCGTTCGCTGTTTGAGGGATCGTTCTGCTGTTCCGTTACGTTTTTACAGTCCAGCTTATGCACCGATACGCCGAAGCCCCTTGTAACAAAACCTATTATATCGTCTCCGGGCAGGGGGTTGCAGCATCTGGCAAAATGTACCGCGCAGCCTTCTATTCCGTCGACGATAACGCCGCTGCTCTGCTTTCTGGCTATATTTTCACTGACCGCCGTTTCCACATCATGGACGGATTCGGGTGGGGACGGAGGCTTTTGCATTTTCAGATAGTCCTCTTTGGCCTTTCTGATTATCTTGCTCAGCATTACCCCGCCGTAGCCTATGGCCGCGTAGAAATCGTCCACAATGTCAAAGTGCTGACGTTTGGCTATCTGCTTTAAAAACTCCTCGTCGGGAAAAATGCTGTTTCTTTTCATTTCCGCGTCAAAGGCGGCTTTGCCTCTGGAAATGTTTTCGGCTCGGCATTCCCGTTTGAACCACGCCCTGATTTTTCCTTTGGCTTCGTTTGTTTTGGCTATGTCCAGCCAGTGGCGGTTGGGACCGTAGTTGGGGCTGTTGGTGGTCATTATCTCCACTATGTCGCCCGTTTTAAGCTGATAATCGAAGGTTGCCATTCTTCCGCCCACCTTCGCGCCGGTCATACGGTTGCCCACCTGAGTGTGTATTGCGTAGGCAAAGTCTATTACCGTTGAGCCTAAGGGAAGGGTTATTACGTCGCCCTTCGGGGTAAACACATAAACGTCATCGGGGGCAAGATCAACCTTTACCGCCTCCGCGATAAGCTCTACGTCGTCAGCCTCCTGCTGCTGATCCAGAATCTGGCGTATCCAGTCGAAGCGTTTTTCTCCCGCCACCTTTTTGCCCAGTCCCGCCTTGTACTTCCAGTGAGCCGCGACTCCGTACTGAGCGGTATTGTGCATTTCAAGCGTGCGAATCTGCACTTCAAAGGGGATACCCTCTCTTCCTATTACGGTAGTATGAAGGGACTGGTACCTGTTGGGCTTGGGGGTGGCGATATAATCCTTGAAGCGGAACGGTATGGGTCTGAACATATCGTGAACTATTCCCAGGACGTTATAGCATTCCACAATGGTGTGCACGATTACTCTTACCGCGTAAATGTCGTAAATTTCCTCGATATTCTTGCCCTTTACATATACTTTTTTATAAATGCTGTAAATGCTCTTAACTCTGCCTTCGATGATTGGGGGCGGCTGAATGTCGGTTATCCTTTCTCCAATGCGTTTTTTTATGGTTTCTATAAAGCTTTCGCCCTTGTCCTTTTTGGCGGCCAAAGCGTTTTCCACCTCTTTGTAGCCGTAGGGGTCAAGGTAGTAAAGCGCCACGTCCTCCATTTCCTCTTTTACGTCGTTCATACCCAATCTATGGGCTATGGGAGCGTAAAAGCTCATGGTTTCAAGAGAGGTTTTTCTTTGCTTTTCGGGAGGGCGGCAGGCCAAGGTGCGCATATTGTGCAGTCTGTCCGCAAGCTTTATGATAATAACGCGTATATCCTTGCTCATCGCCATAAGTATTTTGCGGATATTTTCGGCGTGCTGCTCTTCTTTTGTGTTCAAGGGTACCTGACCTATTTTGGTAACGCCGTCTACCAGCAGAGCCACGTCTTCGCCAAATTTTTTCTTCAGAGTATCGAGAGAGGTGCCGGTATCCTCCACAACGTCGTGAAGCAGCGCCGCGCAGATGGTGTCGGTATCCATGCACATTTCCAGCAGAATATAAGCTACCGCCACGGGATGGCTTATATAAGGCTCCCCGCTTGTGCGGATCTGTCCTCGGTGGGCGTTTTCCGCAAACTCATAGGCGGAAAGGATTTTTTCCAGATCATATTGCTTTTCGCCGCTTTTTATTCGGTCGGTTAGGAGTTCAATCGTATATATCATAATAATTTTTCCTCCTTTGGTGAATTTCCTGTGCCGCCTTTAGGCAATACCGAACCTTCTCTTTAAGTCCGATAACACTTTACAGTTATCCAGATTAACTTTTCCGTTTACGCTGATTCTCTCTATCCTGTCTCCGGGCTCGTCGATTCTGATAAGTCCGGCGCTTTCAAAAATGTCCAATGTAACCCGAAACAGGCAGTAGTTGAAGCCCATGCTCTGCGCCGCGTCGGCACAGGCGGAAAGTCTCCCGTTCAGCTTGATAAGATCATATATCTTCATCTGGGTATCTCTGTCGGGTACGATTCTTTGCGGCGGAACTTCGGTTATGTCCTCGCCGAGACACAGTCTTTCATAAGCCGACCGCGCCGCGAAATAGCGCTCTTGAGAAAAGCCGCTTCGGCGTATATCCGCCAGCTTGAGCGTTACCGAGGTTTTGCCGTTGTATTCGTTTATCTCGGCGTTTACCAGCATATCGACTCTTTCTCCGGCCGAGAAAGAGAAATCCGCATATGTGGAGCGAAAATTCAACACTTTATATTCAAATCCGTCTATAACAGCGTTTATGGCTATGTATTTCCCATCTTTAAGGGAACGGGTGGATTTTATCACCGCATTTTGTATATGAAACAGTGGCAAAGGATTTCCTTCTCCGAAAGGGCTGAAATAATCGAGACTTCTTACGTTGTCGGCGGTAAGCTCCGCTCCCGTAACGGTCATTTCCGCGGTAAGCCCGTCCAAAGGCATTTGCGTATAATATTTTTTGGCGTAACCGTATACCGCTTGGGTAAATTCGGAAATTTTCGAGGTTTCAAGGGTAAAGCCCGCCGCTTTTGTGTGCCCGCCGAATTTTACCGTATATTCCGATATTTCGGTGAGCATTCTAAACAGCGAGAAGCCGTCTACACTTCTTCCGCTTCCCCGCGACAGACTGCCTTCCTCCGTAATTATTAGGACGGGTTTTCCGTATCGGTTAAGAAGTCTTGAGGCGACTATGCCTATGACGCCGTGGCTCCAATCTTTTCCGCTTATTACCAGAACGCGCTGCTTCAATATTTTGGGGTCTTTTCTCATTGACTCGTCTATTTCGGAGAGGATTCTTTTTTCCTCGTCCTGACGTCTCAGGTTAAGCTCCGAAAGATTTTCCGCCATTTTCCGGTACATTTTCGGATTGTCGCACAGGAAAAGCTCCGCCGCTTCCTTAGCGTGGGCAAAGCGCCCTGCGGCGTTTATTCTCGGACACAGGGTGAAAGCCGCCGTGGTTGAGGTGACCTCCATATCCTCGCTTATCCCGCACTGCATAAGCAGCGCTTTCAATCCTCCGTTTTCGGTTACGGAGAGGTTTTCCAGACCTTTTTTTACAATTATCCTGTTTTCTCCCACAAGAGGAACTATATCCCCCACGGTGCCTATCGCGGTAAGATCCAGCCAGTTTTCCGCGACGCTGTCTATATCCTCCTCCAGCGCCATAACAAGCTTAAGCGCAACCCCGCAGCCCGCCAGTTCTTTACAGGGGGAGAGGTCGCCGCTGAGATGAGGATTTATTATCGCGTCCGCCATCGGAAGCTTTTCGGGTATCTGATGATGATCGGTAATTATAAGTCGCATACCCAATTCGTAGATCAGTTCGGCCTCATCCGCGGCGGAAATGCCGTTGTCGACGGTAACTATAAGTCTTGTTCCGTTTTTAGCCAGTTTTTTTATTGCATCGGCGTTCAGGCCGTAGCCCTCCTCCCGCGAGGGTATATACCAATCGGCTTCGGCGCCCACTGCTTCCAGATAGCCGTAGAGTATAACGGTTGCTGTGACCCCGTCGCAGTCATAATCGCCGTAAACGGTAATTTTTTCGCCTTCTTCAATCGCTGAGGAAATCAGCTCCGCGGCTTTGTCCATATTCGCCATATTAAATGGGTTGGAAATTTCATCGTTGTTAAAAAAATCGTCAGCCTGTTCTCTGGTCAGGATACTTCTGTTTAACAGCAGCTTGGCGGCAAATTCGCTTATACCTGCGGAAGCGGCAAGCGTTTTTATCTGTTCGGGATTCTGGCTTCGGATAGTCCATTTTTTCATTTATGATCAGCCGTTCCTATTTTTATTTTACATTTTACTTTTTATTATATCATTTTGGCCGCCGAATTTCAACTGCTCACAGAATAAAAAATCAAAAAATCATTATCAGAAGATATTTCCCGCCCGTATCTCCTGTTCGCGACAGTAATCGGAAACAAGTACCTCCATTATGCCGCATTCCACCTTTACCTCGTCGTCCTCCAGCTCGATAAGCTTTTGTATCCGCTCCGCCGCCATTGTGATTTCAAGGGCGTGATCGTTATCGGTGATAAGAATGTGAAGTCTTTTGTATTTTTGCCATTTTTCCGCCACTTCCGCCGCCGCTGTTTTCGCCCCCTCCGTATCTCCCGTTTCGTAGGCCTCCGTGACCCGACGAAGGCCGTCGGTAATTCCGTTTTTCATTTTTTCGGTATGGATAAGGCCGATTATGCCGCCTGCAAATATTACCCCCGCTAAAATACAGCAGATAACTATCCTTTTCATTTCAAGTCCTCCTTATTCACAAGAAAATAGGCTCCGTTTCTGTCCGCCGACATAAAGAATACTTTTTTGATTTCCGTTTTGTTTTCCTTTAAAATTGATTTTACCCAGCCTTCTCCCAGATTTGTGCGGTACAGTCCGTCCTTGTTTATTTCTCCGTCGTGTATGATTACTTCGGGGGGATTCTGCGCGGGCTGTTCTTTTTGGAAAAAGTTTATTTTTCCGGTGGTTTCCACTATTGCGTACTGTACCTGTGAAATGTCGAAAATACCCTGTTCACGCATGGCTTCCGTAAGATCGTCTATGGTGTATCTTAAATTTTTCATTTCCTTCTGGTCAATTACGCCGTCGGAGATTATAACCCGCGCGGTTCCGCTGAAGGCTCTTCTCATTTTCGTGCTTTTTAACAATACTCCGGACATAATTACATCCAAGGAAACTATCATAAGTATGGGAATGACACCCATAAGCATGGGAGTGGAAGCGTCTTCCAAGGCCAAGGTAGCTATGTTGGATACCATTATTGTAGTTACAAGCTCAGAGGGCTGAAGCTCGCCTAATTGCTTTTTTCCCATAAGTCTCAGGGAAAATACTATAAGAAAGTACAGAAGTACGGTACGGATTGTTATTATCAGCATATATGATTCCTTTCCATTATGTCTTTTCATCTCCCTTTTATTTTGTGCCGGCGGCAAGTAAATATTACAAATCAAATATAACAAATTAACAATATAAAAGTTAAAATTTTGATACATTAAATTTTGTCTAAGTGTTACAATTATAAAGTAGGAAAATCAGAGAAATCTATAAAGGAGTCGGAAATGAAAAGTTTAAAAAATTTTGCGGCGATTCTGCTCTCGGTTTCCATGCTTTTTGTTATTTCTTCCTGTAACGAAAGCAGCGCCGAAAGCGCGGATAACACTTCCGATACTTCCGGAACGGCCGATGGCGATTCCGTGAACTATTCCGAAGCTATACGCGGTTTGAGCGCGAAAGAGCTTGTGGCGGAGATGAAAACGGGTTGGAACTTGGGCAATACTCTTGACGCAAACGAGGGGGAAACCTCATGGGGCAACCCCGTGACCACCCGCGAGATGATAGACGAGGTAGCCAAAGCCGGTTTTGACGTTTTAAGAATACCTACCACATGGGAACGGCATTTTCTTGAAGGTGAAGATTATAAGATAGATCCGGAATGGATGGCGAGAGTTACCGAGGTAGTAAATTACGGTATTGCCAACGGAATGTATGTGATACTGAACTGCCATCACGAGACAGACTGGATAAAACCCGCTACAAGCGAGTTGGACAGCTTTCTCCCCAAATATACCGCAATGTGGAAGCAGATAGCGGAAAATTTTGCCGAATACGGCGACCATCTGCTTTTCGAGGGACTTAACGAACCCAGAATAATAGGGGGAGAAAACGAATGGGGCGGCGGTACCGAGGACGGAAGAAAAGCGCTGAATATCCTGAACAAAACCTTTGTTGAGACCGTAAGAGCTACAGGCGGCAACAATGAGAAGAGAGCCCTTCTGATTCCTTCTTTTGCGGCGGCGGTAACGGACGCGGCTTTGGGAGACTTTGAAGTGCCGGATGATCCGAATATGATAGTTTCGCTGCACGCATACACTCCCTATGACTTTACTTTCAGCGCGGGCAAGAATATTTTCAGCTACGATGACTCGGTAGGAAGTTCCATTGACTGGCTTTTCGGAATTATAGACAAATATTTCACATCAAAAGACATACCCGTTATAATTACGGAGTACGGTTCGGTTAACAAAATAGAAAATTTTGCCGAGGTTCCCAATCCCAGATATGCAGAGAATGTAAAATGGGTGACCAAATATCTCGGAAGAGCCAAGGAATCGGGTATACCCTGCGTATGGTGGGACAACGGCGCCCACTTCGGCACCGGCGAATTATTCGGCATATTTAACCGCAAGGAATTAAGCTGGTATACAACCGACCTTATTGACGCCATAATGAAGGTATACAAGTAAAATTTTTAAATCAGGGCATACAATTAACAGAAAAGGAGAAAAAATCATGAAAAGAAAAAAACTTTTTTCGTCGGCAGCGGCAGCGGCAATACTTTTAAGTATGTTTACCGCCTGCACACAAAGTGACGGCGGAAACGGCGGCGGAAACGCCACTACGACAGCCGCTCCCGGCACCACGGCGCCTCCTTCTACTATGCAGGAGGAGCAGCAGAGCCAAGCGGAAGAGATTTCCACAAAGGAATTCGAGTTGGAAAACAAGAAAATCACCTTCCTTGCATCATGGGCAAGAAATCCCGCCAACGGAAAGAACAAGGACGTAGCCATCGAGCTGTTCCAGACCAGATTCGGCGGAGAAATTGAGGATATAGTTGTAGGCGACAGCGAGAGATACGATAAGCTTGCCGCTCTGGTATCCACGGGCACTTCCCCCGACTTCTTCTCGGCGGCGGACGGCGATGCTTTCCCTATGGGCGCCATCAACAATATGTTCCAGCCCATTGACGATTATATTGATTTCACCGACGAATGGTGGAGCAGCCGCAAGGAGATTAACGACAAATTTGTGCTTAAAGATAAGCACTATGTCGCTACCATAAGCCCCGAAGTGGAAGTGCTTTTGATTTACAACAAGTCCGTAATCGAGGAAAACGGTCTTCCCGATCCTTATCAGCTTCTTAAGGAAGACAAATGGGACTGGACCGCTTGTATGGACATGATGAGAAAGTTCTGCGATAAGTCCGAAGAAAATTACGCAACCGACGGATGGTGGATTACCAGCGGCTTCTGTAACTCCACGGGCGTTCCCTTTATCGGAATGCAGGACGGCAAAATAGTCAATAACGTAAGAGATTCTCTTATAGCCGAGGCGCAGGAATTCCTTTACACCATTCGTAAAGAAGATATGGCTTATCCCGTATGGGATTACGGCTGGGTATCCAATCCCGCCAACGTGGGCGTAGGCAAAACCCTGTTCTATCCCACCGGTTATTGGGCTCTTACCGAGCTTAACTCCGAATACGGTCTTGCCAAGTACGGCAATGCGGGCGAAGTAGGATTTGTTCCGATTCCCAAATGTCCTTCCGCCGATGCGCTTTATGTTCCCGCCAGAGTTAACGGATATATGCTCTGCTCCGGCGCACCCAACCCCGAAGGCTTTGCCTGCATGATGTACTGCGAAGCTGCCGCCAGCGACAGCCAGGAAGCCGAGGATATCACCAAGGAGCAGTACTTTAACGAGTATGGCTGGACAGACGAAATGTGGGAGATGCGTCAGACTATGTATGATCTTCTTGAGGAGCATCCCGTATTCGACTTTTACAAGGGCGTATCTTTATCAACCTTTGACAATCTTGACAATCCTTCCAAGGACGCTTACCACAACGGTACTTCCTGGACTCAGACTAAGGAAACCATCTTTGGCTCGGTGCAGAGTGAAGTAGACAAGGCAAACGCTTCCATTGAAGGTTAAAAAAGAAAGACCTTAAACCGCCGTGATACTTTTATATTAAATATTAAAAATTTTGAAAGGAAAACATTATTATGAAAAAAATTATTTCCGCAGTCCTCGCCTCCGCTTTAACGGCAACGGCACTTACCGCAGCAGTTTCCGCTTATGATTTTGGCGGAAAAGATTTGGGCAAGAACTGGAGCATTAACGTACAGGTTCCAGCTTCCGAATTCGCAGATCTTACCGCAGATTCTTATGTAACGGTAGAGTTTGACGCTGATCAGGCCGAAGAAGAATACTGGTCCATCAAGCCCATGGATTCCGCTTGGACATTCATAGATCCCAACGGTGTGGGCGGTCCCGAATTGGCGGAAGGCAAGGACGCTTATCCTTTACAGAAGGAAGACACTTCCATCACCTTTAAGGTACCCGCCGATGTCGTAGATTCCATTAAGACCGGAGGTATGGTATTTATCGGTCACAGCATCACCTTAAAGACTCTCACTGTTTCCTCAGAAGCCCCTGTTACCGAAGCTCCCGCTACGGAAACCGCTCCTGCCGGAGACGCTAACACATCCGCCGGCGATAAGACCAACGCCGACACCGGTGTTGAGGGTGTGGCAGCAGTAGCAGCCATCGCGGTTATCGCAGGCGCAGCGGTTGTTATTTGCAAGAAAAGAAGCTAATCTTTTTTAAATTCATTTTTTCCTCTATAAACCGAAGAACCGACGTGTTTTTGTACGCGTCGGTTCTTCGGTTTATTTTTAACCAATCTTTAATCAAGTCTACAACTTGATTAAAGATTGTACCTTATACTAATCCCCTTTTAAACTGCGGGCATTACGTCAGCTTAAAAAAGGATTGTTTTAAGATATGCGGTTTTCATTCGGATTATGAGGAAAAACTCTGCCGTAGACGGGAACAGTTATTTTTCCCCCCACTGCGTACGAAAATACTTGTCCCTGTATGCCTTTGGCGTAAGCTTGGTGATGGACTTAAACACTTGGATAAAATAGCTTTCCGAATTAAAGCACAAATAATTGGATATTTCTATGCAGGAATAGTCTGAATATTTAAGAAGATTTTCCGCTGCCTCAACCCGTTTTCTTGAAATGTACTGCGATACGGTACAACCCACCTCCCTATGAAAGAGCTTTGACAGATAGGGGGCGCTTAAACCCACCTTCTCCGACAGATCGTTCAGGGTGATCTTGTTATGAAGATTATCGTATATTATGTCAAGACAAATAAGTATGGGCTTGGAAAACAGCCCTTTTTTTACAATGGCGTGCATGCGCGAGGTGAAATCCCTGACTACTTCCTTATGAATGGTGTGTATTTCATCTTCGCTGACGCAGCGGTCGACCCTTAAGATGTAGATGTCGCTTAAATTATAGGCGGTTTCCATCTCCATTCCGCCCTCTATACAATACCTTGTGATAAACGCAATGGTCACTACAAGATGATATTTTAGGTTTCTTAACGGGTCGTCGCTCAGCATACCGAAACCGCTTCCGCCCAGCGGATTGAAAAGCCTTTCCGTTTCGTTTATATTTCCCGTTTTTACGCTCTGATAAAATTCCATTTCCCTTTCATAGGGAAGATGGGTTATCATATATTCTCGGTTTTTAAAGGCGGCTTTGGTCAGATCCTTTTCCGTATCCGTTATTTTCACTCTCCTTTTTGATAGATTTTTCGTTTTTAAATTGTACCATATTTTTGTTTTATTATCAACCTTTTATGAATAAAAAAATGACTTTAATAGCAAAAAAGTGATACAAAAAAAACCGTTTTGGGGTTAATATTAGGGTAATACTAATCCTTTGATCAAGGTATAGATAAATATATGGATGATCAAAGATTAGTGCTTAGGGTGCAATCTTTAATCAAGTCTACAATTTGATTAAAGATTGGAATAAATTAACGGAAAGGAGCGCCTGATCATGAAGGATTTCAAGGGCTTTAAAAAAGGAGTAAACTTAGGCGGATGGCTGTCCCAGTGCGATTACAGAGAGGAACATCTGGAGAACTTTATTACCGAGGAGGATTTTAAGAAAATAGCCTCATGGGGTATGGATCACGTTAGGGTTCCCATAGATTACAACGTTATTCAGAACGACGACGGTACGGTATGCGAATCCGGTTTCCGCCATATAGAGAAGGCTGTGTCAATGTGCGAAAAATACGGGCTGAACATCATACTCGACATGCACAAGACAATAGGCTATTCTTTTGACAAGGGCGAAAAGGAAAACGGCTTTTTTGAAAATGCCGGGTATCAGGAGAGGTTTTATTCATTCTGGGCTGAGCTGGCCCGCAGATACGGGAACAGAGAGAATATAGCCTTCGAGCTTTTAAACGAGGTTACGGACAAGGAATTTTCCGCAAAGTGGAACGAAATAGCCAAGGAGTGCATTAAACGAATAAGGCTGATAGCTGAGAATACCGTGATTTTAGTGGGCAGCTACTGGAACAACAGCGTATCGGCGGTGAAGGATTTGGATCCTCCTTACGATGATAAAATCGTTTATAATTTCCACTGTTACGATCCTTTGACTTTCACTCATCAGGACGCTCATTGGGTTGACCATATCGACGTTTCGGGAAGGCGAACCTATGAGGAAAGCGGATACAGCACGGATAAATTTATCGAGTCTTTTAAAGAGGCAAAAGAGACGGCGGACAAAAACGGAACCGTGCTTTACTGCGGAGAATACGGAGTTATCGAAAATGCTTCACCCGAAGACGCGCTGAAGTGGTATAAGGATATAAACAAGGCTTTTGAGCATTACGGAATCGGAAGAGCTGCATGGAACTATAAAGAAAAGGATTTCGGGCTTGCCGACGAAAGAATGAAACCCATTATTGAAGAATTGGTTAAGTACCTGTAATACTAATTTTCAATTACACCCAAAGCACTTTTGCAAATCATTCCAAATTTTCATTTCGTCTATAGTATGATATGCAAACAGTATAAGGTATAGAGAAATAATACGAATGATCAAAGATTAGTGCTTAGGGTGCAATCTTTAAATCAGGTCTGCAACTTGGTTAAAGATTGGTATAAAAACAAAAAAATCGGCGAATATCGCCGATTTTTTTATACCTTTTTTCCTTATCTCTTTTTGGCAACAAATATGCCTATCGCTGCCGCAATCAAAGGAACGGATAACGCCAGAATACCTGTGGGTACATTATCATCCTCCGATTTATCGGAACTGCTGCCGCCGGTAGTACCGGTATGACCTGTATTAGCAGTGTTTCCCGAAGTGCCGTCGGTGCCGATTACCACGTCGGGAGGGGGCGTAGTATTAGAGGGGGGCGGCGCGGTAGTGTTGGAAGAAGGAGGAGTAACGGAGGTAATATCGCTTGTACTTGTGTTACTGTCTTCAAATTCAAATACGAAATCTCCGCTTGAAATAGCGGGGGTAGTGGTTGATATCGGGGGCACAGTTACCGCGGTAGAATCGGAAGTATTGGTAGCGGGCGCGTTATTCACATCGGTTCGTCTTTCCGTGGTAACCAAATATTCGCTGAGATGTCCCGTTTTGAAGCTTACCCTGCTGAATCCGTTTCCGCTTGAATAGGAAGCGAGCATATCGGTGTAGCTTCCGTCGCTGTTGTGGCGGTATACGTAAAAGCTGTTTCCCTTTACTTCCGAGGGAAGGTCTATTGCAATATAAAGCGTGTCGGAAGGCTGTACCGTCTTACCGTTTCGTACAAGGCTTATGTCATATGTAACCGAATTGGTGGTCTGTCCGAGGTTTTTAACAACGAGTTCGGTGTTGGCCGCAACCGCTCCCGCTTTAAAATCGAGCCTTACGCCCGTTTTTTCGTCAAAGAGAACGGTGGGCAATATTGAAACCTGCGGCGAGGAGGTTGTGGGAGGAACCAAGACGGAAGAGTTAGTGTCTCTCGTTTCCTTCGCGTTGCAGCGCTTACATTCGCGGGTTTCTTGTCCTTTCTGGGTATCCGTGGCGGGTCTTGTAACCGTCCAAGCGCCATAATCATGTCCCAATGCGGGTACTGTTTCCTTTAAAGTATCTTTACAGTCTTTGTTTTTACAGGGAATTGACATCGAACCGGAGGCGGTGCAGGAGGGGGACTGGGTGTATACCGCTTTCGTTCTGTCCCAATCGTGTCCCGTAGCCGGTATTTCGGCGGAGTTGAAGCTTACGCGGCAGCTTGAGCAAATATAGCTCATTATACCGGTCTCGGTACAGGTAGGCGCTTTGGTTACTTTTTGTTCGTATTTTTCATGCTTGCACTGATCCCACTTGATGCCGGTCCAACGTCCGCGGTCGGAAATATCGGTGCCGTTTCCGTCCAAAACAATTTTATCGCCTTTTCCGTCGCTGAAATAAAATTCACCCGTCGGATTTGTTACCTTGAATTTAAGTGACAGCACGGTGCCTTTTATTATGTCAAGGTCGCTGCTCAGACTGAATAATATGTAGCCGCTTGATGCCCTTGAATCGTCAATCAGCAGTTTGTTGCTGTCGTCCGGAACATAACTGTAATTTCCAGTATCGAATCCGATTTCAAAATTCAGCTTGCCGATTTTTGTTTGCCTGAGCGGAGTTACGATTACATTCAGGGTCAATTCCTTTCCCGCTTCGGGAACCGAGGGGTCGGTTTCCATATAAACATTATAAAGATTAGGTTCGCTTGCCGCAAGCAAAACAGCCGATTCGTTTGTTTGTGACGCGTCAGCGGAGTAAGCGTTAACGCACAGCGTACTTGCCGCCATTGCTGTGGCGGCCGCAAAACAGGCGGCTTTTTTCAAAAATTTCACTTAAGGTTCTCCTTTTACGATTTTTTAAAGGTTTTTTGGAAATGTATTGAGTTTTTATATTGTAAGAATTGTTAAAATGTTCCTTAATAATATATACGCGCTCAGGGCGTCGACATATAAGTTAAATATACCACAAAATTGTAAAAAAGTCAATATTATTGAGGAAAAAAGAAAAAATCCGAATATAATAACCTGTCCGCATAATAATGCCGCGCGGATTTTCGACAATCCGAGGGACACCTTATCCTGTAAGACGTCCCTCGGATTTTTTTAAATTATAAATTTTTACTCGTCAAAAGCGGTAAACGCTATCCACTGATATTCCGCGGTCAAAGGCAATTTACTGTTGTCAAAAGCGTTGAGCCAACTGTCCACGCCTATCCCGTTCCATACGTTCATCATAATTTTACCTTCCGTAACGGGTATACTTTCCTCCACGGAATACACCTCAACTCCGTCGACAAACCATATGATCTTATCTTTATGCCATTCAAAGGCATAAGTATGAAAATCCTCAGAGGCATCAAATCCCAGCTCGTGAAGATATTCGTGATTGCCCTTGCCGTCCGTGAAATAATTGAACTGAACTTTTTCGGTGTCCTTTCCGAGAATCTCAATATCTATTTCGTCCCAAGGATTGTTGTCGGAAGGTCCCGTATAGGTGAAAAAAGAGGAGACAACACCGTCGTTTTTTATCGCTTTAAGGGACGTTTCATATCTTCCGTAGCCGTAGAAGTCTTTCGAGCGGTACTCGCCTCCGGAGTAGGATCCGTATTCGGGATTTCCGTCAAAATCAATGATAAGCTGCATTTTGCCGTCGTTGAATGTGACATTGTTTTTACGCCAAGTGCAGTTGAACATACTCCCATTGCCCCAGCCGTCGGAGCATTCAAAAAACTCCGATTCGCCCTTCGTAAAATCAACATACATATCGTATTTGTTTTCCGGGTCATCCGGTGAGGCGCCGCAGGACGTAAGCGTTAACAAAAGCATTGACATTATCAACAGCAGCACGGTAATTCGGTGTTTCATAACAATCCTCCGATTAAAATTAAAAATTACTTATGCACCAACGGGCATGTTGATTATATTATACCCATGAAATAAAAGCCTGCTGTTAATTTTATAATCTCTATATCATTTTTTTGTCTTTAAAGTATAAGGTCAGGTAAATTTCTCAAATTACCTTAATATCCGTAATTTCCGCGGTGCTTGAAGACGGTATTCCGTTATTTCCGTGATAAAGGCAAATATTTTTTATTGTAACTTCCACATCGGTATATTCGTTATTTTTTATTAATTCCGCTTGCTGCGGAGACAAATCGGATACATTTCCGAGGATAAACCTTTCGTTGAAAAACGGCGTCGTGCCCAATTCAACCTTATACGTAACCGGGTTGTATTCGCAGGGAACTTTTCCGTTGTCGGAATCCGCGGTGAATATAACAGAGCCTTTTTCATAATAAGGAGCGTCTTCGGTCAGGCAGCAGACGGTTCCCGTTAGTGTAAGCTCTCCGGAGAATACCGCTTTCGAATAGCTTATCGTGGGTGTTTTATCTTCGGAATATATATAAAGCGTTAACGCTCCGGTACAGATAAGCCCATTTTCCAATTTGTCTCCCCTGTTTACCGTATAAGTAACGGCTTTGTTTTTAAGATAAAGATTGTATTTATCCAACATTTCCGGAGTATCAAGGCTGAGATTCTGGTCATATAAGCTTTCGGCGGTAAAGATATCTCTTTGATAGAATGGTTTGGTATATGTAAAATAAGCGTGGTCGAACTGCAATCCAAAGCTTTTGTCCGGATTCAGAGGCGGGGAGAAGATATTCCAAACATTTATTGCCGATTCTACGGAGAGCAATTCTCCTGCCGCTCCCGTAAACCAAAATATTGGTATTGAAGCCTTAAGCTCTTCCGATTTTTCGTTTATCGAGACGGTTTCGTCGTAAAGGTTCGGCTCCGACGGGATTTTATCCTCTTGCACGGATCCGATTATCGGATAACCTGTTTCGTTGTTCCCGCTTGTGCAGGCGGAGGAAAACAAAGCGGCCGTCATAAAAGCTGTCAAAGCTAATATTATTTTTTTGTGTTTTTTCATTATTCGTCATCCTTTTCAAAAAAAATTAATACTAATTTTTGGTCAAGTTATAGACAAATAATTTAGATAACCAAAGATTAGTGATTGGGTGCAATCTTTAATCAAGTCTGCAATTTAATTAAAAATTGGTATAAGTATAATGCGAAAAATCCGTCCCAATTTTAAAATTCCTAAGGACGGATTTCCGCAATAAACAATGCAGATTGTTTGATCCTATTTGTGTAAAAGTTATATCTTGTCTTCACAAAATATTGTATAAACGTTTAGATTAAAAATTTCAATGATTGAGTAAAATTAATTTAAGTGCGCAATTTATTCTGCTGGATTTTTATCTTGCACTCAACTTAATTTACTTAAAAATCTGCAACCTGTTTTTTTAAGGACAGGTTTATATTATTGGAATAATTAAAAGGAATAGCTATAAAGATATGGAAAGTCTTTTTCAAAATTGCTCCAAGTATATGCTTGATATCTTACTCCACAATAATTATCCATATTTGCATGATAAACTCCCAAACTCCTTTGCTACAATAAAATTAGGGAGACAATGCGGTAGTCGATCGCAATGAATCCGAGCTTGTTGTTTAGGCTACAATAAACTGGAATCTGTCGATGTGTTTATTTTGTCTAAATAAACAGAGATTTTATACGTTCCGGCAAAGTCATTGCACTTAGCGACCAATGTATATGTGGTGGAACGTTCAAGTATAAAATAAGTCACCAACTCTTTTGCATTATCCAAGGTATAAACAGCAATACCA
Source organism: uncultured Ruminiclostridium sp. (assembly GCA_910588335.1). Lineage (GTDB taxonomy): Bacteria > Bacillota > Clostridia > Oscillospirales > Ruminococcaceae > Ruminiclostridium_E. Next base: position 137,514 of record CAJUQV010000001.1, on the reverse strand, counting down.
TCTGAATCGTACAAGGTCATGTCCAAATTTCCGCTAATAACATCCGATTCAAAAACAAACTTTATCCTATTGCCTGCTTCTCCTGCAAAGGAAATGTCAGATGTTGTTGTGACCTGCTTTGAATACTCATTGCTCATATTACCTAATATTGTAGCCCGGGTCAGCAGATAAAATCCGATAATCCCTACTACCGCAACGAGAATAAAACTGATGAGGATGATATATTTCTTTTTCATGACATTCTCCTTTTAAGTTCAGATGTATCTTATACTAATAACCATTTTGACATAGGATAAAATCATAGTCAAAATGGTTATACACCCGAAGCGCTGTTAACCAATTAAAAACCATTTTTCCAATTTATAATTCGTTAACAGTATTAATAATAATTATACATCAAAGCAGTTACATTGTCAATAGAAGCGCCATAGCACTTATGATTTTCAGTCAAAAGTGCTATGGCGAAAACTTCTTTATGAGCACCCGTCTTTGCAGGGCTTCCCCTCTTGAAAAACAATCCGCCGGACTGTTTTTCAATTCACCCCTTTCGGAGGCGCTTAAGAGATTGGCGCTCCGCTCCGGTCTCAGACGCAAACGCTTTTCGAACTCCGTCTGAAATTTTGCTTCGCAAAACCGCTTATTGCTCCTTCGGCGTGGAGAGTTTCACCCTCTGCGGAGGGCGACCAAATGGATTTGTCCCCTTGGAAATCCTGCTTTCTTTTTGTATCGTAAAAAGAATTGACAGTTTTTTTACAACCCCTATAAAACCCGCTGTGGATAGCCGATTATTCGCTTAAAATCAGTTTGTCGATTTCTATATGGGAACTAAACTTGAACTTGGCGTTTTTCAGATACTCGCCGAAATTTTCCTCAACCTTTTTCCAAAGACCGTAATCGTAATGTCTTATCGTTTTTTCAAGCAAAAAGGGATCGGCTCCGTATTTAAAAACCGTCTGCTTTACGGCGGACTCCATTCTTTTTATTACCGCATCGCCGCAGAGTTTTTCCAACTCGTCGTTTTCGTCCTCATACTTGCCTTTGGGAGTGGAAAGAAAACGGCCGCCTGAACGAAGATCAACGGTAAGCACCAACTGATCGTTTTCAAAGGAGGGTTTTATTTTAGTTTTAATATTCACAAGCCCTACCGATATCTTTTCGTCTTTGTAATCTACCGTCACGGTTCCCGTTTCGGTTTTGCAGCACAGTATCTGGAGACCCGACATCACTTCAATGTCAACCTCATCCACCGCTTTTCCCTCGTTTATCAGCACTCCTCCCGATATTTCAAGGGTCTTACCGTCCTCGGAGGCGTCGCTTTGTCCGCTGTCAAGGAGCCTTAATCTTGGCAGCGCAGAGCTTTGTCTTGCAGTCTGCAATGCCGTGAACAGCTCAAGAGCGTTGGGGAGAGCCACTATTCCGCTTTTTTCCGCGTTGGTGAGAAGGAATTTCAGCTTCTGTGTGGAAACAATACCCTCGCTGAATTTCACCTCCAGCACCTTTTCCGCTTCCTCCTCCGCTACGGTCACCAACATATCCGGGTGGCTCTGGAAGAAGCTTTTGGTGAAATCCATCACTTTTTCCACCGAATGCTCCGCAGCTTTTTTTCCTATTACGATAAACTGGGTAACGCCTAACATCATTTCGCGCCCGCAGCGGAAGGTTGCGTCCTCCATGGCGGCGTATACGTTGTCTCCCTCCCCTTTTGAGGTCAGGACATTGGGCTGGGAGTTGTCAACAAGGGTTCTTCCGCCAATTCCGGTAGGGTTATAGTACTGAAACATCACCTTGTATTTTTCATCTTCGTAATCTACGCCTATGGCAAGTATTATCGCCTTTTCATTGAGCTCGGTGTGCGGTACGCAGCCTGACAGTGCGCTCAAAGAAAAAAGGGAAAACAGCAGAAGCGCCGATATTTTTCGGGATATTTTCCTAAACATTCGCCTTAGCTCCTTTATTCTTTTTATTTGAGCCGATTTTTGCCATTATCAGCGCAATCAGAGGGAAAAGCACTCCGCAGGTAAGCATGGGTATGCCGCAGGTGAGAATGGCGGTCACCGCTATAACAAAGTCCGAACTTCCGCCGAAAGCCATAGACACTGCCGCCGTTATCACTATACACGCGAGAGCGGCTATAATGCCCGCTTTTTTTCCTATCAGCCGATCGAAGGCCGTTCGTACGCATAGCATAGCCAGTGAAATTTTTACTATACACATCAGCGTCCATACCGCCACGTCGATACCGTCAAGCCTTTGGAACAGAACTATATTGGAAAGTGCGGAAACGGTGAAAAAAGGAAAATTGGCGCTTCCCACAAATGGTCCCAGCAGCAATATTTCAAGCAGATACATAAGCTCTAAAATAAACATTACGGCAGGCACATACCAATATACCGTGCGCTGTGATTTTTCCGAAACATGCTCCGCCAGAACGGAAAAATAGATTATCTCAGAGTTGCTTCCTATCTGTTCCGCCACTTCTCCCCAAAAGGCGTCTTTACGATCTATCAGGTTAGGGTAAAGCCACTTTGTGTTGAACATATCCCATGTGCTTATTGAAATCAGTATCAAAAAACCCACGAACACGGCGGCAAAGATGACTCCGCTTCTTGCCGTTGCCTGTATTCCCTTCCACACTGCAAAGGCGCAGGCGACAAGGGGCAGGATTATAAGCAGATATTCGGGCGCCTGCCCGAATATGGTGCTGGACGCATAAAATTTCATTCGGCACATGGAGGATATGGAAGCGATCAGTACCGAAACCGTAAGCAGTATGGCGTAAACCCATCCCAAGACTTTGTTTTTATCTATAATTATCCCTACGGCGCTTTTTCCCGGATATTTCGCCGAAAGGCAAATAAGGGGAATATACTGTACGAACAGTATGGCGTAGGCGGTAAGGATAACGGTAAATCTTTGCATACCGTATTGGACGGTGGTCAGGGGAAAGTTCATAGCCTCGGAAAAAAGTCTCGAAGCCGCGAACAGCACCGCAAGCTGTATAAAGCTTATTTTTTTTATTGATGTTAACTGCACCTGTTGTTCTCCTGTTTTAATGTTGTGTTAAGTTCATACGGTTTTCTTCGTTCATTTCTCCCACATTTACTCCCGCAAGATCCTGAACCCGATAGTCCTTTTCCGACATTTTACGCCAGCCTCTTCTTATAATAAAGTCGCGGAGCGCTTTGGGGGAAAAAGGAGAAAGAGGAGCTGTGTGAGGCACTCCGTAGTTTTCCTGTGAGCAAAGCTTTATGGCGATCATGGCCGACAGTATCGTTATTCCGAAAAGTCCCCATATTCCTCCCACTATTATATAAGCGAAGCGAAGCACCGCTATGCTGTCGTACAGGTCGGGCACCACAAAGCTGGTTATGGCCGACATAGCCACCATAAGCACCATGGGCGCGCCCACAAGTCCTGCGGACACTACGATGTCGCCTATTACAAGGCCGCCCACTATGGAAACGGCGTGTCCTATATTTGTTGGTATGCGGAGTCCCGCTTCCCTCATTATCTCGTAAAAGACGTGAATCAAAAGGCATTCGGGCAGCAATGGGTACGGCGTGTCCTGAATACTTGTGGCCAGATTAAGCAGCAGCGCTTCGGGAAAAAGCTCCGGGTTAAAGTTAGCCAGAGCCACGTAAAAGCCCGACACCACCGTTGCAAATATTATCGCCATATATCTTATAACACGGATAAAGGCGGCAAATACGGGTCTTCCCGTATAATCGTCTATCACCGAGAAATTTTCCATAAACAGTTTCGGCACGAAAAGGGCGAAGGGCGTGCCGTCAATAAGCACTCCCACCTTGCCCTCGTGAAGCTTTGCGGTGAGCACATCGGGACGTTCGGTAGCGCCTACCTCGGAAAAAAGCTGACTTCCGGGGTTTTCCAGAAACGGCTGAATAAATCCGCCTTCAAGGATTGTGTTCAAAGGAATCTGTTTAAGCCTTTTTTCCACTTCCTTAACTAATTTTTTGTCTGCTACGTTTTTAATATAGCAAAGGCATACGTCGGTATTGGACATATCTCCCAAGGTCATCATTTTAAACACCAGATCGGTGTTTTTCATTCTCCTTCGCACAAGGGAAACATTTGTTCTTACAACCTCCACAAAGCCGTCGCGGCTGCTCCTCACGTTGCTGTGGGTGGAGGGCGGCTCCACCGAGCGTGAGGCGTACCCCTGCACGCCGATGGTTATTGCGTGATCCAGTCCGTCAACCAAAATCGCCACGAATCCGGACATAATGTTTTCACATATGTCGGAGTAGGTATCCGCCTGTTTTTGCTCTCCCGCTATGATAAGTCCGTCCTCAATGGTACGGACAAGGCTTTCAAAGGGCATTTCGGTGGTAAGAGTGTTCAAAGGCTGAAAAATCAGCTCCGCCATTGTGTCGGTACTGGTCATGCCCTCGCAGAACACAATACAAATTCTGTGACCGCCGATTTTGGCGTATTTTATCGTTAGGTCGCTGCTGTTGGACATAACGGTTCGGAGATTTATTATATTTTCATCAAGAGATGGGGTTATGTTTTGTTGTTTCAGCTCCATTTCAAAGATCCTTTCGGTTTTTCTTTTGCTTATTTTATCCTGAGACCGTCATTTAATACGCCGAGACGAAAAAAGTAACAAAAAAATGCCAAAAACCCGAAAGAAAAATCAAAACCTATTGCAAAACCATTGTTTTTATGGTACAATAAACCGTATATATTAGGCACGTCGTATATTTCGGCGGTATTGATTGTTTTAAGAACCTGTCTTCACAAGATTTGCGCGTGGATTTTCGAGCAAATTTTGACGAGGACAAGGCTTGTCAAAGCGGTCATCGGCGAAATTTGCCGAAAAGACGCGTGCTTCATCTTGTGAAGACAGGTTCTAAGGAGGTCTTAAATGGCAAAGATAGACAAAGCTGCACTTGATCATATCGCGGAGCTTTCAAAGCTTTCCTTTACCGATGAAGAAACGGAAAAAATGATTGATCAGATGAGCAATATAATAACCTTTATGGATACCATAAGAGAAATAGATATACAGTACGACGACGCCAAGGATAACAACCAGATTGCCTATGCCCGGCTCAGAGAGGATAAGGCAGGAGAGTCATTTCCCACAGAAAAGCTGCTGCAAAACGCTCATACGGGCGGGGACGGCGACTGTTATGTACTGCCAAAAATGATGGAGTAATAACGAAAAATCTTTATCAGAGAGGAACAAGCTTTTATGGATATGAAAAAAACCACTCTTTCCGCGCTGCGAAAGTCTTTGGACGAAAAACAGATAAGTGCGCAAGAGCTTTGCGGGGAATGTTACAGGGTGATAGAAAGCGGCGAGGAAAACATAGGCGCCTTTATCACACTCACCAAAGAAGAAGCGGAGAAAGCGGCGGAGAAGGCGCAGACCCGAATTGACAGCGGCGAAGCGGATTTTCTTACCGGTATTCCCTTGGCAATAAAGGATAATATCTGTACCGACGGAATAAAGACGACCTGCGCTTCAAAGATGCTGGAGAATTTCATCCCCCCTTACGACGCCACGGTTATAGAAAAGCTTAAGGGACATGACTATGTTTTAATTGGAAAGACCAATATGGATGAGTTTGCAATGGGCGGCGCAACGCAGACCTCTTATTTTAAGCGCACGCATAATCCCGTCGATGCGAACCGGGTTCCCGGAGGTTCTTCGGGAGGCTCTGCGGCGGCAGTGGCGGCAGGCTTTGTTCCCGCGTCTTTAGGTTCCGATACCGGAGGTTCCATAAGGCAGCCCGCGAGCTTTTGCGGCGTAACGGGTCTTAAGCCAACCTACGGACGGGTGAGCCGCTACGGGCTTGTCGCTTTCGGAAGCTCTCTCGATCAGATAGGGTCTTTAGCCAATACTGCGGCGGACTGCGGTGCGCTGCTGAACGTTATAGCGGGGGGCGACGAAAGGGACGCGACTTCGGCGAAGCTGCCCAAAGAGGATTTTACAGGAAAAATAGGGCAGTCGATAAACGGCATGAAAATTGCTCTTCCCAAGGAATTTTACGGCGAAGCCACAGACGCGGAAGTAAAGGAAGCCGTTATGAAAGCCGCTAAAGAGCTTGAGGCTCTGGGAGCGGTTTTGGTTAGCTGTGAAATGCCTTCTTTAAAGTACGGTATCCCCGCTTATTATCTTATAGCCTGCGCGGAGGCGGCGTCCAATCTGTCGCGGTTTGACGGAATAAAGTACGGTCTTCGCGGAGAAGGAAAGAGCTATGGTGAAATGATTCTCGACAGCAGAAACCGGGGCTTCGGAGAAGAGGTAAAAAGACGTATACTTTTAGGAAATTACGCGCTTTCCAGCGGGTATTTCGACGCTTATTACAGAAAAGCCTGCGCTTTGAGACAGAGGATAAAGGCGGAGTATGAAGCGATATTTGAATTGGCGGACGTTATACTGACGCCCACCGCGCCAACCGTAGCGTTTAAGATAGGCTCTGACGATAACGATCCGGTTAAGATGTATACTGCGGATATGCTGACCGTTCCCGTTAATATAGCGGGGCTTCCCGCGATCTCGGTTCCCTGCGGAAGAAACGGGGATAATATGCCTATCGGTATGAGCATTGTGGGGAGACGGTTTGATGAAAGTACTCTGATCCAGATTGCGGACGCTTATGAAAAAGAGCACAATTAGAATTCTTATTTATAAAATTTGCCGAAAAATGTGCGGCGGTTTCAAGGAAAAAAACGGTGAAATACGGTAATATTTCATAGTTATCCCAAAGAGATAACTATTGGCGTTCTTTGAAGCGAAAAATGCCCGAAGCAACGGATATTTTGCAAGCTGCGACTTTTTGGACAGCATATAGTATTATACCAATCTTTGGTGATCCATATTATTTGTCTGTACCTTGACCAAAGATTGGCATTAAACAGCATTTCTTTCTAAGGAAGGTAAAATATGAAACTGTACCCAACAATAGGCCTTGAAATACATGCGGAGCTTTTGACCGAGTCAAAGGTTTTCTGCACTTGCTCCGCGGAATTCGGAGGAGATCCCAACTCCCGCTGCTGTCCCGTGTGCAGCGGACTGCCGGGCACTCTTCCCGTACTGAATCAAAAGGCGGTGGAATATATAATTAAAGCGGGATATGTAATGAACTGCGACATAAGCCGCTTTACAAAGTGGGACAGAAAGAACTACTTTTATCCCGATCTGCCCAAAGCTTATCAGATCAGTCAGATGCCCCGCCCCGTATGTCTTGACGGTTATGTGGACATCGTGTCCGACGGGGAGGAAAAAAGGATCAGGATAAACCGAATACACTTGGAAGAGGACGCGGGAAAGCTTATTCACGATGAGCGCACAAAGCAGACACTTGCGGACTATAACCGCTGCGGCATTCCGCTTATTGAGATAGTGACCGAGCCGGACTTTCACTCCGCCGCCGACGTGACCGCCTTCGTGGAAAAGATTCGTCTTTTGCTCCAATACGCGGGAGTATGCGACGGAAGAATGGAACAGGGCAGCCTTCGATGCGACGTAAACATTTCTCTCGCCGAAAAGGACGCCAAGGAGCTGGGTACAAGAGCGGAGATAAAGAATCTGAACTCCGTAAGGGCAATAGGAAGAGCGATAGAGTATGAAATTTACCGCCAGAGCGAGTTAATCGAAAGCGGAGTTAAGGTTATACAGGAAACAAGGCGCTTTGTTGACGGAAGCGGCGAAACTGTGACTATGCGCTCCAAGGAGGACGCGCAGGACTACCGCTACTTTCCCGATCCAGATATCCCTCCCATTATTTTTACTGAGGAGGAAATACGGGGAATAGCAAGCTCCGTTCCCGAAATGCCCGAGTCCCGCAAGGCACGCTATGTTAAAGAATACGGGATTGCGGAAAAGGACGCGGATTCCTTAATAAACAATAAGCTTGTATGTTTCTTCTTTGAGGAAGCGATAAAGGCATATAACAGCCCGAAAAGCATAGCCGCGTTCATACTTGTGGAGCTTATGAGAAGAATAAATTTAGGCGAGGCGGACATGAATGATCTGCCTTTTGAAGCCAAGGATTTTGCCCGTCTTGTGGAGATAATGGACGGGAATAAGATAAACAGAAGCCACGGGAAAAACGTGCTCCGTTCAATGCTTGAGAGCGGGAAAAAGGCCGATGAGGTGTGCGACGAAGAGAGCCTCTGGATAAAGGAGGATCTGGGTCAGGCGGAGGAAGTTATCGACAAAATACTTGCGGATAATCCCAAAGCGGTGGAGCAGTACAGAAACGGAGAGCAAAAAGTGTTCGGATTTCTTATGGGTCAGGCGAACAGGCAGCTTAAGGGAGCGGCTTCGCCAAACGCCATAAAGGAAATTCTGGAAGGGAAGCTTAAAAACTGATTCTTTTTTATCGTAAAACAAAAACAGTAAAATTATTTATATTGAGGTGTGTATGGCTCTTCCCGATTTTAAAAAAACGGTTCAGAACAAAACCGCCGTTCCCGAATGGGCGGAATATTTAAAAGAAGATGAATTTATAAGCTATTCCGTTACTTATAAATGCAGGGAGTATCTTGAGCTGTTCGACGAATATGTTTATACGTGCGGGGAAACCGGGGATATAAAGTATTATGTTTATGATCCCGTAAAACACGGGGCGGCTCCCGACAAAAAATATCCCGTTCTGATGTTTTTTCACGGCGCCAGCAATTCCCTTATGGGGAAAGACTGTATAATGTGCTGCGGCGGGGAGCAGTACGCTTCGCCGAAATATCAGGAGAAAATGGGCGGGGCTTATATAATAGTCCCCATTGCCAACGAAAAGCGGTTGGAGAACGGACGGATAGAGGGGACATGGTCGGAGGAACGGATACCTTATCATATACCTGTTAAAGGGATATGCGATAAGGTGATGAACGCAAATCGTGAAAATATCGGAAAGAAGTTTATTTTGGGAGCGTCTTCTGGAGGCGGATTTACATGGCGCTTGCTTGAAAAATATCCCGATTATTTTGACGGGGCGATGCCTATTGCTTCGGGATATATTCCCGACGAGCAATCCCTTGAAAGAATAGGAAGGACAAAGACAAGGATACTTGTCGCCCACGGAAAGCATGACGAAATGGCGGATTTTGACGAATGCGTAAAGCCGTTTATAAATGCGCTTGAGAAAACGGAAAACTGTGAGATGTTTTTCCCGGAGTGGGTCTATAACGGAGACGGGGGGATAGCTTCGGTGTATTACGGTTTCGAGATGGGGCAGCATTGTATGATAAACTGGGTGCAGTCAAATCTTATTTTTGATGACGGAAGGGCGGCGGATGAAAGATTTCCCGAGGGAGTCACGGGCTGGATAAGAAAGATCTGTGACAATTAGAACATTTTGTTATAGGATAAATTACCAATATATTTTTTAAGGTGTAGCTTAAACAAGCCGAAGATAGAACCCGCAGTTTATGAGGCGAGGTACGTCCGGCAGCGGTTATATAATATTTTTGCAATTTTTTTCACGAAAGGAAACAGCATAAAAATGATCAGAGAAAACAAGTACCGCACACACACCACCGAAATGATTACGGAGGAATGTCTTGACAAAAAGGTCCGCGTGGCGGGGTGGGTGGAAAATATCCGCGATCACGGAGGAATAAAGTTTATTGACCTTCGGGATCACTACGGTGTTGTACAGATTACCATGCAGCAGAACGAAGACCTTCTCGAAGGCATACACAGGGAATTTACCGTATCCGTTGAGGGAAAGGTGATAAATCGCGACCCCTCCACTTATAATGATAAGATCATAACGGGAAGAGTTGAAATAGTGGCGGAAAGCCTTACGGTTCTGGGCGAGGTGAACGAAAATCTGCCTTTTGAGGTGGATTCCTCAAAGAACAGCAGCGAGGATATACGTTTAAAATACCGTTTTCTCGATTTAAGAAACAAAAGAATGCACGACAATATTGTTTTTCGCTCGAAGATTATGCAGTTTATGCGTGAAAAGATGCTGGAAGAGGGATTTCTGGAGCTTCAGACACCTATTTTGTCCACTTCCTCCCCCGAAGGGGCGAGAGACTTTCTTATTCCGAGCAGGAAACACCACGGCAAATTCTACGCGCTTCCACAGGCGCCCCAGATATTTAAGCAGCTTTATATGGTGAGCGGCTTTGACAGATATTTTCAGCTTGCTCCCTGTTTCCGTGACGAGGACGCGAGAGCGGACAGGACGGCGGGAGAGTTTTATCAGCTTGACTTTGAAATGGCTTTCGCCGACCAGGAGGACGTTTTTGCGGTGGCGGAAAGGGTGTTCCCCGCCATTCTTCAAAAATTCGGCGGCGGAAAGGAATTCTCTTCGGCTCCCTTCAGGCGCATCACATACGCCGACGCCATGCTGAAATACGGCACCGACAAGCCCGATCTTCGCAATCCCCTTGAAATAATCGATATTTCCGACATTTTCGTGTCCACCGATTTCAAGCCCTTCCGCGGAAAAACAGTAAGGGCGATAAACGTTCCAGGTATGGCTTCAAAGAGCAAAACGTTTTTCCAGAAGATGGAGGAATACGCTTTGTCCATCGGCATGAAGGGACTTGGCTATGTAAAGGTTGACGAAAACTTCAACTATCTCGGACCCATCGACAAATTTCTTTCCGACGGAGACAGGAAGGAGATTAAGGAGCGGGCGAAGCTTAATGTGGGAGACGTTCTGTATTTTATTGCCGACGATAAGAAAAACGCGGCGAAATTCGCGGGGCTTATCAGGAGCGAAGTGGCGGAAAGAATGGAAATGGTGGACAAAAACCGCTACGAGGTTTGCTGGATAGTGGATTTCCCCATGTATGAGGAGGACGAGGAAACCGGAAAGCCCGTGTTTACCCATAATCCTTTTTCGATGCCGCAGGGCGAGCTTGAGGCTTTGAACACTAAAGCGCCGGAGGAGGTTCTGGCGTATCAGTACGACCTTGTATGCAACGGTCTTGAGTTGGTTTCGGGAGCGGTAAGGAACCACAGAACCGACGTTATGGTTAAATCTTTTGAGATAGCAGGATATACGGAAACGGACATTATAAACAAATTCGGCTCGCTGTACAACGCGTTTAAATACGGCGCTCCCCCTCACGCGGGAATGGCGTTCGGTATTGACAGAATGATAATGATGCTTCTCGATGAGGAGAGCATAAGGGAGGTTATCGCGTTCCCGCTTAATTCCAATGCTCAGGATCTGCTGTTGGGCGCACCCACCGAGGTTACGGAGCAGCAGCTCAGGGAGGTTCACATCAAGGTAAGAACCAAGCCGGGCTTTAACGGAGTTAAGAGCGAGGAGTAGAGATTATTTCTCCCCCATTTTTTGAACTTTTTTGCTTGCCCGACTGTCGAAATACTTCGTCGGAAATCCTTGAAATATGCGCATATTCCCGCGGCTTTCTTCCTCGTCTTTCGACAGTCGTTCGGCGCATAAAATCTTCGGGAGTAAATGGGGGAGCAATAACAACCGAAAGGGAACGGACATAAAGATGAAATACAAATGGGATAAAAAATACCTGTACTGGGGCATAACCGCCCTTGCCGTAATTATTGCGGCGCGGCTTCTGGACGCTATCTTTATTTCGGGCACCACCGTGTTCGGAAGCTTTATTTCAAAGCTTTTAGGTGCGTTGTCCCCTGTGTTTTACGGCTTCGCTTTCGCTTATCTTCTGAATCCGGTGGAAAATTTCTTTGAAAAAAGCGTATTTATGAAGCTGTCGGCAAAAAAACGGGAAAAGCTTGATCCCGACCATAATTACGGCAACGAAATTATGATAAAAACAAAAAAACACGCCCGCGTTTTCGGCGTGGTTTGCGCCATGGCGACATTTTTTATAATAATCACCGGCGTTATATTGATTATACTTCCTCAGCTTATTTCCACCATTCAGGGTCTTGTCAACAATATTCCCGATTATGTCAATGACGCCACTGATTGGATAAACAAGCAGCTTGTGAATTATCCGGAAATTCAGAGCTGGCTGAATACCAATCTTAATCAGGCAATGAGTTATTTTACACAGTGGCTGAGCGATACGCTGATGCCGCAGGTGTCAAATATTGTCACGGCCTTTTCCAGTGGGGTATTTGTGGTTATACAGGTGTTCACCAACATCTTTTTCGGTATAGTTATAGCCATATATTTTCTTTTCAGCAAGGAGCTTTTCGCGGCGCAGCTTAAAAAGGTGGTATACAGTATAGCTTCCCCCAGATACGGCAACGCCGTGGTTCGCAATATGCGTGAAATTCACCGCACTTTCGGAGGATTCCTGTCGGGGAAGATTATAGACAGTCTTATTATTATGATGATCTTTATGATTATCCTTTCGGTGTTCCGGTTTCCTTATGCGGTTTTGTGCAGCGTGGTAATGGGAATATTTAACATAATTCCCGTGTTCGGACCGTTTATAGGAGCTATTCCCTGCGCGCTTCTGGTGCTTCTGGAGGATCCGTGGTACTTCCTGTACTTTGTGGCGGTGGTTATAATCGTGCAGCAGCTTGACGGAAACGTTATAGGCCCGATGGTATTGGGCGGTTCTACCGGACTTTCCAGCTTCTGGATAATTTTTTCTTTGCTTCTCGGTCAGAGTATTTTCGGTTTTTTGGGGCTTATTATCGGAATCCCTCTGTTTGCGGTGATTTATTCCATTTTCCGCGCAAGGGTAGGCAGCAAGCTTGAATCTAAGGGGCTTCCGTCCGACTCAAACGTTTACCGCAAGGTGGCGTACGTGGACGAAAACACGGGTGAGCTTATTACTCTCTATGAGTATAACGAAAAGCAGAATATCAGAAAAGAACAGGAGGAGCTTCAGAAGCAGATGAAACACGGGTCTTTAAGGAGACATTTTACCAAAAGGATGCATAGGGGTAAGTAATACTATGGCTTGTTTGGTTATGGTAAGGTATGACAAATATTATGGAGAATCGAAGATTGATTGTTTGTGTGCGATTTTAAATCAAGTCTGTTTCTTGATTTAAAACTTTTAGAAATTAGTATAAAAAACGGCGCCGCCGCTTTAGCAACGAAAATCCGGTTTTTACCGGTATTCCATGCCCAAAGCGGCGGCTTCGCCGTTTTTATCTGATTTTTATCAGGATTTATATTAATAACCATTTTGACACAGGATAAAATCATAGTCAAAATGGTTATTACACCCGAAACACTGTTAACCAATTAAAAACCATTTTTCCAATTTTTAATTGGTTAACAGTATTAGTATTATACCAATCACTTTTTAAACTGACGTAATGCCCTCAGTATAATACTATTTTGGGATGAATTGCAATTATAGCAATGCAAAAAAAGTTTAAACAAAAATACAAACAGTGCAAAAAATAAACAAGCTTTGGGGGCGTTGCCCCCGTCCTTTGGACTCCCCTACTTCCCTTTCGGAGTCCGAAAGGGAAGCGGAAAGGACAATTAGTCGCTTCGCTCCTATTTGTTTTTCAATAGTATAAAAAGGGATTAGCATTATTTGCGTATTTTTTCCGCTATCAGCTTAAACGCTTCTATCACTTTCGGATTAAAACACCCGCATTCCCCGTTGAATATCATTTCCAACGCTTTTTCATGCGAATAAGCCGCCTTATAAACTCTCGGTGAGGTCAGCGCATCATATACGTCCGCTATCGCCACCGCCTGTGCGTGAATCGAGATTTCGTCGCCTTTAAGACCGTCCGGATATCCGCCTCCGTCCCATCTCTCATGGTGATGACGGCAGATATCGTAGCTTAGCTGATATACCTCCTTGTCCATCATCTCGGAGGGTATGCTGGACAGTATTTCGCAGCCTTTTATAGTGTGACGCTTCATTATTTCAAATTCGGGTTTCGTAAGCTTTGCCGGTTTATTAAGTATAAGGTCGGGTATTGATATTTTCCCCACATCATGGAGTACTGCGGCCATGGCAATATGGTCGATGTCGTTCTTGGAATGATAGTATTCGGTATACATTTCGCTGATAGCCGTCATAAGAACGCTTGTTATATAACTTATCCGTCTTACGTGCTCCCCCGATTCACAGCTTCTGAACTCAATTACCGATGCGAGAGTTTCCACCATTGAGCGGTTCATGCTGTTGAGCCTTGTAAGCTGTTCCGTAACGATGGATTCCAGATTGTTTCTGTGTCGGTAAAGCTCGATTATATTGGCAACGCGGCACTTAAGAAAGTGAGTTATAAAAGGCTTTACTATAACGTCCACCGCGCCTAAGTGATAAGCGTCGATAAAGGTTTCTTCGTTATCGGATGAGGTGATTATAAAAACGGGGATACGGAAAATATCTCCTGTTTTGTTCATCTCCTTCAGCACCTCCATGCCCCCCATTTCGGGCATTATAAGATCCAGCAGTACGGCGGCTATACCGTCGTTGTTTCTCAGCGATTTTATAGCTTCTACGCCGTTTTCCGCTTCTATTATATTGTATTCTTCCTTAAAGGCTTCCGCCAAGATACATCTGTTTATCTCGACGTCGTCCGCGATCAAAAGAGAATTTCTCATATTTATTACTTTTCCTTCCTCTTAAGGGGCATATGTTAATACTAATCTTTGGTCAAAAATGTTGACCAAAGATTAGCGCTTCGGGTGTAATCTTTAATCATATTTTCGACTTTGTCTGCAATATGATTAAAGATTAGTATAAAAGCCGATTTTTACCGCATCGCCTTTTCGGCGGCGTTTCTCCATTCTTCGACAATTTGGTTGCAGCTATCCAGATCGTAGATGTCGGAAGCGGTTTTAAGTTTTCCGAAATATTCCTTTCCTTTTTCGGTAAAGTTGAACTTGCTCATTTTTTCTATTACGTCGTCGATTTCCAAAGTATCGAAGTTGTCAAGGGCGTTTTGTATTCTGCATAGCATTTCAATAAGCGTCTGACCCTTAACGGCGTTGCTGTCGGAGCCTACGATGAGCTTTCCCCATTCGGTGACGATTTCCGTGCATACGTCGATATCGCTTTTTTCAGCGGCGCACTTCAGCTTTAGGAAAAGCTCGTTTTGTTTTCCCGTAAAGGTATAAGCCGACATCTGTTCCGTAACGTCGTCTATTTGCAGCGTATCGAAGTTATCCAGCGCTTCCTGCATTTTAGAAAGCAGCTCAAACACGTCTGCAGTCTGAGGCGGTTTTTCCGCTTCGTTTTCGGCGCATTCGGGAAAATACGGCTTAAGTATGTCTTTAAGCTTAAGATATTCCGTCAGCATTTCCTCCGTATGGAGCATTATAAAATCAATATTGTTTTCATTTCCCGCCTTTTCAAGTTCCGCCGCCAAAGATGAAAGATGGTCTGCGCCGATTTGTTTTGAAGTGCTTTTGAGTGAGTGTACTTCTATGGTATAGTCACGCCATCTTTGATTGTTTTTATGACCCAGAATGGAACTGCGCTTTTTATCTATGGCGGAGTAGTATTCTTTAAGCACTGTGCAGTACAGCTTTTCGCTTCCCAAAAGTGATATTGCGCGGCTTACGTCCAATTCTTTTATATTCAATATATTGGTATCGTCGCCGGCGGGACTGTGTATTTCCGGTATATCCTGTACCGAACCGCCCGAAACGTCGGTGAAAGGAAGTATTTTCTCTTTGGGCAGCCATTTTTTCAGTTTTGAGAGAATATCCTTCATTTCAATGGGTTTTGCACAAAAGTCGTTCATTCCCTCTTTAATAAACATCTGCTTTGCTCCGCCTATGGCGTTTGCGGTAAGGGCGATTATAGGTATGTCGTTATAGCTGGGTACAAGCCTGCGTATAATGTGCGTCGCTTCTATTCCGTCTACTTCCGGCATCATATGGTCCATAAATATAAGGTCATATTTTACTTTATGTATGGCTTCTATGGCCTCAGCGGCGCCTGGAGCCGTGTCAGTGTGCATACGCAGCGGCTCCAGGAGTCCCTTTGCCACAGTAAGGTTTACGGGGTTATCGTCTACCACCAATATATGTGCGTCCGGTGCGATAAATGTAAAACCGCCCGCCGTGTCGGACTCTTCCGTTTCCGTGCATATGTCGGTAATTCCCATGGCATTGTATATGCTTAAGGAATAGGCGGGTTTGCTGATAACCTTTACGCCGGGTATATCCACCAATTCTATATTATCGTAATCAGACAGCACGATACCGTGTATTTTGGAGTTATCCAAAAGGAGCCTTTGCACGCTTTGAGAAAAAAACATCTTTTCAACGAACATAAAATCCGTGTTCAGCTCGGAAAGCTCGGTGCCCTCCGAAAGGTCTATACATTGGGAGCCTATGCGGTTAAGGTCTCTCATAAGCTGTTTTTTCACATACGGGTTGCTGATCAGTATTGCCGATGTGACGGGTTCTTCGGGCAACGTCAGCGCGGGAGCGTCGTCAAGTATTTTCTGCGGCAGTTCTATGGTAAAGGTGGAACCTTTTCCGTATTCGCTGGTCACCGATATTTTGCCGTTCATAAGCTGTAAAAGCTGTTTTGAAATGGCGAGACCGAGACCGGTTCCTTCTATATTGCGGTTGCGTTTGCTGTCTACCTGCTGGAATGAGGTAAAAAGTTTTTCAAGGTCGTTTTTCTTGATGCCTACTCCGGTATCTTTAATGGCTATGCGCATATTCAGTATATTGTTGTCCATGCGCTCTATTTCCATTTTCAGGTTTATTTCGCCCTGTTTGGTAAACTTAACGGCATTTGTCAGTATGTTCAGCAACACTTGGTGTATTCTTATGTTATCTCCGTAAAGGCTTTTGGGAAGATCGGGGGGGATATCCATGGTGAACTCTATGTCCTTGTTCCCTATACGGCTGTTGATGATACAGGTAAGGTCGTTGACCAGTGAAAGGGGGATGTATTCGACCTCTACAATATCCATTTTACCGGATTCGATTTTTGAGAAATCCAGAATATCGTTTATAATTACCAGCAAATTTTTGCCGGAAGCCTTCACCTGATGTATAAAATCCCTGGCAGCGGGAGACATTTCCTCTCTTAGGGCAAGGTCGGCCATGCCTATGATTGCGTTCATGGGGGTGCGTATTTCGTGGCTCATATTGGCGAGAAAATCAGATTTCATACGGGCGGCTTTTTTTATTTCCACCGCGTTTTTTTGTATAACATACCCCTTGTACACCATATCCGACAGCACGGAAGCTATGACGCAGAGAAAGTTGGACGCGGCGGAGGCTTTTTCCTCGCTGACTATTCGTACCTTTTTTACCGCTTCCACATACTCGTCGGGATCAACGCCGATCTCGGCGGCAATTTTCCTGAATTTATCCAAATCGGGGGGAGAGGTGAGAATTTGTCCACCTATGTATCCGCCTATCATTTTATCGCCCGCCATTATGGGGGCGGCAAAGTCCACAAGACCGGCGTGGCAGTGGTAGTGGGAGTAATTTTCACCCGTTTGCAGACTCAGCTCGGCGCCTTTTATATCGCATTTTTCGCAGCGGCGCCGGCCCTCCTCCGAGCATCTTGTGTATTTGCGGCAAAAGTCGGTGAAATTGGTGGGGCTGGTTACCGGCTCACCCTTATCGTCCACGGTGACCACTGCCATGCCGGTCATATCTCCAAAGGCGTCCTGTATTCTCTGGAGCATTTCAATGTCTATAAGATTGGTTAAATATAATTCGTTTTTTTCCTCATTGCTCTTATCCATAACCTGTGACCGTCCCTTTCTTAAAAAATTAAAAGGTTAAAAAGGGTTTAATTGGTAAGATTGGTAATAGCCGCCTTCAGCATATCCATATCAATGGGCTTTAAAAGGTAGCTGTGAGGTCTCAGCGACATTACCTCCATTATCTTTTCACGGTCGGAAATACCCGTCAGGAAGCATACGGGTATTTTTACCGTCTTTTCATTGACTTTAAGCTTACGGAAAATATCCGCGCCTGTGAGTCCGGGCATTTCATAGTCCAATATGACCATATCCACGTCCTTCGCCATAAGGAATTTTTCCACCATAACGCCGTTTACCATGGTTGTTATGTCGTATTCCTCCTCTAAGGCGGTTTTAAGCATTTTAAGCACAGTACGGTCGTCATCCACGATAAGAATATGTTTTTTGCCTCCAGATTTTTTCTCCTTAGCGGGCAGGACGGTTTCAGGCGTTGCAGCCGTATTCGGCTCCTGCGAAACTGCGGTATTGGCGGGCGGCTGTTCGGTTGACGCGTTTTCCGGATTGACGGCTTCGGGGGTCGGCAAGTTGGATGCGGGTTTGTTTTCGGTTTTAGGCTGAAGGGGCTTGAATTTTACGGGCTTTTTATGATCTTTAAAAATAGGCTCTTCCCAGTTTTCCCAAATGCTGTTTTTCTTTTTTTCCTCCGCCTTTCTGACCTGCGGTGCGGAGGAGGCGTTCCTGGCCGATTTTTCCTCGGCGATAGCCTGCGATCTTCTGGCCTCAAGCTTAGCGAGCCGTTCGGCTTCTTTATCCGCTTCCAGCTTGGCGGCTCTTTCTCTTTGTTCTAAGTGCATTGTCATTCTTAAAATCAGATTGTCGGTAGAGATGGGGCGTTTTATGACTACGCTTATGGCCGAGCGCGGGTTTTGTTCCAGCTCCTCATAGGTTTCCTCGTCGGCAACAACGAAAATAGGAGCATCGTTATAGAGCGCGTCACCCTTTAAGGCATTGGTTTGAGTTAGAATTTTGCTGTAAATGGAATCTACGAAGCAAAGGTAAATATCGGGTTTAAACAACTCAAAGTGTCCCAAAACATCCTGCCAGCAGTCGGAGGTGCTCAGGCACTTGAAATACGATTCCGAGTGGGTGATAAAGTCCATGACAATGGACATATTCCTTCCGTTGATAAGCACGTTATATTTTCTTGAGGTATTGATAGCGTCCAAAAAACCACAACCCTTCGTTATTTTTTAAGAAAAATAAAATCGCGATGAACCGAACTGTTAATTTGACATTTGCTCGGTTACTTTTTTGTTTTTATGAATACATTTTAACATAATTTTCCGCTGATGTCAATCTGATTTGTAACCTAAATAATGTTTTTCAAGTTCAGTTTAAACAAGCTGCCGGAATTGCGAAGCAATTCCAAAGTTCGGGATATCCGGCAGCGGTTATATTTTATAAACGATACCGTTTTTATCCGAGATCGGGTTTCACGTTTACGACCGTAAGTGTATTATCGGCGACAGTGAAGCTTATTTGCAATCCGCCGAAGCCAAAGGTATATATTCGATGCGGGGTGTTCTGATAAGATGGGCGTGGATCCTGAGAAAGGGCGGATATAAGTCCGTTTTGGCTGGCTTTCGGTATCATATTCAGAAGCGTTTCGGGAAAGTCCACGGTAAGAAAGCCGCTTTTATTTTGCTGCGCAAAGCCTCCGCTTGCTTCGGGAAAGGAATCGGCGTAGGGGAGGTAGGGTTTTATGTCATAAATAGGGGTATTATTCATCAGATCCGCTCCCGACACGTGGAGGAGGGGGGAGTTTTCGGCTTCGTAATCGATTTTCAGCAGTTTCACCGCCGAAAGTCCTATGGGGTTGGGTCGGAAGGGCGATCTTGTGGCAAAAACTCCCATTCTTTTGTTTCCTCCGAGTTTTGGAGGGCGGACGGTGGGTGACCATTTTTTGTCGGGGATTTCGGAAAACTGCCATATCAGCCAGATATGGGAGTAAAGCTCAAGGCCTCGGAAGGCTTCTTTTACGCGGTATTCCGGAGTGAACACTATTACCGAGGGCAGCTCGGCAAGACCGCTCTGGCGGGGAATTCCGAATTTTTCGTTAAAATCGTTTTGTATGTGTGCAATTGGGAACATTTGAGAAGCGTCCTTTTAAAATATTAAAAGATTTGCAAATAGTGCTTAAGGTGTAATTGCAATTCAATCTATTTGTCTATAGATTGAATAAAAGGTGGGGGTAATTGATGCGGTTTTCTTTCGGGGTTTTTATAGCGGTAACGGTTTCGGTATAGGAAAAATTCGGAGAAAATAGGGCTATATAAGGGATTGTTGACGGCGGAAGCCGGAACGCGAGCCGCGGCGCAGCCGCGAGTGGAGCGGAGCGAAACAAGCTGACGCGAAGCGTCACGTAATTTTCCGACAGGAAAATTACGGCTGCGCCCCCTGCGGTGGGGCAATTGTGGGTGTAGGGACGGTTTTGTCGAATGAGTCGCGGGAAAGATATTTGTGTGGGTTAAGCGGTGTTAATATAACTGCTTTGTTTGTTAAAAACCTTTTCTATGCGGACAGGTTCTAAGCCCTGTTATATAGGTTCATAGCCTCGTTTATCTTCCCTTCCACTACCAGCTCGGCCGCTTTCGCCGAGTTGCTCAGCGCCGTTTCAAGCTTCTCTCCCTCTTCCTTTATAAACCTTGACAGCACCCAGTCTGCTAAATCATAATCCTTATTGGGCTTCTTCCCCACTCCGATCCTTATTCTCGGAAAATTATCGCTGTTCAGCCTTAATATAATGCTCTTCATTCCGTTATGCCCACCATCGCTTCCCTTCCCTCTTATCCTCAATCTGCCAACGTCAAGAGAAATATCATCGTATATTACCAGAATCCGTTCGGGAGGGATTTTGTAAAATACAGCCGCTTCTTCCACAGCGTCTCCGCTGTTGTTCATAAAGGTGGTGGGCTTCATAACCAGGCAGCGTTTACCCCCGATGCTGATTTCGCCGGTCAATGATTTGAATCTTAGTCTTTTAAGCGGGGTTTCGTATATATCCGCCAGCGTTTCCGCCGCCATAAATCCGCAGTTGTGACGTGTGTTCTCATACTGTGTTCCGGGATTGCCCAGACCCGCTATTATAAACTCCGGAGGGTTTAGTCCCGTTTTTTCATTTTTGTCCTTTTCAAGCGCTTTGAATATATCGAAAATAGACATACTTTCCTCTCCGCTGCTCCTTTCATTTTTGCATATACATTCATTTTAGCATATAACAAAATTTTTTTCAATGTAATTTTTGGTAAAGGTAGGCTTATTAACGGTTATATTTTTGGTTACTATTGCTTTATTATGACAAAAAATTTATTAAGCTATTGACATTAAATAAGTTTTATGTTACACTGATTACAACACCATAAAGCGTTGAGGAAAAAAAGTAGCTTGCCGATATGTTGTCAGAGAGCCCCCGGTTGGTGCGAGAGGGTCAGCGGCGGCAGGTGAAATACGTTTCCGAGCGATTCCGTGAAAAAACGTTAAAAATTGTTCTTATTAAGAATAAATTTGGGAATCAGCGGGATACGGGCGAGCCCGTTACAGCTCAAAAGCCTGTTTTCATTTTGCGATTTAAGTATTTTTAATTGAATTGATTACGCGCTTTGGTAAGGCGGCGTTTTGCCGTAAAATGAGGTGGTACCGTGATTAACATCGCCCTCAGTGAGCAAGCTCATTGAGGGCGTTTTTATATTTTTCATATTGAGGGAAGGTGGTAGCAGTGGGATTTATAAATAATTCCGCGGATTACGTCGAATATTTTCCGAACAAATTTAAATGACGAAGCAAAGACGGAAAGGGAAAATATTTATGATAAGAAAAGCGGATATAAATGACAAAAACGCTATTGAGGAGCTTTTTTCGGAGCTTGTGGCTCACCATGCGGAAAAGGAACCCGACTTTTTTAAATTGCCCGAACGGGGATTCTTTGAAGAAGGGATATCTAAGGCGCTTTCAGACGAAAATGAGGAAATATGGGTAAACGATGATGGCGGAATAAACGCTTATGCCGTGTTAAAAATTATCGATGTGGATTATCCCGACAGGTATCCTTATAAATTGTGCCATATAGACTGCTTTGGAGTAAAAAAAGGGCTAAGGCGGTCGGGAATCGGAACCGCCCTTATGGCTGCCGTAAAGGAAAGGGCGAAGGAACTGGGCTGTTCCAAAGTTCAGCTTAAGGTAAACGTCTCAAACGCGGAAGCGGTGGAATTTTACGAAAAAACGGGCTTTACCGCCCATGCTGTCGTTATGACGGAAAAGCTTAAATAATCTTAAATAATTGCGTAATAGGAAAGGAAACAAAATTATGACAGTATTCGAGGAATTGCAAAGACGCGGTTTAATCGCTCAGGTAACCGACGAAAACGAAATAAGCAAAATGATAAACGAGGGGAAAGCCACCTTTTACATCGGCTTCGACCCCACCGCCGACAGCCTTCACGTGGGGCATTTTATGGCGCTTTGCCTTATGAAGCGCTTACAGATGGCGGGCAACAAGCCCATTGTGCTCTTGGGCGGCGGTACGGGAATGATAGGCGACCCTTCGGGAAAAACAGACATGAGAAAAATGCTTACAAAGGAGGATATCGACCACAACATCGCCTGTTTTAAAAAACAAATGAGCCGTTTTATTGATTTTTCCGATGACAAGGCCGTAATGGTAAACAATGCGGACTGGCTTCTTGACCTTAACTACGTTGACGTATTGAGAGAGGTGGGAGCCTGCTTCTCGGTAAATAAAATGCTCACCTTCGAGTGCTACAAGCAGAGAATGGAAAGAGGTCTGACCTTCCTTGAGTTCAACTACATGATAATGCAGAGCTACGATTTCTACATGCTGTTCCAAAAATACGGCTGTAATATGCAGTTTGGCGGCGACGACCAGTGGGCGAATATGTTAGGCGGCACCGAGCTTATCAGAAAAAAATTGGGCAAGGACGCTCACGCCATGACAATAACCCTTCTTCTTAACAGCGAGGGAAAAAAGATGGGAAAAACGGAAAAGGGCGCGGTGTGGCTTGATCCCGAAAAGACAACACCCTTCGAGTTTTTCCAATATTGGAGAAACGTGGCGGACGAGGACGTTATAAAGTGCCTGAAAATGCTTACCTTCCTTCCCGTGGAGGAAATAGAGGAGATGGAGAAATGGGAGGGCAGTCAGCTTAATAAAGCCAAGGAGATATTAGCTTATGAGCTTACCTCTCTTGTACACGGAAAGGAAGAAGGGGAAAAGGCGCTTGAAGCGGCAAGGGCGCTGTTTGGCGGCAAGGGCGTGAGCGATAATATGCCGGAGTTTGTTCTCGCGCCGGAGGATCTTTCCGAGGGTAAGATATGTATTGCGGATCTGTTGGTAAAGAGCGGGCTTTGTCCTTCAAAGCGGGACGCCAGAACGGTTATCCAGCAGGGGGGAGCAAGCGTTGACGACAGAAAGATTTCCGACCCGGCTGAAATGATCAAGATAGGCGAGTTTGTGATTGTTAAAAAGGGCAAAAAAAGTATGATTAAGGTGAAGAAGTAAAGAAATTTTCATTTAGACGTGCCTTTTCGGTAAATTTGCTGGGATAACGCTGCTTATTTTATGAAACATATTCTTATAGCAATTCAAGAAATAATTAAGGTTATATAGCATAAGTCTTAAGCAAATTAACTAATTATATGTTGTAATATTATTGTAAAAATATTAAATTAACTTACGGTCAATTTCTTGAGCGTATAAATAAAATTGATCGGGCATATACGTCAGGAGGTACCATAATTGTCTATTAAAAAACTTTTGCTTTGTTTAGCGCCAATAGTTGTCCTGTCCGCCTGCTCAAGTTCCGCCGATACCGTTGACGAATACGGCAACATTATTGATTTATCCTCGGCAAGTGTTGAACAAAACCCTGTTTTTTCCGACGAAAAGCTGTACGTGACGGATGGCTGCGCTTATATAGCCGTTTGCGGCGGAAAAGCTTACAGCACCTTGGAAAATCCCGAAATGTTCGAGGACGACAAGGAAAGTCTTCTGCCGGGTAAACCGGAACTGTCTGAGTATTCATATGTCAAAGAGGGAACGGTATTTAAAGATTTAACACTGTCGGACGCGTCAACCGAATTTTATCCACGTCCTTCATCGGTTATCGGCGCAGATGAAAAAGACGCTTCCGACGGCCGGAAGAATGTATATAATATATCCAAAACCTCCGCTTTCTTCGACGGAACGGTAACGCTGAAAGGTTACATAACCAAGAGCAACAGCCAAAGCGGTTACAGGGAAGTGGGTGAAATTGATTTCTTTCCCGCTGACGGCGAGTGGGAGGGTATGCCGTTTATCTGGAACGGTTGGGGAGGACATTGGGGAAACGACAAGTTTTCCGTCGCAATGAATGCTCCAAGCTTTTACTTGGGAATAGCCGATGATTATGATCTTGATCTTTCGGCAATTCCCGACGATGAATCCGCAATACTCGCGGAAGTTACTCTTACCGATATTACGCTTATCGGATACGATTTTAACTTCGGTCAAAGCACAAATTCCGCCAGACTTGTAGATTTTAACGCATAAAATTAAACTTTCAAATTAATAAAAACCTGTTTTTACAAATAAATTTTGTTAAGACAGGTTTTTATATTTTTTAACACAAAAGGACTATTTTTAGGCAAAAAGGTAGACATTATCCATGCGTTATGATATAATTTAACTGTAATTACCTCGGAATTTCGCCTTGTTTTTAACACGACCTGCCCGAAAATCCACGTACCATTATTATGTGGATAGGTTCCTTAAATGCCGTTCTGAAAATTTGAAAGGAATCCAGTGATGACATACGTATATTTTATAAGGCACGCCCAATCCGACAAAAGCTTTCACGGCGAATCGGAGCGTCCCCTTACCAAAGACGGTTTTTACGACTGCGAAAAAGTTTCGGAAGCGCTTAAGGACAAAGGAATATCCCATATAATTTCAAGCCCCTATACCCGCGCGGTTCAGACCGTTGAGCCTCTTGCGAAAACGCTTGCGTTGCCTATAGAGATTGACGGTGATTTACGGGAACGCAGCGCGGGAAAATGGCACGGTGACAGGTTTTTTGACTTTGTACAAAAACAGTGGGAAGACTTTGATTACCGTATTGAGGGCGGGGAAAGCTTAAGGCAGGTACAGAACAGGAATATTGAAGCGCTGAACAGGCTGCTTTACAAATACGAGGGTGAGACGCTTGCTTTGGCTACCCACGGCACGGCTTTAAGTACTATAATAAATTATTTTTTCCCGAAATACGGATATAATGATTTTCTTAAAATTGCCGATCTTATGCCTTTTATAGTGAAAATGACATTTGAACGGGATAAAAAAGCGAGCGGTAATGAAAACGGAATAATCTGCACCGATATAAAAGACATTTTTTCGGTACACAAGTCTTATTAATAATACAATAAGGTGGTAATCATGAGCCAAGGCTATAAAAACAACCACAATAAAAGAAACAGACAAGATATAAACAGGCAGGAAACGGAATACCCCTTTGAAAGGGAGCAGATAGAACGCCGCCGAAAAAGCGGCAATAAGGAACAGTCGCCCCAAAATCTGCGCAAGGAAAAGCTCCCCTCTACCGTGGAGGAGCAGATTGAAAAGCTTCGGGAGCGCGGCTGTATCGTTGAGGACGAGGAGTTCGCCAAGGAGACCCTCACGGATATAAACTATTTCCGTCTGGCTCATTATTTTTCTCTTTTTCTGGAGGAGGACGGAAAGTACCGCGAGGGAACGAAGTTCCGACAGGTGATGAGGGTTTACGATTTTGACCGCCGACTGAGAAACCTTCTGATAGAGGTGCTGGAGGAAATAGAAATAACACTCCGCGCTCACTGCTCCAACTATCATGCCATACGCTACGGCTCCACCGGGTATCTTAACGCTGACACCTTCAGCCATGTACATAAGCATCAGAGCTTTATAAATAAAATTCAAAGACTTATAGACACCAACCGCGACAGCGAAATGGTGCAGCATTATTTGAAAAAGCATGGGGGAGAGTTTCCGCTGTGGGTAATAATGGAGCTTTTCAGTTTCGGAATGGTTAACCTGTTTTATTCCGACCTTAAGCCGCAGGATAAAATGGCAATATCCAAGCAGTACTACGGATTGTCCTCCGGTACTCTTGAAATGAAGCTTAAGATGATGTCCGATTTCCGAAATCACTGCGCCCACTATCACAGGCTTTACGACTGGGAAATGGGAGATCTTCATTCCGCCGAGGGGAGCGTTTTTGAGTATATCCTGATAATGAAGGAGATATACCGCCGTCCCAACAAGTGGAGAGAGGGTTTTTTAAAGCAGTTCCGAAGGCTTTATTTTGATTATGCGGATATTGTTGACTTAAATTTGCTGGGTTTTCCCGAAAATTGGCTTGAAACACTGGAGGAAAACGAAAGCGGCGGAGAAGGAGAGGAAGCGGATAAATGAACAGACCCATTACAACATTATTTATGCTGATGTCGGTTGACGGAAAAATAAGCACCGGCGCGTCGGACGATTTAGATGTAGACAAAGATTTTCCCAAAATCGCGGGGGTTTGCGAAGGCTTGCACCAATATTATGAAATAGAGCAAACAACAGATTTATGGAGTCTCAATTCCGGTCGGGTTCAAGCTAAGCTCGGAGTCAATACAAAGAAAATGCCGGATAAAACGCCCGTATCTTTTGTGATAATAGATAACAAGCATTTGGATGAAAACGGTATACGGTATTTTTGTTCTTTGTCAAAAAAGTTTGTGCTGATTACGTCAAATGAAAAACACCCGGCATTTAACATAAAGGAAGAGAATTTTTATATCATACATCAAAAAGAATTATCGCTGAAAAATGCGCTTATAAAGCTAAAATCTGAATATGGCTGTGAGAGAATAACGATTCAAACCGGCGGGACGCTGAACGGCTTGTTTCTTCGTGAAAAACTATTCGATTTTGTTGATATTGTTGTTGCTCCGGTTTTGATTGGCGGCAAAGATACCTCTACTTTAATTGATGGAAAATCCTTGTTTTCACAAAGTGAATTGTCAAAATTAGGCGTTCTGAAGCTTCAAGAATGTGTGATTTTGGAGAACTCGTATTTACGGTTGCGTTATGAGGTAATTCGCTGATAAATTGAAATTTGGAGGCCTCTATGAAAGACATATCTCTATGTATTATGACCAGAGAGCTTTGCCACGAATTATATAAAGGTTGGGAGAATGATCCTGACATATATATGGACATGGATTTGTTTGAGCCTTACCAATATAATGAGAACGCAGTAAACAGATATTTTGACTCCAAGCAGGATTCCTCCCGTGTCCTTTTTGCAATTATGAAAGATGACAAACCAATAGGAGAGATTCAACTAAAGCAAATCAATTACAAGAGCAAAGAATGCACATTAAGTATTCATATGCAAAATGACGACGTAAAAGGGCATGGATATGGATCCTGTGCAGAACGGTTAATTTTGCAGTACGCTTTTAATGTTTTGGGAATGGTCGCAGTAAATGCTGATACAGTTATAAAGAATACTCGAAGCCAACACGTTCTTGAAAAAGTAGGATTTCAGTATATAAGAGAGGCGGACGGATTTAAGTATTATCGGTGTGTGTGTGATAAATTTCAATTTATCGGGCGGATGAAAAACTAAAACAATTGTGTGCAGTTGTGGTAACATAACGGCATTGAATAGTTAGCATATCGGGATAGGAAAGAATATTTTATGATGAGAATAATTTACAAGATTTTGATATTCAGATAGCAATTATTAGAGTTATGACTCTCGTTTCGGTGCAAACCGCAAAAAATCGACTTCTCAAAAGAGAATAAATTCATACTAAAAAATTCCCAAAATACCCTTGACATAAAAATTTTCTTATGCTATAATCAAAAATGTGATTTAAGTAAAAAGCTTTATAATAAGCAAAATAATGTGTCGCCCAAAAAGCGACACATTATTTTGCTAAAAAAGCGGACGGGCTGTTGGGAAACAAAACAACAATCAAATGAAAGGAGAACGAAAAAAAGATGATAAGAACCCTATTGAAATCGGTAAGGGAATATAAGAAATCTTCCGTGCTTACCCCTGTTTTCGTGTCGATAGAGGTAATAATGGAGTGTATTATTCCCTTCGTTATTGCCCAGCTTATCAATCAGATACAGGCGGGCTGTGAGTTTGAGGTAATAGCAAAGTACGGGGGAGTATTGGTTATAATGGCACTTATATCGCTGCTGTTCGGCGTTCTGGCGGGACAGACCTGTGCCACCGCTTCCTGCGGCTTTGCCAAAAATTTGCGTAAGGATATTTTTTATAAGGTACAGGGCTTTTCCTTCGAGAATATAGACCGCTTTTCCACCTCATCGCTGGTAACAAGGCTTACCACCGACGTTACAAATGTTCAGATGGCGTTTATGATGATGATAAGAATGGCGGTAAGATGTCCCTTTATGCTGATTTTCTCCTTTACCATGGCTTTTGTTATGGGAGGAAAAATGGCGTGGATATTCGTGATATTGCTGCCCCTTATGGGCTGCGGGCTTTTCTTTATTATAAGAAAGGCAATGCCTTTGTTCAAAAGCGTATTCAAGAAATACGACAGGCTTAACGAGTCCATTCAGGAAAACGTCAAGGGCATGAGAGTGGTTAAATCCTTCGTAAGAGAGGAGTATGAGCAGAAGAAATTCGCGGTCGCGGCGGAGGACGTGTGCAGGGATTTCACCAAGGCAGAAAAGATACTCGCCTTTAACGGACCGCTGATGCAGTTTTGCCTGTACGCTGTAATGCTTTTCGTAATGTCCTTCGGCTCCTACACGGTTATCACCTCAATGGGGTTGGATTTGCAGGTAGGACAGCTTTCCGCTTTGCTCACCTACAGCTTTCAGATATTGAGCAGCCTTATGATGGTTTCCATGATATTCGTTATGATCACCATGTCGGCCGAGTCCGCAAGGCGTATCGTGGAGGTGGTAAGCGAGGAAAGCACCTTGTCATCTCCCGAAAACGCCGTACACGAGGTAAAGGACGGCTCCGTGGATTTCGACGGCGTAAGCTTCCGCTATTCGGCAAAATCGGAAAAGCCGGCTCTTTCGGATATTGACCTTCATATCAAGTCGGGAGAAACCATAGGAATTATAGGAGGTACGGGTTCCTCAAAATCCTCTTTGATACAGCTTATTTCCCGTCTTTACGACGTTTCCGAGGGACAGGTAAGGGTCGGCGGAATCGACGTAAGGGATTACGACTTGGATTCGCTGCGCAATCAGGTTGCGGTAGTGCTCCAGAAGAACGTTTTGTTCAGCGGCACTATTAAAGAGAACCTTCGCTGGGGCAATAAGGAAGCCACCGACGAGGAGATGGAGGCGGCCTGCAAAATAGCCTGCGCCGACGAATTTATAAAGAGCTTCCCCGACGGCTACGACACCTATATCGAGCAGGGCGGCACCAACGTTTCCGGAGGACAGAAGCAGCGCTTATGTATAGCAAGGGCACTGCTCAAAAAACCGAAAATAATCATTCTTGACGATTCCACCAGCGCGGTGGATACTAAGACCGATGCGGTGATAAGAAGCGGATTTAAAAAGTTTATGCCGGATACCACAAAGATAATCATCGCACAAAGAACCTCTTCCGTTCAGGACGCGGACAGGATAGTGATTCTTGACGGGGGCAAAATAAACGCCGTGGGCACTCATGAGGAGCTGCTCCGAAACAACGATATTTACCGCGAGGTTTACACCTCGCAGAACAAAGCGGACAGCGAGGAGGTGGACCGGGTTGGGTAATATAAGCGAAAAAGAAGAACTGAAGAAAAGAAGACCACCCATGCAAAAAGGCGTTGTTGGGCGCGTCATAAAAATGGTGTTTAAGTTTTACCCGGTAAGAACCACGCTGATTTTAGTGGGAATTATCTTTAACGCTGCGGTAAGTTCTATCCCTTCGGTTTTTATGCAAAGGATAATCGGAATAATTGAGAGCGCATGGCAGAGCGGCGACTGGGCCTCCGTCAGCGGCGACGTTTTTTCCAACGTCCTTACTTTGGGAGCGCTTTACGTTTTGTCTTTGGCGACGGCGGTGCTTTTCAACCTTATGGCGGCGGTGGTGACCCAAGGCACGTTAATGAAGCTCAGAGAAAAACTGTTCAACAATATGCAGAAGCTGCCCATAAAATATTTTGACACAAACAATCACGGGGATATTATGAGCGTTTACACCAACGATATCGACGCCATAAGACAGATGATATCCCAGAGCATTCCTCAGCTTTTAGTCACCTTGATAGTATCCCTGACCATAATCAGCATTATGCTCACTTTCAGCTTATGGCTCACTCTTGTGGTGTTGGCGGGCGTTGCGTTAATGCTGTTTCTTACCGCCAAAATAGGCGGCGGTTCCGCAAAATTTTTCGTGAAGCAGCAAAAGGCGATAGGCAAGGTAGAGGGCTACATAGAAGAGATCATGAACGGTCAGAAGGTAGTCAAGGTATTCTGCCACGAGGAAGAATGCAAGGAAGCATTTGACAAAATTAACGATCAGCTTTATCACGATTCGCGGAAAGCGAACGCCTATTCCAATATTTTAGGACCCATCATGAACAATATGGGCAACGTGCTTTACGTTATAGTCGCTTTGGTAGGCGGACTTTTCCTCCTGTCGGGAACGGGGAACGTGAGCCTTTCGGGGGCGGCGTTCAGCATAAGCATTGTGGTTCCCTTCCTTAATATGACCAAGCAGTTCGCGGGCAACGTGGGTCAGGTATCCTTCCAGATAAATTCGGTGGTAATGGGTATCGCGGGCGCTCAGCGTATTTTCGAGCTTATGGATCAGAAGCCCGAAACCGACGAGGGTTATGTTACATTGGTAAACGCCAAGGAGGAAAACGGAGTTATTTCCGAGTGTGAGGAGAGAACCGGAATGTGGGCATGGAAGCATCCCCACGAAAACGGAACCGTTACTTATACCAAGCTCACCGGGGACGTAAGGCTTTTCGACGTGGATTTCGGCTACGATAAGAACAAGACAGTGCTACATAACGTAACAATATACGCGGAGCCGGGACAGAAGGTGGCCTTCGTAGGCGCTACTGGCGCAGGAAAAACCACCATAACCAACCTTATAAACCGCTTTTACGACATTGCCGACGGAAAGATACGCTATGACGGGATCAATATCAACAAGATAAAGAAAGACGATCTGCGCCGTTCGCTGGGAATAGTTTTACAGGACACCAATCTGTTTACCGGTACGGTAATGGACAATATTCGATACGGTAAGCTGGACGCCACGGACGAGGAGTGTATCAGCGCGGCCAAGCTGGCGGGAGCGGACGACTTTATAACAAGACTTCCCGAAGGCTACAACACCTCTTTGGCCGGAAACGGAGCCAATCTTTCTCAAGGACAAAGACAGCTTTTGGCCATTGCGAGAGCGGCGGTGGCCGACCCGCCGGTTATGATACTGGATGAGGCAACTTCTTCCATTGATACAAGAACCGAGGCGATTGTGCAAAGGGGCATGGACGCGCTTATGCACGGTAGAACGGTATTTGTTATCGCCCACAGGCTTTCCACCGTCAAAAACTCCGACGTTATAATGGTGCTTGAGCAGGGCAGAATTATCGAGAGAGGCGATCATGATAAGCTGATCGCGGAAAAGGGGCAGTATTACAGGCTTTATACGGGAGCGTTTGAGCTGGAATAAGACTAATCTTTAATCAAGTTTTAGACTTGATTAAAGATTAGTTTAGGTAATGCCGCAGGATACATTGCGAATATTATATTTACAAGCAGTTTATAAAGATCGCCGAAACAGGAGACGCCCTGCAATAAAGGGCGTCTCCTGTTTCTGTTCATGAGCAGCACGGAACGATATATTTTTCCAAAAAAACTAAACTTTTAAAGAAAACAGCCGATATAATATATGGAATATTTTTCGGCAAAAACAGATATATCATACTATAGCATTCCAACAAAAGGATAAACAAATAGGAGCGAAGCGACTAATTGTCCTTTCCGCTTCCCTTTCGGACTCCGAAAGGGAAGTAGGGGAGTCCGAAGGACGGGGGCAATGCCCCCAAAGCTTGCTTGTTTTTTGCACTGTTGTAATTTTGTTTAAACTTTTTTTGGATTGCTATAATCTTTGGAGGTACTTCATATGGGAAAAATAACGGATTACGGTTTTTTGTTCCAAAGCCTATTCGGAGCACCGAAAACAAATCCCATCGGCAGCTTTCAGCTTTCCAATCTTAACAGTCGTTCCGTACAGCAGCAGCTTAAGGCGGCGGGGATAGATACAAACAGTAAACAATATAAAACCGTAATAAAAAATATGATGTCCGCCGCCAACGGAAACGGCGCTATGTATACCAATCCGCAGGCGATAAAAAATTTAATGAAGAATTACGATGAGGACGGAGATTATATCAGTCCCGTGACGGGTTTGGCGGGACTTTTGGTGACGGAAGAAAACGACGCGTCCAGAAAGCGCATCATTTCTATTCCGGAAAGCAGCAGGGAGGAAATGTTCCAGCTTACCAAAAGAGAATTTATACAGGAAAACGGCGTTGCCAACGGAGACACCACAAAGCGTTCGGACGTATATACAAATCTGTACAGAAAAATGAATAAGAACGACCGTTTGGCGGCGGGGTATACTATGGAGCAGTACGAAAGGGCGTACAGCCGGGCGCTTTACGCAGCAGTAAGAAAAGCCGATCCCAATTGGAAAATAGGAAACCCCATTCCCAAAAACGCTCTGGACGGGATTACAAGAGAGTCCGTCGAAGCTTCGCTTGTACGGTCCGGAAACAAGTTTGTTTCTGTGGATTCGGGTTCCGATACCGCTGCAAACGGCGGCGCTTCCTGCCGAAAAACCATTGCGCAGATTGAAAACGCTTTTGCGGAGCAGTTGAAAAATAGTCCTCAAATAATCAAAAAAGAAGAAATGTCGGTTGAAATGAACGAACATGTAAGAGCCGAAAAGATGGCGAGACTTGAAAAACGGTTAAAAGAAGGAAGTATTGCTTCCGAAAAGGAAAAGCTGGATATGAAAATTTAATTACGGCGGAATTGATCCGTTTTTGTCCAAGAAAATACCGCAATCAATTTTTAAAAGGCATCGATTGCGGTATTGTTTTATATAGGCGTAATTGTTAAAATTGTCGGAGGAATATTATATGATTTTCAGAGCAAAGAACGGAGCGGAGATAATAGAGAGAATACGGATTGATGAATCCGAGGCGATAAAAAAATATACCGCCTTAAACCATGTCCTTGTTATTGTGAAAACAGAGGTTGATTATCTGCTGGGGTGGCATAAATGGAGAAACGACTGGGAAACATTCGGCGGCCGTATAGACGAGGGAGAAGGCTTAAGAGAGTGCATTGAGAGGGAATGCAGGGAGGAACTGGGAATCAGTGGTGTGAAATTCGAATATCTCGGTATTGTGCATTATAAAATGCCGCCGGATTATTGGGTAAAGGAGTGGCACGAGGAATACGGCGGGCTTTACGGAATATTGCTTTCAAAGGAAAATTTTGATATTATAGAGAAAAAGCGGGTTGACAGAGACGAGATAGGTGAAATAGCCTTTTATTCCGATATTAAAAGGCGGGGTGAAAAAATAGATGAGATAAATGAAAAATTATTGGAGTTTTACTGAAGGGGCTTGTAAAAATTTTGAAAATTTCCATGTGGATATAAGAATAAGTTCTAATTAAGACTATATTTTCCCTTATACTCCTTAAACCTTCTTTCAAAATTCCCTCCGTCCTCTTGCATCTCCTTCTGCGATCTGTGCATATCCATATTGTTATCTGCGATATCGATAATGCAAAGCGCGATATTGGAACAATGATCCGAAACCCTTTCCAGATTGGTCAGCAGGTCGGAATACACAAACCCCGCTTCGATGGAACAGTCACCCTGCTGCAAGCGGCGGATATGCCTTGAACGCGCCTTTTCCTTGAGCCTGTCTATAACCTCCTCCAGAGGCTCCACCGACATTGCAGATTCAAGGTCGTTATTCAAAAAAGCTTTCAGAGAAAGGTCCGTAATTTCTTTTACCGCCGAAGTAAGGACATTAAGCTCCGTCACGGCGTTGGAGGTGAATTTCAGACCTTTCTTTTCCTTTTCCTCCGCCGCTTCCAAAATATTTACGGCATGGTCGGCTATCCTTTCAAAGTCGCCGATTAGCTTAAGCAGCTTGGCCGCTTCCCTGTTTCCATCGGCGCTTATGCGCATGGCGCTGAGCCTTACCAGATAAGTGCCCAAAATATCCTCGCTTCGGTCGGTTTTTTCTTCTTTTTTCCGTATTGAAGCGGCAAGCTCCGGAGAGTATTTCTCCAGCGCTCTGACGCTGTCGTACAAAGATTCTACTGAGATTTTCGCCATATCGGAGGCGACCTCGCGGCATCGCTCCAGAGCCACAGGAGGAGAAGCCAGTAGTCTTTCGTCCAATTCGGGGCAGCTCTCCTTTTCTTTGGCGTCGGGAACCAGCTTTTTCACCAGTCTTTCAAGAAGTCCCGACATTGGAAGCATCAGCGCGGTGCACAAAACGTTAAACAACGAGTGTGAAACGGCGATTCCGAAAAGGGTTGCGGGCTGATCCAGCAGCGGAATGGGGAAAAGCGCTTTAATTATTATGAACAATGTCAGACAGAACGCCGTGCCTATAACGTTGAATAAAAGGTGTACAGCCGCCGCCCGTTTGGCGTTCTTGTTGGCGCCTACGGAGGAAATCATTGCGGTAACGCAGGTGCCTATGTTCTGTCCCATTATTATGGGGACGGCGGCGCCGTAGGAAATCTGCCCCGTTGCCGCCAACGCCTGAAGAATGCCCACAGAAGCAGAACTGGACTGAATCACAGCAGTCAGAACCGCTCCCGCCAATACGCCGAGAACGGGATTTTTGAACAAAATAAACAGCCTTTGAAATTCGGGCAGCTCGCCCAATGCCGACACGGAACCCGTCATGGCGTCCATTCCGAACATCAGCGTGGCGAAGCCCAAAAGTATAAGTCCGCTGTCCTTTTTCTTTCCGCTCTTGCAGAACATATACAGTATTATTCCCGCCAAAGCCAGAACGGGGGTAAATGAGGATGGCTTAAGGAGCCTTATAAAAATATTGTCGCTGTCTATTCCCGAAAGGCTCAGCACCCATGCGGTAACGGTTGTACCTACGTTGGCGCCCATAATTACATTTATCGACTGTTTCAACGTCATAAGCCCGGAGTTTACAAAGCCCACTACCATTACGGTAACGGCGGAGGAACTTTGAATCACGGCGGTAACTCCAAGCCCCGTAAGTATTCCCTTAAGCTTCCCGGTGGTAAATTTTCCCAGAAGGGTGCGGAAACCCTCCCCAGCTCTTCGCTCCAGAGCCTGTCCCATTATATTCATACCGAAAAGAAACAGGCTTAAGCCGCCGATCATTGTAAGCAAATCAAAAATGTCCATTTTTATGTTTTCCTTTCCTCTTTATAGCAAACGGGAATATTATCTTAAACAAAGAAATCCGAAATAGGCGGCGTAGCTTATCAGCATGAGGGCGCCGCCGGAGCGTTTTATTTTCCCCTTCCCCGCCATATGGCAAATCAGCAGAAGCGCTCCCGCCGCGGCGGCGATAATAGTATCGGCAATAAATTCCGACGAAAAGGGTACCGGCACGATTAAAGCGGAAACGCCCACCACAAAGAGAATGTTGAAGATATTGCTCCCGATGATATTTCCTACGGCTATGTCGGCGTTCCCCTTTCTCGCTGCCGATACGGAGGTGAACAATTCGGGCAGCGACGTACCCAAGGCGACAATCGTAAGCCCGATAAACCGCTCGCTCATTCCGAAAGTTTTTGCGATTGCGGTTGCCGCGTCCACGGCAAAGTCGCTCCCGAAAATTATCAGGGCTAAGCCGATAAGGGTTTTCAGCGCAGACTGCCACAGCTTATGCTTCTTTACATTGGTATTATCGGCAATTTTTCCTTTTTTAGCCGTAATAAACAGATATGTAAGATAAAAGACGAACACCGCAGAGAATATTATACCGTCTATATGTCCTACCGTTCCGTCCGCGCCTAACAAAAGCAGCAAAAGCGTGATAAACGTCATAAATGGCAGATCGACCCGCGCCGCCGTTTTTGTCACGGTTATGGGAGCAATAACGGCGGTAAGACCTAAAATTATCAGCACGTTTAATATATTGCTGCCCACTATGTTGCCCAACGTAATGTCGGCGTTTCCCTTAATGGCGGCGGTGAGGCTTACGGCGGCTTCGGGGGCGCTTGTCCCCATCGCCACCACGGTGAGGCCTATAACAAGCTGAGGGATGCCCAATCCGCCCGCTATGGAAGAGGCGCCGTCCACAAAAAAATCCGCTCCCTTTACCAACATGACAAAGCCCAGCGCCAGCAGTACAAAAGAGATAAACAGTTCCATTGTATTGTTCCTCCGCTTTCGGATTTTGCAGCGCCGCGCTTTTTCGGGGCAAACAAAAAAAGCGACAACTATGCTGCAATTTTATTAAATCGCAACAAAGTCTCGCTTTTTACATACAAAGCCGGGTTTTTCAGAACCGTACTGACGGCAAGGTAAACGCAAACCGTTTTATTGGGAAGCAATACAATCGGCCGCGCAAGCTACTCCCTTTATTTTACGCTTAAATTATAACACGGCGTCGCGGCGTTTGTCAAGAGGAAAAAATTTAATTTAAAATTTACTCCGAATTTAACAAAAAACCTTGCAATTTCTTCTAAAATGTTGTATACTAAACATATATTAAAAAAATCGGAGGGAATGTCTATGGAGACAGGCATTTTACTTGAAAGCGGCACCAATGAATTGGAGCTTTTAAAATTTCATGTAGGAAACAAATGCTTTGGCATAAATATCGCCAAAGTCAGCGAAATGGCAAACTACTCTCAGGTAACGCCGATGCCGGGTGCGCCTGACGCTGTGGAGGGTATTTTTATGCCCCGTGACATCCTTATTACAGTGGTAGACCTTCATAAAGTGCTCGATTCGCCCAAGCCCGAAAATAATGACGGTATGCTGATTATTTGCGAATTCAACAGTATGCACGTTGCATTTCACGTTACTTCCGTTAACGGTATCGTAAAGCTTAGCTGGACCAGCATCGAAAAGCCCCCGTCAGTGGCGCAGAGCGAGAATCTTGGTCTTATAACGGGCGTGGCGAAGCTGGACGACGGTATGATATTAGTGCTTGACTTTGAAAAGATAGTGGCGGATATCAACCGCTCGGCGGGTCTTGACACAGCGGGTCTTGAAAAGCTTTCAAAGCATGAAGACGTTAACTTTGAAGGTCATGTGGTTATTGCGGAAGACAGTGCGCTGCTCAATAAAATGATAATGGATTCGCTTCACACGGCGGGATTTAAAAATGTTATTTCCTTTACCAACGGCAAGGACGCGCTCGATTACATAGAGGGCTACAAGAATCTCGGAGACAACATACGCGACGAGGTAGCTCTTCTCATTTCGGATATTGAGATGCCGCAGATGGACGGTCATCACCTTACAAAGCGCATAAAGGACGATCCCGTTATGAAAAATATTCCCGTATTTCTTTTCAGTTCCCTTATTAACGATAAAATGCGCATAAAGGGTAAATCCGTAGGTGCGGACGAACAGTTCTCAAAGCCTCAGATCGGTATTTTGATCGAAAAAATGCATGAGTATATGAAAAACTTATAAAAAAATGCGGTTCCGTTTTTGGCGGAACCGCATTTTTTATATTTTTATACCAATTTTAATCAAGCGGTTATTTTGCCCGAACTCTTTCCTCAATATACTTTTTAAGCTCAGCCACGGGGATTCTCTCCTGTTCCATGCTGTCTCTTTCTCTTACCGTAACGCATTTATCCTCCACGCTGTCAAAATCGTAGGTAATACAGAAGGGAGTTCCTATTTCATCCTGTCGGCGGTAGCGCTTACCTATAGAGCCGGTTTCGTCATAGTCTACCATAAAGTACTTGGCAAGCTCGTCGTGTATTTCCAGCGCGCCGTCGGCAAGCTTCTTTGAAAGAGGCAGAACCGCCGCCTTTATGGGGGCGATTGAGGGATCAAAGTGAAGCACGACTCTGGTGTCGTTCTTTTCCGCGTCGATAACCTCTTCATCGTATGCCTCGCAGATAAGAGCAAGCACCGTTCTGTCCAATCCATAGGTGGATTCTATGATATATGGGATAAACTTTTCGTTGGTTTCGGGGTCGAGATATTCTATCTTTTGTCCGCTGTATTCCTGATGTCTGGTCAGGTCGAAGTCGGTGCGGTTGTGAGTGCCGTTTATTTCGCCCCAGCCGAAGGGGAAGAGAAATTCTATATCGCAGGCCGCCTTTGCATAATGGGCAAGCTTTTCATGATCGTGATAACGCAGGTGTTCTTCGGGAATGCCCAGATCCATATAGAATTGCTTGCCGAACTGTTTGAAGAAATCGTACAGCTCGCCGTCCTGTCCCTCCTTACAGAAGGTCTGAAACTCCATCTGTTCAAACTCGATGGTACGGAAGGTGAAGTTTCCGGGAGTTATTTCGTTTCTGAAAGCCTTTCCTATCTGTCCTATGGAGAAAGGCAACTTGGCTCTCATTGTGCGCTGTACGTTAAGGAAGTTTACGTATTCCCCTTGGGCGTTTTCGGGGCGGAGGTAGATAACGCTCTTACTGTCGGCGGTAACGCCCCTGTATGTCTGGAACATCAGGTTGAATTCGCGTATTCCGGTATAATTTGACTTGCCGCATTTGGGGCATGGTATCTTATGGCTTTCGATATACTCGAACATCTCTTCCTTGGTCATGGCGTCGGGGTGAGCGTCGGGGTCAAAGCCTTCGATAAGATTGTCCGCTCTGTGGCGCATTTTACACTCCTTGCAGTCCAGAAGCGGGTCGGAAAAGCTGGCTACGTGTCCCGAAGCCTCCCATACCCTTGGGTGCATCAAAATGTCGGCGTCAAGCTCGAAGCTGTTGCGGCGCTCCTGAATAAAGCGCTTTCTCCAAGCGTCCTTAACGTTGTTTTTAAGTCGGGCGCCTAACGGGCCGTAATCCCATGTGTTGGCGAGACCGCCGTAAATGTCGCTTCCGGAGTAGATAAAGCCTCTTCCCTTACATAAGGCGACTATTTTTTCCATTGTCTTTTCGGTGTTTTCCATTTTATGATGTTTCCTTCCTTATGATTTTTGGGAGCAATTATTCAACGGTCTGAATCCAACCCATGGCGTCGGGAATTCTTCCCCACTGGATACCGGTAAGGGTATCGTAGAGCATTTGGCTGGTTTCGCCGATTTTGCCATCGTTTATTTTCATTATGTTATCGCGGTACTTAAGCTCTCCTATGGGGGAAATAACCGCCGCTGTGCCGGTGCCGAAAGCTTCCTTTAATTTACCAGCCTTATGGGCTTCAACAAGTTCGTCTATGGCGAGTTTTCTTTCGCTTACGGTATAGCCTTTGGAACGGAGAAGCTCTATAATGGACATTCTGGTGATACCGCCTAAGATTGATCCCACAAGAGCGGGCGTTACCACCTCGTCGCCGATAATGAAGAATACGTTCATGGAGCCTACCTCCTCCACGTATTTTCTTTCAACGCCGTCAAGCCAGAGCGTCTGGACATATCCCTGCTTCTCCGCTTCCTCCTGTCCCTTAAGGGAGATGGCGTAGTTGGCGCCCGCCTTGGTAAAACCGGTGCCGCCCACAACCGCGCGGACGTATTTTTCTTCCACAAAAATTTTAACGGGCTCAATGCCGTTGGGATAATACGCGCCCACGGGGGAAAGAATTACGGCGAATATGAGATGCTTTGCCGCGTGTACTCCCACGTGTGGATCAACGGCGAAAATATAAGGGCGAATATAGAGTGAGGTGCCTTCGGCGGTGGGGATCCAATCCTCGTCAAGTTTTACCAATGTTTTAATGGCTTTTACCGCAAATTCTTCGTCAATTGAGGGAATGCAGAGGCGGTCGCAGGACAGGTTCATTCTCGCCATATTCTTTTCGGGACGGAAAAGCTGAATTTTCCCCTCGGCGGTGCGGTAGGCTTTAAGTCCCTCGAAAATTTCCTGAGCGTAGTGGAGCACCATTGCGGCGGGGTCGAGGGCTATGGGACCGTAGGGGACTATGCGTGGGTCGTGCCAGCCCTGCCCCTCGTCGTAATTCATCATAAACATATGATCGGTGTAGTACTGTCCGAAGCCCAGCTTGGTCTGATCGGGCTTTTGCTTGGGGGCGGTGGTTTTTTGGATCGTGATTTCCATAAATTTTCCTTCTTTCGGTTTTTAAAACCTGTATTAACAAAAATTGTGCGTGGATTTTCGAGCAAATTTTGACGAGGACAAGGCTTTCCAACGCGGTCATCGGCGAAATTTGCCGAAAGGACGCTTGCAATATTCTGTGAAGACAGGTTATTATTGTTTGCCGTTGTATAGCGGTTATTTACCTTTATTAAAAACAAATTCAACAGCATTATTTTACCATATATTAAGCATTTTGTAAATACGGCCGTAAAAAATTTGTGATTTTTTCTATAAAGGTGTTGATTTTTGAATAGAAATTTACTATAATTGTTCGTAGAAAAAAATATTAAAGATTAAACCGAAAAATCTATAAAACGAAGAACTACTCCGGCTTGTCTTCGTACGAAAGGAACGATCAAAAATGAAAAATATTTCCGTCAACACCAACGCAAAGTTGTCCCACATCAGCAAAAATATCTTCGGCCACTTTTCCGAGCACCTGGGAAGATGTATCTATGAGGGCATTTATGTGGGCGAAGGCTCTTCGATACCCAACACAAGGGGGATAAGAAACGATGTGTCCGATGCGCTTAAGGCTCTTGAGGTGCCCGTTCTTCGCTGGCCGGGCGGCTGCTTCGCGGATGAGTACCACTGGATGGACGGTATCGGCAAAAAATCCACACGTAAAAAAATGGTAAACACTCACTGGGGAGGAGTCACCGAGGATAACAGCTTCGGCACCCATGAATTTTTCGACCTTTGCGAGCTTATAGGCTGCGAGCCTTACTTAGCGGGCAATTTAGGCTCCGGCACGATTCAGGAGATGTCCCAGTGGATTGAATACATAACCTTCGGCGGGCTTTCTCCCATGTCCGAGCTTAGAAAAAAGAACGGAAGAGAAAAACCCTGGAAGCTGAAATATTTAGGCATAGGAAACGAAAGCTGGGGCTGCGGCGGAAATATGAGACCGCAGTATTACGCCGATCTGTACAGGCAGTATCAGACCTACTGCCGCAACTATGACGGAAACGAGCTTTATAAAGTGGCGTGCGGTCCCAACTCCGACGATTATAACTGGACGGAGGAGATAATGAAGGCGATTAAGCCCTGTCATACAAAAGCGATAAGCCTTCATTACTACACAATTGCCACCGGAAACTGGGGGAAAAAGGGCGACGCGGTGGAATTTACCGACGAGGAATATTACAATACTATAAAAAATACGGTTAAAATAGATGATATGATAATCCGTCACCTTGATATTATGTCCGCTTACGACCCCAAACATGAGATCGGTCTTATTGTGGACGAATGGGGCAACTGGTTCGACGTGGAAAAGGGCACTAATCCCGGATTTTTGTATCAGCAGAATACAATGCGCGACGCCATAACCGCCGCCTTTAACTTCGACATTTTCATCAGGCACAGCGACAGAATTGTTATGGCTAATATTGCCCAGGCCGTAAACGTTTTACAGTCGGTAATCCTTACAGAAGGCGAAAAGATGGTAAGAACTCCCACCTATTTTGTATTTGATATGTACCGCCGCCATATGGAGGGCGACAGGCTGTTTATTAGCGGCGACGCGTCGGACAAGAACGGTGTGCCGACTCTCAGCTATTCCGCTTCCGTAAAGGACGAAACCGTGTTCCTGACAATGACCAACGCGAGCCTTACCGACGAAGAAGAGCTTGAAGTGAGCTTCGGTGATTTTGTGCCCTCAAAAATAAAAGCGGAAATACTCACAACCGACGATATCCATGAGCATAACACCTTTGACGGCGGCGAGACAGTTGTTCCCAAAAAGTTTGAGGGATACGCCTTTAACGGAAACAAGCTCAGGGTAAAACTTCCGAAAAACTCGGTAGCCGCCTTTACGGTGATATAATGAAAAAGCCATGCCGCTGTCTGTTGGGCGAAACGGACGAAAAGGAGCTTCTGCAAAATATAAAGGAATATATAAGCGGGCTTGACGATGATATAAGAGCGGACGAAAAAACCTACGGCGAAAGGCTTTCGATTTGTGAAAAATGCGTAAAGCTGCAAAACGGCGTTTGTCTCAAATGCGGTTGTTACGTTGAAATGAGGGCGGCGGTGAAAAACAACCGCTGTCCCTCGGAAAATAAATACTGGTAATATTCTTTGGAGTATTTGGAGGAAAATAAATGCTGAAATCCATTATAACCGACGCTGATTTTTTTGGCGGCGAACCTAAAATCTTATCCGACATTTCCAGATACGGTTCAAGGGGCATCATTCTGAACAATGAAAATATGGCTGGAATGATTCTGACGGGACCCAACGGCTTTTATAAGCTCCCCGGCGGCGGTATAGACTTAGGCGAAAGGGAGAGCGACGCGTTTATGCGGCAGGTGTTGGAGGAAATCGGTTACGAGTGCAGAATTATAGCGCCTTTGGGCATTGTGGAGGAGCACAAGAGCCGTTCCAATTTCTGTCATATTTCCTACGCCTTTATAGCGAGGATAGAGGGCGAGTGCAAAAAAAGCCAGAGCGATCACAAGTCGGATTTTTCCATAAGCTGGATGAGTCTTCAAGACGCGGCGGCAGTTATGGATAAATCACTGGAGATGTGCAAGGAATACAGTATGAGGTTTATGCTGAAAAGGGAAAAGGTTATTTTAGATTACGCTTTGGAGCAGATTAACGAGGGTAATATTTCCATTGATATCTGATATTGATTTTTGGCCATCCATATTATTTGTCTAAATCTTGACCAAAGATTAACATGATACTGTTTCCAAATCATATTA
Organism: uncultured Ruminiclostridium sp.; assembly: GCA_910588335.1. Lineage (GTDB taxonomy): Bacteria > Bacillota > Clostridia > Oscillospirales > Ruminococcaceae > Ruminiclostridium_E. Next base: position 94,910 of record CAJUQV010000001.1, on the reverse strand, counting down.
TATGCAAAGTGAAAATGCAGAATGATTTGAAACCGGTATAATAAAGATGCCGCACGGCTCTGGCTGTGCGGCATCTTTTGGGTGATATGGAAAAATAATACTAAGGCAACACCGCGCAAAGACCGCGCTGCGCGCTTTTCCGCGCATACGCTTGCATCTTTTCCGTCATTTTTGTCGAAAACTCCTTGAAATACGCCGGTATTCCCGCGTCGTTTTGGACAATCTGACGAAAAAGCTGACTGCGCGTCTGCACGACAATTTTTGTGCGGTATTGCCCTAAATCCTGATAAAAATCATTCAAATCCGACGACCGGGACGTTCCCGCCGTCTTTGTCTGTTTTTTATTAGGAATTAGTATAATGAGCGAAAATTTCAATATCGTCTTTTATTATTTTGTAGACTTGTCTGTTGTCATTATCAAGTCTTAAACACGGATTTTTTCTCTCAATGTCAATTTTTTGATCTTTTTCATTCCATTTGATATGAGTAACAATATACTCCCCTTTTTCATAACCGTAACCGTCAAAATCGTCCTCATAAAGCTCATACTCCGCATCACGCCCCGAATATACGCAAAGCCTGATATCTCCCGAAAGCTCTTCGGTTGACTGAGCGGGCTCGCAAATTGGGATAATCGAACCTTCGCGGACAAATAAGGGAATTTTGTCTATTGGCGCGTCGGTCAATATATACCGACCGCCTTCGTAATATGCGTTGGTATAAAAATCATACCAACCCCCTTCGGGAAGGTATACCTTACGGGTTTTTTCGGTCTCGATTTTCTTGGAATTCGGCAGATAGTACATCGGCTCGGTGACGGGACACACCATTACGGAATCGCCGAACATATATTGATCGGTGATTTTTTTTGCGGTTTCATCCTCCGGATAGTCAAACGCGAGAGGAAGCATTATCGAATCGTCGTTAAGCCAGCATTTTCCCGCTGCCGAATAGATATATGGCATAAGTTTGTATCTCATACGATTCGTTTCCGTTAACACGTCATAGAAAGGAATGTCGGCATTTTCGCAATTCCACAGCTCGCGGCGGCAGTCCGTACCGTGGCCACGGAAAATCGGCAGAAACGCTGCCCATTGATACCATCTTGTGAACAGTTCACGGTATCCCAAGTCGTCAAAACAGCTCTCAAAATCTCCCCGCCAATACCACGCCGAACCTCTTTTTACAAAAAAGGCTCCTATATCAGTCGTCCAGTATGGCATACCGCTTGCGGAAAAATTAAGCCCCGCGGCAATCTGACGTTTTAAAGTATCCCATGAGGCGGAGGTGTCTCCCGACCAGAGAATCGCACCGTATCTTTGCTGACCAGTATATGCGCTTCGGGTAAGGTTCACCACGCGCTTTCCGTCGTTTTCGGAGCGCTGTCCCTCATATATGCCCTGAGCGTGGTAAAGGGCATATGCGTTTCCAAGCTGTAAAGACATATGATTCTGAGCGTCACGGCAATATTCCTCATATAATTTTGCTGGCTCTGTACGCTCTATATGAATCCATTCCGGAGTGAACGGCTCGCTGCTGTCGCACCACCAAGCGTCCACGCCGTGAGAATACAAACCGGATTTTGCCTGCTTCCAATACAGCGCTCTGCCTTCGGCGCTGAAAGCGTTGTAAACTCCGCATTCGGGAAGCAGCAGTTCCGCTTCTTTAAATTCGGAGTAATCTTCAGTATTTTCATTTATATTTGGCCAGATCGAAATCATAAATTTAGCGTGGTTATTATGTATATACTCTATCATCTTATGCGGTTCGGGAAAACGGGAGCCGTCAAATGTTTTTTGTCCCCATTTTCCGTCTTCCCATGAACACCAGTCAAGAACTATACAGTCAAGGCCTATTTTGCGTTCGCGGAATTCCTTTACGGTACGCTCGATTTCGGGCTGATCCTCATATCTTTCCTGACATTGTATATAGCCGTAAGCCCAGCGCGGGAGCAAGGCAGTTTTGCCCGTAATGAAACGGTATTGCGCAATCACTCCTCGCATATCGCCGCCGTACATAAAATAATAGTCGATTTCGGGAACGGCTTCGGAATAGATATACGAACCGTAAGGGGTGTCGCTGAAAATCATCGGACTGTAACTATCTGTCAGCATTCCGTAGCCGAGTGAAGATACAAGCATCGGAACCGCAATTTTTTTATTTGCCTGATGCAGATATATCATATTGCCCCGAAGGGATCCGAAGCCTTCTTCGTGCTGACCGAGACCGTACAGCTCTTCCCCGTCCTGAAATCTTAGGTTTAATCTTGAGTGCCAGCTATGTCCCGCCGCTTTTTTTTGGGAATCCGTTACGACAGCCTTTTCACCGTCGGCCGTTCTGACTTTTTCGGTCTTTGCGCCTACCGTTTTGTAAACATCAAACTTTTCGAGGCTTCGGCTGTCCTTCTCCGTTTCACTCAAAAGCAGCTTTCCGTTTTTATCAAACCAACTGTATGAAGCGGTGTCCGTATTGATTTTAAGGGTAATTTCATCTGTTTTTAAAAGGATTTCCCTTTCATCCGACTCAAAAGTCCAGTCTTTAAAATCATCGGTATTTATGATTCCAAGGCGGGGGGAATCTGAAAAATCGTCTTCACGGGTAAATGAAACATGAATATTGTAGGCATTTTTCGGTGATAAACGATGAGTTCCGTAATCCGAATACAGCAAGAGACAGTTTCCCTGCCGTTGGGTTTTTAATATCTTGGCGCTTGGGGGTTTTTCGGCATACAGCATTTTATAACCGTTCCTTTCCTATCAAAGAAATATCTGATAATTTTTTATAATTCTATCATTTTTTCAATCGGATGTCAATATTGATTCGCAATGAAGAACACTTTTTATTTGACAAACGTATAACGGAAAAGAATGTATGCCATCTTCCACATAACTATGAGAAGTGGGTTGATATGCCTGTTATATCGGAGTCTTTTCTATTTTTTTAACAGCACGGTAACAAACCCTCCGGAGCCCTCTTCAACATATCCCATCTCCATAAACATATCCTTAAGCTCATAATATTCCTTAAGCACCCCCGCCCTACTGTCCAGTACCACGCAGTCCGCCGGAGGCAATGTTTCCTGATTATAAATGGCGGGATACATATAGACGTTTTCGCAGTCGTAAAGGTAAGGAGTAAGATAGGTGGAGGAATACACAACTCCGTCTCTCGGTACGTTTGCCAGTGCGGCGCGGGATTCCTCATACTCTGTCCGGCTTTCCCGCGCAAATACAATATTGTAATATTTTGGAGTTCCCGTTCCTATAAGGCAGATGATCGCTGCCAGCAGAGCCGCGGCGGCGGTCTTGTTTTTTCTTTTTTCGTATCTGAAATTCTTTACGAATAAAAATATAAGAAACGCACCGGTGCTGAATACATACTGGTAATGTATGCTGTGCTGATACGAGTAGTCCGTTGCCAGATTAAACAGTATCAGGGGGATAAAAAGCACCCAGTCCGACAGCCGTCTTGATTTCATGGGAATAAACAGCAGCGGTAGCAGCATTTGCACTATCAGCAGCAGCTTTTCCTCGTCCAATATATTGTTGAGAAAAAAAGCGGGATTTTTTATTATATTAAATATAACGTCTGTAACCGAATCCTGACCGCTGCCGAGAAAAATCTGATACCTGCCTATCATTATTCCGTCTCCGTAGGCGTTTATAAAAGAGGTAACCAAAAGAAATCCGCTTATTCCCATAAAAATAAGCATAAGACCTAAATACTTCGGGAACCACTGACTAAAGCGCGACTTAACATAATCAGCCGATTGTGCATTAACCTGAGGTTCCTTGTGTATATTTTTTCCGACAAGCGCATAAAGCCCGGCAATTATAAGGTATACGCCTGCATCCTCTTTTACGCAAAGCAGCAGAAGCCCGCTTACAATACATCCCGCAAGTGAATTTTTTTCTATAAAGTACATAAGCCACAGCACCAAAGGAGTGAGAAAAGCGTTTTCGTGGAAGTCGTAAAAGCATGCGCAGGTAAAAGCTGGATAGCATAAGAATATCAACCCGCAGAAAAATGTGACCGTATTACCGTACTTATACTTTTTACACAAAAGAAGCACCGGTATTACTCCCGATAAGCACACGGCAGCCTGTGCCGCCAGCAGAAATTCTGGGCGTCTGAAGATCATGTAAAAAGGAAGTAAAACGTAATATATGGGAGAAAAGTGTATATTAAAGTGGGACATGGGGATTCCCCGCTCAAGGGTTGTGGTTTGGGTAAAATCACGCGCCATGGATTCGTACATCTGAGCGAAAATGCCGAAATCGTAGGTAGAGGTGTTAAAATCATACAGCCTTGAAATGCACCCGAAAGAGAGTATTAAAGTCATAATAACGGTTAAGATGCCCAGCAAAACATAAAGATTTATTCCGGATAACAGCTTATATTCCTTTCCGGGAAAGGTTTCTTTGAAAACATACACCAATATCGCCGCAGCCGCCGCCAGAATAACGGTAAGATATGACAGCTCCGTTGTGGCGCAGGTCAGCACGCAGAAGGAAAAAAACAGCACCGAAAAAGGCAGCGTCTGACGGTAAAGCCTGTTCCTGAGGAAAAACAGCAGAAAGAAAATAACGGTAAAGCAGATGAAGGCTGCCGTTAAGGTTACTGTGTTTATTTTTTCCACCGAGCTTATTAAAAAAATGTTGGTGCGTTCCAGAACCGAGGTACCGGAGGATATCACCGTGAAAGCGAGCGTATAGCCGGAAGCCGTTAAAAATCCGTTCAGGGCTGCGTAGAACAAAAAAATCGCATTTTTTTTCAAAGCTTGTATCATTAAAAACTCTCCGAATAATAATATAATATAGTATTATACTATTTAAGACAAATTATGTCAATAAACTTTAGAAAAAGAAGCAAAATAAAAAAGACGGGTAAAGGGGTTGTAATAATACGGCTTGTTTGATCGAGTTATACAAATATATAGATAATTAAAGATTGGTATAAAAATGAAAGAACAACGGCTATGAAATCACTTCCACAGCCGTTTAAAATATATAATATTTATCTTTACTCACACCGCCGGTCTTTACCGTTAATTAACGGACTGTTCCGAGTATGTACCGTCATCTGTGCGAAGAGTAAACCGTCCAACCAGATTTTTCATAGCGGTGGCTTGACTGGCAAGTTCCTCACTGGCTGCCGCAGACTCTTCACTTGTGGCGGAGTTTGTTTGAACAACAGAAGAGAGCTGGTCAATGCTTACTGTCACTTGTTTAATAGAAGACGTCTGAACTTCCACGCCATCGGTAACAACATCCACGCGTTTTACAACCTCATCGGTTAATCCCTTGCACTCAATCAAAGCCTGAGTAACTTGTTCGACAATATCGCTGCCGTCCTGAACCGAGTTGATTGCGCCATCAATCAGCTCCTTAGTTGCCTTGGCTGATTCGTCCGATTTAGCGGCCAGACTGCGCACTTCCTCCGCCACTACTGCAAACCCCTTTCCTGCGCTGCCGGCGCGAGCGGCTTCAACTGCGGCGTTCAGCGCCAGAATATTTGTCTGGAACGCAATATCCTCAATCGTTCTAATGATTTTGCTCATTTCCTGAGAAGAGAGCGCAATTTTGTTCATAGCCTGATTCAAAATATCTACCTGCTGATTCATTTTTTCTACCTGTGCGCCTGCTGCTTGAACACTGGTTTTCGCATCTTTAGCAGCAAGATCGGTCTGCTGGGATACTTCGGAAATTTCCGTAATCGTTCCTGTCAATCCCTGAAGTGTGCTGGCCTGCTCGGTTGCTCCCTGTGCCAAAGACTGGGCGCCGATTGACACTTGATCCGCGCCGGCGGAAACCTGGTCTGTACCTTGAGCAATTTGCAGGAGCGCGTCGCTGAGCTGATGATTGATGCCTCTGATAGATTGGATGATGGTTTCCAGCGCACCAACATACATAGATGTGTCCTTGCTATGCACATCAAAATTTCCATCTGCCATCTCCTTAAGCAGATACGCTTCGTCCTGAATAACACCGGAGAGAATTTCCTGACTGCTGCGCAGTGCATCGCACATCACACCTAATTCGCTCTTGCTATGATAATCAACGGGAATGTCCAGATTTCCCTGCGAAAATCCAACAAGGGCTTTTTGAACTTGAGCAACGGGGATGGTGATTGTTTTAATAATCCTAATTCCCAGTGCAATAACTGCAATTGTGGCTATAAACGTGGCTACGACAACAATATAAATGGCAGCAGTAATCATAACTTGAATACGCGCGCGCTCTTCAGCCATAGCCTGAACCAAATATTCGTCCAAGGCTGATGCGGCCGCGGCCATCATCTCCTGATCGGGTGTATCCGTCTCAAAGATAAAGTTAATACCATTCTGAAGATACGATTCATCTCCGGTTCTGTCATACTGGCGATACCACTCAATAAGCTGTGGATTCGTTTCGGCCCAACCGGTTGTTATCGCAATATACTCATCCAATTTACCGCGTTCCAGCTGGGACGGATAATGCTCCTTCAGCAATTCCATATAGGCAAATAAATTTTCCTGTGCCTTTTCCGCCGCCTGAAGCAGTCCTTCGTTTGCTTGAGAGCCGGGAACAAGATAGGCATCGCGGATGTTCCGTCCGACCAGCAGGGAGTTTACCCGGCAGTATAAAATATACTGATTTGAATCGGACTCCTCATTAAGCAATGTTTCGTAGTTGTCTCTGATATTGATCATCCTGGATAGACTGAAAATAAGCAGGAGCAAGGAAATCCCGATAGTGACACCATAGCCGAGCAGCAAGCTTTTTTTCACTTTCATATTTTTTAACATGATTTTTTTCCTCCATACATTCAAAAATTATATATTTGTTTTTGTTATAATGGAACGCCGAACAACTGCCGTTCAAAATCCGCCACATCAACCGGCTTAGAAAATAAATAACCCTGACCTATGTCGCAGTGACACTTTTTCAAAAATTCAAGCTGAGTTTCCGTTTCCACCCCCTCACAGCAAACTGTAATTCCAAGGCGTTTAGCCATATGTACCAATTCTTCAATAACTATATGCCCTCTATCGTTTTCAGTATGAGCATCCCGAAGGAATTTACAATCCAACTTCAAAACATCAATATCCAATGCTTCCAGATTATTCAAGGAAGAATATCCGCTTCCAAAATCATCTAAGGAGCAAGTGTAGCCGGCCATATGGATTTGAGAGATTGCTTCCGGGATCGCGTTCGGAAGATCCTGAAACGCTGTTTCAGTCAATTCAAGCTCCAGAAGTTCCGGCGGAATGCAGTATTTTTTCTGCACTTCTATAAAAGGCACAAGAAAATCCTTGTTTATCAAATGCATTCGGGACAGGTTGACAGAAATCGCAATGGGTTGCAGTCCCGCATCTATCCATCGGCGCAGCCGGATACAGACCTGCTCCCACATATAAAGGTCAAGCCGCCGGATAAATCCTATCTTTTCAAATAAAGGTATAAATTTATCAGGCGAAATAATTCCCATGTCCGCATCTTTCCAACGAACCAGCGCCTCGGCATTGATAATCTTGCCTGTGGGGATGTCTACTTTCGGCTGTAAATATACCTTGAAATCCTGATTTTTCAGCGCATCATCCATCTTGTTTATCAGTATATTCTCTTGCTGGAGCTGTGCGCGGTCTTCCTCCGCATAAAAACCGCAGGAGTAAAGTATGCCTCCGGCCGGCATCTTCAACTTTTTTCGGGCAATATTAGCTCTGTCACTGATATAAACAATCGGCAGTGTGGTATCCACAATCTGATACACGCCCGCTTTGAACATTATCCATTGCTTTTCCTCCAGTTCATCATTGAATTGATTGATTTTTTTAACGATAAGATCCAATTTCCGAATAATTACTTCTTTGCTTTTTGTGCGAATCAGTATGCTAAAATCATCCGCACTGGAACGGGCCAGCAGCTCGCCTCCTTCCATATATTTTAGAATTGTGTTGTGGATATGTTTTAAAATGCGGTTGCTTTCATCATACCCGTAGATATCGTTGAACAGTTTGAGACCGGCGGTATTCATTACGATAAACGTATAATCGCCGGGAGATGAATGTTGGATCAAATGCTCCGCTTCTTGATTAAAACGGGAGGGACTGTAACCATCGGTGACAGGGTCTACCATGAGAATATGCATATTCTTTCGATAAAGAAAAATCAAAGCGATAATCAACACGCTGAAACATATGATCGCGAAAACGTTGACACCGGATGCCTCATTTAAAATCTGGTCAAGTCCTTCGCTCACCGCATCATTGGTATCAACCATCCATATGCACAAATCAGTACCGCCTATATGCGTAAGCTGGGCAGTCTGTGTAATATCGTCATTCAGAAGGTGAAACCGGATTGTCGCGTCATGATCTGTGGCGGCGGCCTTTCTTAAATCATCAATGCCGGTATCGCTTATGATCTTCACATTGACATCCAAAGCGTCGAATACATTATTTACGCTGTCAGATTCCAGTAATTCATCAAACCGCGAAATATGAGAGCGTTTTGTCATGAATACTTCCGTTCCGTCAGACTCAATGATATTGAAGAAAACATTGCCGCCATAATAGGATTGCGTCAAAAAGAAATCTGTCCGTTCCGGCGAAATGGGCGCCGCAAGAACCCCGATAACTTCCCCGCTTCCCGTGCGGGAATAAATTGGAACCGCAAAAATCGGTATTTTTTTGTTTTGAACATTGAGTTCTGCCTCAGGGGTTTTCACATCAATCACCGGTTCTCCCTTAAAGGACTTCATAATTCCATCTTGTTCTGCAAAAGTACGAGATATGCCATCGGAGCAAATCGTGGAACCATCCGGAGAAATAAACGCGAAATACTCAAATTGGAGTAGTTTAGCCTGCTCCTGCAATTCCTCCAGCTCGCCTACGGATAGCACGGTTTCCTGCTTGCAGCTGAGGGCAACTGATTCGAGAACCATCAGTGTTCTTTGAAATCTGTCTTGAAGGGCATTGCGTATGCTTTGGGATAGTTCGGAGATATAGCGGTCTGTTTTAGATATGACGGTCCGGTGTGCCCCGTTTAACAACACAGTGTTTGTGGCAATTGTAAAACAAGTCCCTGCAATCAAAATGCAGCAGACGATCCCGACGAAAATCTTCTGGCATTTGTAAGATATATGGCTTTTTGGGCTTTTTATGTGTATCATTTAGTTCTTCCTATATGGGCTTGACATAAAAAACAAAGTTATGATGAAGTAACTTTTTATAGGAGCGCAAAGCAAAAAGACATATCTTTTCCGTCACAATAATAATGTAAGAGATATGTCTTCTGTTTTAGGTAGTAAAAGTTGACAGAATTAACGTCTGCCTGTCGCAAGTATATCGAATAGAATCATGTTTGTCAAGCCTTCCTTTTACTTTATTATATTTATATCATAATTTGTCGTCTTTGTCAATAGGCATTATCCGTTGGAGCATAATAAACTTATCAAGCCTCGGAGTAAAGGCGGGCAAACAGTACCCGAAAACTGTTTTCAAATGAATATAACAATAGAACCTCAAGTGAAGTCCTACCAATGTCGCAGGCCTCCCCCTTGAGGTTCATACTTTCATTCCGGCGCATTTGTCGGGATTTTGGCCATATTAATCGCTGATTATCTCATTCTGATGATTTTCTGGGCGCAGCCGGCAATGCTGTTCATTGTCCTGATCCACTCCAAAGCAGCTTCCGTTAATATGTTACATAACATGGAAGAGCTTGGTTGGGGTAACAGTAATATTACGCCATGCGGCAATGTCATTCTTTATGGAAGGATGACATTGTTATTCATTTTCCTCGCCATCAGTTTCCTCATCGTAATCGGCTTCTCCCTCGGCCTCCTCCGTCTCTTCAAGAAGTTCCTTTATTGAAAGGCTTACTCTGTTCTTTTCCTCGTCGATTTCGGTGATCTTTGCCTCAACAACCTGTCCGATTGTAAGATACTGAGAAACGTTGGTAACTCTGTCAAGGCTTATCTGGCTGATATGAATAAGGCCGTCCACGCCGGGGATAATCTGCGCAAAAGCACCAAAGGGGGTAGTGCTTACAATCTGAGCCTTTACAATGTCGCCTACCGCAAATTCGGAAAGGAACTTTGTCCAGGGATTGTCGTCGGGATTCTTGGCGCCGAGACTTACGCGTTTCTTTTCGGGATCGTAGCTCTTTACATATACCTCAAGCTTGTCTCCTATGGAAACAATTTCGCGTGGATGCTTGATTCTGTTCCATGTCAGCTCAGAGGAATGCACCATTCCGTCCACTCCGCCAAGATCGACAAATACGCCGTAGCTTTCCATAGACTTTACCTCGCCTATGTATTTCTTTCCTACTTCGATCTCGGACCAGAATTTTGTCTTAAGAGCTTCGCTTTCTTCCTTGGAGGCATTCTTTATGGAGCCTACCACTCTTCCTCTGCCCTCGGCAACCTCGATTATTTTCAGCTTGACTTCCTTCTTAAGAAGAGTTTCAAGCTTCTTTACAAGCTCTTCGGGAGTTTCGGTCTCGCCCTTGCGCGCACGGGGCACGCCGGTATGAGAGGCGGGTACGAATACTCTTGTTCCCTCGCAGGTAACGATAACGCCGCCCTTTATAACTCCTGTAACAACGCCGGAAACCGTAGCGTTTTCGTTAAACGCGGCGGTAAGCTTTTCAAGACCTGCAGCGGCGTCAACCTTTTTCTTGGAAAGATAAACCACGCCTTCGGCATCGTTTATGGAAGTTACCACACAGTCGATCTCGTCGCCGGGCTTTACTACGTCTTTGGGGAGCATTCCCGGAGTAGCGGTGAGTTCATCGGCGGGAATATATCCGCTGTGCTTTGTGCCAATGTCCACAACGGCTTCGGTATTGTTGACCGACACGACCAACGCCTTGACCCTATTCCCTATATATACTCTTTTAAAGGTCTTGTCGACCTCCGCCATGAAGTCAATATCCATTTCTTCATTCTTTGTGATTTCGCTCATAATTCTATGAACCTCCTTTATTGTCCCGTTCGGAGTCGATGCTCCCGCGGTAATGCCTATATAAATATCCGCGCCGTGTCTTTCCAAATTCAGCTCGGTTAATAGGTTCCTTATTTCATCGGTGGGAAGAGCTTCGGCGCTCTCGGTGAAAAAAGTTTTGCAGCGGGCGGCGCAAAGCTTTGTAAGTTTGGCGGTATTGCTGCTCCGAGCACCTCCCGCCACAATCATAATGTCACATTTTTTCGCTAATTCTTCCGCCTCGTTCTGCCTTTCGGCAGTCGCTTTACATATTGTATCAAAAATTTGCAGATTTGTACAGTGTTTTTTAATAATTTTTTTATATTCTATCCATTTTGCTAATTGATAGGTGGTTTGGACTACTAAAATTAGTGCGTTTTGCACAAACAGTTTGTCCGAAATCAATAGTTCTATGTCTCGAATACTGTCCACAACGCGGCTTTCAGTGAGACAATGTCCTTTTATTCCCTTGACTTCGGGATGGGAAGGATCACCCACTATGATTACGCGGGCGCCATTTTCACTTTTTTCTCTTACGATTCTGTGTATATTCGCCACAAAGGGACAGGTAGCGTCGATGTATTCGATTCCCCGCCTTTTCAGCTCGCCGTAAACGGCTTGTCCCACTCCATGGCTTCTTATAATAACTTTTTTGCCGTCGGCAATCTCGTCAAGGCTTTCCACGGCTTTTACGCCGCGCTTTTCAAGATCGGAGGCAACAAACGGATTGTGTATAATCTGTCCCAAGGTATATCCGCCGCCCTCTTCCGCAAGGCGTTCCGCATACCTGACGGCTCTTTTTACGCCGAAGCAGAAACCCGCCGTAGAAGCGACGGCAATATGAACGCTTCCTATATTTTCCGCACTTTCCATTCCTTTGCCGCTGCCGCCTGAATAAGCGCTCACAAAAGCGCCTCGCTTCCGGGAACCGGAACATGGTATTCTTCGCATATCTGCTTCTGTAAGGCGCATATATTGTCCATAATAAGGGAGGATACCGTCTTTATACGCTTTCTGTCGGTTATATCCGCTATGGCTATCTCCTCGGAGGAGATCATTTCCCCCACCGCAACGGTACAGTCGCGTTTTTTTCCGTTGACTCCGTACATAATGCAGACGGGCACAATGGGCGCGTTGGCTTTACCCGCTATCAGCGCCACTCCGGATTTTGCTCTGGCTATGACGCCGTCCTTTGAACGGGTGCCTTCGGGGAAAATAACGAATATTCTGTTTTTTTCTATATCATTAACGGCTCTTTCTATTGCAGCGCCGTCCTTTGCTCCGCGAACCACGGGGAAAGCGCCGCATCTGGTGATGAGCCATGCGAAAAGCTTGTTTTTAAACAGCTCGCTTTTTGCCATAAAGCTGAATTTTCCCTTAAACACCGCCGCGATGACGGGCGGGTCGGAATAGGAAAGGTGATTGCTTGCCACAATAAAGCCGCCGTTCTGCGCGGGGATATTTTCCGGATTAAGCACAGTCATTTTGAATTTCAAGTGTTTAAACCAGATTTCCACCAATTTTCTGAAAAACATATACATAGCATTACACCGGCTTTTTCTTTATTTTACTGTTTGTCTTTTTTCGCCGCCGCTTCGGCCAGCTCGGTGACTTTTTGCACCGACTGTTCAAAATCCAGATCGGAGGTATCCAAAAGCACCGCGTCCTCCGCCATTTTCAGCGGAGACACCGCGCGGTGGCTGTCCTGATAATCTCTTCGGTTAAGATCGTTGAACACCTGTTCCAGAGTGGTGTCCACTCCCTTTTCGATAAGTTCTTTAAACCGTCTTTTTGCCCTTATTTCAGGGCTTGCGGTTATGAAAATTTTAACCTGAGCGGAAGGAAGTACAACCGTTCCTATATCTCGTCCGTCCATAAGGACATTGTTTTTTTTAGCGATATCTCTTTGAAGGTCAAGGAGAAACTCTCTTACGGCGGGAATCGTGGACACCGAGCTTGCCGCCATTGAAATTTCGGGTTTTCTGATTTCCTCCGAAACGTCCTCGCCGCAAAGGAAAATTCTTTGTTCCCCGTTTACAAGTTTAGGCTCCACCGTAATTTCGGGAAGCATAGTCTCCGCCTTTTCTTTATAGTCGGCGTCGTTTTCGTTTAAGCCTTTTCTTACGGTGTACAGTGCAACGCCTCTGTACAAAGCGCCTGTATCCGCGTAAATAAAGCCGAGCCGCTTTGCGCTTTCCCTTGCGACGCTGCTTTTTCCCGCACCCACGGGACCGTCGATCGCCACTGAGATCATCTTGTTAATCCCCTTAATCCACATTTACTTATCAGAGCCTGTCAAACGTTTGACCGCACATCCTGTCGGTATATTTTCCGTTTCGGTAAAAATATGACCGCGCTTTCCGCGTGCATTCAAATGCCGAAAGGTTCTTGGGGACAATAAAATAATCCCCGAAAATCACACAATATTGAAAAACACGATAATAAACGCTTTAGCTGATATGAAAAGGGTGTTTTCTCTTTTAACGTAACATGAATTATTATAACACAAAAATTATTTTTCCGCAAGTTTTTTCACGAAATTTTTATAATTACTCAGGCGAATTCTGACAAAGTTTTTCACGGGACAATACCGCGGCATGCTGCTATAAAACCGCCGCAGCCTTGGCGGTGGAATAGGCTATCTGTAAATTAAACCCGCCGGTATAGCCCGAAACGTCTATTATCTCTCCGGCGAAGTGAAGTCCCTTTATCAGTTTTGACTGCATATCCGCGGGATTTATCTCCTTTACGCATATGCCGCCGTCGGTAATTATTGCTTCTTTTATCGGACGAAAGGCCTTTATGTCAAGCTTAAAGTCTTTAAGCGCCGAGATAAGGGCTTTTCTTTCCTTTGCGGTTATTTCTCCCGCCTTTCTGCAATCGGGCACCACCGCTTCATGTATAATGGCGGATACCAATTTTTCGGGTAAAAGCGTGCGCATTATGTCGTAAGCCGTTTTTGAAGGGGCGGCGGATATTTCCCGCAAAAGCCTGAGGTCAAGCTTTTTTTCGTCAAGGGCGGGCTTGAAGTCGATACTGACCGTGTATCTGCCCTCGGTTATATAATCCATACGGGAAGAGGCGCTTAAGGTAAGGGGACCGCCTATTCCGTATCTTTCAAAGGTGAATTCCCCCTGTTCCGAAAAGAGTTTTTTCTTTTTTTCATTGTCCAGCAGGGTAAACAAGGCGTTTTTTATGTTAAGTCCCGCCATAGGGAGGCAGTCCGTCATCGTTTCCAATGGTACGAGAGAGGGGGAAAGAGGGGTTACGGTGTGGCCGAGCGCCCTCGCCATTTTATAGCCGTCTCCGGTGGAGCCCGTTGCGGGATAAGATAGCCCTCCGGTGGCTAAAACAACTTTGTCTCCGTGGATAAAGCCTTTTTCGGTCTTTACGCCGATTACTTTTTTCTCTTCTTGGGAGCAGTTTATCTTTACCGCTCTGTCCCTTATTATTTTTACTCCCAATCGTTCGGCTCTTTCACTGAGGGCGTTTACTATGTCCGAAGCCTTATCGGAGACGGGAAACACTCTGTTTCCTCTTTCTGTTTTTAACGGCACGCCCAAGGATTCGATAAAGTCCATGCAGTCTTTTGTGTCGAATCTGGATATAGCTCCGTTCAGAAAGGAGGGATTGCGGGAGATATTTTTCAGGAAGGTATCCCTGTCGCAGTCGTTGGTTATGTTGCAGCGCCCTTTTCCCGTAATGGAAAGCTTTTTTCCCAGCCGGTCGTTGGGTTCGATAATTACGGTTTCGCTGCCGTTTTCCGCGGAAAATATTGCGGCAAAGCAGCCTGCCGCTCCTCCGCCGATAATGATTGTTTTTTTATTCATACTTTCTTTATTTAAGTTCAGTGTAAACTCCGTTTTCGTCCCAGATCTCTTCAAGGCGTTTCAGAGTGGCTTCAATGGTATTCCTTCTTTTAATCCCTACCGCGGCGATAATGGCGTTTATAAGACTCAGCGGAGCAACAAGGCTGTCCGCAAAGCTTACCATATCGCTTTTTGCCGGAAGCACATGATCGGCAATTTCTCCCAAAGGGGAGGTCATACTGTCGGTAATGGCTATCACCTTCGCCCCGTGAGATGCGGCGTATTTTGCCGCGTTGGTGGTGCTTATGCAGTAGCGGGGAAAGCTGAAGCCGATAAAAATGTCGTTGCAGCCGATTCTTATAAGCTGCTGATATATTCCGCTGGTGTTTAACGCCTGTACAAAATGGACGTTGTTGAATATAAGCTGAAAGTAGTTGTCCATAAATCTTGCAAGGGCGTTGCTGCTCATGGCGCCGAAAATATAGATATTTTCCGCCGAAAGTATACTGTCTACCGCCGATTCGAAGGCAGATTCCTCGATCATCATCACGGTAGCTTTTATTCTTTCAATATCCTGTAACAGAACGCTTTTAAATACGTTTTCCGGGTCTATCCTATGATTGGTTATGTTAAGCCGCTGGAGAGCCGTAAGCCTTGTTTTGCTGTAGCTCTGGAGATCCCTCTGCATTTCCGGGTATCCCTCGTAGCCCATTTCTATGGCGAATCTCACCACCGTGCTTTCGCTTACCCCCACGGTGCTTCCCAGCTTCAAGGCGGTCATATATGCCGCCTGTTCGTAATGATTGGTTATAAAGTTTCCGATAAGGCGCTGGCTTTTTGAAAATTCCGACATTTTTTCGTTTATTTTGGCAATAAGACTGCTTTGTTCACGGTCGTCGGTTTTGTTCTGTATATCCATTCCGCGGTTCTCCCTTTCATTTTAGAGAAATTTTTATATTTACATTCATGTACATTTTAACATGCTGTCGGAATTGTAAAGTAATTCCGAAGTTCAGGGTGGGATTTTTATCCTCCGCTGAACCGAGAGCCGGAATACGCCGCATAACACTAATCCCTTTTAATACTGTGGTATTAGTGTTTCGGGTTAAGGCAACAACTTGATTAAAGATTGGAATGAGATGTGGCGGACATTCGGCAGCGGTTATATTTTACACCAAATTATGAATTTTTTCAAGATAAAAAATTCATTTTTAATCATTTTTATGTTTTTACCGATTTTTATTGTAAATGTTGCCTAAAAAAGAACCCTTTTTTTACTGTAATTAGTTGAACTTGCAGAAAAACTATTGCATTTTTTATCGAAATGTGTTATTATATCAAATAAGAAAAGGAAGCGGCAAAAGTCAAAAGGCTTTCCGCGTTTTATGGGAAAGAGTGTGATCGTATGAGCGTTACAAATTTCGGAACAAAGAAGATCATCACTATCAGCCGCCAATACGGAAGCGGCGGAAGAGAGATCGGACAGAAGCTTGCCGATAAGCTTAAGATTCCGTTTTACGACAATGCTCTTATTGAAAAAGCCGCTCAGGAAAGCGGTCTTATTCCCGCCTTTTTTGAGGATACCGAGCGCCACGCGGGCAACAGTCTGCTGTACGCTCTTTACAGAGGTGCGCAGGCGGATCGCTTCGGAACCTCTGTGCTCTCTATGGAGGACAACATTTATTTAGCGCAGTCCAACGTTATACGCAAGGTGGCAAACGCTGGGCCTTGCGTCATAATCGGCCGCTGCTCCGACTACGTGCTCAGCGATATGCTGAATTTAGTCAAAATCTTTGTTCACGCGGACATGGATTTCCGAAAGGAAAGAGCGGTTCGTATTGACGGAGTCGATCCCGCAAAGGCGGAGAGCGTTATTCTCACCAAGGATAAGCGCAGGCAGAATTATTATAATTTTCACGCCGACCGCAAATGGGGCATAGCCAAAAATTATCATCTTTGCATAGACAGCGGTTACTGCGGCATTGACTGTGCGGTGGACGTTATCTATAATTACATTGTAAAAAACCAGAGTCGGGACTGACGGTGATTCATGGAACCGCCGTGGGCGCGGACAATGTTCATAATGAGTTTTCCTATTTTTCCTTCCGTTTTTTCATAAAATTAATTCTCCTTATTTTATCTTATTTTATTTCCGAGACGGCCTTTTGGGTCGTTCTTTTTTTGTAATTGACTTTGGGTTATAATAGGTGTATAATAAATACTATATTAAATTGATTTCTATATGTGAAAAAGCCGCGTACAGCGCGTTTAATGTATATATTGGAAGTACTCTCAATAGGAAGAAAGCAATGCTAATCTTTAATCAATTTGCAGACTTAATTAAAAATTAGCATAAGAACTGCCGAAAGGAAAAGACAATGCCAAAAGGAAAACACTTAAAGGAACCTGCCAAAATTCCCGAAAACAAAAAGCAAAAAAGAAACTTAAATATAGTAAATATCTGCGTAACGGCTTCGCTTTTTATAGCCGCCGCCGTTTCGCTGACCCTGTTCGAGAGGCCAACATCCTCCGCCTCCGAAAAGCGCGAGCTTGCGGAGTTTCCCGAATTTAACGCCGAAAACCTTTTCAGCGGGAAATTTACCGACGGGGTAAGCAAGTGGTATAACGATACTGTGCCGTGGCGAGAGGGATTTAAGGATATTTCCGCCAAGATAAACAAGTGCATGGGCGTATCACTGGGCGGCGTTACCGTTTACGGCGGCCCCGTCAACGTGATTACAACCACCTCGGCTCCGGCGGCGGAGCCGGATATAAAGCCGATAGTTACCGACAGCTCCGACTCTTTTGTTTCCGATTCACAAACAGGAGAAACCTCGGCGGAGGAAAACGCGGTTACCGAAGCGATAACGGAATCGGAAACGGAAGCGGCTACCACCGCTTATGATCCGAGAAACGAAGTGGCGCCGGGAATCCAGACAAACGGGCAAATTATATTTCAGCAGCCGGACGGTCACTACCGCGCGGTGAGCCTTTACGGGGGCGGATTTAATCGGGATAAGTTTGTAAGTACCGTAAACGGCTTTGCGGAGAGACTCGGAGAGAATATTCAGACCTATGTTATGATAGCCCCTTGCAGCGGGGAGTATTATTTGCCTAAAAACTGGGAGAGTTATAGTGCTTCCCAATCGGAGGATATTGATTATATAGCGGACAACTTAAGCGATAAGGTGATAAATGTCGACTGTACAAGCGTTCTCAGAGAGCACGCGGACGAATATATATACACAAGAAGCGATCACCATTGGCAGCCGCTTGGAGCCTATTACGCCGCGGACGCGTTCTGCAAGGCGGCGGGAGTTGATTCCCCCGCGCTGGAGACCTATGAAAAAAGAGTTGTGGAGGGATTTTTGGGATATTTATATCAGAATACGCAGGATGCGAATCTTCTTAACGATCCCGATACCTTCACCTACTATATTCCCGCCAACGATTTTAAATGCTATTACTATGATACCGCTTATAATTTTGATAACAGATATCCTTTCTTTTTACAGATGGATCCTGCAAACTCATATCAGATATTTATGGGCGGGGATCAAAAGATAGTAAGGGTGGAAACCGACGTTAAGAACGGAAGAAAGTTAGCGGTGTTCAAGGACAGCTACGGAAATGCGGAGATACCGTTTTATATGGGGGGATATGAAGAAATTTACGTGCTTGACGTCAGGTATTTCGATTTGGACGCGGAAACGTTTCTGAAAGAAAACGGAATAGACGACGTTCTGTTTACCATGTGTGTATTTTCGGCGGCAGGGGTGAATTGCGACGCTATGGAAGAGACCCTGGCGGCAAAATAAAAGAAGGTGTTCTTATGAAAAAAATAAAATTGATTTCCATTATTTGGACGGTCGCACTGTTATTGCTGTCCACCTCATGTACCTCGGCGGAAAACCCGGTAATTCCCGATGAAACAAATCCTACCGCTTGGCTTGTTGGCACAGCGTCGAATGAAACGCCGCCGTCCGACTCCGGTACCGCTTCAACTGCCCCAAAAAAAGAAACGGAGATAATGACAACCGTTTCTCAAGACGTGCCCGAAACCACATCGGATTTTACGGAAACCGCCGAAGCGACAGAAATATCCATTCCTCCCGAATCCCCCGGAAGCGTACCCGATACCTACCGCGAGGACGGTGAAAGCGGTATAAAAATTATCGGCAGAAACGGTCATTATATGGGGCTGATGGGCTGCTGGGGCACGTTTGAGCTTTGCGAAGAATATGCCAAAGCGGTAAACCGCGCGGCGGAGGCTTTGCCCGATACAAGAGTGTACAGCATGGTGATTCCCACCTCTTCCGAATTTTACACTCCGGAAGACGTAACCGGATTTACCGCAAGCCAGAAGGATAAAATAGACCATATTGCAGAAAATCTGGTAAACGTGACTAACGCCGACGCTTATTCCGCCTTGTCCGCACATCTCGAAGAACCCATATACACCCGCACCGATCATCATTGGCAGCCTTTGGGAGCATATTACGCAGCGGAGGCTTTCGCTTTGTCGGCGGAGGTAAAGGATAAATTCGCTCCTCTGACCCAATATACCCAAGTAGATAAGGAAGGCTATATGGGTTCCCTTTACAACTATTCAAAAAGTGCCGTTCTGTACGGAGATCCCGAAACCTTTACTTTGTATATATCCCCCAACGATAAGGCGCTTAAAACCACATATTACGATACCTCTTTTAAGAACGGCTATGAAAGCGACCTGTTTGTTTCCCGCGACGCGGGGGCTTATTATTGTTCTTTTTTGGGCAGTGACGACAGAATTGCGGAAATAAAAACCGACTGTGACAACGGAAGGACGCTGGTTATTTTTAAGGAAAGCTACGGAAACGCTTTGGTTCCTTTTCTGACCTCCTGTTTTGAGAGCATTTATGTTTGTGACGTGAGGTATTTCGACCTGAACGCAAAGGAGTTCTGTGAAAGAGTGGGGGCTACCGATCTGCTTTTCGCCGTATGTACGTTTACTCCGGCGGGTCCCAATTGTTCTTATGTTCAGAATCTGTTTTAGCTTTTTTGGCAACACCGCGCAAAGACCGCGCCGCGCGCTTTGCCGCACATACGCTTGCATCTTTTCCGTCATTTTTGCCCAAAACTCCTTGAAATACGCCGGTATTCCTGCGTCGTCTTGGGCAATCTGACGAAAAAGCTGACTGCGCGTCTGCACGACAATCTTTGTGTGGCGTTGCCTTTATTTTTTGTGAAAGAAAGGCTGCTGATATGCCGAATTTTTATCCTTTTGACTGTGCCGAGCTGATTAAAAAGCAAAAGTCAATAAAGAAAAAGCTTTTGTCCGACGGCGTCATGCGAATCAAAAAGAGAATAGCCGTTCTGGGCGGCTCCACCACCAACGCCATAGCGGATATGACGGAGCTGTTCCTCCTTTGGAACGGGATAGAGCCCGAATTTTATCAGAGCGAATACAATCAGTACTGGCAGGACGCAATGTTCGGAGCCGAGCTTAGGGAATTCAAGCCTGAATTTGTGTTTATTCATACCTCAAACCGCAATATAACCGAATATCCCAATATGTCCATGAACAGGGCGGAAACCGACGCTCTTATGGAAAAGCAGCTTTTTCATTTTACGCAGATGTGGGACAAGCTGAGAGAGGACGTAGGCTGTCCGATAATACAGAACAATATGGAGCTTCCCTATTGGCGGCTTCTGGGCAATAAGGACTGTGCCGATCATCACGGAAGAGTTAATTTTATATCGGGATTGAATCAGGGCTTTTACGATTACGCCGCCGCTCACGATAACTTTTTCATTCACGATATCAATTACCTCAGCGCACGGCTGGGTCTGGATAAATGGTCGGATCCGCTGTACTGGAATATGTACAAATACGCGGTGGCTGTGCCTTTGATTCCCGAATTCGCCTTCAGCCTGTCGAAAATTTTCGCTTCCCTTCTCGGAAGGAACAAAAAAGTTTTGGCGCTTGATCTGGACAATACGCTGTGGGGCGGCGTTGTCGGCGACGACGGACCCGAAAAGCTGGCGCTTGGGCAGGAGGTTCCCATGGGACAGGCTTATTGTGAATTTCAGAGCTATATAAAGGCGCAGAAGCAGCTTGGCGTGCTACTTACCGTATGCTCCAAAAACGAGCCGGAAAACGCGATGGCGGGGCTTAATCACCCCGACGGGGTTCTGAAGCCGGAGGATTTTACTTTAATAAAAGCCAACTGGGAGCCTAAAAGCTTAAATATAGAACAGACGGCAAAGGAGCTTGACCTTCTTCCCGAAAGCATTGTTTTTGTGGACGACAATCCCGCCGAAAGGGAGATAGTTAAAGGGTCCCTCCCCGTGGAAGCTCCGCCCATGGACGGAGTGGAAAATTATATACGCGTTCTGGATGGGGGCGGGTATTTTGAGGTTACAAATTTTTCGGAGGACGACCTGCGCCGTACCGAAATGTACAAACAAAACGCCGAAAGAGCAAAAATGCAGTCCTCTTTCGCAAATTACGGAGAGTATCTGGACGGCCTTGAAATGCAAGCGGTTATCGAGGATTTTTCACCTATAAATCTGGCGAGAGTTACGCAGCTTACAAATAAAAGCAATCAGTTCAATGTCACCACCAAAAGATACACCCAGACCGAAATGGAACAGGTATACGGAAGCCACGATTATATCCGCCTCTGCGGAAGATTAACGGACAAGTTCGGCGACAACGGCATAGTGAGCGTGGTTATCGGGCACAGGAGCGGAGAGGTTCTGGACATTGATCTGTGGCTTATGAGCTGTCGGGTGCTTAAAAGGGATATGGAGTACGCCATGCTGGACGTTTTTGTGGAAGAAGCGGCAAAGAGGGGCGTAAAGCTGATTCGCGGATACTATTACCCCACCGCGAAAAATAAGATGGTTAAAGACTTGTTCGGGGATTTCGGTTTTGAAAGGATTTCCGAGGACGAGGACGGAAGTACTGTCTGGACGCTGAAAACAGAAGGGTATGAAAACAGGAATTTTCATATTCGGGTAAACGGGGATAAGGATATATGAAATACCGGCACAAGATGTTTTCTTAAAAAATTATGATGTGTTCTTACGGCTTTAAAAAGGGTTATTATATAATAACATATAAACAGTCCGGGTATCGGCATACGGCTACGCAAGCTTAGTATTAGTAATAATATAATTTATACGGCACACCTGTGCAGAGAGTTTAATTTCCGCATAGGTGTGCCGTTTTGTTGTTTTATGGCAAGGTTATACTGTTAACCAATTAAAAATTGAAAAAAAGTTTTTAATTGGTTAACAGTGCTTCGAGGGTAATAACCATTTTGACTATGATTTTATCATGTATCAAAAGTGTAAAAAATTTTGCCGTTCCTATCTAACTCCTTATCAATTGAATAATATTGATTTTCAGTCAACTGTGAAAGGGACTGTCGCATTAAAACCGGAGCATACAGGGATATGATATAATACAGCACCTGCTTTTCCATATCCTGCCTTAGTTTTAATAATGCAACAGCCCCTTTCGTTTACTCTGCCGTATCCACAATTACAATACTGGAATCGCCCTGATTTGCCTGTTCTATTACCGCTGCCGCCAGCTTCTGAAAGGATCCGTAAGAGGAAGTCGCACCTGTCAGCGCATCAATCTCACCATCTCCCTGCCCGTCTAAAAGCTGACCGGCATAGAAGCGGGTATACTCATTCGGATAAGTTCCGGCACCATGCAGCATAGCCTGCATATAGGCGTTATCCCAGCTTTTGACAAAACCGCTGGCATTTTCCGCATTATATTCCACCGAAACAATATTTCCGCCCTTGACCATAATCGTAATATATTCTTTCCAGCCGTGGCTGAACTCTGAAGCCTGAGCAGTATAATAACCATCCTGAAGACCTGTCTGCTCGCTGCAGCTTGTAAGCAGCATAACTGAGAAAATCAACGCTATGCCAAACATCCGTTTCATCATTTCTCTTATCTTTTTCAACGTTATTCCTCCTTCAAAGTAAATTTCTTTACCTGCACCTGAAGCTCTTCGGCTTCCTTCGCCAAAAGCTCGCTGGACTGGCTTGTTCCAACGGCACTTTGCAGATTCCTGTCGGCGATGGATGAAATTGTCGCAATCCTCTCTTCCATGCTAATCAGCGCATTCTCCTGCCCCTGCACTGCCGCTACCAACTGGTCTGATATTTCACTGATTTCAGTGGAAACACCGTAAATGGCCTGCAAAGATTCCGCCGTACTGGCGTTCAGTTCCACGCCCTCCTGGATAACAGCCTTGGTATTTGTTACGATATCCACCGCACTTTTAGCTGCCTGGGCGCTTTTACCTGCCAGTTCCTTCACCTCCTCGGCCACAATGGCAAACCCGCGGCCTGCGCTTCCGGCCCGCGCCGCCTCCACAGATGCGTTCAGCGCCAGAATATTGGTCTGGAATGCAATATTATCAATGGCTATGGCAATACTCGTAATTTCCTGGGCGTTGGAGCTGATATTGTTCATTGCGTTAGAAAGGGCGTCCATCTGCATATTCGCTTCCTGCACCTTTCTGGTGATTTCACCGGTCATAGTATGCGTCTGGTCACTGCTCTTAATTACGCCGACAAGCTGTTCCTTGACATGGGTCACTTCATCAACCAGTACCTCGGTTGCCTGATTTTGTTCTAAAGATGCCTGATGAAGCTGCCCTGACTGTCCGCTCAGTTCTTCCGACATTTGGGCAAGGCGGACCGCAGCTGCCCGAAATCCCGATATCGTTTTATTCATGGACGCGAGAATCGTGCCTAAGCTGTTACGAATCAGCGTGAAATCACCTTTATACTGAACCTGAGGCTCAATCTGCAGGTTGCCGTCCGCAACACCGCTTAATACCTGATGGATATCTGATATGTACCGGTTAACACTTTCTACCGTATCCGCCAATGTTCTGGTCATAATCTCAAGCTCATCCCCTGACTTGATATGCGCCACCTCTGTATGCAAATCACCGTCGGAAAGGCCGACCATCCGGTTTGTCACATTCTTCACCGGTTTGGATATTGACCGGGCCATCCGCAGAATCACCAGAATGGATATAAAGAGCACCACCAGCGTACATATTCCTGCAACTATCATCGCCTCGTTTATCAGATTATTGTAATCCGACTTTGGCACCTGGATAACCAAAGCCCACTGTGTGCCATGAATGGGTGAAAAAGCCACCAGCATCTGCTGTCCGTCAATGTCAAATTCTGTTGAACCGGTTTCCCCTGTCGTCACACTTTTAATCGCTTCCTCTTTTCCACCGCTAAGCTGCATCAGCGTACTTTTGGCTTGAACCTTTGACTGATCCGGATGACCTGTGACAATTCCTTCACGGTTAACCATATAAGCCATACCGTTTTTTCCTATGTTTATACTGCTTAGCACATCATTCAGCATATCATATTTATAGACGCCCACCAAATAAAAAGCAGTTTCGCCGTTTTCCTTTACCGGTATCCCCATAGTGATGCCCAGATTATTCTGAAAAATGGTACTGTTATAAGTCGTCAGGTTATCTGTTTCCTTAAGCATTGCAAAAAAGTCGTCATCCGGACTTTCCGGTGCTCCGTCTATTCCCTGGATCAGTCTGCCGTTTAAGTCATAGAGGGCAATCGTATGAAATTCGTAAATCTCGGCTGCTTCTGTCAACACAGCCTCCCATCCGTCCTCCGCCGTATTTCCATCATGCCCGGATTCCGTTACGTTTCCTCCTATATCAAGTATGTTCATTCTCGAATCGTCGGCAAGCATCATCATGCGCTCCGCCAACATGCGAATATTTGACTCCACTGTCTTAGCTGACTGTCTGGCCAGTGGCTGCAGGCTGTCCAGTAAAATACTGTTTGCCAGCGATTGCATAGAAAGCGCCATAATCACACAACATACTGTCACCAAAATCAAAATATTGAGTGTGGTGTTCCTCAAAATCCTTCTGTTAAGACTCTTCCCCGTTTTTCGACTAATGCGAGAGTCTGACTGTTTCATTCCCATTTTCACATTACTCCTTTTCCTTAACATTTACCATGAACATAATAAAAGGCCCACTTTCCATTCGGCAATCCCCTTAAAAAGGGTCTACCTGCTATGGATAACAGACTTTTCTACATTATTATAACATGAACCTTCAAGAAAGAAAAGTCCTCCCGGCCATTGAAATCAAATTTTCCTTACACTTTCCTTAAGTTTGCCTGATAGACTCTTTTTCAGAAAAACAATTAAAGGAGGATATCTCAATATGCAGCAATTTCCCCGTATTGGCGGCAAGCCGGATTCGTCGGCTGTAATGCCGTAAAACTTCCTCCACGGCTTTCGGTTCCCCGCTGATTGCCCTCACAATCGTTTCATAAAGCACAAGATTGATTCCTCATGTGGCAATTCCTCCATTTCTTTCTGTAACATCTGCAAGGCACTGTGTATGTGATGCCACGGCATACTCCGGCAGCTCCCATACATTTCCCCGATTTCCTGTTGTGTGTAACGCCGAAGAAAGTAAAGAAAAGTGATTTCCCTTTTTTCTCCGGAAATGATAACAGGGCGGTGGCGAGTTCCCCGTTAGTGAGGATAATTGCCTGACATCGTAACGGGGTATTTCTTGTAAGGTACTTTGAAGTATTCATCTGTTGTACTTAGAGGGTAGAACTTTTCTTCTATGAGGTATTCAAAGGATATTTCTTTTTCCCGCCGTCTGCTCCGTTCCCGCCATGCGTTGATAGCCGCATAGTAAAAGATTTATTCAATACACGTTGATAAATAGATGCACCTAAAAATTTATAATTTTCTTCGGCAAAATCGCCTACAAATGGTTGAAAATAACGGACAGTTTAAATTAAATTCCGGAGGGTTATATAATATTTCTTTTAGCCGGCAATCTGTTTTTAGTTCAATTCCTTTTGCTACTTCTTTTGTCCACTGACAGCAAATCCATTTTGAGCGAAAAATGCCGAACATTCCACGAGCGTTGATAAACTCTTGCATTATCAACTAATTAGATGCCAATGATGTAAATATCCTAACGGCTGGCTTATTAAATTTTTCTGCAACGTGTTTCCCTAAAAAGAAAAATTGCTCATAAATTACCAAGTCATAATCAGAAACTATTTTTATGGCAGCATAATAAGCAATTTTCATTATCCGGCAGTCAAAATCTTGATGTAAGTTGCAAAAATATATAATCCGGCGGCTTGTTACCGTACAAAATTTATTATAACATACGCTATACAAAAAAGCAAGCGGCAAATTTCGAACTCGGCGACAAGAAACACCTTCTAATCTAAGGCTTATTTGAAAAAAGATGAAATGACGGATATTTGACCCAAAATGGTTAGCTTTAAGAAAAAACGCAGTCAAACCATCGCTTGACGAATAAGATGATCGTTTTGGGGGGTAAAGACGGCGTTTTCAATTTTTCAAACAAACAATAAGCTCTGTACTCCCCAACTGCATCGGGAAATGTCAGCTTAAATGATTGATATACAAATTTCAATCTATAAATGAGCAAATTCTCAAAATGCCCAAAAAACAAGACAACAGCTCGAAAAAGAGTTATAATGGAATTACCACAAACCATTGAACTCGGAGGAGCCATTGCCTTATGGAAAAAAGTATACACTATTCAGAAACAATTGTCAATGAGTTGAAAGGAAAAAAGATATACGAAAAATTTTCAGAATGTATTCTTAAGCATATCGTGACAATATTGATAAGCATTTTCAGTGTGGGATATAAAGGTAAAACCGTAAATTTTGCAATCCACAGCGGTTGCCACAGAACAACAATTGCACATTTTTTAAATCGCGGAAAATGGAATGATGATATTCTTGAAAGTGCTGTTAAACAGGCAGTTATCAATATTATTTATGCCGAATCACAAAAAACGGGCAAACCAATCCTGTGTATAATTGATGATACAATTGCCTCCAAAACAAAACCGTCCTCCCATTCAATGCACTCGATTGAAAGCGCATATTTTCACTTTTCTCATCTGAAAAAGAAACAGGACTATGGACATCAGACAATCAGTGTCATGCTATCATGTAATGGAATTACATTGAATTATGCCATTATGATATATGATAAGTCGGTTTCAAAAATCAAACTTGTATCAGATATTGCAAAGGAACTTCCGATTGCTCCGAACATTTCATACCTGCTTTGTGACAGTTGGTATACTTGTTCAAGCGTTTTTGATTCCTTCTGCAAGATCGGTTTTTATACAGTCGGTGCTTTGAAAACGAACCGTATCCTATATCCGTATGGCAAAAAGCTCAGTGTTTGTCAGCTTGCCGAAAAAATCGAAGAAGCAGATGCCGCTTCACTTTTTCACATCGTGACGGTGAAAGGACGAAGGTATTATGTATTTCGGTATGAAGGCAACCTGAAAGGAACAGAAAACGCTGTTGTTCTGCTTACATTTCCTGTTGGCGCTTTGTATTCGTCAAGGTCTTTTCGCGCTTTTATCTGCACCAATGCAGCTTTATCCAATGAGGAAATATTGGATTTTTATGTGCAGCGCTGGAAAATCGAAGTGTTTTTCCGTGACGTTAAAACTAAGCTTGCTTTTGATCAATGTCAAATTCGTTCTGCCCGTGGTATTCAGAGGTTTTGGAGAATTACTTCTTTAGCATTTCTTATAGCTTGTTGTACTTCAAGCTCTTTTGATTTTTCTGAAGGCTATCTTATTCTTTTACACAAAATTACGGAAGAACAGATTTCTTTTATTTTTCATTGCGCTGAGAACGGGATTTCTCTTTCTTCTTTGATTGTTCTTGTCGCTTAAGTTTTTTGTGCATTTTGACTATATTGTTTTGTATTTGCTCATTTATAGTATTATAACATATTTCATTTTATTTTTCAATGGGACAGTACACTAGTATATAAGAACCTGTAAACAGTCCGGGTATCGGCATACAGAATACGCAAACGCGGCCGTTAATCGCATAGAATCTCTAAGAGTTAGTTGGGGGTACAATAATATAATTTTTACGGCACGCCTATGCGGAGGGAGTTTAATTTCCGCATAGGCGTGCCGTTTTATTGTTTTATGGCAAGGTTATTTTAATTTGATCGGTCTTAAAATCTCATAGCCTATCCCTTCCGGATAATGCCGTTGGTAACAGGGGGCGCTTTCGTCCCAGACGTATTTTCCCCCGCCGAAATCCTTAATGTCATAATTCCACGCCAGCCTTTCGACTCTTCCCATAACCTCGCCGTTATCCTTGAGATAATCGAATGGCGGATGGTAGAAAACCAGATAATAAGCGGCGGGAATATCGCGGATTTCAAAGCCGTCGGGAACGGCTCCGCCGTAATCGTGAGGTACCCCCAGGCCGTAGAAGTAGCAACGCTTGTCACCGTTTAACTTCCAACCCGCCGTATGGCAGGTTATTATAATATCGCTGACGTTGCTCATGCTGTCGATGGTACCGCATATTTCGTCGCAGCTATGGCGCTCCCAGAAGCCGCAGTAGTCCTCGGCAACGCTGTCCCATATCCCGATGTACCGGTGAGCGGGGATAAACTCCGTTCTTACTCTTGCTTCGGTAATGTCGTTCATTTTAATTCCTCCTTTATATAGCTTGTTATAGTGTTCGGGAAAGAAAACCACCTTCCGTATCGGAAGCGGAACGGGCGTGGGATTTCTTCTGTATGCCGCCGGTGCGCAGCTGAAAGCCGCCGCGAAGGCTCTCGTCAGAGCCTCCTGAGAAGAGAATCCGTATTTCATGGCAATATCGATTATACGTTCATTTGTGTCCCGCAGCTCCAGCGCCGCCAAAGCCAGCCGCCGTCCCGAAATATAGCGCTTTATCGTTATGCCGCAGGTTTTGTGGAATTTAACCGAGCAGTAATAGGGCGAGTACCCGACCTGTTCCGACATTTTTAGCAGGGTGGGGTTTTCACCTATATTTTTCTCTATCCAGTCCAGCATTTTCTGTACCGTTTCGTTCCATTCGTACAAGGCTGTTTTCCTCCCTTGATCATATTCTACCATAATCCGGCAGTCAAAATCTTGATGTAAGTTGCAAAAAATATATAATCCGGCGGATTGTTACCGTACAAAATTCATTTTAGCATACGCTATACAAAAAAGCAAGCGACGGGTTTTGAAATCGGCGGCAAGAAACACCACCTGATATCAATCTTTAATCAAGCTTACAGCTTGATTAAAGATTGATATAAAAACAAGAAGAAAAACGGTTTTATACAAGCCCTAATAAGTTAAAAAGGCTTTCCTTGAGATACGTCTCAAGGAAAGCCTTTTATTTTTAATTTTACATAATCGGGAATAAACGCTTGAGGATTAGGGCTTGTTTGAAAATAGAGGAAATGTATGAAGTCATTGATTTAACAAAAAATCAATAACACATTGCGTATATTTTGCCGGTTCTTCAATTCTTGGGAAGTGACCGCTGTTTTCAAACAGAACTTGCCTTACGTTTTCTATATTTTCTTTAATATATCTGATCTGATTTTCACTGCAGGCAGGATCATAACGGCCATTTATCAGCAGCAACGGTTTGCGTATATTTTTCAGCATAGGCAGGAAATTTTCAATTATTTTTTCTTCATCAATCAGTTTCATTAAATGAGTTTCGGATTTCGTCCACATCTCATCGGGAATCGCTTCTGTATAGACATTTTTCGCATATTCTTCAAAGGTAATCCCGTGCAGATAACTTCTTAACTGCATATCCTCGATGTGCTCTAACAAGGACATAAGATCGAAGAATACGGTTTTATCAGTATAATCAGCAGTTTTGATCTTTTGGAGCAAAGCTTTTGCTTCATTATCTCCCGATTTGGAAATGTAATCGCCCAAATAATATGCTACGGATTTTGAAGAATCAATAAAATCAAGGCTTGGACAATCTAAAATCAGTTTATTGACAGCTGATGGATATGTATGCGTATATAGGCAAGCAAGCATACCGCCGTAGGAATGCCCTAACACGCTCCATCTATCAATACAGAGCTTTTCACGCATCTCTTCGATCATTTTAACCTGAATATCCATTCCGTAGGCTTCATCTTCCATAATCCGCTCGGAACGCAGCACGCCGTACTGATCAAATATTACAACTTTTAATTTACTGCCGAGTTTTTTAGCCTGAGCAGTAAAATCAAGACAGCTTGCACCCGGTCCTCCATGAAAATATACAAGGGTATTGTCGTTGTTTTTACCGTGGATTTCATAATATATATCTTTATCGGAAATCTTGATATAAGGCATAACGTTCACCTTCACTTTTTAAAATATAATTTAAGGGACGCACATAAAAAGGCGTCCCTATTTAAATATATACAAGATTACATTAACGCTTGGAGAACTGAGGCGCACGTCTCGCTGCCTTCAAGCCGTACTTCTTTCTTTCCTTCATTCTGGGGTCGCGAGTAAGGAAGCCCGCCTTCTTAAGAACGGGGCGAAGCTCCTCGCTGTACTGGAGAAGAGCTCTGGAAAGACCGTGACGGATAGCGCCAGCCTGTCCGGTAACGCCGCCGCCCGCAACGAGGCAAACGATGTCAAATTTTTCGGTAGTTCCGGTCAGGGTAAGGGGCTGACGGGCGATAAGCTTAAGGGTATCGAGACCGAAGTAATCGTCGATATCTCTGTTATTTATGGTAATTTTGCCGGAGCCGGGATAAACGCGCACTCTTGCAACGGAGTGTTTTCTTCTGCCGGTTCCATAATAATACGGTTTAGATTCGTACATAGTGTTTATCCCTCCTTAAAATTTGAATTCTTCGGGCTTCTGAGCGGCATTGATATGCTCCGCACCCTTGTAAAGACGAAGTCTGGTCATAGCCTTTCTGCCGATGGTGTTGTTGGGAAGCATACCGTAAACGGCAAGCTCCATGGCCTTTTCGGGGTTGGACTCCATCAGTTTTCCGTACTGTACTTCCTTGAGGTGGCCGATATAGCCGGTGTGCCATCTGTAATACTTCTTTTCGAGTTTCTTGCCTGTGAGCACTGCCTTGGCGCAGTTAATGATTATCACATGATCGCCGCAGTCGCAGTGAGGCGCAAAAGTGGGCTTATGCTTGCCTCTGAGCATAAGGGCAGCCTGGGCGGCAACACGTCCGAGGGGCTTTCCTGCCGCGTCGAGAATATACCACTTGCGTTCTACTGTCTGGGGATTGGGCATATAGGTAGACATTATTTTTTCCTCCTGTTTTTTTATTGTGGGTGATATCCGATTTTTTTCAAACATACCGTTTTTAAATCATACTATAACCGCTGATAGACGTCTTCCGCCGAATCTCGCAATTCCGGCAGCTTGTTAAAGCTGCGCTTGAAGCAAAAGTATGGAATGATTTAAAAACAGTGTTTTTGGTGTAATTTTGATTATTGCTTGAATAATCGGCGCAACAGTTGTTATTATACATTTCCGTAAATGATTTGTCAATAGTTTTTGAATATTTTTTTAAAATATAACTGTTTTTCTCTTGTATTCTCTTTTGTTTTCTGCTTTACGCTCGTTTTTTCGTTCGACGTTTTAAAAAATGCCGCTTTATCGGTTGTAATGCTATTTACAAATCAAATTATAGACAAAAAATTGGAATGTTTTGCAAAAGTGCTTTTAATGTGTAAGCGATAGTAATACTAATAACCAATTAAAAATTGGAAAAATGGATTTAAATTGATTATTAGTGTTTCGGGTATAAAACTATTTTAACTTTATTTTTTCCTGTGTCAAAATGGCTGTTGGTATAAGCTACATTGTCGGGTAGTTGCGCGGTGCCGATATTATCTTTCGCAAACCACTTCAACAACTTCCCCGTTTCTTACCGCCACCCTCGGCACCCTCGCCGAAATTCCGCAGATAA
The DNA here is from genome assembly GCA_910588335.1 of uncultured Ruminiclostridium sp. Classification (GTDB taxonomy): domain Bacteria; phylum Bacillota; class Clostridia; order Oscillospirales; family Ruminococcaceae; genus Ruminiclostridium_E. Next base: position 63,304 of record CAJUQV010000001.1, on the reverse strand, counting down.
GCTCATGGGTAATGGTCTCCCCGATAAGCCCCGCCGCATAATCCAGAGAAGTTTCCTTAAACCGGTCCCCGAACAGCACGACCTCGTCTCCCACTGCCGCGTCGGCCGCCGTAACGTCAACCATCATCTGATCCATACAAATTCTTCCTCTTATGGGACACAATACCCCGTTCACTTCCACTATCCCCTTATTGGACAGTTTTCTCGAATATCCGTCCGCATATCCCACCGGCACCAGCGCGATTACCTGTTCACGGTCTGTTGTATAGGTTCTGCCATACCCGATATCGGTGCCCTTGGGTATGATTTTTATCTGATCAATAACGCCCTTTAGAGTCATTACCTGTTTTAAATCCAGAGTGCTTTCCGTATTGGGATTTGCGCTTACGCCGAATAATATCAGCCCGGGCCTCATCATTTCACCGCCCAGCTGTGGATAGAAGGCTATGCCGCCGCTGTTCAGGCAGTGGAATGGCAGGGCGTATTTTTCGGTAAGAGAGATGAACTTGTCGTACTGACCCAGCGTAAATATCTTATGCTCTTCTTCGGGCATATCAGCCGCGGCAAAGTGAAAATAAATTCCCGTTATTTCAAAGCCCTTAAGATTCATTATTTCCTCTATTTCCTCAGCCGTGCGCACCCCCACTCTCGACATTCCCGTATCCACGGCAATGTTGGCTTTTATCTTAACGCCTTTTTTTTCGGCGAATCTGCCGAGCCTGCGCGCAAACTCAGTGCTGCCCAGGGAAACGGTAAGGTCAAGGCGTAAAATATCTTCGAAGCGGCTCTCTTCTATGTATCCGAAGACCAGCAGAAAACAGCTTTCGTCTCCCGTTATATTTCTTAATCTTTCCGCCTCGTGAAGATTGGAAACGGCAAAGCGCCTTTCCCCCAGCCGATAGTATTCCTTTGCGCAGATTACGTCGGAATGTCCGTAGGCGTTGGCCTTAACCACCATAATCGGCTTTTTGTCGGGACACTGCTTTTTTATGCTGTTCAGATTAAAGCCCAGCTTGTCAAGATCGATTTCCGCCCAGCAGCGTCTGTCAAAAGCTTTGTTTTCGTTTATATTCGGGTTTATGTTATTGTTCATTTTTTTGTGTGTTTTCCTTCCGTATATTTTATCATTGGACTTGTATTTCTTATAAAGATGTGGTAAAATAATATCGTGCAGTCTTGAAAAATATTCCTGCTCTGCCTGTTTTTTTACAGGTTCCGAATATCAATTATACATCAAATCCATTTAAAATACAAGTCCAAAAGGAGAGGCAATTTGCGATGACGGTGCGGAAAAGAAGAAAAAGCAACTGGTATATTTATCTGATAACCTTTATTTTGACGGCCATCCTTGCGGCTATGGGGCTTTCCCTTATCTGGGACTCCATTTTTGTGCCCAAAGGTGAAATAAACCGAAGCGGCATTACCAGTGACCTGCCTGACGCTTCAAATAATATAACGGTTTTATTTATGCTTTCCAACGAAAAAGCGGCCAATCCCACAAGATATATGATAGTGAGCTATCAGCCCGCCGAGGAGGCGGTGATCTGTATTCCCATACGGGCGGATTTGCGGGGACAGGTTGGGTATAACCAGAAAACCCTTGACGAATTTTACTCCGAGGGAGGGATTCAGTCGGTGCTCTATGCCATTGAGGGAGCGGTGGGAGTAAAGTGCGACAGGTATGTCAAGCTTGACCGCGAAAGCTTTGTTTCCATGGCGGACGCAATAGGAAAGGTAAATATAAACTGCGCTTATGACGTTATCAACCCCGACGGCAGCATTCTGTTCGATACGGGAGTACACTCAATGAACGGAAACGACCTTTATGTTTACTTAAACTATGACAATTCTTCCTACGGCGAGGATTATCAAAGTCAGGTAGGCGGCTCCACGGCGGTATCAATAGTCAACAGAAACTTAAGGGGGCTTGCGGCTACGGTTATACAAAGCTATTTTACAAAGCTTATAAACACCGCCGATACCGATCTTACCCTTGAGGATTACACAAAAAGGCAGCAGGCGTTTCTGTTCACCAGCACCGAAAGCAATAATCCTGGGCAGTACTATATACCTTACGGGGATACGGCGGACGGTATGTTTGTGCTTTCGGACAGCTCCAAAACCACTATTCTGGAAAGACTCGGCATAGGGGAGTAACGAGAATATGTACAAAGAACTTGTTTTTGACTACGTTAAGACTCAATACGGCACCGAACCCGAATATATGTGGGAAAAATCCCCCGACAGCGCGGTTCTCAGGCATAGGAACGGCAAATGGTACGCGGTAGTGATGAAGGTTTCCAAAAGCAAGCTGGGACTTGAAAGCGATGAGGAGGTATTTATCCTGAACGTTAAGTGCGAGCCCTTGTTAGTGGATTTCATGACGCGTTCTAAGGGCTTTTTTCACGGATATCATATGAACAAAAACACATGGCTGACCATTTTGCTGGACGGCACGGTAGATAAGGGCACCGTTTTTGAATTTATAGATAAGAGCTATGAAAAAATTGGCGGAAACTTAAGAAAGGAGAAAAAACATGCCTAACTTTTTATCCTCGGAAGGAACCAAACAAATACACTATGAAATAATAGAGCCTACGGGCGGGGAAAAGCCCAAGGCTGTTATACAGGTGGTTCACGGAATGTGCGAATATTTCGGCCGTTACGCGGAATTTTCGGGTTATATGGCAAATAACGGCTACGCGGTGGCGGGCGACGATCACTTGGGACACGGCCGCACCGCCGTTACCGAGGATGACAAGGGCTTTTTCTCGGAATACAACGGCTGGCGTTTTCTGGTGCGGGATGAAAAGAGAATGACGGATATTATAAAAGAAAAATACCCGGAAACCCCCGTTATTCTTTTCGGGCACAGTATGGGGAGTTTTATCGCGCGGCTGTATACTTCCTGGTACCCGGAATCAATATGCGCGGCTCTTTATATGGGAACAGGCAGCGGGGTGCCCGACGGGGCGGCGGGTGCTGCCGTAAGGCTGCTTGAAAATATGACGGGGACAAAGACGCATCTTGATCAGGGACAGTGGATGTTCTACCATTTCCTCACAAGGCGTGTCAGCGACAAGAGCAGCGAATTGGACTGGATAACCCGCGACAAGGATAAAATCGAGTATTACAAAAGCGATCCTTTGGGAAATTTTGCCTTTACTTCGGGTGCATATCGAGATCTGGTCAGATTGCTGTCCGAGGTTTCCAAAAGAGAATGGGCGTATTCATTGCCCAAAAATCTGCCCGTTATGCTTATGAGCGGCGAGGAGGATCCCATAGGCGATTTCGGAAAGGGCGTAAGGAAAGTATACGGGAGACTTAAAAAATCGGGAATGGAGAACGTTTCCGTCAGAATGTATATCGACGCGCGGCATGAGCTTATTAACGAAATCAACAGGCAGGAGGTTTATGAGGATATTTTGCAATGGACCGAAAAGGTGTTGAAAACCCGTTAATTTGTGACAGTTTCCAAGCAAATATTACCCATAAACGGAAAGGCGGACGATAAAAATGAAAAAGCGTTATCTTGAAGCGGCAAGGCTGACCAAAACGGTGGGACTTAAAGGCGAAATGCGGGCGCAGGTGCTTTGTGACGGCTGCGAAATGCTTACCGATTTTGACCTTTATCTGGGCGCCGAGCACAAGCCGGTAAAAGTAACGGGAGCTTACGCCATAGCCAACGATATGTGCAAGCTGAAAATAGAAAGCATAGACACGGTGGAAAAGGCGCAGCCCCTTGTGGGAAGCATTCTTTATATTGACCGCGAGGAGGCGGAGCTGCCCGAAGACACATGGTTTATTGCGGACATTTTGGGGCTGCCCGTCTATGACGCTGACACGAACGAGCTTTACGGAGAAGTGAAGGAAATAATGCAGAACGGGCCTACGGACGTGTATCTTATCAGGGGCAAAAGCGGAAAAGAACTGATGTTTCCCGCAATACCGGAGGTTCTCATAAGCGTTGATCCGGACAATGAAAGAATAGAGATACGTCCGTTAAAAGGACTTTTTGATAACGAGGAAACAATAAGATAATGAGAATAGACATAGCGACTCTCTTTCCCGCCATGTGCGAGGCGGTATTGTCGGAAAGCGTGGTGGGAAGAGGCCGAAAGGGCGGATATATCACCATAGAGTGCCATAATATAAGGGATTATACATTGGACAAGCATCGCCGAGTAGACGACAAGGCATACGGCGGGGGCACGGGAATGGTAATGCAGGCGCAGCCGGTTTATGATTGCATACAAGCCATAAAAAACAAAGCGGGGAGTGAAGCCCCGCGTATTATTTATATGTCCCCTCAGGGAAAAACCTTGGATCAGCGGCTTGTTAAAGAACTGGCGAAGGAGGAACACATTATTTTGATTTGCGGGCACTATGAGGGTGTTGACCAGAGAGTGCTGGATGAGCTTAAGGCGGAGGAAATTTCCGTGGGGGATTACGTGGTGACGGGCGGCGAACTTCCCGCCCTTATAATAGCCGACGCGGTGGCAAGGCTTCAGGAGGGCGTACTGCCCAACGAGGACGCTTATTCCATTGAAAGCCATTATAACGGGGTGTTGGAGTATCCGCAGTATACGAGACCGGAGGAATGGAGAGGAAGAAAAGTGCCGGAGGTGCTGCTTTCGGGACATCACGGGAATATTGAAAAGTGGCAGTTTGAGAAGTCACTGGAGGTTACCGGAGAGAAAAGGCCGGATATGTTGAAAAAAATAAGGAAATAGAATGATAATTTCTAACCAAAGTATAGATAAATTTATTGTGAATTATTATAAGAACGAAGCGGCAAATTCGCCGCTTCTTAATATTTTACGGCATATTGAAACATATAGATAACAGATCTTATGTTAATTTAAAACTTCATTTTATTTACAACAAAAACTTATTGGCTGATTTGTATAATTTTAATAGGTTTTACATTGTTTAGATGAAAAAGATAAAAATTATTGAAAAAACGCTTGACATGTTGATTTGATTGTGTTAATATCTTAATTAGAGCATTATCTAAACAAAAAATTATTATAGGAGAATTTAGAATGAAAAATTTCATGACAAAACTTATTTCAGCGGCAGCGGCGCTTGCGATGGCGGCAAGTATGTCTGTGTATGCGGAGGAAAGCGTACAGGTTTCAACCGCATTGAGCACAGGTGGGGAAGAAATTTTTTCGATTGACGCAAGGGCGTGTTCTCATTCGTCAGCAGCAGAGACAGGGCCGCAATATGTGAATACCATATCTTCCTCGCACTGGGTTGGCGGAAAGAAGTGTATGATTATTACGGACATACTGGAGTATAAAACCGTATGCCAAAATTGCGGTGCGGTGTTGAGAAGTTGGAGAAAAGAACATACAACACATACTCTCGGATGCGAATAAGTATTGAGTTCTAAATTGAAACAAAAATATTTATTATGGCTATCCCTTTTACAAGGTAGGCATCTGCTGTCATAAGTGGTAACTATAAAATGTCCACAACAAAACTGTTATTGAAACGAAGGCGTATTTAAGGTAGAGAATATTTTTCAGACATTTAAACGAACTTTTGTACGATAACGATTTGTACACAGCTTGTCCAAAGGGATATCCATAATATTTATTTTATTGGGTTTTGATTTTCGTCAGGTTCTGATAACATACATGTTAGTACATTTTGCTTTTAATGAAAGGAAAACAAAATGAGAAAAAAAACGATAATCTTGTTTTTAATATTCGCTATGATTTTCACATCATGCGCCGAAACAACATTATCACAAGGTGATTACACAGAATCATCTCCAACCCAAACCGAACAAAAAGAGCTTTCTCAAACAATAAAAAGCATACCCGAAGCGGAAAACGCACAAAACAGCGCCTATCCGCCATTCACGGGAATAGAGCTTTCCGAAAAAGCCCTCTCTCTTTCCACCGCAAATAACAAAACCGGCATACTCGGAATTTTATGCGGCAGTGACGACAGTGATATGATTTATTTTTCAAATCCCGATGATAACTGGCGGCTTTACTCATACGACGGTGAAAACGCAGTACGTATTACGGACAGAAGGAGTCATTCCTTAAATTATTATGACGGAAGCGTTTATTTTTTGTCGGCTTCAAACTACAGCGTATATGAAAACCCCAAAGGAGTAATATTCAGATATGACGTCGAAAGCGGAGAGATTACACAAATAAGCAATGATAAAGGCTATGACTTAAGGGTTAACGAATACGGGATATTTTATGCAAAAAAAGAAGACGAGGATATTTATTACGTGTACAGGGTAGATCCGGAAAATGGTGAGGAAGAGCGTCTGTACCAAGGAAAAAGCGTCTATTTTTTAGACGATTACGCAATTACAAGAGAGTCAAGTAAAACGGGAAAGTATTGGGATTACTTCCTACAAAGCGAGGAAGAGAAAATTTGTATTTTGGAAAATTGCGACTTTAAAAGTGATTTTATACATAACGGAGTTTTTTATTATTCCGATTACAGCGACAAACGTCATCATTCATTGGATCTGCGAACGGGAGAAAATAAAGTCACGGGCACAAAACACAATGTGTTTATAGGCGATGAAGAATATTTTCTTGAGGACGTAAACACATGGGGCGATGATGTATACCGCAGAAAAGACGGAAAAACCAAACTTATGATAATCAACGGTAAAAAAATCACCATAGGTTGGTATGAAGATATGAAGGTATATACCCCCTGCCGTCTGTACAGCAACGGACAAACGCTTTATGCTCTTGTACGTCCCTGCGACAGCGATGACATGCACTATTTTGCCAAGCTGGAAATAAAAGAGTATGACGTGTCGGACGACGAGCTGTTTATGCAGATAGTTTCTGGTGAGATTGCGGAGCTTATATCAATAAGTATTATAGGAGAAAAGGAAGATTAAATTTTGAAAAAAATAAAATGCGTTTTACTTTCCCTGATTCTTATTACAACGTCCGCCTGCGCCGAATCTCCTCCAACCCAAACCGAACAAAAAGAGCTTTCTCAAACAATAAAAAGCATACCCGAAGCGGAAAACGCACAAAACAGCGCCTATCCGCCATTCACGGGAATAGAGCTTTCCGAAAAAGCCCTCTCTCTTTCCACCGCAAATAACAAAACCGGCATACTCGGAATTTTATGCGGCAGTGACGACAGTGATATGATTTATTTTTCAAATCCCGATGATAACTGGCGGCTTTACTCATACGACGGTGAAAACGCAGTACGTATTACGGACAGAAGGAGTCATTCCTTAAATTATTATGACGGAAGCGTTTATTTTTTGTCGGCTTCAAACTACAGCGTATATGAAAACCCCAAAGGAGTAATATTCAGATATGACGTCGAAAGCGGAGAGATTACACAAATAAGCAATGATAAAGGCTATGACTTAAGGGTTAACGAATACGGGATATTTTATGCAAAAAAAGAAGACGAGGATATTTATTACGTGTACAGGGTAGATCCGGAAAATGGTGAGGAAGAGCGTCTGTACCAAGGAAAAAGCGTCTATTTTTTAGACGATTACGCAATTACAAGAGAGTCAAGTAAAACGGGAAAGTATTGGGATTACTTCCTACAAAGCGAGGAAGAGAAAATTTGTATTTTGGAAAATTGCGACTTTAAAAGTGATTTTATACATAACGGAGTTTTTTATTATTCCGATTACAGCGACAAACGTCATCATTCATTGGATCTGCGAACGGGAGAAAATAAAGTCACGGGCACAAAACACAATGTGTTTATAGGCGATGAAGAATATTTTCTTGAGGACGTAAACACATGGGGCGATGATGTATACCGCAGAAAAGACGGAAAAACCAAACTTATGATAATCAACGGTAAAAAAATCACCATAGGTTGGTATGAAGATATGAAGGTATATACCCCCTGCCGTCTGTACAGCAACGGACAAACGCTTTATGCTCTTGTACGTCCCTGCGACAGCGATGACATGCACTATTTTGCCAAGCTGGAAATAAAAGAGTATGACGTGTCGGACGACGAGCTGTTTATGCAGATAGTTTCTGGTGAGATTGCGGAGCTTATATCAATAAGTATTATAGGAGAAAAGGAAGATTAAATTTTGAAAAAAATAAAATGCGTTTTACTTGCGCTAATACTTTCAGTGAGCGGGACGGCCTGTGCCGATTCCTCCGCCGACGCGGAAAAAATATACGGTGAAAAGCGCCTTGAATATGATATAAACGATTCGTTCAGAATAAATTTATATGAAGGCGAACTGTATGCAATGCCCTTTAATATGGATTATTCCGATTCGGAGGAAATGCCGGAGGGGGAGCAGGTTCTGGTATTTGACGATACCGGAAAGAAAACAAGAGAGTTGGTCTTAAAGGGCGTCTATGGAATGAACTGCTGGGATATCGCCGACGGAAAAATATATACGGTGACGGAAAGTACTTCGGAAGAGGCGGGAGAATATGCCGGACGTATGGTTTTGTATTCCTCCGATACAAAAACGGGAGAATCCGAGGAGGTGTTTGATTTTGAAGGAGTTTCCCGTGTAACTAAAATAAGAGCGGTTGGAGACAGTATATACTGGTTGGGAATAAAAAGCGAATTTGACGCATTCAGTGACAGCATTGTTACCGAAGGAGGCGAACCGATAATATTTGATTATGAAGGAGCGGTAATCGGCTGTTACAATTTAAGTACGGGTAATAATACCGTCAGCGGTATTCCTTATCCGGAATGCTTTTCCGAAAGAAACGGACGGGTAATAGTATACGCTTATGAGCAGGATAAAGGTTACTGCTTCCGGGATTACGCGGATAATAAGGTTTTGTGTTATACAAATAAGCTTGGCACAATAAGCAACTTTGAAATAATAAATGATGAACTGGATTTTGTATTTCGCGGATTATCCGATACCTACAACGGAACTTTGTCCTTCAGCGGAGCGGACAGCGAAAGCGGTATAATACAGATTGACGACGGACTCTGGATAAGCGATTTTTCCGCCGAAGGAAATTATCTCGCTGTTCAGGCCTCGGACAGCGTTGCGGGAATAAGCGGAAATGTTTATAAATATCTCGCCGACGTCAGCACATCCACTCCTCCCATAAAAGTGATAACTTCTTCAACGGCGCTTTCCAACGACGCCCTGTTTAGCTGCGGATTTCAGGTAAAAACCGATCAGCTTGCTGCGGACAGCTTTGCTCTTACAGTTCTCTCGCTGGACAAGAGCTATGATCTTGCACTTATGAGCTCAAGAGAAAGCTACGCCTCCGATATAAAGAATAAGGGTGCCTTTTACCCCCTTAACGATATTCCCGGGGTAAAGGAATACATAGACGGCTGTTTCCCTTTCATAAAAGAAGCGGTTACCGATGAAAACGGCGATATACGTATGCTGCCCGTGTCCGTAAATGTGCCCGCCGTTATATACAATGAAAAAAACTGCGCCGAAAGCGGTATTACCTTTCCTTCCGATTATAAAGCATTTTTTGAGGAAACAGGAAAGGCAGCCGATATATCCGAATACTTTAGCTGCCCTAAATACTGTGTTTTATACTCATTTTTTAATTCCTACTTATCCGAGTACGGAAAATTCGATACGGAAGAATTTCGCACAATTGCGAAATTGTTAAAGGATAATTACGGCTCCAAACTGCTGAATAATGTCTGCGATGTACAAACAGCCTTTTACAACCATAATATCACCGCAAAAATAGGAAGAGGACTCCCCGGAAGTTTTCTCTATGAGGAAATTTACGATAACGCGCTTTTTTCCGTAACAGACGTTTTGTCAAGTCAGCAGGAGCTTACGGGAGACGAAAATCTTCTTGCCGCTTCCCTGCCCACTGCCAGCGGAAAAAATGACGCTGTCTGCAAATTCGTCTGCGTCAATCCCAACTCCGAACATCTGGCGGAAACGCTGCTTTTCATTGAGAAAAGCACGGCGCGCTTTGCGGGAAAGAAAAACAGCTTTAGCCTTAAGGACAAAAGCACATACGACGAAGACAGTTATACTCAAAGCCTTTATAACGTATATGAAAACAGTGAAATTGCCTTTTCGGTGCCCTGGGAAATATACAGGGGAGATTTTGAAAAATATGTAAGCGACGGAATTGACCTTGAAGAATTTATTGCCGAAGCGGACAGAAAGCTTTCCGCTTATTTAAACGAATAATCATTTTATGATATGGGATGTCTTATAACCGTTTTAAGCCTTTCCACCGCGCACCTTCTCGGATCGGACAGATAGATTTCATGGTGATATCTTCCCTGCGAAAAATCCTCTTTATACCCTTTCTCCGAAGCAAAGCTTTTCAGCTTAAGTATGCTTTCCGCTTCTTTGTCATAGGAGCCAATGTGCATTATCTGAACGCAAAGACCTTCGGTATACCTCATATATCTCGCTTTGCTCAGGTCAAGCTCCGGCTTTTTGGCGGAAAACGTATCTTTTGCCCATTTAAAGACCTCCTCGGTGACAAATTCGGGCTGGCGTATCATGGATATCCAGCGGAATTTGTCCTTATCGGTAACGTTGAGTCCGTCAAAATCAACTTCGCTGCCGTACCATAATCCTTCAAGAGGCGGCACCGTATATTCAAAATACCCTTCGGGTTGAGTGTTGTTCATTTTGGACATTTTAATGGTGAAGGACAAACCGTAAAGCATTTCCATAGCCGCTTTATATTCGGGGGATGTGTTCGGATTACCGCTTCCGTCCACCGCTATGAATACCATTTCGGGCACCTCTATTATGGAGGGAGCCCTTTTTGGTTGGTACAGATCCTTGTATTCCTTTTTATAATCAAGCTTTTTCATATTTTAACGCTTTCTTTTTGAGTATTTTTCCTTCGCGTATTCATAGGCTTCCGATATAAGCGGCTTCAATTCCTCAAAAGTCTTTTCCGAAGGATTCAAAACGCATATCCACCCCATCCACGCGTAAACGGGATGGGGAATTATTTTATCGGTTTCGGTATAGTCATAGCCTGTATCGGCCGTTTTTCCTTTGGCGGGACGCTTCGGCAGGCAGCCGAAATATTTTTCATAGGTTTTTTTACGAACGCCTAAATTTAAACGGTATATGCCATCTCGGTCAAGTCGGGAGCCTTTATCGTTTTCTCCGTCCTTATTTTTCACGGTCAAGATATAAACTCCGCGTTTCAGAAGCCTTTCGGGATTGTAAAATAACCCTTGTTCCCCCCAACTGTTTACCAAAACCGCACCTTCAAGAGTTTCAAGGCAGCGGTTCAGAATTTCATTTTCGTTCATATTGCTTCCTTAATTTTAACCTTCGGTTACTGAAAAATAATCGGAATATTCCTTTCCGTCCTCGCCCTTCAGCTTACTGGAGCTTTCTCGGAAGCCGTATTTTTTCAGCGCTCTTATTCTTTCCTCCGCTTTTTTTATCGCCTTGGTGGCAATTGTTTTACAGCCGAACAGTTTATAGGAAGGGAGAATGATCAGGGAAAGTATGTTAAGAACAACCTCTTCTTTTTCATAATCGCTTCTAAGATCAAGCCTTAAAATGCCGCAGCCGTTATAGGTGTCTCCATTGCCGACATCGTCCTCGGCGTTATCGGATCCGCGCCTGAACAGTTCGACGGTACCCACAGCTTTTCCCTCTTTTTTTTCAATAACGGAAAAACGTACAAACCAGCCGCCCCGATAAGACTGCTCCCAGAATAACAAAGCCTCTTCCATTCTCTTAATGGTGGTGTAATAAAAGTCGTCCCCGTGACAGTTATCGGAATTGAAAAAAGGCACCGCCTTCGGGTCTGAATAGACTTTCAGCAAATCCTCCTTATCGCTCATTTGGGTGCGGCGGATAAGGAAATCGCCGTTTTCAAATTTTGGGCAGCATTTATAGACATTGGTTGTTTCACATCTTTTTCCGTAAGCTTCCGCCATATGTCTTTGCTTGTTCATGTTATCTTTATCCCATTCTCGTATTCTGTCGGATTCTTTACAGGGAAATTCACCGCACAAGCCGCAGAATCTAACCTTGTGCTTTTTGCAGCAGGCGAATATCAGGCATTCGCTTCCCCAAAGCTTGGCCCGACTCCCCTCGTTTGTCAGACATCCGAGACATTCCTTGCCGAGAAAATGCTCACAGTCCGAACAGTCGCCTCCGCAGGGGGTTATTGTATCAAAATTGTATTCCATAACCTCTCCTTTTTATTTGGTACGGCAGTTTTTTATATGCGCCTTAAGCTTCTTAATCGCCCAATTGTAATGACTCGACGTATTGCTTATGAAATAGGAGCCTAAGGTGCTTGCGCCTGTCCATTTGAACGCGCCCTTTGTGAACAGCTCGGTTTCGGAGAATTTTTCCGCAAGCTTCATTACCTCTGCGTGAGATTCCGAAAGCATTTGCTTTGCGTCCTCAAGACTCGTTCCTTGGTGCTTTTCCCAAAGCTTTACGTTCATTTCGCCGTAGGTTTTCCAGTTGTAGGGTTCGGGCAGAAATGGCGTATTTCCCCCTTTTTCATTGGCGGCAACCCAGTTTATGAGAAGCCTGTGCCATTCGTACAAATGGATCAGTATATCCCGTACGTTTTTGTCTCTTTTCCAGTGAGCTTCCTTCTTTTTTTCGTCCTCCAAAAAGTTGAAGGGCTCCGACATTTCTTTTTCGCTTAACCCCTCTATTGCCGCGTTCATTGTCTTATAGCCGCTCTCTGCGGCGGATAAAAGCTCGTTTTTTGTAACCGGTCGTCCCATTGTTGTAAATTTCCTCTCTTTATTTCAAGCTGATGTACATATGTATTTCCGCGTTTTCCGGATCCGCGTTTTGGTACTCCTCAAAATCGCATACAAAGGCGCGGTTTAAATCCATATTCCAAAGCTCCCGCCAGAATTCCCGAACCGCCGTCAGCATATTGCCTTTTACAACAAACTTTGCGTATTGTCCGGCCGGAATCCTTCTTACCTCCGTTTCATGGGGCAATTCCGAGACTTCCGTTACCTCGCACATAACGGCAACGGTATAATCCCCGTTTTCGTCCGAGTCATAATCGGTGTATATGCCCAAGGCTTTTTGGTTCGCCCTGTTTTTTTATGTTGGCGCAAATTTCGGGCAAATAAAATTTTTGCCACAGCCTTCCGATAATCTTTTCCATTTCCGGGGAAGAGTTATTTGTGCGAGCCGAAAGACCCACCACGGTTTTTTCCTTTAAATTTACGGTTTCATAAGTCATTTTGTGCCATATCCTTTCTTTTGATTTAACAGTATTATAGCACTTTTAATATGACAACTGTATGTCCCATTTTCAATACTTGTCGTATATTTTTTTGATAATGCTTTTAAACTCCTTTCGGTATTCTTCGGGGGCAATTATTTCGGCTTTATCCTCAAAGGAAGCGATATACCTGTAAAAGGATTCGGTATCCGACCATGTTAGATTTAGAGTGATATCTCCGTGTTCGTTTATGTTCATATCTATGTTTTCGTAATCGTCCGCCAGCCGCCATTTTACCGAATTATGGAATTTCACCGTCGCCTTTATTTCGTCGGGCGAATGGTAAAGCTTATCGCTTACGTATTCCGGAACCTGTCTTTTTTCCCTTTTCGTGTCCGTGTTTTTCAAATCGGTAAGGCGGGACAGTCTGAACATTCTGTAATCTTTCCTTAAAAGGCAATAGCCCCATACATACCAGCCCGACCATTGGAAGATGAGATGATAAGGCTCGATCTCTCGTTCGGTGCTGCCGTTTGGGGCACAATATCTGAATGAAATTGTTTCGTTGTTTTCCATGGCGGCTTTTATCGTTTCGATCTTTTTTGACAGTCCCGTTTTGTCCCAACCCGAAAGGTCTATTATTACGGTATCGCCGCTTTTGATTATGCCGGCGCTGTCCGCCGAAAGCTTGTCCATAAGCTGTTTATAGCGGTTGGTGCCGCTTACGCTGTCTAAGCTTTGAAGCCCTGTAAGGATAAACTGCATTTCCTCGGAGGATAAAACCGTGCGGTCTATCTTGTAGCTGCTCATTATATATACGCCGCCCCCTTTACCTCTTTCCGAGGCTATGGGAATGCCTGCCATATTTATTGCTTCAATATCTCTTATAACGGTACGGTAGGATACCTCGAACTTTTCCGCCAACTCCGCTATTGTCGTTTTATCCTTCTGAAGAAGAATCGAAATTATTCCTATGAGTCGGTTAAGCTTCATATTTTCTCCGTTATTTGTCAGCCGAGTCTGTCCAGATATTCCGAATAGTTTTTTAAATTGTCCTTTGGAGAACGCCAGCCCTCCGCTATGCTGTCCACGGTAAGCTTAATCCGCTGAATGTTCAGCGGAGGTTCCCAGAAGTCAAAAACACCGGTTTTTATAAATTCATCCGCTTCCGGTTCGGTTAATTTATTGCCGCATGTCACAACAAAAGGCGAAATATTAAAGGACAGCCTTTTTCTCAAGCTTTTCGCGGTTTTTATCCCGCTTAAAAAATTCAGGTCGCGGTCAATTATAATAAGCTCAAATTTTTTGAGTCCTATCGCTTCAATAGCTGTATATCCCGATTCAACCACCGCCAGATGGTATCTGCTTTGGTCGGACAGCGCGGAATATATCAATGACGCGGTTTTTTGGTTGTTTTCCACCGCGAGGATATTTATCAACGGAATCACCGCCTTTTTTTATTTTTATTCAATATTTAACAGTTCAACTGCGTTTTTCCAAAATATTTTTTCTTTATCGTCGTCGCTTATACTCAAATTTTCTATCATTTTCATTTCCATATCGGGTAAATGCCATGGCAGGTCGCTGGCAAAAAGTACCCTTTCCGCGCCGTGTTTTTCTATGAGGTTTTTCATAAGATTCGGCTCTAAAAACCCCTTGGTAAATGCGGTGTCAAGCCATATATGCCTGTCTCCGCAAATATAGCGGAAAACCGCCTCCCAGCAAAACATTCCTCCCATATGCGCGGCTATAATATCAACATCTGGCACCTTTTCGTGTATAAAAACAAGATCTTGTGGCATTGCGTGACGATTTTCAGGGGAAACGGGATCATAGCCCATGTGTATCGTAACGGGCAGCTTTAGTTCGGTGCACCTTTTCCAGAAAGGTATAAGTCTTTCCTCAAAAAGGAAAAAGCCCTGATAATCGGGATGTATTTTCACGCCCTTTAATCCAAGCGCCTTAATGCGGTCAAGCTCGTCCAGATACTCTGTGTTGTCCGGGTGCACCGTGCCGAAGGAAAGGATATTGCCATTGTTTACCTGAGATGCCCAGTTGTTTACGGACGTCTGCTGCGAGGGTTTGGTGGCAATTGGCAGCAGTACGCCAATATCAATGCCGCAATCGGTAAGTATCTGCCTTGTGTCCTCCTCAGTACCTAACGAATAGTGTGGGAAGCCCGCGGTATCCGACAGTTTTTTCATGGCTCTTTCCGCTATGCCGTCGGGGAAAGCGTGAATATGACAGTCAATTTTCATTTTCCGTAGCTTCCTTTCGTTATCAGAAGCTGCTGTCCAACGATCCGCCTATGCTGCCGGAGGGATTTATGCTTGAGTAATAATCTATTTTTTTCTTATCGTTTTTAAGCTGCACAAGCTGTTCCTTTGCTTCGTTGACTCTTGAGGTAAACTGCGCCTGGAGCGCCTTGTCGCTTTCCGCGGCCTGCATCTGTGCCGAACGCAGGCTTATGATCGCGTTTTGCAGCGGCAAAAGCTTTTCATCTATACGGCGGTTGGTGTTGGTGCCCATCAGCATACTGCGTATGAGCTCAGAGTCCTCCTTTTCAAAGCTGTCGATAAGCTCGGTGCAAAAGCTTTTTACCTTATCCATTTCTTCCACAAGGTCGCTTCTTTCCTGTATTTTATCGGTCAGAATCTCCACGTCATCGCTTTCTATCTTCATAACGTCGGCGGCGATCCGATTATATTCCAAAAGCAGCTTTTCAAGCTCCGCGAACTCTTCCGCAAGTTTTATTACATTATTATTCTCCATAAGTTTTCTTCCTTTCCATAACCAAAACAACAGCCGAAAGGGTTCGGCTGTGTTTTGAGTTAATGTTTGAACTTTTCAAGTTATTTGGAATCGGGATTTGCTGCCGTTATTTTGAGACTTGAAGACTTTGCGCCGCAATCTCGTCCTTTGACATTGCACCTATTTGGGTAAAAGCGTCCTTTAGCTCAGCCACCATAGGAAGCAGCGAGTTGACTATTTCCACGTCCTTTTTTACATTTGCCGCAATTATTTGTTTTTCCAGAAAGTCGTAAATCGCGTCAAGATTTTTTCCGATGGGAAGACTTACGTCAAGCACCGAACGCAGTGCCGCAATAAGATCGACAGATTTGTTGAGAGCATTGTTGGCGCTTTCATAGTTTTTTTCTTTAATAAATACGACCGATCTGTTCAGTTCTCTTTCGGTTTCACTGTATAGCTTTATTACAATCTCGATGGGGGTCATTGTGGTGACCGACTGTTTTTTGTACGCTGCATAAGGATTCATACTATGAATATTCCTTTCATTTACGAAGAACAGGGACTCTTTACAGCAGCTCCCGCCCTTCGGTCAAAACCTGTTTAGCTTAATTACATTCCCATAAGCTGGTTTATATAGGAATTCTGACTGTTTATGCTGCCCAACAGTGTCTCCATGTTGGCATAGATTTTCCAATAACGATCCTGCTGTTGTTCGTAGCGATCCTGAAGTTTGGTTATAGCTGATTTCAAGCTTTCTATCTGCTTATAGATGGAGTTGTTGGTAGCGGAGGCAGTACCGGAAACACCGGCTTTTTCAACCAAAAGGCCTCTTTCTCCCGCCTTGCCTGTTGTTTTGGTGGCGGAATCAATAACGTCTTCAAATTGTTTGGAAATGCCGTTTTCGGTATCGGTAAAGAGTTTTCCGAATTCGTCCGCATACTTGGCAAATATGTTCTCAAACTCCTCATCGGATATTTTTGAATCAAGTACCAGTTTGCCGTGATCGTTCCAGTTACTGGAGGTGGTGATTCCCAACGTATATAAGCCTACCTTTGAGCCGTCGGCCGCGTCTACAGTATTGTAGATTATGCTTCTGAGCTTAGACATTATTCCGGTCAAAGTAGAATCTCTGTAAAGAATACCCTTCTTTGCAAGATCGTCCCATTTCTTTTCCTGGCTCTCGGAAAGATCCATTTCCTCCTTGTCGTCATCGGTAAGGAAGTAGTAATCCTTGTTGGGTTCGTCGTCAACGTAGCCGTAAACCTCTTCAATCAGCTTATTGTAATCTTCCACAAAGCTCTTTATTGCGTTTATCGGCTTGGAGTAGTCGCGGGTTACCTCGTTTGTGAACTCGGTTCCCTCAGCCGCTTTGCTGAAAGTAAATGTGGTACCGTCTACGGTATATGAGTTGGAGTTGGTTTCAACCGTTTCTCCGTTGATGGTGAGCACGGTGTTCGAGCCCTTTGTGAAATTCTGTCCCGCAGTGAATCCGAGAGCGGTAAGCAAACCTTGATCGCCGTCCTCAATGTCAATTTTAGCGTCTGCGCCGTACTCGTTGGATGTTATTGTAAACTGGTTAGTAAGGGTTGTGTAGGTCATTTTAACGCCCGCGTCGGAGGCGTTGATCTGCTTCATCATATCAGAAACGGTTGTTTCTCCGCTGAAAGAGAATTTATGACCGTTGATGGTGAAGTTATATTTTCCGTCGCTGTCGGCGGTAAGACCCAATTGGTCAAGCTTCGAGCTAGTGTCTACCTGGCTTGTGGTACCTGTGGTATCGGTTTTATCAAGACCGAAGTCGCTCGCATTGGCGGCTGACTGAGTTATGGCAAAATCCATGGGATTGCCGGAATATACGCCCTTGCCCTGAAGAGTGATGGTGCCGTCGTCTGCAACGGTCGCTTCCATTTTAAAAAGCTCGTCTTTAAATGTCAGCGCACCCAAGTTATTTTCAATATTGGACTTGTTAAAGTCAAATACCGCCTCTTCCTTGGTGTAATCGGCAATATAGTCTTCCTCGTTCTTACCGCTGAAAAGACCCGCTTCTTCAAACAGCTCCACCTTATCGGCTTCACTTAAACCATCAAAATCAATGGAGATAATACCGTTGTTTTTATAGTCGTCCTCGATAGCCTTAGCCTGATTTTCGTAGGCGGTGTATTCGGCGGTAGTTTTGAATTCTTCTTCAGTGTATTTGAAGTCCTCAAGAGAAACGTAATTTTCATCGCCCTCAGTCGCCGATATATCGCCGCTTGCCACCTTGGCGTCGTAAGCGTTTTTCTTGGCAATCTCAAATTGTTCGTTATAAACGGCCTTCTGCTCTTTTTCGATTACCTTATCCGTCTGAGCCTTGACGTTGTCTTCAATCTTTTTGACTTCGTTGTCGTAGTTTTCCTTAAGTTTCTGACCCGTTTGGTCATTGGCTATGTACGAATCAATGTCGTCCTGTGTAGTTGCGGCTTTAGCGATATCGGTATATTCTTTTTCAAAGTAATCTTTAAAGGAAACGTAACTTTCGTCCTTGGGGTCGGTTGAAATCTCACCGCTTGCGGTCTTGGCGTTGTAATCGGATTCAATCTTGTTGAAAATAGCCTTTTCCTCAGCGGTAAGGCGGTCCATGTCAACCTCCCACTCCTGATTTGCTCCGTCGGACTCTTTAAATGTGATGTGCTCCTTTATATCCTTTAAAAGGTCGTTGGCCAAGCAGTTTTTGGCGTTTTCGTTGAGCTTATCCTTGGCTTCGTTCAAAGCGGCGTTGTATCTTGCCTGCGCCATATTTTCGGCAAAGGCTTTTTTGTCCGCGTCGGAAAGGTTTTCCTCCCATTCCTTAAACTCCTCGTAAACCTCGCCGTCGCGCTGGTTCAGGGCAATTTCCTTAAAGAGGGCTACCTTATCCTTATCCGCGTCCGCCTTTATTGTTCCGTCAGCTTCAAAGATTTCGTCAAAATAATCCGAAGAAATAGTAGTGAAAGAAACGGTTTTGGTGGTGTCGCCTACGGTAATGGTAAAGGTATTTTTACCCGTCTGCATATTGCTTATATTTCCGAGATTGCGGTTATCCTTATAAATTGTCGCGCTTGCGGATACAACAGCCGATTTGTCGGAAGTGGAGAACTTATTGTCCGAGCCGAGGGTAACAATATTGCTTCCGTCGTTTTTTGTACCGAAAACGGAGAGCTGATCGTTTATCTGTTCCCTGACTTCGTCCTCCGTACCTCCGTTGAAAGTGATATTTTTGGATTTTCCGTTTACGGATACTGTCATTGAATAAGTTTCGGAGGAATCGGTGCACTTGGAAAGATCAACAGGCTTGCCGTTCGCCGCGGCGGATTTGATGTTTGCCTGAGTAGCAACCTTGTGAACCTTTACTTCATACACGCCGGGATTTGCGTTGACATTACTGGAAACCTTCACGCCGTTTACGTTGGTTCCCGCGGCGTTGGTAAGCGTGCTTTTGAACGAATTGAACATACCGGTGGATTTAAGACTGGTATTGCCGTTCAAAATATCGAAATACTTGTTCTTAAGATTGTTAAAACTGGCTATAAGGGAACGATAAGCGTCCTGCTGTGCTTGTAGCTTAAGTACCTTTCTTTGATTGGTATTGATCTTGTTTTTTGTGGTAGCCGTTAATGCGTTAACTATCGACTCGGTGTCGAGACCGGAGTTCATACCGCTCAGTCTGAGAGCGCTTGTTGCATTAGCCATGGTGATTAGTCCTCCTTTTTGAATTTGAACAGGCTCTCTAAGGTTTCCTTGGAAATCTCTCTTGAAGAGTCCTCGTTTATATTTTGTGTATCTAGAAGCTCGTTTCGGATTATTTTTACATCCTTCGGAGCGGAAATACCGATCTTTACCCGATCTTTTGAAACCTCAAGAATTGTGACCTCTATGTTGTCGGCAATAATAACGCTTTCTTCGATTTTTCTTGTCACAACTAACATATCAGCCCTCCTTTTCGGTTTCGTTTATATTATTTTTGAATATGGGCTGACGGTAGGGATAATTCTTGGGAAGAATCACCTGAGCCGCTTTTTTCGTGTCCATATTTATAACAATGGGTGATTTAAGGTTAACGGTGGTCTCTTTATAATCTTCGGGAACGCGGGCTATGCATAAAACCTGAAGATTGGTTTTTTCACTGACTTCAAGCATTGCCTTTTCACCGCTGTTCAAAGTGATTTCATAATCTTTGCAGATAAGCCACGGATCGAACACGATAAAACAGGGGCGAATATCGTCTATACACTGGAGCCAGGCGGGATAATGCCCCTTTTCAAGCTCTATGAGCGCAAATCTTTTCGCGTCCTCAAAGGCGTATATTCCGTTGGGAAATTCAAGGATCTGTTCCTCGCTTATCTCCATGGTTCCGAAATCTCTTGTTTCTATTTTCATTTATACACCTTCCTGCAGCTATTTACCGTTTGTTACGCCCAAGCCTGAAATTCCGGATCGGGGAAGAACATGGGTTCTCCCAGATAGGTTATGTCAATATATGCTTTTTGCACAATGTCGAAGTTTACCGTGCCCCTGTCAAGCCGATAAGGCACTATCTGCGTGTTTTCCCAGTCTATATTGACTTCTGTGGGGTGTTGGGTTATGTCGGTTTCGCCCTTGCGCAGTGTCAATTCGGGAGCCACTTCGGGGTAAAAGGCAATATTGGCGTCCACGGGTTCGTTTTTCTGCAAAAATTCCTGTTTTTTTATCTCGGAGGGAGGAGTACGGTTCATTTCAACCATATCTCCCTGCTGTACTATCCGTCTTGTGGCTTCGTCCGCCACCTGATAGCCTTTATCAGCATACATTTTCACCAAAGTATAGTCTTTCAACTCACCCAGCCCCATGCTTTCCCTGCACGCAGTGGTATCTACTTCGATAATCCCTTTGGTGGTGTGTACTTCCAGACCGCCCAAATCGGTATCCTGACGGATAAACGTTTGTTCCGTTCCCGGATTGACCATTCGGGGGTGCTTTATGGTGGTATTCATTATGGTGTCTTGTATGTTGTAGCTCAGCAAGTTGAAGCTTACCATAATATTACGCCCCCTTTTTAATTTTTATTAACATTAAATATCCTGAGTCGAATGACTGTTTTTTCTTATCGTCAGCTTATAAACTGGAATATCGACTGAGGAATGACTGAACCGCTCATCTGAAGAGTAGCGGAATAAATGCTTCCCAACATTTTCCATGTTGTCGTTTCGGAGGGAAAGTCTGTGGACTCAAGGTCGTTCTGACGTCCCGTAAGAGTTTCAAGGTTATTGGTAATACGTTCCTGGTTAAATTCAATAAACTTCGTGCTGTTTCCTATATCCGCGAGGGTAAGGGAAACCTTGGTCTGAAGCGAGTAAATATGGTCGGCATACCGCGCTATCTCGGCGCCGTCGCCTGTCCTTATGATCTGGGCGGCGTCAAGTATACTCTGGATAATGTTATTGGAGTACGCCTTACCCTGATTTTCGACTGAAAGAGCGTTTCCGCCGTTTGCGGCAACGTCGCTGGTATCGGTAATTTTTACCTGCTTACCGTTAAAGCCGTTTACAATGGTACCATGCTCGTAAAGAGTTACCTTGCCTTTGAGATCGTCTATTTTGGCAAGTTCGGCGTTTATGTTGGCTCTGCTTTCCGCAGCGTCCTTGCCGCCCTTAAAGGTGATGTTGTATTTCTGTATTTTGTCACCGTCGTTGCCTATTGCCATCTCAAAGGAATATTCAACTCCGTCTTGAATCTCTTCAAGGTCAATAAAAGCGGTGGTGGGTTGTTTTCCGCAGCCTGTGGCCTCAACGCCGTTAAAGGTAATTTTAAGCGCCGACTGTTCGTCAATTCTTCCGTCGGCTCCGAGGGTCATTCCGAGTCCGATATCGCAATAAGAAGAAAATCCTTGAGGGAACATATTGGGATCGCTGTAAGTATCTACGGGTACTCCGTTGTAAGTGACAGTGGCTCCCGCCGCGTTCTTTTGTATCGCAAACGCCTTTTCATCATTGTTGACGCCGCCGAATATCCTTCTGTCCGCAACGGTAAGGTTCATCAGACGCGTGATCTCGTCGGCGTATTCCTCAACGCCTGTAGCAATCATTTCGAGCTGATCCGGGGCGTGAGTGTGAGAGTCGTTGTTGGTGCCGTTAGCCGCTTCAATACATTTCTCATAGGTGGTCTGGATAATCTCGGATATTGCCATTATTGAGGATTCGGCGGATGCGTAAATTGTGTCGGCCGTCTTAAGATTCTCCTGATAATTGTTAAGATTAGCTATTGCTTTTCTTACTCTCATAGCGGACGCTGCCTGTGCGGGGCACTCGCTGGCCTGCATAAACTGGCGGTAAGAAGATAACTTTTGTTCGGACTTGTATTTGAGGGAATAGTTTGTCTCAAGATTCTTAACGTAGTTGCGGGTAATGGTTGCGTTGGCTATTCTCATAATTTATTTTTCCTTTCAGCGTTTATAAGCATTGATTAAATTTAATTTATCTGCCGATTATCTTCCCGCCAGACCCGTATTGTTTATAAGTCTGTCCACACATTCGTCCATTGTGGTCAGCATACGGGAGTTGGCGTTAAACCATTTTTGGTAATTCATCATATTTATGCCTTCTTCGGTTTCCGATACGCCCGAAATGCTTTGCCTTACGTCAAGTATGGCGTTGGCATTGTCGGAATGGAGTTCGTACTGCTCCTGATAATAGCTGATATTTTCCGCAATGCGGTCGTCAACAAACAGGCAGTAGTCATAAATGGATCCCTTAAACTCTCCTGCTCTGCCCACTGTGATTTCGTTGTCGAGTCCGAGATAGATGGTATTAACCTGGTTGCCGTCCAATGAAAGCTCCCATTTGAAAGTATCTTCCTTTTCATCATAAACGGGAGTCTTTCCTATCATTGTGGCGTCTTCCATCCACTCGTCGGAAATCCTGATATTTGAAGCAGTGATAGGTTCCGTACCGATAACATTTCCGTCTTCATCGTATATCTTTTCGCCCGAAAACATAACTCTCGAAAGATCAACGCCCGTCACTTGATTTCCGTCTTTATCGGTATACGTGTATTTTCCGCAAAGTTCGTTCATAAGTCCGGCGAAGGAATTGGCAAAAGCGTCAAGAGTGGACAGATAGTAGGGAATACCATACTCCGTATTCTGGTAGAAGGAAGCATAGGTGCCGTTTCCGTTGAGCATATCTATCCTTGCTTTAAGGTCGCCGGTAAGGCAATTGTTTACGGATTCGCCGTTTGTAAACATAAGCACCGCCGCATTGTATTTGTCGTAATCCTTCATTATAACATGCTCGTTCTTTGTACCGTTTACGATAGTGGTTCCGCCCATTTCTATCCTTACGGAGCCGTCGTTGTTGTCGTAAACCTTTATGTTTCCGTAGTAAGAAAGCTCGTCAATAAGCTGATTGCGCTGATCCAGAAGCTCGTTGGGGCCGTAGGATCCGATAACCGATTCGCCGTAATAGATCTTGTCGGCGGCGGTAATGTTGTATTCACCGGTTATAACGCCGTTGTACATGGCGATTTTATCAATAAGAGTGTTTATTTCGGAAACAGAATCCTGAAGATCGATTATGTTTTCGTTTTTTAAATTGTTAAGCTCCGTAGCATAGCTTTTAAGAGTCTGTGTTACCGAGTAGGCTTCGTTTCTTACGATGCTTGCCAGCTCCTTGTTGTAGGGAGAATCGGCGGCGTATTTTGACAGGGCTTCCTTAAGATCGTCAAGGTTTTTTACAAGTCCTGTGTTGTTAATATCGCTGAGGATCTGTTCGGCTTCGGAAAGCACCGACTGTTTTACGTCAAATTCCGCAACGTAAGCGGTAAATTCTCTGTAACGCTTGTCGACGTATTTGTCTCTTATCTGACTTACTCCGAAGGCGTTTACGCCCTGACCCGAAAGGGAAAGCTTAGCGAGCTTCGAGCCGTATTTGCCCGTCATTGGGATATAGCTGGAGTTTAAGTCCACACGCTGTCTGCTGTACCCGTCGGTGTTGATATTGGACAGGTTGTGGTTGGTAACGTCCAGCGCCTTCTGTGAAATCTGGATAGTGCGCTTTGAAACCTCATAGCCTATAAAAGTAGAACGCATAAATTGATCCTCCTAAGAAATATGAAAACACATAAAATTCAAATTCCGCAATTCTCGGTCATACGCTTCCGATAATATCGCCGCCGGAGCCTCCGCCGCCCTTTACAAAGCGCGCGTCGCCCGAATAGGCGCCTATTCCCGTAAGATCGTTAACGCCGAGAAGCTTTGCCTGCACCTTTAATTTTCTCTCTACCAAGTCATTTGAAATCTCGTTTATTCTTTTTATTTTGGCAATAGATTTGTTGAGCCTGTCGCTTTGTAAATCAAGAGCCGGTACGTAATCTTCCGGAAAAAAATCGGGAAGATCAGCCAGCTTCACGCCTTTTATCCCCGCTTGTTCAAAAAGCGCCAGCCTTTTGTCTTCCAGGGAATTGCTTTTCATAATATAGCTTTGTTCATCGACCAAAGCCTCTTCAAGCCAGTTAAGATCGTCTTTGAGAATATGATTCTGTTTTTCCAAAAGGAAATCCGCCAGCTTTTCAAAGTGGGTATTGTACTGATCGAGGAATCTTATAATAACGTCGGCGGTATGAACAGTCATATAACAGCCTCCTTACTGACCGAGAACAGCCATTGCGATAATTTCGGAGCTGACGGGGCAATTGTCCCCGCCGTAAGCGGCCCGGAGCTGTTCAATTCTTGTTGTGTTCGCCTCCGCTTCTATGGCGGAAGCGGTATTTGCTTTGGCGGCAGCCAATGCTCCCGCAAAATCAAAGTCCACCTTATCGGTATTGACGGGGGTCTTTTCCGCCGTTTTTTTGCCTGCGGAGACGCCCGCGAACTTTTCGTAGGAGCGTATAGCGCTCGCGTTAGGTCTTAAATTCTTTATCTCCATAAAATCAACCCTTTCTGTGCTGTTATGGGTGGGCTTGTTTTTTTCGTCCGGTTTACATTTGGGGATAGCGCTGCGGAGTCTTTCACCGAAAGACTCGCTTTAAGCCCGGACTTTGTTTTTTCATAAATTTACGCATTTTTATCTCACTTATAATATCGGCAGCGGAAGAAAAATCTTTAGCTTTTATTTGTGTTATTTATGAAATTTTTGTGAAATTTCAGTGAAAATAAGTTAAGCGTTTTTTATATATTGCTCCCGGAATGAAATCTTGCCCGGTATTTGCCGCAAAAAAGGTCTTTGAGTCAAAAAAGCCTGCAATATACGTATGCTGCTGTGTTTTTTCCGGATAATTTTTTTGTTTTGTATGCGTCGTGTGACAAGATTTTATTTGATTTTATTTGGGGAGAAATTGTTTAGGGCAACACCGCACAATGTGGGCAAAAAATAAAATACCTACCAAAATCGGAAAAAGTGCAATAAATATCATAAATTTAGTTCACAGGCAACCCGAATTAAGCCGTCAGCAATTTTCTGTCAGCCAAAATCAGATTCGCCAAAGCGAACATAATATTCAGTTTTGAGGTCTGCTTTTTAAGACCTCGATGCCGGGTTCGTCGATACCCAAGCTGCTGCTTTACAACAGCAAAAACGTGTTCAACCTTTGAACGAACCGAGGATTTTATATGCTCTGCTTTTCTTGCGTAATATTGTCCACTTGTTGATAACTTTTTGATTTGAGAAGGTTTGCGATTGATTTTGTATTTGATTTTCTTTCCGGACTTGTTTCTGATAATTGCTTCCGAGCGATTTTACCCACCAATATATCCGCTGTCTCCGTACACTTCTTTTTCGTCACCGTGAAGAAACTGTGATATAACCGTTACATCATGTTCATTGGCGGATGTTCCTTTGATTGTATGTACTAACCCCGTGTCCTTGTCTACGCCGATATGCGCCTTGTAGCCAAAGTGCCACCCGTTTCCTTTTTTAACAGACCGTGCCTCAGGGTCACGTTTTTTCTCTGCATTTTTCGTAGAAGACGGAGCGGCTATCAGCGTAGAGTCTACTATTGTTCCTCGCTTTAGGATCAAACCTTTATCAGTAAGAATTTTCAATACCTCGTCAAACAGTTTTTCCTGTATTCCGTTATCTTCAAGTATATTTCTGAATCTGCCCATGGTATCTCCCTCGGGGACCTGATTAGGGGAATCTACTCCGCAAAAATCGGAAAAAGCTCGGCTGTCTATTACTTCGTTCTTTGCCTTCATATCTGACAGGTCATATAAATTTTGTAGTATGATAATTCTCAGCATTAGTTCAAGATCATAGGGCTTGTTTCCAACTTCTCCTTTGTAATAAATCGGCTTGATTATCCCTATCCACTTGCTCCATGGTATGAGTTTTTCTATCTTGTCTAATAATTCTTTTTTGCTTGTTTTGGCTGCCGCCAATTCGTCGTTTATCATTGATAATGTCATTTGTTTGTTCATGCTTTTATTATACTACTTTTTCCTTGTGATTGCAATTCTTTGTGCGGTATTGCCTTAAACACGGGGGAGATCACTGAAAGCGATATACCTTACCCCATACGTTTTTCCGAAAGAAACGGGCGGATTATAGTGTATATCTACGAAAAAGGAAAGGGCTACGGCTTTTACGATTACACGGCGAACAGCATGATATGCTATACCAATAAGCTTGACCATATATCCGATTTTGAAATTATAAATGATAATATGGATTTTGTCTTTATTCATAGCGGTGACATAAGTCCTTACCGTGAGACCCTTTCATTCAGCGGAATGGACGATAAAAGCGGAATAATACAGCTTGATGATGAAATATATCCCGTAGGGTTTTCCTCCGAGGGTGATTATCTTTGTGTACTGTCGGCAAAAAGTCTTTATGATTATTCCGGTGAATTCAAAGTATACAAATATTTTGTTAATATAAGCACCGCCGATCCTCCCATAAGAGTAATTACCGCCTCCGAGCTTACCATGCAAACGCCTCTGTTCAGCTGCGGATATCAGATACAAACCGATCTTCTTTCACAGAACGGTTTTTCATTAACCGTTTTGTCACTGGATAAGGCATATGACATTGTCATGATGAGTTCAATCGAGACCTACGCCAACGAAATAAAGAGCAAAGGAAGCTTTTATCCGCTGAATGATATACCGGGAGTTAAGGAATATATGGACGGCTGCTTCCCCGGCTTAAAGGAGACGGCAACCAATGCGGACGGAGACATATGGATGCTGCCGGTTTCCGTTGATGTGCCCATCATAAGATACAACGTGAAAAACTGCGCGGAAAAGGGCATATCCTTCTCTTCCGATTTAAGCGATTTTATAAGCAATATAAATAAGGCTTCCGATTACCTGGAGTATTTTTTCAGCGACGTATACACCGTCGTTCGGTCAATGCTGACCTCCTACCTTTCCGAAAACGACAGCTTTGATACCGACGCTTTCCGAAGTCTTGCGGGTATAATAAGGGAAAATTATTTCAACAAGGCATTAAGAAACAACAGCAAAGTTTTAAACGCCTTTTACAACAATATGCTTTTAGCCAAAGGCGGGTACGGGAGTCCGGACAGCGAACTGTATAAAGAGATTTACGATAAAGCGCTTTTTGCCATGACGCCCTATCTGACAGAGCAGAAAAACTCCATAGGCGACGATAATCTTTTAGCCGCGCCCATACCTACGGTGAACGGAGTAAACAGCGCTTACTGCACCTTTATCTGCGTGAACCCCAATTCGGATCACTTGGAGGAAACACTGCTTTTCGTGGAAAAAACCGTTTCTCGCTTTGCCAATAAGAAAAACAACTTTACGTTGGCGGACAAAGCTTTTTATGACAGCGATCCTTACACTCAGAGCCTTTACGATATATACGCGAACAGCAGGATATCCTTTACCGTGCCGTGGGAAATTTACCGGGACGATTTTGAAAGCTACGCAAAGGGAATGATTGAGCTTGAGGATTTTATTGCCGAAGCGGACAGAAAGCTGTCGGCGTATCTTAATGAGTAGCGGGAGCAGACGGTTTTTGAGCAATGCCAAAAAACGTCGGCATAGTAATCTTATACAAAAAATTTACCGTTTTATTGATCCGTATATTTTGTTTTTGTGTTTTGAAAACATTATTACCGACAGGGCGAGAGCCATAAGCTCAGCCGCAGGCGGGCAGCTTACGAACGAAAATGCGCTAAGGACTGCAACGAAGCTATATGAAATTTGAATTGCCGAACTGTGTTGAATTATTTTTCGGATTGCTAATGTGCTCTTCAAGAAGCCTTATCGATTCGGGCTTGTTTTCTTGCATTAAATTTGGCGCATTTTTGTAGATGCCATACAGTAATATCTGAACATATTCATTTTGCATAATTTTTCATTCTTTTTTTCCGGTTTGTTTTTGTCTGCGTCGTGTGACAAGATTTTATTTGGGGAGAAATTGTTTAGAAAGAAAACTATTGATTTTTTGGAAAAAAGTGGTATAATTTATTTATGCTATTGCAAATTGCATTTGCCGGAAAAAATTTATAAAGGAGGAATCCCAAAATGAAGGATTTCGCAAAAAATATTATCCCTGCCGCAGCGGCGCTGACAATGGCCGCAAGCATGTCCGTTTACGCGGAGGAAACCGTGCCGGTTGAAAATGTGAATGACGGTGCGCCTGCTGTAATAGCTGTGGACGCAGTGAATACCATGAACGCGGTGGGTTGTGTCAACCATGTTACATTTAGGAATGATGACCATGTGATCAGTACTAGTTGTGGAAAACATAATGTTAGCGGAAACCGAACATGCTACACAACAATAAAGAAGTACGGTTATAATTTAATCTGTATGAAATGTGGCAAAACAGTTGATACAGTTCAAACAAGAATGGTTGTAGAACATTCCATAGCTCATTGATTTTGTATAGCAATTAGCGAATACGTTCATCGTTGCTGTAAAATTATAGTTTGACAACTATTTTATTCCCCGAAAAATGATTTTTATCTTTTCGGGGAATAAAAATATTATCATTTTAATTTAAAGATTTCAATCGGAAAAGTATAAAAAACAAAAATGAAAGGAAAAAACATTATGCAAAAGCTTATACGCTTTTTGGCTGCCGCGGCGCTTGTCTTAGCCTTTTCCTCCTGTTCAAGCCCGAGGCCTGTCAATATTGCACCTATTTATAACGAGGGGCGGATAGAATATGACGTAGATTCGATGGATATAAGCATATACGAAGAAAATATATATACTTTTGGATATTTGCCCGAAAAAGATATGGATATAATTTCGGTGTTTGACGGAACAGGAAAAAAGCTTCGGGAATTCGACATGAAGAATGGGCATTCCGGCACATGCGACATTGCTGACGGAACAATTTACAACGCATACAGTTTATGGGAATATTCAGATGAAACGGGCGAATACACTTTCTCGCGCATAATCCTTTATTCAACGGATATTAAAACGGGAGATTCCGAAGAAATATGCTGTTTTGAAAATATATCTTCTGTGTATAAAATAAGGACTGTCGGAGACAAGCTTTACTGGATCGGCACCAAAAAGGACGCTCAACCGTTTGAAGAAAGTATTCTGACAAGCGACGATACGCTTATTTATCACTTCGACCTCGGTAATGTGTTCGGCTATGTGGATCTGAACAAGGGAGAGATTGTCGAAACGGATATTTCCCATCCTGTGGCTTTTTCCGAAAGAAACGGACGAATATACGTATATAACTATGAAGAGGGCAAGGGCTATCAATTCTATGATTATACGGCCAACGCCGTGATTTGCAAAACCAATAAAATTAAGAATATTAACGACTTTGAAATTATAAACGACAACGCAGACTTTGTTTTCACAATAAGCAATGAGCAATCTCCTTATGTAAATACTCTTACCTTCACTGGAATGGACAATACAAGCGGTATAATACAGCTTGACGACGGAATATTTCCACATAGATTTTCCGCGGAAGGAGATTATCTCTGTCTCAGCGGGGGAGAAAATTTCAGCGATAACGAACATAAAGTGTACAAATATTATGTCGGTAACGTAAGCACCGAAAATCCCCCTATAAGAGTTATAACCGATTCCGATATAGTTCGGAATTTTCCGCTGTTTTCCTGCGGTTATCAGATAAAAAAAGACAAGCTTTCAAGCGGAGAATTTTCATTGACCGTTTTATCGCTGGATAAAAATTACGATATGGTTATGCTGGATTCAAACGAAAGCTGCGCCAGCGAAATAAAGAGCAAAGGAAGCTTCTATCCCCTGAACGATATACCCGGAGTTAAGGAATATATAGACGGCTGCTTCCCCGGCTTAAAGGAGGCGGCAACCGACGAAAACGGAGACATATGGATGCTGCCGGTTTCCGTCGATGTGCCCGTTATAAGATACAACGTGAAAAACTGCGCGGAAAAGGGCATATCCTTTTCTTCCGATTTAAGCGATTTTATAAGCAATATAAATAAGGCTTATGATTATCCGGAGTATTTTTTCTGCGAATCGTACACCGTCGTTAGGTCAATGCTGACCTCCTACCTTTCCGAAAACGACAGCTTTGATACGGATGTTTTCCGAAATATTGCGGGCATAATAAGGAAAAATTATTTCAATAAGGCATTAAGAAACGACAGCAAGGTTTCAAGCGCCTTTTCCAATAAAATGTTTATAGACGAAGAGCCTTGGGTTCCCGACAGCGAACTGTATAAAGAGATTTACGATAAAGCGCTTTTTGCCCTGACGCCTTATCTTAGTGACCAAAAAAACTCCATAGGTGACGAAAATCTTTTAGCCGCGCCCATACCCACGGTAAACGGAGTAAACAGCGCTTTCTGCACCTTTATCAGCGTGAACCCAAATTCGGAGCACTTGGAGGAAACTCTCCTTTTTATAGAAAAAACCGTTTCGCGCTTCGCCAATAAGAAAAACGGCTTTACTATGGCGGACAGAACGCTTTATAACGACGATCCCTACACTTGGAGCCTTTACGATATATACGCAAACAGCAAGGTATTCTTTACCGTGCCGTGGGAAATTTATCAGGACGATTTTGAAAGCTACGCAAAGGGAATGATCGAGCTTGAAGATTTTATTGCCGAAGCGGACAGAAAGCTGTCTGCGTATCTTAACGAGTAGCGGCAATGATGTTTTTGGGGATATTCCATATACAGTACATTGAATTTCTCCTTAAAAATTTTTCTTTTATTTTTTGGCAGTGGGTAGATTTTTAAATAAAATTGTGGTACAATACTAAAATAAAAGGAAAATTACAGGAAGAAGGGCTGATCATAATATGAAAACAAATATCTTTGACGAATCATGGCGCAAAAGCGTCAAAGCGGAGTATGAGGCGGACAAGCTCAATTACGAAAAAGCGGAGAAATATGCGCTGATTTTTTTGTCGGAAACTCTTGAGATTGAAAATAGGATAGAGGGAAACCGCGTTTACTGTCCCAAAATGAACATGTCCATTACTCCACATGTAACGGGATTGGCGGATCATAAGGCGGGGATCAGCTTTGTGGTATATTCTCCCGATTTGGGCGGGGAAATGTACGAACACAGCACCGGTATAGGCGACGATACCGTACAGTCGGTGGAGGTAGCCGTATGCTCCTTTGTCTACTCATTTATCGACGGGCTTGTCAAAATGAACGGCAAAGCAGACGAAAAGGATTCCGACTCGGAGATTGCCACCATTTTCGGCGGAAAGACCCATAAATGGAGAGCCTATTTCAGCGACGTGGTCACAATAGGCAGCGCACCCGACGTGGGAGGCGCGGAATATTACTGGAATAAGCTTAAAAAGCTTATACTGAAAAGATTGGGCAATCAGAAGGTCTGCTATGTAAAAGTATATCTTGACAGGGCGGGGGGAGACATAACCGGAGAATGCCGCGTTGACGACGCGCTGAGCATGGAACTTAGCATATTGCTGGTAAACGAGGTTTCAAAGTGGAAGCCAAAGGGCTTCGCCTCTCATAAAATGTATTTCTTCATACGTCAGGAGGACGAAACGCTGGAGCCTTATCCTTATTCGGGCGAGGAAGGACAAATCGCGCTTAAAAAGAAAATAAAAACGGCTATGGATTTGTTTTATGAAGCGGACACCGAGGAGAAAAACGAGCAGTTGTTCCCAAATATGAAAAAAGCGCTTGACGACGATATACTCGCATTTGAATGCTATTCTCTGCTTCCCGAAATGTGCGCCGAAAACGCTTTCCGAAATGTAA
The DNA here is from genome assembly GCA_910588335.1 of uncultured Ruminiclostridium sp. Classification (GTDB taxonomy): domain Bacteria; phylum Bacillota; class Clostridia; order Oscillospirales; family Ruminococcaceae; genus Ruminiclostridium_E. The sequence goes on along the minus strand of CAJUQV010000001.1, from coordinate 31,238 downwards.
GGCATTCCGAATCAATGGACATATTCATAGGCGACAAGCCGGCGCGTCAGATTTATAAAAACCAGCTTGCCGATTATTGGCTTATGAACAGAATTTTGTTTGACATTCTTAACAGCGGCGCTTTCGGAAGCCATACGGAAAAATTATATAAAAAATATGTGGATACAAGCGCCATAAAAACCGCATTGGAACAGTTCGGGCAAAAAGGGGTAAAACCGGAAGATGTGAAAATGGAGCCGCTTGAGTTCAGGGCGGAAGAGTGGTTTGAGATCAGATAAGGAGCCGAAATACGCGTAAAATTTCAATTGCTGCTCATTTGGACAGGTTTGTAAATTATACGCGGAATCGGTGTGAAAGCGGGCGAAGCCGCCGCTTTGGGCGGAAAGTAAATTTGTTTTATTTTCCGTTTCCAAGCGGCGGCTTGATCCCGTTTTTTTGTATATAATAAATAAAAATCAAAACAGGTCTTTATTTTTTAAAAAAAATGTGCTATACTATATAAGAATTATTGTCAAAAAAAATAAAATCTCAAAATTTCCGTAAAAAACACCCGAAAGGAGCAAAAACTTTGGGTATCATAATTTCGATAGTAAACCAGAAGGGCGGCGTAGCCAAAACCACCACAGCCATAAATCTTTCCGCCGCCATAGGCCAGAAGGGGAAAAAGGTTCTTCTCGTTGACCTTGATCCGCAGGGCAACGCCACATCGGGTATAGGCGTGAACAAAAAGGAACTGGAATATACTACATACGACGTTATAATGGGCGAGGTAAGGCCTTCCGAAGCGGTAATTAAGACCAATTACAAAAATGTCTCCATTATCCCCGCCACACAGGCTCTTGCTCAGTCGGAGCTTCAGCTTGCGGCCTTCGATAAAAAAACCCTTCAATTAAGAAAAGCCCTTTTGCAGATAAAGGATGATTACGATATAATAATAGTCGACTGTCTCCCCTCATTGGGCGTATTGGCTCTTAACGGACTTTCCGCCTGCGACAGGATAATCATACCCATGCAGTGTGAGCCGTACAGTCTGGAAGGCGTGGCGGAGCTTCTCGCTACCGTAAAAAGAGTTAAGGCGAGTACAAACAAGGGGCTTCAGATAATGGGTATTGTGTTTACCATGCTGGATAAAAGGCTTATCGTAAACAAAGAGGTAATGGAAGCCATAAAGAGCAACTTCCCCCCCGATACCATTTTTAAGACGGAAATACCCAGAAACGTAAAAATATCCGAAGCGCCCAGCCATGGGGAGCCTATCACCTATTATGACTCTTCCTCAAAGGGAGCGGACGCGTATAAAAAACTTGCCGCCGAGGTGATGAAAAGAGCGTCTTCGGCGGGAAAAATGCTTTGATAAAGGAAGGGATGGCATAGGAATGGCAAAAAAAGCAGGTCTGGGGAATAAATTCGCCAGTATTTTCGACGACGACGTGGGAGTAATGGACAGCCCAGAAACGGGCGGTATTGTTACCCTTAACATAAACGATCTGGAACCAAACAAGGAACAGCCCCGAAAGGAGTTTGATCCCGAACAGCTCAATCTTTTGGCAGGTTCCATAAACAAGCATGGGGTGATACAGCCTCTTACCGTCCGCGAAAAAAACGGAACCTATCAGATAGTCGCCGGCGAGCGGCGCTGGCGGGCGGCAAAGATAGCGGGTTTAAGCGAGGTGCCGGTAAGAATAATGGAGCTTACCGATTCCGAAACAGCTCAGATCGCCCTTATCGAAAATTTGCAGCGCGAGGATTTGAACCCCATTGAAGAGGCTAACGGTTACAAGGTGCTCTCCGAAAAATACGGCTTAAAGCAGGAGGAAATTGCAGCAAGCGTTGGAAAAGCCCGTTCCTCCATTACCAACGCGATGCGCCTTCTTGAGCTTCCCGAGGAGGTAAAAGAGCTGACCCGACAGGGGAAATTGTCCCAAGGGCACTGTAAAGCCCTGCTTTCGGTGCAGGACGAGGTAAAGCAGCTTGAGCTTGCACATAAAACCGCTTTGGAGCAGCTTTCGGTGAGACAGCTTGAATCCCTTTGCAAAGCGTTGTCGAACAATAATAAAAAGCCCGCCCTAAAGCAAATACCCGCTTTTTTCACCGAGGCGGAAATAAGCCTGAAAAATCTTACGGGGCAGCCTGTCAAAATTACGCCAAAGAAAAATAAAATAACCCTTGAGATTTCCTGTAAAAACGAAGAGGAATTGAGGGATCTGCTCAAAATAATAGGACAATGAAAGGAAAACCAAAATGCTCGACATTAAATTTTTAAGACAAAATCCCGATATTGTAAAAGAAAACATCAAAAAGAAATTTCAGGACGAAAAGCTTCCCATGGTGGACGAGGTAATCGACTATGATAAGCAGCAGCGTGAATGTCAGCAGCGCTCCGACTATCTCCGCAGTCAGCGCAACAGTATTTCCAAGGGAATAGGCGCTCTTATGGCTCAGGGGAAAAAGGACGAGGCAGAAGCCGAAAAGAAAAAAGTAAGTGATATGGCGGAGGAAATGGCGCAGCTTGACGAAAAAATGTCCGAGTTAAGCGCGAAAATACGCGAAAGAATGTTGGTTATCCCCAATATTATAGACGGCAGCGTACCCATCGGAAAAGACGACAGCGAAAACGTGGAGATTGAAAAATTCGGCGAGCCTGTTGTGCCAGATTTCGAGATTCCTTATCACACCGATATTATGGAAGCCCGCGGCGGAATTGACCTTGACAGCGCCAGAAAGACCAGCGGCAACGGCTTTTACTATCTTAAAGGGGATATTGCCCGCCTTCATTCCGCCGTTTTAAGCTATGCCCGCGATTTTATGATAGACAAGGGATTTACCTATTTTATTCCCCCTTATATGATAAGGAGCAACGTGGTTACCGGCGTTATGAGCTTTGCGGAAATGGAAAATATGATGTACAAGATCGAGGGCGAGGATCTGTACCTTATAGGCACCAGCGAACACTCCATGATAGGAAGATTTATTGATACATTTCTTGACGAAAAAGAGCTTCCCCAGGCGCTCACAAGCTACTCTCCCTGTTTCCGCAAGGAGGTTGGCGCTCACGGTATCGAGGAGAGGGGCGTTTACCGTATCCATCAGTTTGAAAAGCAGGAAATGGTGGTGGTATGTAAGCCGGAGGACAGTATGGACTGGTTCCGTAAGCTTTATTCCTATACCGTGGAGTTTTTCCGAAGCCTTGATATACCCGTGAGGACTTTGGAGTGCTGTTCCGGCGATCTGGCCGACCTTAAGGTAAAGAGCATAGACGTTGAAGCGTGGTCGCCCAGACAGAAGAAATATTTTGAGGTGGGGAGCTGCTCCAATTTAGGTGACGCTCAGGCGAGAAGATTGGGAATAAGGATAAAAAATAAGGAAAAGGGCAATTATTTTGCTCATACTCTTAATAATACGGTTGTGGCTCCGCCGAGAATGCTTATCGCTTTTCTGGAGAATAATTTGCAGGCGGACGGAAGCGTGAGGATACCCGAATCGCTCAGAATGTATATGGGCGGGAAGGAAAAAATATAACAATCTGCGCTTTATGTGAACAGGCTTTAAATAGTTTAAAAAGTGATTGGTATTAAATAAAAAACATCGAAGCCGCCTCTTGGGCGCGGAAAACAAACCTTTATTATAAGAATCCGTACGATTTGTTTTCCACGCCCAAGCGGCGGCTTTTATTGTTCTTATTCTAATTCATAACCACTATTATTCCGCAAAAATTATTAAAATATAGCGGAAAGCGTAATATTTACGATAATTCTTCCTTTAACATACTTCGCTTCTATACTTCCCCCCATTCCCTCCGTCAGACTTTTCGCAATGGCAAGGCCAAGCCCGGTGGAGCATCTCCCCGCCTCCACCGTATAAAACCGTTCAAACAATCTGCCAACCTGCACCTCGTCAAGCCCCGACGCGGTATTTGCAAATATAATCTCACCGTTTTCCTTCAGCGCAATATCCAGATCTCCGTCGCTGTATTTGGCCGCGTTGTTGAGCAGGTTTGCGAAAACTCTGGACAGCGCCGAGCGGTCGGCGTTTCGGGTAATCTTTTTTTGGGTTATATCTATATTCGGTAAAATGCCTTTGTCGGTAAGCGCCGCGTAAAAAGCCGCTATGCTCTCCTCCAGCACGTCGTTTACGGTTAAAGGCTTTATTTCAAGTCTGCTTTCTCCCGCCATTATCACTGAATATCCGAAAAGCTCCTCCGTGAGCTTTTTCATGGCTTCCGTCCTGTTCTTTATTATCTTTATATATCCCGAAATTTCCTGCGAATCCGATTCTCGCTCCAGAAGGTCAAGATAACCGCAGATAGCCGTAAGAGGAGTTCTAAGATCGTGGGATATGTTGGTTATCGCCCGCTTAAGCTCGCTGTCGCCCTGCTCGTAAATATGTCTCTTTTCGTTTAAAATTTCAAGCTGTACGTTAAGGCTTGCGGCCAGCGATCTAATATCTTTGTCCCCGCTTGATACGCTTATAGGAGTATTAGTGTTTTCTGAAAGCTTTTCCTCAAGGCTCTCCCTTATTTCCCGCGCGGACTTTTTTATAAGAAAAAGCTTTATTCCAAGCGCAGCGGCCATTGCCCCCATAACCGAGCATACAATGATAAGGACTGTGTTAAGCGGCAAGATAGCTCCTCCTTTTTTCCGAAACCGGCTCTATAATACCAATCTTTATTTTATATTTTTCCTTCTGAAAACCAAAATTCCCACTCCCGCGAAAAATACCAGCACCGCCGCGTCCGCCGCCAAAGGAAACGCCGAGGCGGGGGCTTCCCCATCGCTTGCCATATGATAAAGCTGTGATACGGGCAGGTTTTCGTCAAGAAACTCATATATTTTTCTTTGAGTCCCCGAAATATAATAAGGATTTTTCGTGCTCCTCAACTTCTCGATATGCTGGGTTCCGCTTTCGTCTATTGTCATTGCGTAATCGGGGTAATATTCGGGGGCGTCCAGTTTGCCTTCAATATACACCGTAATGAAAAACAGCGCCATAAACGACAATATAAGTGTTACGCAGCTCACCGCCTTGCTGCTGATTATCATGGAGCCGAAAACGAAAAGCGAAGTTAAGGCTATGTTGGCGGCTATCATAAAGGCTATACAAACCGCGATATGCCCCAGTGTGAATTTCGTGCCCATTATCGGTATTCCAACGGCAAGTACCGTCCCTACTGCCAAAAGCATCGCCGTTACGTTTGCGCAGATACAAACCGTAAGATTTGCCAGATATACCGTGCCCCTGCTGTGGCCTACAATAAGTTTGTTACGTAAAGCCCCGTCGCCGTATTCCCTTCCGATAAATATCCCGGTAAACACCACCGCGGCAAAGATCATAGTCATGGCGGCGTCAAACATAATGCTGTCGGTATAAAAATTTTTGGATATTTGCGCATCTAAACCCGGACTCAGGTTTTCCGTAGTTGAGTTTAGATCCGTGGAGGCGAAAACGAACTTTATTTCCATAAAATGAAGTATAGTGTTAAAAAGACTGTAAAAAAACGCAAAGGCAATATAAACTTTAAAACAAAGGCTTTTACGCAAAAACAAAGGCTTTTACGCATTTTAGTCAGATTAGCCGAAATCAGATTATACATATATAAAAATTTCCTCTCTATCTTATATCTTTTTTTCTGAATAAAAGTATACCCGCTTCGGTTACCGCTATCAGCACTATTATATCATAAATCGCGGTTTTTGCCAACTCCGGAGCGTTTAAAGAAGCGATCCGGTAAAGCTGTGACGACGGGAGAAAATCGTTTAGGAACTCAAACGCTTTCCGCGCGTCGCCTTCAAGATAATAAGGATTTTTTTCCTGCTCCGCCATTCTGTACTCGAAGCCGTTATCCTCCGTGGCTACAAGCTCCATTCCTCCGTAATATTCCGGTTCTTCAAGGCGGGAATCCACAAACGAGGTGGCTCCGAACATAAAAAAAGTGAAAAGAAGCAGTATTACCAAAGCTGAAGCCTTGCTTTTCACTAACATCGCTATGAAAATAAACAGAGCGGTGATGGAAACAATGGCGATCACCGATATAACAATGTTAACGGCCGCTTCCCCCGCCGACATATCTATTCCCATGAGAGGTATGCCTATGGAAAATACCGCAATTAAATTGATGAGAAGCGCCAAAACATTGACGGCCGCACATACTGTAAAATTTGAAAGATAAATCCCAAAGCGCCCGTGACCTACCACAAGCTTATTTCGTATAGTGCCGTCGGAATACTCCCTGCCCACAAACATTCCCGCAAATACCGCAGCCGCAAACATTATCGCCAATACTCCGTTAAAGGCGAGGCGATCTGTTGCAAAATTCACGTCAAACCCCATGTTTTGGGCGTTACACAGGCTTATATATTCGGAGAATACCGTTATAACGCCGTATATCGCGGCAAAGCCCATATATATTCTGAAACAAAGGGATTTAGCCATTCTTGAAAAATCGGATATAACAAGCTTTGCCATTTATACCCGCTCCCTTCCGCCGCCCACTAAGTTGACGTAATAGCTTTCAAGGCTTTCGTCCCTTTCATTCATGGAAATAACCTCGCAGCCTTCTTTTTCCAAAGCCAATGTAAGTCTTGTGACGTTTACCTTTTCATAAATGTCCGCTTCGTTGTCGGATATAATTTTGTACTCAATCTTCATTTCTTCGAGCACCTTTGCGAGAGCTTCCACGCTGCTGACCTGTGCTCTTACGCACTTCCTGCACGATTTTTCCAGTTCCTCGGCGCTTATCTCTTTGACAATCCTTCCCCCGTCGATAAATCCGTAATGGGTGGCGAGTCTCGAAAGTTCGTCTAAAATATGACTGGAAATAAGAAAAGTTATTTGTTTTTCCTTGTTGAGCTTTAAAATAAGCTCTCTTATTTCAATTATTCCTTGTGGGTCAAGACCGTTCACCGGTTCGTCAAGCACAAGAAAGTCGGGGCTTCCCGCTAAGGCTACCGCTATGCCCAATCTTTGCTTCATACCTAAGGAAAAATTTTTGGCTTTTTTCTTCCCCGTGTTTTCAAGCCCCACAAGCTTAAGAATTTCCTCCGCTCCGTTTGTGCTGGGAAGTCCCAAAATGCGGTATTGAAGCTTAAGATTATCAAGCGCCGTCATATCGGTGTAAATCGACGGGGTTTCCACAACCGCGCCCATTCTCCGACGGGATTTCGCTATGTTTTTTGAGCTGTATCTTCTGCCGTAAATGCTGTAATCCCCGGAGGTAGGCTCCTGTAAGCCGCAGATTAAGCGTATAAGCGTGGTCTTTCCCGCTCCGTTCTTGCCCACAAAGCCGTAGATTGAACCTTTGGGAACATTCATTGAAAGTCCGTTCAGCGCATGGAAGCCGCGGTAGCTTTTACAAAGATCTTCGGTTTTCAGAATGTAATCCATTTGTTTTCCTTCCTTCCTTTCTTTCCTTATTTTCGATTACGGCATTATTTTACCACAAAACAGTAAAGAAAGCGGTAAAGAAAACAGTAAAGATTTTGTAAAGATTTTTCGGTTATATTCGGAAATTTCCGTTCGGAGAATAGCGTTTCCTGCTATTATAACATTACAAATCAATAATTAAGAAACAGAAAAAAAGCCGTACCCCGTTCCGTGTTTTTTATACAATAATTCATTCCGTGGAGGTCAAGAATCGTTTTCACTATATACATCCCAAGACCGCTGCCGCCCGTTGCCTTGCTCCTTGACTTGTCCGCCCTGTAAAACGGTGTGAACAAATGCGGAATGTCGTCTTCCGGTATAAACGCTCCCGTATTTTCCACAACAAGAGCGTTTAAGCTTTCGCTGGATTCCACCGAAATAAAAACTTCTTCTCCTTTTGGAGAATGGCGGACGGCATTTCCGATTATATTGGATAAGGCCTTGTTCCATAGGTTCGGATTGACGGTCAAAACCATGTCGGCGCCGATATTTTGGTGTATCCGAATATCTTTATCCCGCGCGAGGGGCAAAACGGCACATACCGTATCGCTGACGGACTGTTTCAGCGATAGCTCCCGCAAGGTGTCCCGTAAATCCATGCTTTCCATTTTGGAAATGGCGATAATCTCATTGACAAGACACTCTATATTTTCCGAGGCTTTCAAAGCTTCGGGGAGATATTTATCATGATTCCGATAATCGCCGCAGCCCAAAATCATATTTTCAATCTGTCCTTTTAATATGGTCAGAGGTGTTTTCAGCTCATGGGATACCGCCGCAAAAAAGTTCCTTCGCTGTTCTTCCAGCGTCTTGAATTTTTCCACATCTTCGGTTAACCGATAATTGGCGTTTTTAAGCTCTTCCATCGTTTTCCGCAAACGCTCCGCCATTGTATTCAGACTGACGGCAAGCACACCGATTTCATCATTGCTTTTTATATCACATTTCCACGTCATATCAAGGGAGGTCATTCGCTCGGAAATGCGGCTTATTTCCGCAATGGGGGAAACAATAACCTTGCTGCAAATCAAAGCGCTTAATGACGACAGGAAAAGAATAATCACAAAGACGACGGGCAGGAAGCGAATCATAAGCCCCGAAATTATATCCGCCGTTTTGGACAGAGAAGATATCACAAGCATATATTCCCTTTCGTCATCCGTAAAAACAACCGTGACCGCAACGCTTGATATGGTTGTGTTAAGTTCTTCCGTCTTGATTTCGCCAAAATACAAGGTTTCTTTATTGTCGGTAAGTGCCGCCGCCGAATTGTTTTTAATACAAAAATTGTAGATTTCCTTCACCGCGTCATTATATCGCATAACCTGCAATTTTGCGGCAAGAATTTGCGTATTTGTATACAACTGATTTTCAGACGCAATCAGATATTGCTTGGGCAAGACGGTGAGCACGATTCCGTAAATCAGCATACTGCATATTGTAAGCGAAGAAAAAACCCACAAAAAAACTTTTGCGTTTAAGCTGTTCTTAATTTTCCTTAGCAATTTTATATCCCACTCCCCTTACCGTTTCTATATAATCAACATTCAATTTTTTGCGTAAATTCATAATATGGAAATTCACGCCTTTTTCATATCCTGCGAAGTCATAGCCCCATACGTAATTGAGAAGCTCGTCCCTCGTGAAGACGCGCCCTCTGTTTTTAAGAAGCAATAGAAGAATTTCATATTCCAGATGAGTAAGGGGGATTTTGTTTCCGAAAACATATACCTGACGTTCCGTTTCGCTTAAGGTTATCTCCCGGTAACGGATTACATCCGTTTCGGTATCCTCTGCCGACCGTCTGAGAAGGGCTTCCACCCGCTTGAGGACGAGTCTTACGGAAAACGGTTTTGTGATGTAATCATCGGCCAGCTTGTCAAAGCCTTTTATTTGATCGGCCTCGGCATCAAGCGCAGTTAAAAGAATAATAGGAACGCGCGACTCCTGCCGTATCATTTCGCACACTGTATATCCGTCAATTTTCGGGAGCAATATATCCAGCAGAATAAGGTCAAATTTCTGCCTGTGAAAGGCGTTAATCCCCTCAAGTCCGTCCGACGCGGCGGTAACTTCATATCCCGCGCAGAAGAGAGGTTCTGACAATATTTTCCGTATTGCCGTTTCGTCCTCTATTATCAATATTTTTTTCATATATGGCCTCCTGACAGGATTTAAAAATTGGTTTCAAAAGGAAATCCACGGTTTGGGAATAAAAAGCTCCTTAAAAAGATCCACCGCGTAATCGTCGCTCATCCCCGATATGTAATCGGCGGCGGCTCTTTCGATTCCGTCCTTCTCGGCTATGTCAAGGTAAAGATCGGGCATCTCTTCCGGGCGATTTACATAATAATCAAAAAGGCTTTCCACTACGTGACAGGCCTTTTCCTTTTCAGACGTGTTGGCCTTGTTGTAATAAACGTGAGAAAACATAAATTCCCTTAATATGTCATGGGCTTTTTTTACCTTTTCTCCGTAGCCCACATCGGGTTTTCCTTCGCTTTCGGCTATAATGTCGCTTACGAGAGCGGTTATGCGCTGTGTTTTGGTATGTCCCAATACATCTACCGCTTCGCGGGGAAGCTCCTCCTCTTTTAGCACGCCGCCTCTTATTGCGTCCTCTATGTCGTGGTTTATGTAGGCAATTTTGTCGGAAAGCCTTACCACGCGTCCCTCCAGTGTTTGAGCGATTTTATTTGTATGACAGAGTATGCCGTCCTTTACCTGTTGGGTAAGATTAAGGCCTTTACCTTCCCGTTCTATTACTTCGCAGACCCTTACGCTTTGTTCATAATGCTTGAATACGCCGCAAAGCCCGTTCAGCGTTCTTTCCCCGTCGTGACCGAAAGGCGTGTGGCCTATGTCGTGACCTAAGGCTATGGCTTCGGTAAGGTCTTCGTTTAAGCGCAGGGCTCTTGCGACGGTTCTCGCTATCTGAGCAACTTCAAGCGTATGGGTGAGGCGGGTGCGGTAGTGATCGGATTTCGGGATCAGGAACACCTGCGTTTTGTGTTTAAGTCTGCGGAACGCGCCGCAATGTATAATTCTGTCCCGATCGCGCTGAAAATCCGTGCGTATGGGGCAGGGCGGTTCTTCCCTTCGCCGGCCGCTTGCGTTTATACTTTGGAAAGCGTATGTAGAAAGCATCAGGGACTCGTTTTTATAGGTTTGTTCTCTTGGGGAGATGGGTTGTACGGCTGACATTTATTTTCTCCTCTCCTGTTTCTTGTTTTTGTTCTGCAAATACAATTTTCCCAGTATATTTATATATACATTTTTTATGTGATGTTTTCCTTTGTTTTTATGTAAATTTTTTGTGATATTTTTATTTTCGTCTATTTGCACAATATCAGTGAATTTAGAGCTTGTATTTATAGGATTTGTGCGTGGATTTTCGAGCAAATTTTGTTGTTGACACGGCAAAATTCGCCGAAAAGACGCGTGCAATATTACATGAATACATGCTATTATAACAGGCCTTTGTAAAAAAAGCCCTGTGGTAAGCGCAGCGTAGTATTATAACAATCAGTGGAAAATTGAAGATTGTTAAAAATCCCGCTTGCCGTCCGCAAGGGCTTTTATTAAAAAATTTCTCTCTCGAAAATTATACCAACCATTACTTGTCTATATCTTGACCAAAGATTAGTATTAGGGCTTGTTCGAAAAATCGGAAACGCCGTATATTCAGACAAGTTCTGCTCTCGGATATTTTTTTTATTTTTTTATAATGTAAATCAAATATTCCTCTCTTTTTACCCTCTGCTCACTATTTTATAATACGACCTTGCGGTAAGCAGATACACAATTACATAAAATACCGCGAAAATCAGGAAGCTAACAGCCGTGCAGCTTAAAAACAGCCATGTTTTTGTCATTCCCATTCCCTCCAGCAGCGACTTAAGGATCGGAAACGCCGCTGTCATGTGTATCCCCGCCATAACAAGCGGCAGAAAGAACACGGTAAGCACCTGTGAATGTATGGAAGCCTTTACCTCGCCTTTACTCAGTCCCACGTTCTGCATTATCTCAAAGCGCTTTTTGTCGTCGTAGCCTTCGGATATCTGTTTATAGTAAATTATGAGCACCGCCGCCATAATGAAAAGAGTACCCAAAAACAATCCCAAGAAAAACAGTCCGCCGTATAGATCAAGAAAGTTGTATTTTCCGTCCGCGCGGCTTGTCAGCAAGACAAAATCGCCGGTTTTTTCCGCTAAATCGGAAAGTATCACATTATGCCGTTTCTCCTCATTGGCGGTAAAATTTATATTTATTACCTTATCGCCCCTGTAACCGTTTTCCGATATTTCGTAGAATTCGCAGTATTTGTCGCTCAGTTCGTGCATTGCGTCAATATCGCTCAGAATTATTGCCGCTTTTTCGGCTATTACGTTATTGTCTCCGTTGTGCACATAAAAATAATCCGTTTTTTCTTTTATTTTACATTCAATCCCGAAAAGCTCGACGCTTTCGGCATTAAAATTCGCGTCGTCTTTGATTAAAGGCGCGGCGGCTATTTCTCCTTTTTTCAGGACGAGCTCCCCTCCGAAGGCTTTATTGTAGTCCTCGGCGGTGATAAAACAAAGGAAATACGGTGAAGACGTTCCCTCGAACGAGACTTTGCCGTCCTGAAAATAACCTACAAATTCCAAAACGTACAAAAAGTCGGCTCGGGATATTTCTTTTTCGTATTCGGTGATTATATCGGCCGCCTCGTCAAACTGGCTTAGCTTTTCCTCGCTGTCTTCGCCAAAATAAGCCCGCCTTACCTCCAGGGATAAATCATAGGGAAAGCTTTCCTTTAATATGTCATCCATTCCCATCATAAGGCAGGAGGTGGAGGATATCATGACCAGCACCATGGTGGACAAAATACAGATATTGGCAAGCCCCGCCGCGTTCTGTTTCATTCGGTATATCAAGCCGGATACCGAGATAAAGTGCTTTGTTTTATAATAATAGCGCTTGTTTTTCCTGAGGGCTTTGAGGATGAACACGCTGCCCGCGGTAAACAGCATATAAGTACCCAAAATAACGAGAATTACCGCTAAGAAAAACATCATAAAGGCGCTGGCGATATCCCGCGTTGTCACCGAGATATAATATCCCGCTCCGAGACAGCCGACTCCCAGTACGGTCATCAACCACCTTGTTTTCGGTTCCCTTTCCCCCATGGATTCCCCTTTTAAAAGCTCGATGGGCTTGGAAAAGCAGATTTGTCTCAGAGTGTTGAGGAAGATGAAAAAAAATATTGCCCCAAAAAAAATTACCGAAGCTATAAGCGACTCCACCGAAACGTAAAAGCCCAAAGTCACTTCAACGTTAAGCAGTCTGGATATTATCAGATACATAAGCTTATCCAGCAATATCCCGCCAGGCAGACCTATAATCAGGCTTATTGCCGCCGTATAGAATATTTCGATGAATACCACGACGGAAATATGCCTTTTTTCCATTCCCAAAATATTATAAAGCCCAAACTCCTTTTTGCGCCTCTTTATCAGAAAGCTGTTGGTATAGAAAAGGAATATTACCGCAAAAATTCCCACCGTAACGCTTCCGATTGACATAAACATTGTGATAAAGCTTGCGCCGCGCATGGCCGCTATCCCCGGATTTCCCGACAGCGACAAAATGATGTAGAACATGGCTATGGTGATTATGCAGGTAAGCATAAACGGAATATAGGTTTTTGAGTTTTTCTTTATATTTTCGGCCGCAAGCTTAAAATAAAAGCTTTTGCTCATTTTTTTTGCCGTTCTTTCGCCTTTGTCACTCATGATTTTCCCCTCCCGTCGCTATTACCGTAAGGGTATCGGAAATTTTCTGGTACATTTCCTCCTTGGTACAGCCGCCCCGATAAATCTGGTGAAACACCTGCCCGTCTTTTATGAAAAGCACTCTGCCCGCGTGGCTGGCGGCCTTTACCGAGTGAGTGACCATTAAGATGGTCTGCCCGTCCATGTTCAGGTCGGAGAAAATGTTGAGAAGCCCGTCGGTGGCGCGGGAATCCAAAGCTCCCGTAGGCTCGTCGGCTAAAATTATCTTAGGATTCGTGATTATGGCTCTTGCCACGGCGGCTCTCTGCTTTTGTCCCCCCGACACCTCGTAGGGGTATTTCTGAAGCAGCTCCGTTATTTCAAGCCGGCGCGCTATCGGTTTAAGCCTTTCGTTCATCTCGTAAAAGCTTTTTCCGCCAAGCACAAGGGGGAGGAATATGTTATCCTGTACCGTAAAAGTGTCGAGAAGGTTGAAGTCCTGAAAGACAAAGCCTAAGTTGTCTCTTCTGAAAGCGGAAAGCTCTTTTTCCTTTATGTCGGTTACGCTTTTACCCTCCAGCAAAACCTGCCCTCCGGTGGGTTTGTCCAGAGCCGCCAGTATATTCAGCAGAGTGGTTTTTCCCGAACCGGACTCTCCCATTATCGCCACATATTCTCCCCGCTCCACCGAGAACGATACGTCGGTCAGAGCCTGAACCTGATTTCCGCCAAACAGGGAAAGATAAGTTTTTCTCAGACTTTTTGTTTCCAATATTGCCATTTTCGATTGTTCCTTTTCTTTTTTTCTTTATTATATCAGAATCGGATTGGGTAAAAAATCTTTTTGAGTTACAAAAGGCGGTTAGGGGGTGACAGTTTTGTAATACCAATCTTTAAGCTCTAATCTATGATTATTTGTCTATATATAAGAGATTAGGACTCGTTGTCATGTGAAAACAGGTTGCTTTATTCGGTCACTTCATATCTGTTTAAGTCCACCAAAAACGCCGACCCTTTTCCCATCTCCGATTCGGCGTAAATTCTGTGGCTGAGCCTTTCCGCCGTGAGTCTGCAAAGATACAGTCCGAGTCCGGTGGATTTTTTATCCGCCCTTCCGTTATATCCGGTAAAGCCCTTTTCAAAAATTCTCGGCAAATCCTCTTCGGCTATTCCCATGCCCGTGTCGGCGATTTTAAGAAAAAGATCGTCGGTTACCGAAATTGTCACCTGCCCTTTTTCTGTATATTTCACTGCGTTGGAGAGAAGCTGTTCTATCATGAAGGAAAGCCACTTTTCGTCGGTTATTACCTTAATATCCCTGCTTTCGTATTTCAAGCCGATATGCTTTCGTATAAACTGAGGGGCGAATTTATGTACCGCCCGCTTTATAATAGGGTCAAGCTCGTATTCCTTAAACACAAAGTCCGACCCGCCTCCCAATCTTATATAGTTAAGCACCATTTCCACATACTGTTCTATTCTGAAAAGCTGGAGAGAAAGCTCCCTGTGCTCGTCGGTATCCTCCCCCTCCAATATCATGCGCATTACGGAAATGGGGGTTTTTATCTGATGCACCCATGTGGTATAGTATTCGAGACCTTCCCGCAGATCGCTGTCTTTTTTGGTTATCTCTTCGTCAAGGGCTTTTTTTAAAGCGAATATCATACTCTGATAATCCTCTTCAAGGGGCGTTTCCGGCTTTTGGAGCACTTCGGCGGTAAGCATTATGCTGTCGATCACCTTTTTACGTTCACGGTATCTTACGGCATAGTGAGCAAAACGAAAAGCGCCGACAGCCACGCACATGGCCCCGCAAAGCCCGAAGGCGTAAAACAGGCCTTCGGATTCCAGACCGTACAGAAAAAATACCGCGGCACAGATGATAAACGCCGCGGCGGACAGCACCAAAATGTATCGGTGCTGTACAATATATTTGATAAAAATTACAAAGATACTTTCTTTTTTCACAAAAAACTCCTTTTATTACTGCTCCACTATATATCCTATTCCCACCTTGGTGGCTATAAAGTCGGGAAGCCCTGCGCCCGCCAGCTTTTTGCGCAGTCTTGTGACGTTCACCGTAAGAGTGTTTTCCTCCACATATGAATCCATCTGCCACAGCTTTATCATAAGCGTATCGCGGCTTACCGCTTTTCCCTTGTTTTCCAGAAGAGTCTGAAGTATGCGAAATTCGTTTTTTGTAAGCTCGATTCTTTCTCCTTTATAGGTAAGAGAAGCGTCGTTAAGGTTAAGCACCGCGCCCCTGTGCTCTAAAATGGGAATTTTTCCCGCCATATCATAAGCGCGCCTTAAAACCGCCTGTATCTTGGCGGTCATTACGTCCGGATCAATGGGCTTGGCTATAAAATCGTCTCCGCCCATATTCATGGCCATTACTATATTCATATTGTCGGAAGCGGAGGAAACGAAAATTATGGGTACGTTGGAAATTTTTCTTATCTCGGCGCACCAGTAATAACCGTTATAAAAGGGGAGCGAAATGTCCATAAGCACCATGTGTGGGTCAAATCCGGTAAAATCCCCTATAATATTGCCGAAATCTTTTGCGCAGTATACCTCGTTGCCCCATGATTCGATCTTTTTCTTCATTCGGCAGGCAAGTTCGGCGTCGTCTTCAACTATCATTATCTTATACATTCCGCGTTTCCTTTCGTTTTTATACTATAGCAATCCAATAAAAAGATAAATAGGAGCGAAGCGACTAATTGTCCTTTCCGCTTCCCTGTGAGAAAAGATAAGCTTTTCATCGACATAATATTCCAAAATATCGTATAAAGCGGAAATTTTTAAGCTGTGAGGGCAGCTCGGATCGAAATCCTCGGCGGAATTGTCATGTATATATTCCGTTTTGACAAAATCGTTTTCCCGTACCGCGATTTTACCGTCCTGGTATATGTGGCTTCCTATTATATCCACCGCGGAAAGCAGCTCTTTGTCCTCAAGCATAAGGTCGGCTATGCGCCAGCTCCCTTCTTCGTCTGCCGCTACGATTTTTATTTTTGAAAAATCGTAGCGGCAGTCATTTTCCTCTTTCAGTCTTTTTGAGCAGTATTTTATCCATTCCGGCTCCACCGCCCTTTCGTTTCGGTTGGGACTTACGCAGTCGAATTTAATCCCCAGCTCGTCATAAGCGGCGTTAAGAGTGTCCTTAAACCATTTATAGCGGGCTTCGTATCTGTCGTTTTCCGCTCCGATATCGGATATCCATTTCGGTTCGCTCCAGTAAAGCATATCCAAAGTAAGATCGGGGTTTATCTTTTTTGCGTCCGCCGCAAGTATAAACGCCGCGCCGCGTCGTACCTGCGCTTTTTCGTCCTTATATCTTTTGGTGCACGGCTCGGTGCCCGACGAGGAGTTTATGTCGGAACCCAGCTCCACCTTCAGATGGCGTATATTAAGTCCCTTTTCACCGAAAATAAGTTCCATGATTTCCCGATAGCGCCTTGGGTGTTCAGTTTTATAATCTATAAGAAGTCTTGAAGAATTGTTGGCGCTTACCATTCCGAAACCTCGGAACAGCTTGTTTTTACGCTCGGTTCTGTTTTTCTCGATATTTATTTTTATATTCATTTTATGACGTTCACCTCGCAGCCGTCGTAAAGCTCTTTAGTTGTTGATTTGATTATTCTGTCGCCGTAGTTAATTCCCGATATTACTTCCCGATATCCGTCGTCGGATCTGCCCTCGCCCACCTCCGGAAATACCAGCCTTACAAAGCTTCGTTTGGTACCGTTTTTTTCGGTCGTATAAACCACGAATATTCCTTCGCCGAGCATTTTTTCCGAAACGGCGGTCTTTTCCGAGGAGTATTGCGTGATCTCTCCGTCCGTCGAAACCGAGTTTATTGAAAAGCGCCGCGTTTCCGCCCTCTCCGCTTCAACCTGCGGCAGTGACGAGATATGTATGCTTTCGGCGAAAAAAGTCAGAAAAAGCATTATTGCGAAAAACAGTACGGTAAATATCAAGGTTGTTTTTTTTGCGATAATTTTCATGATAATTCCCCCAATGTAAGTCCCTTTTCAAGGCTGTCGCTGAAAAACAGATACAGCAAAAGCACGGGTATAAGAAATATGACCGCTGCGGGAAACAATACCGCGCCCGCGTAGCTTCCCGATTCGGAGATAAATACGGATATCGTTTTAAGGCCTTTATCGTTCAGAAACAGCATAGGCTGCTCCACCATATTCCAGCATTCGGCGAACACAAACAGCACTACCGCAAATATACATACTCTCAGCTGAGGTATAACGCTTACGAGAATTACCCGAAAAACCGAGTTGGTTTCAAGCCGTGCGGCTTCTATTACCGAGGAATCGGTGCCCTTCATATACTGGTGCATTACCACCGCGCCGAAAGGGGAGAATATCATGGGAAGTATGATACCCCACTGCGTGTTTATCAAGCCCATATCCCTTAGTCCGATATAGTTTGGAAGTATGGTTACCTGTAAGGGCATCATCATAAGAACTATGTAGAAAATGAAAAGTATTCCCTTTCCTCTGAATTTCGCCCATGTAAATCCAAAAGCGCACAATATTACCACCGGAAGCTGAATCAGCGTTATTGCCGCGGCATACAGGACGCTGTTCCAGAACATGGGATAAAACACAAAGCAGTCGAAAAGCAGATCGTTATAGCACTCAAGCGTAAATCCCCCCTCGGAGTAAAAGGAAAGAAATACCGTAGCGGCAACGGGAATAAGGAACACCGCAGAAAGAACGGCGAATATTATTCCGATAAGCTTTTTCATTGACGGTACCTCCTTTGAAGCGCCATTCCCGCCATAACTATGCCGAATATCAATACGGAGGTTAAAACGGCGGAGGCAGCCAGACTTTGATAGTCCAGCTTAAGAAAATTGTTGTTCATGTAATACTGAAGCGTATAGCTGTGGTCGGGAGGATAATTCGTCCCGTAATAAAGGTATATTTCCTTAAATATTTTAAAGCTGTTTACTATGGTGAGCAAGGAGACGAAAAATATCGTGGGCATTACCATGGGAACGGTTATTTTCTTGTGCAGTGTGAAGCTTCCCGCGCCGTCCAATTTCGCCGCCTCAAATATAGAGTGGTCAATAGCGGTAAAGGCCGCCGTAAGAAGAACCACGCATATTCCCGTATTCTTCCATATAAAAAGAAGATAAACGGGAAGCACTGAGGTATCCGAAGCGAAAACGCTGTGCCAGATCAAAGCTATGCTTGCGGTGGGTATCACAAGAGGGAGTACAAAGGCCGCACGCGTTTTCCTAACCCATCTGATACCGTAGGAGAGAACTAAGGAAACCGCAAGAGCCAGAATCACGACTATGGGCACGCATATAACTATCAGCAAAAGAGAATTTTTAAGGGCAAGGAGAAAATATTCGTTGGCAAGAGTGTCTATGTAATTATCAAAGCCCACAAGGTTTCTTCGGAACTGGTTGTCGATAAGGGAATAATAGATAACTCTTATAAAGGGCGCCACAAAAAACGCCAATGTTCCCAAAAGGCTTGGCAAAAGGCAAAGGGCGCATTTTGTGTTCCATTTAAGGCACTTTTTTTGTATTGATTTCAATTCTTCACTTCCTTTTTAATCTAATACCAATCTTTAATAGAGTTGTAGGCTTGATTAAAAATCAGTATAAAATATAAAACAAATCAAACGAAAAATGTTGCCAATTTTATAAATTTTTTAATCGGCATTATCCGAAAAAATCATGGCGAGATTTTTTTCGGGATCATCAAGAAATCTTTTGGTTATCTGGTAATGCTCCGTTTGCCTATATGGTATCGGGCGTATTCCTCCGTCGGAAAATAAAAGAATTTCTGAATCGGGCATGGCCATAAGAATGGGAGAGTGGGTGGCTATTATAAATTGGGAATCGTTTTTTGCCAGATCGCCGATAAGCCGCATGAGAGTAAGCAGCCGCAAAGGCGACAATGCCGCTTCGGGTTCGTCGAGAATATAAAGACCTCTTCCGAAAAATCGTTTTTTCACTATGGCGAGGAAGCTTTCCCCGTGGGACTCCTCATGAAGCGCTCCCCCGTAGGAGTCGGAAACAAAGGGCGCGCCGCAGGGAATTTCGTCCAACCGCTCTATATAGGTAGCGGAATTGTACAGACTTTCCGCTCTCAGGAAAAAGCCGTCCTTCGGCCGCATATAGCCGCGTGAAAGGGTAATGTTTCCGTATAGCTCGGAATGGGTGTCGCGGGTGGAAAAACTGAAATTTCTGGAGCCGCCTTCGGGGTTGAAGCCCGCGGCCAGGGCGATGGCTTCCAGAAGCGTTGATTTTCCCGCGCCGTTTTCGCCGACAAAAAAGGTAATATCGGAATTGAAAATCAGTTCTTTTTCTTCGGAAAGCCATTTTATGGATGGTATCCCGGAAAGATAAGTATTTTCGGGAAGCTTACCCGTAAATTTTAGGCTTTCTATGTATTTTACCGTCATCCTTTTTTCCTTCTAATCCGCTCTGTCTTTTAATCTTTTTCTTTTTAATCCGTTCTCTTTTGCGCGCGGATACCAAAATTTAAGCGAAGAAGCTATCTTCCAGAGAAATCGCGGACAATTGGGCGAAACAAATAAATCTTCACCGCGATTCAGGGACAATATATTACGGCTCAGCTCTTGAAACGCAATTCCGAGATTCCTGTTGGGACCGTGTCCCAAAGGTATGTCCTTAAGAAACGGGAGCATTTCTCCCGCCCCTGCGCCAAGCGTCTGACAGTAAGTAAGCCCCACGGTTTTGCACCAATTTTTCATGATCTCGGCGGATATAAGGTTCTGCCGACCCTCAAAAAACCCGTTGTTTATGATACAGTATACGCCGATGTTCTTATTGCCGAATCCCCTTTTTTCAAGTTCGATAAGAAAGCGCAGCAATTGGGAATTTATACCGTCAATATACAGAGGGAAAACAAAAACAAGCGCGTCGCTGCTTTGTATCCGCGAAAACTGCGTTTCCGAAAGGTCGGCTTTACAAATATTGTAGATTGCTGTTTCTTTATCCCCGATAAATGACATTAAATATTCGATAAGCAATTCGGAAGTACTTTTGCTCGCTTTCGGGCTGCCGTTTAAAATACATATATTCATATGGCGTTCACCTTTCCGCTTAGTTCTTCCAATGACTTTGAAAATGAAATTTCATAGTTCTTAACATAAAAATTGGTACAATTTGCTTTTACCAGCTTCTTAGCCGTTTCCTCTTCTTCCGCGGTGATATTTTCGCCGTAAAAATGTACATCCAGCTCGATATTGTTTTGATAGCGCCGCTTATGATGAGTTTCATTGTTTTTTATTTTGAAGAAGGGAAGCAGATAGGGAATGCTTCTGTCTAAAACATTTTTCACAAACGGACTGTAAGAGCCGTAAAAGCATCGGCTGATAATTGTTACTTTTTCCGATTTTGAAAGCAGTTCGCCCATGTTGCCGTATCCGTCTTTTAATACGCATTTACCCGGCGTTTTTATCCAACATCCGAAGCAACCGATACAACGTCGTATTGTGCCCGTGTCCGAAATAATACGGACGTTGTTATATGCTTTGCTGAAAAAAGATTGAAATTCTTCGTCCTTTAAATCATGTATTAAAATATCCATTCTTAAAGCCGGCCTCCCGCGTTGAAATAAAAAGTTTTTAAGGTTTTTTCAAATTCCTTATTTTTGGCAACTTAATAAGGTACTAAAATAATACCTTATTATCTTATCAATGTAAAGATTTTGAAGGTAAAAATTAAAAATTTTCACCTAATTTTCACATTTTCCAAAAAAAGCCCTAAAAAATATTAAAAATCCCGTCCAGGCATTTGACTTTTCTTTAAAAAGGGTGTATAATAAAACAGTATATTTATTTACTGTCTACATATCAATAAAAATAAATAATAACAAAAACGACCCGAAACAAAAGGAAGGAAAAAATAATGGGCTTAATGGATAAACTTTTCGGTAGCTATTCCGAAAAAGAGCTTAAAAGGATAGAAGCAAAGAAACAGGCTACACTTGATCTGGAGCCGAAATATGCCGCCATGAGCGACAAGGAGCTTCAGGGACAGACCGCTCTGTTGAAAGAAAGGCTTGCGGGCGGAGAAACTCTCGATGATCTTCTTCCCGACGCTTTTGCCGTGTGCAGAGAGGCTATGTGGCGCGTTATCGCCATAAAGCCCTACCCGGTGCAGATATTGGGCGGCATAGTGCTTCATCAGGGGCGCATTGCCGAAATGAAAACCGGTGAAGGCAAGACCTTTGTGGCCGCTCTGCCCTCATACCTTAACGCTCTTACCGGAAAAGGCGTTCACGTTGTTACCGTAAACGACTATCTGGCCAAGCGCGACAGCGAACAGATAGGTCGCGTCCACAGATTTTTAGGCCTTACCGTGGGTCTTATAGTTCACGGAAAAAACAACGATCAGCGCAGAAAGGCTTACAGCAGCGATATCACATACGGCACCAACAACGAATTCGGCTTTGATTACCTTCGCGACAACATGGTGGTAAGAAAACAGGATCTTGTACAGAGAGAGCACAACTTCGCCATAGTGGACGAGGTGGACTCCATTCTCATAGACGAGGCCAGAACCCCCCTTATTATTTCCGGCCCCGGAGATAAATCCACCGACCTTTACGAAAAAGCTGATAAGTTTGCCGTAACGTTAAAGCCCTATAAAATGGTAGAGACCGATTCAAAGGAAAGTCAGGACGATTACGACGGCGATTATCTTATTGACGAAAAGGCAAAAAGCGCCACGCTTCTTCCCCGCGGCGTTAAAAAAGCCGAGCAGCATTTCGGGGTGGAGAACCTTATGGATCCCGACAATCTGACCTTGCTCCATCATATAAATCAGGCCATAAAAGCTCACGGTATAATGCGCCTTGACGTAGATTACGTGGTAAAAGACGGTGAAATAATCATTGTAGACGAGTTCACGGGCCGCCTTATGTTCGGCAGACGCTTTAACGAGGGTCTGCACCAGGCGATAGAAGCCAAGGAAGGAGTAAAGGTAAAAAACGAAAGCAAGACCCAGGCCACCATCACCTTCCAGAATTTCTTCCGCCTTTACGACAAGCTTTCGGGTATGACCGGTACGGCTATGACCGAAGAGGACGAGTTCAGGGGCATATATAAGCTGGACGTTATCGAGGTGCCCACCAATAAGCCCGTTGTGAGAGAAGATCATCAGGATCAGGTGTATAAAACCGAAAACGGAAAATTCAGCGCCGTTATCGAACAGATAAAGGCCTGCCACGAAAAGGGTCAGCCCGTTTTGGTGGGTACGATATCCATCGAAAAATCCGAGCTTCTGTCGAAAATGCTCAAAAGAACCGGCATTAAACACGAGGTGTTGAACGCCAAGAACCATGAGAGAGAAGCCGAAATCGTGGCGCAGGCAGGTAAAAAGGGCGCGGTTACCATCGCCACCAATATGGCGGGACGCGGTACCGATATTATGTTGGGCGGAAACCCCGAATATCTGGCAAAGGCGAAAATGCGCAAAATGGAGATAGACGACGAGCTGATAAACGAGGCCACAGGCTTCTCGGAAACCGACGACGAGAATATTATCGAAGCAAGGCGGCTGTTTAAAGAGCTTAACGATAAATTTAAGGAGGAAATAGCTCCCGAAGCGGAGGAAGTAAGAAAAGCGGGCGGACTTTATATCTTAGGCACCGAGCGTCACGAGTCGAGACGTATCGACAATCAGCTCAGAGGCCGCGCGGGACGTCAGGGCGACCCCGGCGAAAGCTGCTTCTTTATCTCAATGGAAGACGATCTGATGAGATTATTCGGCGGCGACCGCATACAGGCCATGATGGAAACCCTCCGTATCGACGAGGATATGCCAATTGAAAACAAGGTGCTTACCAGAACCATAGAATCCTCTCAAAGAAAGATTGAGGGAAGAAACTATTCCATACGCAAAAACGTTCTCGATTTCGACGACGTTATGTCTCAGCAGAGAGCCACCATTTATTCCCAGCGCGCAAAGGTGCTCAACGGGGAGGACGTAAGCGAAAGCATAAAGTCCATGATGAAGGAATATATTACCGAAACGGTGGATCAGTTCTGTCAGGGCGACCTCCCGGAGGACTGGAATATAGAGGGGCTTCGCGACAGCCTGATGGGATTTATTACCACTCCGGAGGATCTTAGATATACCAAGAGCGAAAGAGAGGAGCTGGAAAAATCTCAGGTTGAGGAATTTTTGCAAAAGCGTGTTGCGGAGCTTTACGAAGCCAAGGAACAGGAAATCACCCCAAACATTATGAGAGAAGTGGAGCGCGTTGTTCTGCTTAAAAACGTGGATATGAAGTGGGTGAACCATATCGACGCCATGGACGATCTTAAGCAGGGTATTTACCTCCGCTCCATGGGACAGAAGGATCCCGTTGTTGAGTACAGGCTGGAAGGCTTCGCCATGTTTGATGAGATGATAGCTTCCATTCGCGAGGATACGGTGAGAATGATCCTTACCGTAAAGGTGCGCAGAGAGGAGCCGCCCCAGAGACAGCAGGTGCTTAAGCCCGCTCC
This sequence comes from uncultured Ruminiclostridium sp., assembly GCA_910588335.1. GTDB lineage: Bacteria > Bacillota > Clostridia > Oscillospirales > Ruminococcaceae > Ruminiclostridium_E. Next base: position 7,539 of record CAJUQV010000001.1, on the reverse strand, counting down.
CACGCCTCCCTCGTCGCCCGCCGCGCCCGTAAACACCTCTTCCTCAAAAAAGGTGGGCAGAAATGATCCATGCCCATGCGGAAGCGGAAAGAAGTATAAAAAGTGCTGCGGAGCCGATGAATAAAAACGGCAAATCCGCGCTTGGCGGGTTTTATCGAAACAATCACCGTTGTTTTATATTTTAATTATGAGAGGTATTTTTAATGGATACGCTTGTACAATCTGTAAGCACATACCCCGGAATCGGTATCTTTGACCTTAGCGGAACCGTAGGTCCCGCAGGAAGCAGCGACACCTTTGCCATGTATCTTTTCACCAACGGCGCGGAAAAAATATTCGGCGGCACGGAGGCGCTCGACGCGGCGTTGGGACTTTACCAAAGCTCCCAAGAAAGCATATTGGGGCTTAATATAACCGACATATCCACTGTTCCCGACGTGCCGGAAGCCAAGGACGATATTACCGATAACGCCGGGGAGCAAGAAAAGTCGGACGCGGAAAAATTTTACTCTGATATAGAAAAAGCTCTTCCCTTTTCGGTGGCGGAGGAAAAAGAAAAGGAAGCAGCGTTGGCCGATATGTATGTTACTTCCGTCGCGGAACGATTCGGTTTCAGCGAGACCGAAAAGGAAACCCTTACCCGTGACGATTATACGGCGAGATGTCGGGACAATTTAAATATTTTTGAAGGGGATTCTTTCTCCCTTCGCGTTCCGGTAGGAGCGGGCGAGCTTCCGCTGCTGATGGACAGAATCCTGAAAGTTGTTTCCGAGGGCGGATCCCTTGAGGACGCTTTATGGGAGCAAATTGACAGGTACGAACAGGGCTTTGTTAACGGTAACGCCGATCTGTTCTGGATTGATCCCGAAAGCGGCGAGGTATTGGGCGCCTGCAAGTATGAGAGAACTGTGGATGACAATGAGTGGAGAACTTTGTTTGAGGATGACAGCGCGGTTCTTACGGCGGCGGACGATCTGGCGTCGTTTATCAGATACGCGGTTTTTGCTCTTGCCGGTGATGATCCTGAAAGGGTAAAAGAGTTTCTTGAGCACCTTAAAAATAAACAGGCTTATGCCGATTACGCACGTTTTATACTTGACCTTAAACCCGACGCGGAGATAAACGAGGCTATGGAGCTTATCAAATCCAATCTTACCGCCGCGGGGATAATGGGAGAAAACGCAAGCAGCGGCGGTAATTCAAAAAGTTACAATACGCTGACTCCCGAAAGCGAGCTTAAGGAAATCATTGAAAGCATCCAGAGCGAGAAGGTTTCCGACAGTACGATTTAATTCACGTTTTTTTGGCAAAGCGTCAGATAAAAAAAAGCGCTTTCGGGGATTTAACCGAGAAAGCGGCAAGGAAAGGATACAACCGAATGGCGGAAATAAAACCCTTCAAGGGCTTACGCTATACCGAAAAGGCGGGAGAACCAAAAAATCTTTGCTGTCCCCCTTACGATATTGTAAGCGGAGAACAAAGACAAAGGCTTATCGAAAAAAACGAATACAACATTATCAGGCTGGAGCTTCCCACTACCGAAGCGGGCGAGGATATCACTCCCTACCGCGAAGCGGCGGGAACGCTCAGAAGCTGGATTAACGACGGTGTGCTTAAGCGGGATGAAAAAGAAGGAATCTATATTTATGAAATGGAGTTTTCCGCGTTTGGAAAAAACCTTAAGGTGAAGGGCTTCGTCTCTTTGGTAAAGGCGGAGCCTTTTGAAAAAGGCGTTATCCTGCCTCATGAGGAAACCCTGTCCAAGGCGAAAGCCGACCGACTTAATTTAATGAAAGCAACCGGCTGTAATTTCAGTCAGATATATTCCTTATACACCGATGAGGACAATTCGGTGTTCAATATTATAAAAAAAGCCTCGGAAAAGGCTCCGAACAGCGAATTTTCCGACGATGAAAACGTGATTCACCGTATGTGGGTCGTGGACGATCCCTATATTATAAAAAGCATTGCCGAAAAAATGGCGGATAAGAAGCTTTATATCGCCGACGGACATCACCGTTACGAAACCGCGCTCAATTACAGGAGCTATGTAAGAGATAATCTTGACGAAACGGGCAGCAGCGATTATGTGACCATGATGCTTGTCAATATGGAAAACGACGGCTTAGCGGTTTTCCCCACCCATAGGATAGTGCGCGGGCTTAAAAGCTTCGATTATAAAAGCGTATGCGAAAAATGCGCCGAATACTTTGAAATCACCCCTTATCTCAACAGGGAAAAGGGAGAAACAGGACTTGAAGAAGCCTACAAAAACGGAGAAAAGGCTTTTGTCATGTTTACCGGAGATAATAATTACACGCTCCTTAAGCTGAAGGAACGTTCGGTGATGGCCGAATTGCTGCCGGACAAAAGCGAAGCCCTGCGGGGATTGGACGTAAGCGTTTTACACACCTTGATTTTAGAGCGTATTTTCGGCATTGACAAGGAAAATATGGCAAAGCAGATAAATCTCACCTACACAAGGAGCGCCGACGAGGCTCTCTCGGAGGTGGACGGACAAAGGGCGAACTGCTGCTTTCTGTTAAATCCCACGAGGGTTGAGGAAATAAAGAATGTGGCGGCGGCGGGAGAAAAAATGCCTCAGAAATCCACTTATTTTTATCCTAAACTTACCACGGGTCTTGTTATGAATAAGATTTTTGACTGATTGATTTAAGGAGCATTTATGAAAGCGGAAATACAAAAAGAGCTTGAAAATCATATTATACCCTTCTGGGACGCTCTTTGCGATTATGAAAAAGGCGGATTCTACGGATTTGTAAGCTATGGGCTTAAGACGGACAAGGACGCGCCCAAAGGTGTCATACTTCATTCCCGAATACTTTGGTTTTACTCCAACTGCTATATTGTGCTCAAAAAAAAGGAGTATCTGGATAAAGCCGCCCACTGCTTTGATTTTTTGGGAAAGCACTGTGTTGACGGGGAATACGGCGGTGTTTACTGGATGATGAACGCCGACGGCTCGGTTAACGATTCCATGAAGCATACCTATTGTCAGGCGTTTTTCATTTATGCAATGTCAAGCTATTACGATGCTTCCGGAGACAAGAAAGCGCTTGAGCTGGCTCTGAAAGTGTTTGAAACGGTGGAAAAGAAGTGCGTTGACTCTGTGGCGTATCTGGAAGCACAGAGCAGGGAGTTTGAGCTTATCGAAAACGACGCTCTTTCCGAAAACGGACTGATGGCGGATAAGACCATGAATACGGTATTGCACCTTATCGAGGCCTATACCGAATTGTACAGGGTATCAGGAAACAAAAAAGTGCTTGAAAGGCTGATTTTTCAGCTTAAGCTTACATATGGCAGAATCTATGACAAGGACGGTTCAAAGCTCCTGGTATTCTTTGATAAGGAAATGAACGTAATCGGGGACATACATTCCTACGGTCACGATATCGAAGCCACATGGCTTTTAGACAGAGCCTGCGACGTTATAGCCGGCGGCGGATCGAAAGATTTTGAGGAGCTTAAGGAAAAGATTTCCGGAATGAATCGGAAAATAGTACGCAGCATAGCCGACATAGCTTTTAAGGAAGGTTCTGTTCTCAACGAGAGAGAAAACGACAAAATCAACACATGGCGCATATGGTGGGTACAGGCGGAAAGCGTTGTAGGATTTCTAAACGCTTATCAGCGGTACGGAGATTCCGAATATGAGCATATTTCCCGTTCCGTTTGGAATTATATAAAGGAAAAAATCATAGACAGGCGCGAGGGCGGAGAGTGGTATTCGCAGGTGGACGAAAACGGAACGCCTGCGGATTTCAAGCCCGCTGTTGACCCGTGGAAATGTCCCTATCATAACGGCAGAATGTGCCTTGAGGTTATTGAAAGGCTTGAGTTTTAATATGAAAAAAGGACGTATTGAAAGGATAACGGCAGCTTTGCTGTCGCTTGGGCTTGCTTTATCGTCGGGGTGTTCCGGCGGACTTGAAGGAGAAATTGAGATCCCCATATACGAGGGAGTTCAGCATGAGGACTATAGAACGTACGAGGTCGGAAGAATGAACCTGTCTTCCGGAGAAAATATCGGAGCCTCTTTGGGATATGCTCTTTCGGATTCGCTGTATACTCCCGCGGGGGCGAATTTGGTGAGCTATAAGCTGTCAAGGCTTCAGGAGCTTAAAGAGGGCGACGTTATAGCGGTATTGGACAGCTCGGCTCTCGACTATACATATCGGAGGCAGGAAATACTGACTCAAGCGGCGTATGAGAACAGTCAAGCCTTGGGTACCGAAGCGGCAAAGCTTGAATATGAGTACGAAAAAGCGGTGCTTGATTCAATACAGTACCAAATAGACAGCTACACTATCAGAGCCCCCTATGACTGCGTAGTTTCCGACGCCGCGCCGCTTACCGTGGGTGAAGAGCTTGAGGAAGGAACCTATATCTGCTCCATCGCGCATCCCGATGAAATTTACGCCTACATAGGCGCTCCATCCAAAAAAGAAGAAGAGGATAAATATAGATTGGGAGCAAAGGTATCGGTGACTTTAACGGGAAATACCTATGAGGGGAGAATCGTAAGCGTACCCAACAGCGGGGCGTATAAGTTTGACCTGAAGTATTCCAAAGAAAATATGCTGTTTGAATCCGCTAAAACCGGCCCCGTGGCGGCGGACAGCAGTAAAAACGTCATTATCGGATTTGAGCCAGATGTTCTGGAAAAAATGTTGGAGGAAACTCCGAACGCTGTTGTTGCCGGGTGGGCTACCGTCAACTATACCACAAGTGAGATGAACAATGTTCTCGCGGTGCCTATGGGAGCGGTTTCAAACAGAGAAAACACATATGTTTATCTGATAAAGAACGGTGACAGAATACAGACGCCGGTTTCCGTAGGAGGTACTGTTGACGGGTATACGGTTATAGTTGCGGGGCTGAATGAAGGGGATCTGATTTCGGAGTCGTTTAAATAATAAAGTCTTAATTCGGTTTCGTGTTTCCGGTAAAACTAAGTGATATATACTGAAAAAGCGAGTTTGGAGCAGGGAGTATTTAAGTGAATGGTTTAATTGAAAACATTGTTAAACTCCATACAACAGAAATGGGTGCGGAAAGAATAAAAAGGAATTTACAGCTTGAAGCGGAGGACCCTGTTCAATGGTGCAAAACACAAATTTTGTCTGAAGGCACAATAATTGAAAGAATCGGAAAAAATTGGTATGCTGTTGCAGGTAATTGCAGAATAACGGTAAACGCTCATAGCTATACAATTATAACTGCACATAAAGTAAAAATATGACCTACATAATTCTTAACCAATACTAATTTTTGGTTAAGGTATAGACAATTATATGGATGACTAAGGATTATTTTCTGCTAAAGGCAGTTATGCCCGCAAACGTACCTACACGGACGTTTGCGGGCATAATATGTTTTTTGGCAATCGATAATGCGGTTTATGTACATATTTAGGTAAGTAAAAAAGCCCGACAAAAGTTGAGCTTTTTGAGTGCAGCGATATGCTGCCGGTGCGTCATGACCAGATAGCCTTTCTTTAGTTCCGTGAAAAAAGGGGTGGAGTCTGACCGACCTTTCTCTAAATTGATAGCAATCTTTAATCAAGTCTACAACTTGTTTAAAGATTGCACCCTAATACTAATCCCTTTTAAAACTGTTGGATTGGTATAAGCACTAATTATCGATCATTCGTATTATTATACCTTGATCAAAGATTAGTATGAGTACGCACATACCGCACTGCCTTCTATCATAACCATTTTTTAACCAGTCTCTTCAAATCGCATAAATTATTTATTGTAGTGTGACAAGAATCACTTTCACCTTTTCTATCAATAAGTACACTTTTTATCCCTATTTTTTCACACGGAATTATATCTGTAATAACATTATCTCCCACATAAATAATATCATTTATCTTTTCACCCGATTTTCTTACAGCTTCCCAAAAAATATCCGTGCATGGTTTTGCTTTTCCAATATCTTCAGAAAATAATTCTATTTCAAAATGGTCATCTATATTCGTACATAATAATTTTGATTTTTGTTGTTTGGATTTCCCGTTACTTATTATTCCAAGTCTAAAATCCTTCAATAATTTAATTGCATCATTAACATCACTGAACAGTATCCAATTCTTTTCCAACAAAAATTGATAATCACAAAATAACAACACGCCTTCTCTTTCTTCAATATTCCTGCCACAAAAATTCGTCATTTCACAAAAACGTTTTTTCCCTTGTTCTTTGAATTTCAGTTCACCATGTAAATATCTGTCAAAATATTTTTTTGATATAGTATGCCAATATTGCACCTGCTCATCATTTAATAAAATATCATATTTTGTCTTAAACAATTCCATTATAGCTTTTTTTTCAGAAGTATTATAATCAATTAAAGTATTATCAATATCAAAAAAAATCATTTTTATATCAATCCCTTTTTTATCCATAGTTTAAAAAGAGTTGCGCCCAAACACTAATCCAACAGTTTAAAAAGGGATTAGTATTACTCCTATCTTTATTTTCAAACAAGCCTTAATCTTTAATGAAGGTATAGAGAAATATATGTATGATCAAAGAGTATGGCTTAGGGTGCAATCTTAAATCAAGTCCTGTTTCGTTACGAGAATATTTGCGGATGGCGAATCCTGTTTTTCACAAAAAGATATTATGCCCACAAATGACTTTGTACAGCCATTTGTGGGCATAATATCTTTTTGGTCATATTTAGCTGGAGGCGCCACCCGGATTTGAACCGGGGATCAGGGTGTTGCAGACCCACGCCTTACCACTTGGCTATAGCGCCGATTTTCGCTTTTGTGAATACGCAACTTTTGTTCACAAAAACGAAAATCTCATTGCCCCCGCTTTTGCAAGAGCTTGGTATAGCTTATTCGGAACATACGAAAAATATTCCAAAAAATTAAAATAAGCTACTGGAGCGGATTACGAGGCTCGAACTCGCTACCTCCACCTTGGCAAGGTGGCGCTCTACCAGATGAGCTAAATCCGCGGTTAAGAGATTTTTCAATCTCTCTGGTGCTCCCGATCGGAATCGAACCAACGACACGAGGATTTTCAGTCCTCTGCTCTACCAACTGAGCTACAGGAGCATCTCATCCCATCTGTATATGGGATGAGGATTGGGTGATAAAAGTAAAGGGGGGTTAAGAACAGCCGCTCTTTTTTGGGGAACCGGCTGCCGCCTTTCGACGGTGGCGACTCGGATGGGGTTCGAACCCACGACCTCTAGCGTGACAGGCTAGCGTTCTAACCAGCTGAACTACCGAGCCAATATTTCTTTTACCCGTATTGGCGAGCAATTGCTGCAATCATCAATAAAAGGATAAAAGAACAAAATTGGAACACGTTTTAGGCAATCCTGCGACATTGATTATGAAGGAAGCAAAAACGATATTCCTTAAAGAAATAAGAAAACAAAAAACATCAATACTTTAAAAAACAGCCGACAAGCTTATATGTCCGACTGTTTTTTGGTGGGAGTTACAGGGCTCGAACCTGTGACCCTCTGCTTGTAAGGCAGATGCTCTCC